>NZ_AZEQ01000091.1 GCF_001436025.1 Limosilactobacillus mucosae DSM 13345 | reverse complement strand
CTGCCAGCTGAGCTAACTGCCCATGTCCTTAACAACAGATATTATATTATCAGATATATTAGGCTAATGCAATCCTTTTCCCAATAAAAAATTGAAAAAATTTGCAATTAATCGTCAAACTGCCTAAAATACTGTTTTACGGTAAAACAAAAGCGATTGACCAAATGATCAATCGCTTTGTAAACCTCTGATGGGCAGTCAGGGGATCGAA
>NZ_AZEQ01000090.1 GCF_001436025.1 Limosilactobacillus mucosae DSM 13345 | reverse complement strand
AACTTAGGAGTTATGAGTTATTAAAGAATGCAAAAATTTTTTTAAGGGATTGGCATATATGTTAAGGAAATCATTGACTTATTGTTCAACAAACATTAAAGTTAAATATATAAAAGCAGTATCGTACGTAGGTTTGAGATTTGTTGATATCGATTTGCCAAAGATTTCATTCAATTTCAGTCTTATGTGCATACGTGCCTAGAAAATGGGGTTCGTAACTCCTAAGTT
>NZ_AZEQ01000009.1 GCF_001436025.1 Limosilactobacillus mucosae DSM 13345 | reverse complement strand
CCGATGCTTACAAGAACGCTGATTCCGAAAATCAAAAGACTTTAGATGACTCTATCAAGCAAGGTCAAGACGTTCTGGATGATCCAACGGCTGATCAAAAGAAAGTGGATGATGCTGATCAAGCCATCAAAGATGCTTTGAAGAATCTGAACGGTCAAGCCACTGACAAGAGTCAGCTGCAAAATGATGTCAACCAAGGCAACCAGACTAAACAAGATGACAAGTACCGGAATGCTGATCCAGACAAGCAAAAGTCACTGGATGACGCTATCAATCATGGTCAGGATGTTTTGAACGACCAGAATGCTGATCAAAAGACAGTTGACCAGGCTGATCAAGCCATTAAGGACGCTTTGAAGAATCTGAATGGTCAGGCAACGGATAAGAGTCAATTGCAAAAGGATATCGATCAAGGCAACCAGACCAAGCAGGATGACAAGTATCGGAACGCTGATCCAGATAAGCAGAAAGCCTTGGATGATGCCGTCAACCATGGTCAAGACGTTCTGAATGATCCAACTGCTGATCAAAAGAAAGTAGATGATGCCGATCAAGCTATCAAAGACGCTTTGAAGAATCTGAACGGCCAGGCAACTGATAAGACGCAGCTGCAAAAAGATGTTGATCAAGGCAATCAGACCAAGGATGATGATTCATACAAGAACGCTGATGCTGATAAGCAAAAGGCTTTGGATGATGCCATCAAGCACGGTCAAGATGTTTTGGATGACAAGAATACCGATCAGAAGACGGTTGATGATGCTGACCGGGCCATCAAGGACGCTTTAAAGGATCTGAATGGTCAAGTAACGGATAAGAGTCAACTGCAAAAAGACGTTGTTCTCGGCAATCAGACCAAGAATAAGGATACTTACAAGAATGCCAGTCAAGACGCTCAAAAAGCGCTGGATGATGCCGTCAACCATGGTCAAGACGTTTTGAACGACCAGAATGCAGATCAAAAGACGGTTGACCAAGCTGACCAAGCAATCAAGGATGCTTTGAAGAATCTCAATGGTCAGGCCACTGACAAGACCCAACTGCAACAAGACATCAACCAAGGCAACCAGATCAAGCAGGATGACAAGTATCAAAAAGCTGATCCAGATAAACAAAAAGCCTTGGACGACGCGGTCAAGTATGGTCAAGACATTTTGAATGACCCAACTGTTGATCAGAAGACGGTAGATGATGCCGATCAGACTATCAAGGATGCTTTGAATGATCTGAACGGTCAAGCAACCGACAAGACTCAGTTGCAAAAGGATGTCAATCAAGGCAACCAGGCCAAAAATGATGACTCTTACAAGAACGCTGATGCTGATAAGCAAAAAGCTTTGGATGATGCCATTAAGCACGGTCAAGATGTTTTGAACGACAAGAACGCCGATCAAAAGGCGGTTGATGATGCCGATCAAGCCATCAAGAACGCTTTAAAGGATCTGAATGGTCAAGTCACTGACAAGACCCAGTTGCAAAAAGACATCAACCAAGGTAACCAGATTAAGCAGGATGACAAATATCAAAAAGCGGACCCAGATAAGCAAAAGGCTTTGGATGACGCCATCAACTATGGTGAAGACGTCTTGAATAACAAGAACGCCGATCAAAAGACGGTTGATGATGCTGATCGTTCTATCAAGGATGCTTTAAAGGATCTGAATGGTAAGGCTACGGACAAGAGTCAACTGCAAAATGACGTTGATCAAGCCAGCCAAACCAAGCAGGACGACAAGTATCGGAATGCTGACCCAGACAAGCAAAAGGAACTGGACGATGCAATTAAGCACGGTCAAGACGTTCTGAATGATCCAACGGCTGACCAAAAGACGGTTGACGCAGCTGATCAAGCCATCAAGGACGCCCAAAAGGATCTGAACGGTCAGGCCACTGACAAGAGTCAACTGCAAAAAGACGTTGACAAGGATAAGCAAACCAAGCAGACGGACGCCTACAAGAACGCCAGTCAAGCCGTTCAAAAAGCTCTTGATGATGCAGTCAACTATGGTGAAGATGTCTTGAATGACCAGAATGCCGATCAAAAGACGGTCAACGACGCCGACCATGCAATTACAGACGCTTTGAAGAATCTGAATGGCGAGACAACGGATAAGAGTCAATTGCAAAAGGACGTCAACCAAGCCAGCCAGGCTAAGAATACTGATACGTACAAGAACACTGATTCAGACAAGCAAAAGGCCCTGGATGACGCGATCAAGCACGGTCAAGAGGTTCTGAATGATCCAACGGCCGATCAAAAGACGGTTGACGCAGCCGATCAAGCCATCAAAGACGCCCAAAAGGATCTGAACGGTCAGGCAACGGACAAGGGTCAGCTGCAAAATGACGTCAACCAAGCCAACCAGATTAAGAACGGCGATGCCTACAAGAACGCCAGTCAAGCTGCTCAAAAGGCGCTGGACAATGCCATCAAGCATGGCCAAGACGTGCTGAATGATCCAAATGCAGATCAGGAGGCAGTTGATGAGGCCGCTGCCGAACTTGAGCAGGCAATGAAAGCAATTCAAGGTAATGATTCTGAAATTCCTAATGATAATGGAACTAACCAGAACGGAAATTCTCAAAGTGCCGCAACAGCAACCGATAGCAAGAGCCAGAATAATGACTCGACTGCAATCCAAGCACCAAATAGCCAATCAAGTGCTGAGAACCAAAAGCAGAATGGTCAGTCAAATATGCAGACGCTGCCACAAACGGGTAATCAAGAAGGTGCCTGGACCGTACTGACGGGATTAATGGCAACCATGCTGGGTAGTTTGGGATTGATGCTCGGTAAAAAGAAAGGACATGATGAAGAGAAAAATTAATTAAGCATTAAATAAGAATTTTAAAGCCATTACTCAGCCTTAAAAGGTCAGGTAATGGCTTTTTTATTATCGAATCAGCTTAACATAACAGTACAAATTTACCTTAATCAAAATCTAAAACAAAAACAGCCAAATATCGCTTCGGCGCCCGAAAGTCAAGCCAAAACTCCATACAAAAATAGCGCCATATCAAGTTTGATCGGCTTGATACAGCGCTATTAGATATTTTTCGAAAATGGTCAAATATTATTTCTACGCCAATTCGACTACTTCAGCTTCAGAACCGCAGCAATCAGTTTTTCCATTTCATCAGGTGCAACCAGCGACTCCTTACGTGGCTGATATTCAAACAGCTCCTTAACACCGGCCGTCAATTCACCACCAACCAAATCATGCAGCTGCTTAATAGCTGGCATACCTTGCTGATCAGTGTCGCGACCAGTCAGCGCATGGTAGACGGTTTCTGGGAATTTATATGGGCTGGCCGTTGAAACAATGATCATTGGCGTCTGATCACCAGTTTCTTTTTGGTAGCTGCGCGCTACAAATGAGCCAACTGCGGTATGCGGATCAATCAAATAGCCGCTGGTTTCATAGACATATTTAATCTCACCCGCGACCTGGCTCTGCGTAGCGTAACCAGCCGCAAATTCAGAATCCAGCTTGGCTTTGGCAGCAGCAGTGATCTGATACCAGCCATCATTTTGCAGCCGGTCCATTAATTCCTTAACGCTGGCAGCATCTTCATCATAAACGTCAAACAAAAGTCGTTCCAGGTTGCTAGAAACCAGAATGTCCATGGCTGGTGCAGAGGTCAGGTGGAACTCCCGGCGCCGGTCGTATTTACCTGTCTTAAAGAAGTCGGTCAAGACATTGTTTTCATTTGAAGCACAGATCAGCTTATTGACAGGCAAGCCAAGCTTTTTGGCGTACCAGCCGGCTAGAATGTCACCAAAGTTTCCAGTTGGTACGGTGAAGTTGATCGCATCGCCAAGTTTGATCTGGCCTTGTTCCACCAGCTGACCATAAGCGGCGAAATAGTAGACAACCTGTGGAATCAGCCGGCCGATATTCATTGAGTTGGCAGAGGAGAACTGGTAGCCATTGTCAATCAAGCGCTGGTTAAAGGCATGGTCGTTAAAGATATGCTTGACTTCAGTCTGGGCATCGTCAAAATTACCTTTAACAGCCACAGCGGTAAGGTTTTGCCCCGGCTGGCCAAGCATCTGCTTTAACTGAACTGGACTAACACCACCATCAGGATAAAAAACAATGACCTGAGTGCCATCAACATTGGAAAAGCCGCGCATTGAAGCCGTGCCCGTATCACCAGACGTTGCGGTTAGGATTACGATATCACGATCAACCCCATTGAGCTTAACGGCTTTGGTCATCAATTGTGGCAGCATCTGCAGGGCAATATCTTTGAAGGCCAGGGTTGGACCATGATAAAGCTCAAGATAGTTAAAACTTGCTTTTTGTTTACTCAATGGCGCGATTGAATCGTCATCCCATTGACTGGCATAGGCTTTGACTGTACCATCAGCCAACTGGTCTTCAGGATAGTCATCAAAAAACCATTGCAAGATCGTCTTTGCCAGTTGCTGATAGGGCAGCTGGATTAATTTCTCCAGATCGTACGCTGGTTTGGGAAAGTCAACCGGAACGTACAATCCGCCATCTGGGGCCAGTCCTTGAACAACAGCGTCACTTGATTTTAATGTATCTTTAACATTACCACGCGTACTGCGATAGTTCATTGTGATCCTCCATTCTTAATACGGTAGTGATTTGGTAGAATTCTTTTAAATATTGTAGCCTATGGATAGTCCATGTTACAATCATAAATATGAAAATTTAATTAAAAACTACAGAGAATGGAGTAGCGCTATGGAAACTGTCAAACTGGGAATGCTGGGGCTGGGTACGGTCGGCTCTGGTGTTTTAGAAATGATTGAAAACAACGAGAGTAAGATTCGCAATATTGTTGGTCGTGA
Organism: Limosilactobacillus mucosae DSM 13345; assembly: GCF_001436025.1. Lineage (GTDB taxonomy): Bacteria > Bacillota > Bacilli > Lactobacillales > Lactobacillaceae > Limosilactobacillus > Limosilactobacillus mucosae. The sequence continues at coordinate 89,043 of NZ_AZEQ01000009.1, read as the reverse complement.
ACTGTCAGTTAAAACAGTTGTGGTTCGTCATCCAGAAAAGCACCAAAATGCAGCTGCTGACATCAAACTAACAACTGAATTTGAAGAAGTGCTTAATGATAATGAGATTCAAATCGTCGTTGAGCTGATTGGGGGAATTCATCCTGCCAAAGAATATATCGAGCGTCTGTTAAAGGCACATAAAAGCGTTGTAACTGCAAACAAAGACTTGATTGCTTCATACGGTCCGGAACTAGCCGCTCTAGCTTACGAGAATCACTGTGACTTGATGTATGAAGCCAGTGTAGCTGGGGGGATTCCAATCCTGCGTACGATCGTCAACAGCTTTGCAGCCGACAACATTCTAGAGGTTAAAGGGATCGTTAATGGTACGACCAACTATATTTTGACCCAGATGAACCAAAAGCACTGGACATATGATGAGGCACTAAAGAAGGCGCAAGAGCTTGGTTTTGCTGAAGCAGATCCGACCAATGACGTCACTGGTAAAGACGCGGCCTACAAGATGATCATCTTGAGCTACTTTGCTTTTGGGACGCAGCTTAAGATTGATGACTTTAAGACTGAAGGAATCGACACTTTAAATGCTTTTGATGTCAGTCAAGCTGAATCGCTCGGCTATGTTATCAAGCTGGTCGGTTCAGCCAAGGTTATCAATGGTGGTGTTTTTGTTGATGTTGCGCCAACCTTGGTGCCGGAAGATCATCCATTGGCAACGATCAACAATGAGTTCAATGCCGTTATGGTTACCGGTAAGGCCGTTGGGGACACGCTGTTTTATGGGCCAGGTGCTGGTGGACTGCCAACTGCCAACAGTGTTTTGAGTGATATTACTTCAGAAGTCAAGAATCTGATCATGGGCACCAGCGGTCATGCGTTCAATACTTATCAAAATGAGTATGTACCGGCAGATCCGGACGATGTTTCCTACCCATACTATCTTTCGCTCACGATGCCGGATGTTTCTGGTCAGATGCTTAAATTTACTAAGATCATGGCTGATATCAAAGCCAGCTTCAGTCAAATCGTGCAGTCGCCAATCAAGGATGAGGGGATTGCTCATGTTGCCGTAATTACGCATGAGCTGTCGCAAAGTCAATTGACTGAGCTTAAACATCAGCTGCATAATGCCGACTCGATTAAGCTGAATGCGGCTTACAAGGTTTTGGAAAACTAGGGGGAATGATTATGCAGATTAAAGTGCCAGCTTCCAGTGCCAATCTGGGTCCAGGATTTGATTCAATCGGCATGGCAGTGTCACTTTATTTAACGCTGGACGTGTTGGAACCAAGCGATAAGTGGGTGATTGATCATGATTTTAAAGATCTGCCGCATGATGAATCCAATATGATCATCGATACGGCATTAAAAATCAAAGCCGACCTGCCGCCGCATCATTTAAAAATGCAGTCGGCCATTCCGGTAGCTCATGGTCTGGGCAGCAGTTCCAGTGCCATTGTTGCTGGGATTGAACTGGCCAATGTCTTAGGCAAGCTGCAGTTGAGCAATGATGAGAAAGTAGCAATTGCCTGTGAGATTGAAGGGCATCCAGATAACGTAGCGCCAGCAATTTTGGGGGGATTGGTGATTGGTACCAATGTCAATGGCCATTTTGACGCCATTAAAGCGCCATTGCTGCCTTACGCGCTGGCAGTCTACATTCCTTCGTATAATCTAAAAACCGCCGATGCTCGAGCCGTACTGCCAGACAGCATGACGCTCAAACAGGCAACGCATGGCAGCGCGATTGCTAATGTCTTGGTAGCCGGACTGTTTGCCAATCGCTATGATCTGGTTGGTGAATTGATGGAGGCTGACGAGTTTCATGAGCAGCCGCGCGCCAAACTGGTACCGGAGCTAGCCAAGATTCGCGAAATTGGACATGAAGCTGGGGCGTTGGCAACCTATTTAAGCGGTGCTGGGCCAACTGTTATGACGATTATTGACAAACAAGGAATTCCACGATTTAAGCAGCTGCTTTTACAGGCAGGCCTTAGTGATCCATTATTGGAAATCGAACCTGATACGGAAGGTGTTCAGGTAGTTGATTAGTTAAAAATGAGAATTAGCTGCTGTTTATTTGTTTGAAAAGGCTAAAATACCAAGGAATCAAAAATAATCAATCTTTTTTATAATTAGAGGTTGACGAGATAAAATTAGAGTGTTTTAATGTTAACAACAAATTATTGAAAGGAGAAGTAATTATGAAACTTCAATGCCAAAATCGACCAGCGTTTTATTTCGGCTTTGCTTATTATGCTTTCGGATAGCGTTCGTGCTGCTCAGGCGCGAACGCGAGACGTTTAGCGCTTGAGCAGAGTCGCATTTTGGCGCGTCTTTGCCGGGCAACTCAAAATCCAGCAAAGATGAAACTTACTTCTTCTTTAAATAACCAACCTTAAGTACATCCCTTCATAAAAAGTATTGTGCAGAAGGTCAGCTGGATTGATGAGGCAGACGTCTCAAAACTGGCTGACTTTTTTAGTACCTGACTAAGGGGGATTATTTATGGAGATTGCAAAAAATCAGATCGATACAACTGCTAAAAGACGTCTTTCCGTCAGTCTGTACCTCAACTACTTGGTACACGGAATGGGTTTGATTGTTTTGGCCCAGAACATGAACAGTCTGGGCACGGCTTGGAATCAGCCCATCAAAATCGTTTCCTTCGTAATTTCGGGGATCGGGATTGGCCGCTTGATCTCATACCTGATTACCGGCTTTTTATCGGACAAGATCAGCCGCAAGTTTTTTGTTGAATTAGGGATGTTCTGCTACGCGGTATTTGCGCTTGGCATGCCAATGGCGAAAAACATCTGGATTGCCTACTTCTTTGCCATCCTGGCGGGGGTCGCCAATTCATCGCTTGATGCCGGTACTTACACGACTTTTGTGGAGATGAATGGCGGAAATGGAGCCTACACGATTCTGATTAAGGCCTTCGTTTCCGTTGGTGAGTTCATCCTGCCAATTCTGGTTACGATTCTGGCTGGTCAGGGAATGTGGTTTGGCTGGAGCTTCATGGCAATGGTCATTTTGCTGGCCATCAACTTCTGTCTGATTCTGCCACTTAAGTTCCCAGTTGCCAATCAAGCTGATGGCAGTGCCGTTAATGAGCGGGAATCTGAGATCAAAGGAGTTGCCAAAAAAGTCATGACTGGCGCGCTGGTTGTCTACGGCTACTCTTCAATGGCTCTGATGATCTGGTTTACGCAATGGATCACGATGTTTGCTCAGCAGACGATGCACATGTCAGATGGCGCGGCCCATTTCTTGCTTTCGCTTTACAGTATCGGCTCAATCACTGGGGTTTTGGTACTGTTTGCCTTATTGGGACGCAACGTTAAGGAATCGCGCCTGTTGCTGATCGTAAACGCAATTGCCTTAGCAGCCCTGTTGGTGATCATGCAAAGCGGACAGCTGCTTTTGACGCAGATTGCCTCGTTCGCATTCGGTTTCAGCGCGGCCAGCGGAATCATGCAGACCGGCCTGACGATCTTCATGAAGCTTTACCCAACGCACCGCGGCATGATTACTGGCGTCTTCTACTTCTTCGGCAGCATTGCCTCGTTTACGGTACCAATCATTACCGGGATGCTTTCCGACATCAGTATGGCCGCAGTTATGGCTGGTGATCTGGTGATGGCAGGAATTGGGATTCTGGTATCTGTCATCGTACTGCTTGCTGAAAAGAAAGGATAACAGATGGAGACTCCGAAATTAAACGCTCTGCGCGATCAGATCAATGACATCGATGAAAAAATGCTGCAATTGCTTGAGCAGCGTTTCGCCATTGTCAAAGAGGTGGGCATGGTCAAGCAGGCTGCCAATCTGCCGGTAAAAGATGAGGCACGCGAACAGGCGGTTTTAACTCGCCTTAGAGGACAGGTCACGGATCCGTCTTTAAAGCCAGCTATTCAGGCGATTTTCCAAACTATCATGGATGAGGCCAAAAAGCTGGAGTAATGAGTTTGAGATATTGAATACGGAACAGGAAAATTAGAAAAGAGGAACATTTATGAACTACTTGACTGCCGGTGAATCGCATGGACCACAGCTGACGGGGATCTTAGAGGGAATCCCTGCTGGCCTGCACTTGGATGTCGATCAGATCAACCAAGCGCTGGCCGCTCGCCAAGGAGGCTATGGACGTGGCAACCGCCAAAAAATCGAACATGATACGGTTGAGATCGTCGGTGGCGTCCGTCATGGCGTAACGCTGGGCTCGCCAATCGCATTGACAGTCAAAAATTGCGATCATGCGCATTGGTCAGAGATCATGAATCCGACATCGCCGGCCACACCAGAAAATACCGTGCGCAAGGTTAACCATCCGCGTCCTGGGCATGCCGATCTGGTTGGCGGAATGAAGTACAGACATCGTGATCTGCGCAACGTTTTGGAGCGATCATCAGCACGCGAGACGGCCATGCGGGTTGCAGTCGGCAATATCTGTGAACAGCTGCTGGCCGCATTGGATATTTCAATCGTTGGTTACGTACAGCAGGTGGGCTTTATTGATGCGCGCGGCAACCAACCAGCCAATGTCAAGGCGATCCAGATGCTGATTGCACAAAACGATCTGCGGATTATCGACAATTCCAAAGTCGAGGCGATTCATCAATTGATTGATCAAACCAAGCGCAATGGCGATACGCTGGGCGGAGTGATCCGCGTCGTTGCCGAAAACGTGCCAGCTGGTCTGGGGAGTCATGTCAGCTGGGATACCAAATTAGATGGCAAACTGGCCGCAGCCGTAATGGGCGTCAATGCCATGAAGGGAGTCTCAATCGGTGACGGATTTGAAAACGCGGTGCGGCTGGGCAGTCAAGTAATGGATGAGATCAGCTGGGATCAAGAAACCGGCTACTCACGCCTCAGCAATCATCTTGGTGGTTTTGAAGGCGGGATGACCAATGGAATGCCAATTATCATCAACGCGGCGATGAAGCCAATTCCGACCTTATACAAGCCGTTGCAGACCGTTGACGTCACCAGCCATGAACCGGTTAAGGCCAATGTCGAGCGCTCTGATACGACCGCGATCGTGCCGGCATCTTTGGTGGTTGAAAATGTCGTTGCCATCGAACTGGCCAAGGCAATTACGGATGCATTTGAAGCTTCCAGTCTGGAACGCCTGCAAGAAGAAGTCGCAGCCTGGCGTCAGGAAATGCGCGAATACTAAGGAGGAAACGTCATGAAAAAATTAGTCACGGCACCCTATGGACTGCACGGATCATTGACGGTTCCTGGCGATAAGAGCATCTCACATCGGGCGGTCATGCTTGGTTCAATCAGTAAGGGCAAAACGGTGATCCATCATTTTTTGGCAGGTGACGACTGTCTGTCAACTTTGGCGGCTTTTAATGCCATGGGGGTCAAAAGTGAGCGGGATGGCGAAACCGTCATTATCTATGGCAACGGAATCGACGCGCTTAAAGAACCTGCTCAACCACTTGATATGGGCAACTCGGGGACGACTACCCGGTTGCTGATGGGGATCTTGGCGGGCCGTGACTTTGAGACGCGACTCTTTGGGGATGCCTCACTGCAGAAGCGCCCGATGAAGCGGGTCAGTGAACCCTTGAGTCATTTTTTAGGGGCGCGAATTGAGCTAACCGATAATGGGACGCTGCCGGCAACAATCTACGGACAAAAGCTGCATGGGACTCATTATCAAATGCAGGTAGCCAGCGCCCAGGTCAAAAGCGCGCTGATCTTTGCTGCATTGCAGGCTGATACGCCGTCAACCATCATCGAGAAGCTGCCAACCAGAAATCACACTGAGATCATGCTGAATCAGTTTGGTGCCAATATCGAAACTGCGGCGGATCAAAAAACGATTCGTGTCATGCCAAAACCGGAATTGACGGGACAAACGGTTGAAGTGCCGGGTGACATCTCATCGGCAGCCTTTTTCTTGACAGCAGGAGCAATTGTTGCGAACTCTAGAATCAGACTGGAACGTGTCAACCTTAATCCCACGCGAACCGGTATCATCACTGTATTGCAGAAAATGGGCGCGGATCTGCAGATTGAAGCACTGCCAACCGATGGCGAGCCGTTGGGCAATATTACGATTGCGACCAGTCAGCTCAAACCGATTGAGATTGAAGCCGAAGACATTCCGGCCGTGATCGATGAGTTGCCGCTAGTGGCGCTGCTGGCAGCCTGTGCCGCGGGAACCAGCTCGATTCGTGGGGCTGAGGAGCTGCGGGTAAAAGAAACGGATCGAATTCAAACCGTAGTCGCCGAACTGCGTAAACTAGGCGTTGAAGTGGAAGAACTGACGGATGGCATGATCATCAAGGGAAGAAGTCAGTGGGCAATCAATGATGATCAGCTGGACAGCTATGGTGATCATCGCATTGGTATGATGGATGCGATTGCGGCTCTTAAGGCAGATCGGCCGCTGCAGCTCGCTAATGCTGATGCAGTCAGCGTTTCTTACCCTGGATTCTTCCAGGATCTAGAACGGCTTTTGGGAGGCGACCTGGCATGACGACGGTGTTTGTCAAAGGATTGGGGCTGATTGGCAGTACGCTGATTCGCGCGATTCGGCAAAAGCATCCCCAATATCGCATTGTGGGTAGCGATATTTCAACGGCTACGCTGGATTTTGCTATTGAACAGGGGCTGATTGACGACGCGGGAACCAATCTATACCAAGCGGATCAAGCTGATTTTATCATCCTTGCCGGGCCAGTCTCTGCAATCGTAAAAGACCTGCATGATCTGGCACGGTTAGAACTAAAGCCAGGGGTGATCATTACCGATGTCGGCAGTACCAAGCAGACGATTATTGATGCTGCCCAGCCGCTGATTGAGCGTGGCGATGTCTTTATCGGCGGGCATCCAATGGCCGGTTCGCATGAATCAGGCATTCAAGCTGGTCGAGTCAATCTTTTCAAAGACGCCTACTACTTTTTGATTCCAACCAGCGGCTCAAAGGGCGTTAGCGAACTTAAAGATCTTTTAAAAGGTCTGAACGTCAATTGGTACTTAATTCATGCTCGTCAGCACGATAAGATCGTTGCGCAGCTCAGTCATGTTCCCCACGTGATTGCGACTGCTCTGATGACTCAATCGGCGGCTACTTTTAAGGATCATCGCGAGCTTTTGAAGCTGGCGGCGGGGGGCTTTAAGTCAACGACCAGAATTGCCAAGTCAGATCCGACCATGTGGAGCGCGATCATGCACAATAACCGTGAGCTGATCGTTCAACAGCTTGACGAATATCTAAACGAGCTGCAGTCACTGCGGCAGGCAATCGCCGCCGATGATCAAGAAAAGCTTTTTGCCGTATTTTCAAAAGCCAAGGCCGATCGAGAAGAACTCGATCATTAGGAGGAAGCAAAATGGAACTGATTTTGATAGGATTTATGGGAAGCGGCAAAACTACCGTCAGTCTGCTGCTGGGTGAGATGCTGAACACACCAGTCACTGATTTGGACGTTGAAATCGTTCGGCGCGCGGACATGCCAATCGCGGACATTTTTGCCCAAAACGGCGAGCCATACTTCCGTCAGCTGGAACATGATACCTTAGCCGAGATTCTGAAATCTGACCAAGGAATTTTGGCAACTGGTGGTGGAACGCCGATGCGCCCTGACAACCTGGCCATGCTTAAAGACACGCCGACGCCGGTAGTACTTTTGAAAGCCAGCGCGACTGAAACGCTGCGGCGAATTGGCGGTGACAATGGTCGGCCGCTGGCACAGTCACTGGACGAAAAGGGCATTGCCGACATGCAGGCCCAGCGCCAGGTCAACTACAATGCCTGTGCTGATCTGACCATTAAAACGGATGGCTTGAGCCCAGCTGCCATTGCTAAAGAGATTATCAGCTTTTTGAATCTGCCAGTATCAGCGAGCTAAGTCAGCTGATACTTTGGAGCGTTTGTCAAATCGTATTGGCAAGACCAATTCTCTGCTTCCAAAATGAAGTGGGGAATTTTTAATTTTACGAACATCCGTTTGACAAAATTAGGCTGATGCGTTAAGATGAATTTTGAAGATTTTGTGAATTTGTGGATTTCGCCAAGCATACATGCGACGACGATAATTTAGAAATTTACAAATTTGCGGAGTGCCGGTCTAAACGCTGTTATTTGCAATGCTCCAAGCTGTGAGGTTCGATTCCTCACCTCCGCGATTGCCAAGCACAATTGTTTGGCAGGGGCAGCTAGCCCTCAGTGGTTAAGGAATCTCATGTCAGTGGGCATGGGATTTTTAAAAACAATTTGCATAAACCGCTTACAAAGGATCGATAAAGTGATATCCTATAGCTTAATTAATTCAGAGAGGAAAATGGACATGAAGAAAAAAGACATCCGTAAACGACTGGAAGCCCGTTTTGAAGAACTGAAAGACAATTCTTATGATTCTTATCAGGCAATGCATAAACTCACTAATGACCTGGGTGAAAAAATCGGTCAGGATAACCTTGACTTCTTTGCCCGTCATGTTAAGGGTGGGCTGACCAAAAAGAAGATGACGAATCTGATCTATGCTGCCACGCACCAAAAGCCGCTGGAAGAAGCTGTTAAATTAGATCCGGCTGCCAAGCTGGCCTATCGCATCATCAAACTGCGCCAAGATAAAGGCTGGACACGAGAAACCCTTAGTCATGCGGCTGGCGTTCCGTTAGCTGAGCTTAATGCATTGGAAGAAGCTAAGGCGCAAACCGTCAGCCTGGTTGATCTGCAAAAGCTTAGCAATACTCTTGATGGCAAGATCAAGCTGTCGTTTAAACCGGAAAAAGAATAGCTGAACTGGGCAAAATAAAAAAGAGATCAATTACTTCGTTGATCTCTTTTAATTATGGTCAGCCAGAAACTTGGCAATCTTAGTCTTGGGATATGCTTATCAAAAGCAATCGTTTAGTCAGTAGTCGTGGATTCAGTCATTTCCTCATCAATCAAGGATCCTGGCTTAAGTACGAACGCGTAGACCAGCAGCGAAATAAATACTGCACCGGATACATACCAGAAAAAGGCGGATTCGAGGTGAATCGAACGCAGCCATAAAGCAATGTAGTTTACGGTACCGCCAAACAGGGCAACGGTTAGTCCATAGGGCATCCCTACGCCCAATGCCCGAATTTCAGATGGGAAAAGCTCGGCCTTGACGATGGCATTAATTGAAGTGTAGCCAGAAACGATAACAATGCCTACAATCATTAATAGTAGTGCTTCCAAAGCAGTTGATGCGCCAGCCATCAGCGTGAATAGTGGAACCGTGCACAGCGTACCGCCAATCCCAAAGAAAATCAGCAGTGGCTTACGGCCGATTCGATCCGACAGGTGCCCAAATAGCGGCTGCAACACAACCATCACCAGCAACGCCACAAAGTTGATCATGGCTGCCGTTTTTTTAGAAAGACCGGTCGTGTTGATCATGAACTGCTGCAGATACGTAGTGTAGGTATAGAAGCTGATCGTACCGCCAAGCGTCATCCCGACAACCGTCAGTACCTGTTTTGGATAATGGGCTAAAAGACGCAAGGTCCCAGCTTGGCGATTGTTGCGGTTGCTGTTCTTAAACTGATCGGATTCTTCCATTGAAAGCCGCAGCCATAATACAACCATCGCACCAGCCGCGCCAATGGCAAATGGAATCCGCCAGCCAAAGGCATACAGCTGTTGGCTGGTATAGATGGCCTGCAGAATAATCTGTACGAGCAGGGCACTTAATTGACCGCCAATCAGCGTGACATATTGGAAGGATGAGTAAAAACCGCGCCGATTTGGAGATGCCATTTCTGACATGTAGGTTGCCGAGGTTCCATACTCACCACCTAATGAAAGACCTTGTACCAATCGAGTTGCAATCAAGATGATCGGTGACCAGATACCGATTTGCGCATAGGTTGGGACCAACGCAATAACCAATGAACCGGTTGCCATGATCGAAACCGAAAGCGTCAATGCGGCGCGACGACCTTTCCGATCTGCAAAGCGTCCCATGACGAATGATCCCAGGGGCCGCATGAAAAAGCCAATTGCAAAAACACCAGCAGTTGCTAAAAGTTCAGCTGTTTGGTTATTGGCTGGGAAAAAGGCCCCCGAGAAATAAATGGCGAACGAGGCATAGACATACCAGTCAAACCATTCAATCATGTTGCCCAAAGAACCCTTTAAAATGTTGCTGGCAATTTTGCGTTCGCTTCGTTTCACCGTTGTTTGAATCGTTGCTTGCATGTAAAAAACCTCGCTTTCAAATTAATTTTTAAGATTGGACAAAGCTTAACGCATTAAACGGCATAAGTTAATAGTCTTAAGTCAATAACGCTGATAATTAAGCGTTATGTGTCGCTGACCAGCTAAAAGTTGTTAGTGACAGCGTTTGCGACTATTGATTTTGAATCAGTAAAAATGCTGGGCAGCAGTCAAAAAGTCCCATCTAAGCATAAATAAATGCCTGGATGGGACGATTAAATGATTTGTTTAGCGGAAAAAATTAACGCGGTGATTGCTTGAGCTGATTCTTGAGCGCCAGAATATTTTTTTCAATCTGCTTGATAACTTTAATAAACTCATCATCGGTTTGGCCAGTTGGATCGTTTAGCCCCCAATCAACCCGCCATTTAGCCGGTAGATAGGGACATTTCACGCCGCAGCCCATGGTAACGACACCGTCAACGGCTGGTAGTGCGTCAAGCGTCTTGTTAGATTGTCCTGATGCTTGCATATCAATGCCATAGATTTTTTTCATCAGGCGAACGGCATCAGGATTGATCTGATTTTTGATCGCGGTCCCCGCCGAATAGCTTTCAAAAACATCATCAGCGAGCTTTTTGCCCAACGCCTCGGCAATCTGACTGCGGCAAGAGTTATGCGTACAGATAAATGCAATCTTAGATTTGGTCACGGCAAGCGCCTCGTTTCTTTTGATTGATCGTAATTTGACTTTCTGAATCATTGTAATTGGCCGATCAGACTTTGACAACTAATCTTATAACTTGTCGTTGAATGATCTTAGCAGAATCCTGCCTGTAACCCCTATCATCTCTGCAGCATCAATGTTATGCTTATGTTGTAATAGTTGTTGTAAAAAAAGAAGTATCAAATACAGAGAGGGGTTTAACGTCCATGAAAGACCAATTTTATCGTCAAACCACCTTGCAGGTTTTAGAACGACTTCACGCAACGCCACAAGGGCTACTGACAACTGAGGCCATGGAGCGGCTGCAGAAAAATGGTCCCAATGAGCTGCCTCAAGGAAAAAAGATCACGCTTTGGCAAAGAATCATTGCTCAGTTTAAAGACCTGATGATTTTGATTTTAATTGTAGCGGCAATTGTAGCGGCTTTTGCTGGTGAACTTTCGGATACGATTATTATTTTGTTAGTCGTGGTTTTAAATGCTGCATTTGGTGTCTTTCAAGAAACTAAGGCCGAGAATGCTATTGATGCGCTGCAAAAAATGAGCACGCCAACCACGCGCGTCAGACGAGATGGCCAAATTGCCCAGCTTTCCAGCAAGGAACTGGTCGTTGGCGACGTAATTCTTTTGGAAGCCGGGGACATTATTCCAGCTGACGTTCGTTTCTTAAAGACGCAAAACGTTAAAGTCGAAGAAGCAGCGCTGACTGGCGAATCTGTTGCCGTAACTAAGGATGAAGCGGTAATTGATGCTGAATCGGCTGCCTTAGGCGATCAGCATAATATGGGCTTTATGAATACCAGTATGACGGCGGGTACGGCCGAGGCAGTCGTAGTTGCTACTGGTAAGGATACCGAGGTTGGCAAGATTGCCCAGATGCTGAACAGCGCCGAACCGACCGTCACGCCACTGCAGCGCAATATTACTCATCTCAGTAAGATTCTCAGTGTTCTGGTGTTGGCAATCGCCGTCATTATTTTCGCGTTGGGAATGCTGACCAAGCGCGAAACACCACTGGATATGCTGCTTACTGCCATCTCACTGGCGGTTGCCGCAATTCCGGAAGGGCTGCCAGCAATTGTTACGATTACGCTGGCTTTAGGAACCCAAGCCATGGCTAAACGGCACGCGCTGATTCGTAAGCTGCAGGCTGTTGAAACGCTGGGAGCCACTGAAATCATTGCGTCTGATAAAACGGGAACGCTGACTAAAAATCAGATGACGATCGAACAGCTGATGCTGAATGGTCAAGTTACAGCTGCACCTGATTTTAAGATTGATGCCGACTCACCATTGACCAAGGCAATGATCCTGGCTAATGATGCTGAGCGAGGCAGTCAAAAAGAATTATTGGGCGATCCGACTGAAACGGCGCTGTGGCAATTTTATATTGATAAAGGGCTTGATATCGATGAGTTTAGACAGCGCTATCCACGCCTTAATTCATGGCCATTTGATTCAGAACGTAAGCTGATGTCGGTTGCCGTCAATGATAAGCTGCCAACCTTGTATCTGAAAGGGGCGGTCGATGAACTGCTGACACGGGCAGATCGTATTTTGGATGGTGAACAGGTGCGGGAACTGACCGATGATGATCGTGAGCAGATTCTTAAAACCAACCATCATTTAGCTAAACAGGCATTACGGGTACTTGGTTATGCATACCGGCCATTAACTGAAAAAGAATGTCAAAGTACTGATCCAGCGTTGGTTGAGCAGTCACTGATCTTTATTGGGCTGTCGGGGATGATCGATCCACCGCGTCCTGAAGTCAAGGCCGCAATTCAAGAGGCTAAGGAAGCTGGTATTCGGCCATTGATGATTACCGGTGATCATAAGACAACGGCGCGGGCAATTGCTGAACGTTTGGGAATCATTGAGCCTGGTGATGAAGCTGGCGCGATTACCGGTCAAGAGCTGAATGAACTTAGTGATCAGGAGCTGAAGGATCAAGTTGCCCAATACTCGGTTTACGCACGGGTTGCCCCTGAACATAAAGTCCGGATTGTCAGGGCTTGGCAGGCACATGATAAAGTCGTTGCCATGACTGGTGATGGCGTAAATGACGCCCCAGCTCTGAAGACAGCCGATATCGGTGTCGGCATGGGAATTACTGGGACAGAGGTTTCTAAAAACGCGGCTGATGTTGTATTAGCTGATGACAATTTTGCTACGATCATTGCTGCGGTCAAGGAAGGGCGCAAGGTTTTTGCCAATATTCAAAAAGCCATCCAATATCTGCTTTCCGCCAATCTTGGCGAAGTCTTGACGCTTTTGATCATGACGATGATGAACTGGTCAATTTTGGCACCGGTCCAGATTTTGTGGATCAACCTGGTTACTGACACTTTTCCGGCGATTGCACTGGGAGTTGAGCCAGCTGAAGGCGATGTTATGCAACATCAGCCACGGGGCAATCAAGGCAGTTTCTTGGCTCATGGCGTCGGTTTCAACATCATCTACCAAGGCATCTTGGAAGGACTCTTGACGCTGGGCGTTTACGCTTTGGGTATTCTCTACCCAGTTCATCAAGGATTCGAGTTGATTCATGCTGATGCATTGACCATGGCCTACATTACCCTAGGCCTGATTCAGCTGCTGCATGCCTGCAACTGCAAGTCATTACAGGGAACGATCTTTAAGACGGGGGAATTTAAGAATCGCTACTTTAACTGGGCAATCCTAAGTTCAACGCTGCTTTTAGCCGGTACGATCTTCATTCCAACTTTAAATCCGATTTTCCATACTACGGAATTGGATCTTGCTCAATGGGGTATCGTAATTGGAGCTGGCCTTTTGATGGTTTTGATTGTTGAAATCGTTAAGGCAATTCAGCGTCATCAAAAAAATTAAATGTGAAAAAAGCCTCAAGCTCTGATTAAATCCAGAACTTGAGGCTTTTATTGGTTTGTCAGTCGTTTTTAACGATCAACGTGCTGCCATTTAGCTGTTTTATCTTCATTGTTGGCAATGCGCTTCATGTTGAATAGGCAGCGCATCAGTGAGATCCAGTCAACGATATTGATCACGTATAGAATCAGGTAGGCTAGTGGCGCGACCATCATCAGTCGGATCCGTTCCCAGAATTTAAGCTCTTCTGGTATGAATGTTGCCATTGCAAAGAGATAGTAGAGGCCCAAAATCGCGAAGATCGTTGAGAAATCGGCAAAGTGATGGATAATACCGATAATCCAAAGCAGCAGCAGTGGTTCAATCAGCATTAAGAATTCTTCAAAGAAAACTTTTGGCAGTTTCCAAAAGGCGAGTGAGAAAGTGTACTTGGCATCACGATTAAAAATTACGCGACGATGCTTGAACAAAGCCTTAAAACGACCTTGTTTCCATCGGTAGCGCTGTTTAAGCAGCTGAGAAAAACGGCTGACCGGCGGCGTATAGGCGATAACGTCATCGGCATAGCCAAATTGCCGATTGCTGTTGCCAAAATGAGCGATCATCTTCATCGTAAAATCGATGTCTTCAGTGATCGAATCAGTGTCATAGCCACCGACTTCCAGCATGGCTGACTTGCGAAAAGTTGAGCCAACACCGCCAATGATATACTCGATTCCCAAAAGCTCCTCAGATCCCTTTAGCCGATAACCAAGCAGGTATTCGACTTTTTGGACGTATTCCAATAGATTATGGGGGCGCGTAATGCGAACGTTCGCACTGACTCCCAATAGTCTGGGATCATCAAAACGCAAGGCCATATTTGTCAGCGCGGTTGGTGTTAAATAGGAGTCGGCATCAAGTACCATGATCAGATCACCAGTCGCAAATTTTTTTAAGGCATGGTTGATTGCAACCGACTTGCCTTGATTATGTTGATGGATGACACGCAGCTGAGGATGTTGTCTGGCTAATCGATCCAAAATCATCCCTGTCTTATCACTGGAGCCATCATCAACCGCGATCACCTCAAAATTAGGGTAAGTCTGCTTTAAGACTGACTCAACGCCCCGACGAATAAACTTTTCTTCGTTAAACGCGGGAATTATCACAGAGAAACGGTGATCAGCTGGCTTTTGGCTGATCTGCTGTCGATCAAGGCTGTTGATCTGATGCAGATTTGATACAATCAAGCCAATTAAGATGCGGCCGACTGCCAAAATACTGAGCGCAAATACCGTAATGGCAATGATCAATGCCGGGCTGAATTTCATGATGATCCTCCTTTTTTAAAGATTAAGAGGATCGCTTCTTGATCTCAACCACAATCAACGTTATGGCCAGGATCGTCATCAAAATACCAATGGCAGCGGCAAAAATCGTGCTCACGGTATTACCCGTCTGTGGTAAAACGGCAGCTAATGGAGTAGCCATCAAACCTTTAGATAAGTTAGAGTACATAGATTAAACCTCCTTGTCATTGCTGTTTCGACTATGACTAAAGTATAGCGAGAATATTTGAATTATTTTTGAACAAATATTAAAAAATGCCTTAATAGTGAATTCAATCACATTTCCGATAAGAAGGATTAATCAAGTTGGTTAGATGATTAATGGTTAAAAAATCAGGATTCGGCTGGCAGTTAAGCGATTTGTGCACAAGCCAACGCTTTATTTTGAGACCGCTGCACATGGATGGTTACTGATGCCATACAAAAAACGTATACCAGCATACCAAATAAACATTTTAAAGTCTGGACACTTAGGGATATACTAAAAGTAAGCAAAATAAAAGGAATGATTATTTTGGCTAAAGCGATAGTATTTTACTTTTCCGCTACCAATACAACCAAGCAGCGCGCGGAAAAAGTTGCACAAAAGCTTGGGGCGGATTTATTTGAGATTCACGCTGCAAAGCCATATTCAGTAGCCGATCTGGACTGGCATGATCCCCAATCACGCACGTCAATTGAACAGCATCAGCATGCCAGCCGTGTTGCGATTAAAGATGACCTGCCTGACATTAGCAGTTATGATACGGTCTTGATTGGCTTTCCAATCTGGTGGGGGATTCCACCGCGTCTGATTGCTGACCTGATTGATCATCTACCGCTTGATGGCAAGCAACTGGCTGGTTTCGCAACTTCCGGCAGTTCTGGTTTTGATCGCGCGCAAAGCTATCTGGAACGAACCGTTAAGGAAAATAATGCTGCCGTTCAAGTTTTGCCAGGAGCCGTTTTAAACAATGACGCGCAGATGGATGCCTGGTTAAAGCAGCTTAATCTCAATTGATTGGTTCTCTTAAAATGGTGCTGAGCCACTCTTTAATAAGAGTCTGGTCCGGCATCTTTTTTTGGTCATTTTTGAGCAGATTGATTGCTTTTTGATATTCACTTATTTATAGTAAGTATAAACATCAATTATTTTGAATTGGCGAAAGGATGATCGACAATGGAAAAATTTAAAAACGTGGTAATTGGCTTTGGCAAGGCTGGTAAAACGCTGGCTAAGTTCTTGGCGCAGCATGATGAAGAAGTGCTGCTGATTGAGCGCTCGAATCAGATGTATGGTGGGACCTGCATCAACGTTGGCTGCTTGCCGTCTAAAAATATGATTATCAATGGCCAGCGTCATCTTGAGTTTGCTGACGCGGTTGCCAAACGAGGAACGATGACCAAGCAGCTGCGGAACAAAAACTATCACATGGTTGCGGATGAGCCGTTGGCAACGGTATGGAATGGCCAGGCCAGTTTTGTCGGCAACCATGAGCTAAAAGTCGCTATGGCTGATGGTACTACGCGACAAGTTGCTGCCGAGCGCGTCTTTATCAATACTGGTGCCACGCCGGTCTGGCCAAAAGTTCCGGGGCTGACTCCCAGCGAGCGCATCGTCAGTTCCAAAGAAGCCATGGAACTTGCCAAAAAGCCGGCACGCTTGGCAATTATTGGCGGTGGCTATATCGGTCTGGAATTTGCCGAAATGTTTAATTCATATGGCAGCGAGGTAACCATTCTTGATCATCATGCTCAGCTCTTGGGCCGGGAAGATGCAGATGTCGCGGCAGAGGTAACGAACAACCTTGCCAATCTCGGCATCAAGATTGAGCTGAATGCTGAGTTAACCAGCGCGACAGATAACGGGCAGCAGGTCTTATTAACCTATCAACAAGCTGGTCAAAAACGGCAGACCGAGTTTGATGCCGTGCTGGTAGCTGCTGGGCGACGTCCCAACATCGATGGACTGGGACTAGAAAATACCGACATTGCCTTGACCAAGCGCGATGCCATTCAAGTTGATCAATATCTGCGAACCACGGTCCCCAACGTCTGGGCTTTAGGTGACGTCAATGGTGGGCCAATGTTTACCTACATTTCGCTTGATGACTTTCGAATCGTTAAAGACCAGCTGTTTGGTGAAGGTAAGCGGACGACTGCCGATCGTAATGTCGTGCCGACCGCATCGTTTTTGACGCCGCCATTGGCAAACGTAGGAATCAACGAGCGACAAGCCCAAGCTGACAATAAGGACTATCTGGTCTTCAAACTGCCGGTCAAGGCCATCCCTAAGGCGCGCGTGCTGGAGGATCAGCGGGGAGTCTACAAGGCAATCGTTGACCGCGATTCGCATCGGATTCTGGGCGCGACGCTTTATGCTGCTGAATCCCATGAAACGATCAATCTGATTGCTCTAGCGATGAAAGCGGGGCTACCATATGAAACGCTGCGCGACATGATCTTTACGCATCCTACCATGTCTGAGGCGCTGAACGATCTTTTCAAGGCCCCAGTAAAATAAGCAGGATAATTTTTTGACGATCAGCCCGCGCAAATGACCGAACTTTGCTACAATAAAAGAAAGAAGCGAGGTTGATGTCATGCCAACTAAAGACGAATATATTGAAAAGCTCAACCTGACGCCACATCCAGAAGGTGGTTGGTATCGTCAAGTTTATCATAGTGCCAAGACGCGTTATGATGAAACATCCCTGGCCAGCCGTTACGAGTACACTTCAATTTACTTTATTTTGGACGGGGGCTCGCCATCGCATCTGCACCGGCTGCTTCATGATGAATTATGGTATTTCCATGATGGCTCATCAATTGTCGTACACTGCTTTTATCCAGATGGCACTTACGAAGACGTACGCCTAGGCCGCGATATTGAACATGGTGAACAGCTGCAGTTTCGGGTGCCAGCGGGAACGATTTTTGGTTCTGAGGTCTTGGACGATTCGTCGTTTGGGCTGGTCAGTTGTGCCGTAGCACCGGGCTTTGACTATCATGACTTTGAATTGTTTACCCAAGAGCAGCTGTTGGCTAAGTATCCGAAGCAAGCTGAGGTAATCAAACGGGTGGCGTACCAAAAACTACCAACTGAATAGTACCAAACAGCGCCGTAGCAAGTTTGCTGCGGCACTGTTTGGTTTCAAGGCCAGCCACTGACAACTGGAATCTTATGAAAAGGCACTATAATTAGATTAAAAACACTCAGCAGTTTTTTGACTGACTGAGTGTTTTTTATATATCGAATAGGTTGGTGCTGTTTGCAGCATGCGCGCAGTAGAATG
Organism: Limosilactobacillus mucosae DSM 13345; assembly: GCF_001436025.1. Taxonomy (GTDB): domain Bacteria; phylum Bacillota; class Bacilli; order Lactobacillales; family Lactobacillaceae; genus Limosilactobacillus; species Limosilactobacillus mucosae. The sequence goes on along the minus strand of NZ_AZEQ01000009.1, from coordinate 70,702 downwards.
ATTGGAAAAATCAAGCTGTCAATCAGCGTTGGTAGTTTTGCTGCAAGAACTGGTCCATTGGCATTGGCTCATGACCGGTGATGTGTTGGAAATCATCAGTGACGGCATTCATCAACCCCATTGCAGCAGCATGATACATTGATGCCAATTCATCACCATCGCCTTCAGCCCGATAGATGTCGGCAAACTCCGACAAAGAAACCGGGGCATAGCCAATCTCCTGGCCCGTTGCCTCAGTCATGATCCGGCTGAGTTCAACCATATTGTAATTCTGTTTTTGCGTCAGCAGGTAGATTTGCCGCTGATCACGCAGGTAAGGCTTGACGGCAACATTGGCAATTGCTTCGGCACTGTCATCGCGGGTGATAAAACTCATGGCCTGATCGCCGACTGGGTAGATGATATTTTGCCGTTCAATTAGTTCTGGCAGGTAGGGCACCAGCGGATCAGCATATAACGAATTTTTGACGACCGCGTAGTTCAGTTTGGTACCGGCGAGGCGAGCGAGCAGGTAGGCATAATATCCTGCCATCTGGAAAGGATTATTGGGCTGGTCGGCAATAAAACTGACATCAACCAGATTTTTTACGCCAGCCTTTTGCATTGCCTTTAGCGAGTTTTCAAATTCCAGCACGCGGTTGGCAACGTCATAGGTGATGCTTGGAATGTAGATCAAGACATCGGTATCGGCAAACGCTTTGGTCATTGATTCAACATCATAATAATCGCTTTTAACGACTTCATAGCCCTGATCCAAAAAAGTTTGGGCCTTGCTAGGCGTATGGACAGCCAGGCGAATATCTTGGATGTCAACCAAACGGCTCAATTGTTCAACGACTTTGCGGCCTAGGTGTCCAGTTGCTCCGGTAATGGTATATTTCATGATTGCTTCTCCTTTTCTGCCTGCTTAACCAAAATCGTATCAATAACGTCTTGCAGCGTGATCTGCTGCAGTTTGGCTTTGGCGGCTGTTTCGGCATGATGATAATAGTCTTCCAACGTTGATTGAATATTGCCGCCCACGATGCACTGCGGATTGGTATTGTGATCAATGGTAAAAAGCGGCGTCTGTCCCTCAGTTGCCAGGTAGACGTCCAAAAGCGTGATTTTTTGAGGATCCACCAGCAGCTCGGGGTCGGGGGTGCCATGCTTGGTCTTAATGAACCCAGCTTCCTTGAGGGATGTCATTAAACGACGGACGACCACTGGTGACGTTTCCAGTGAACTGGCGATATTGCTACTGGAAAGCGTGATTTTTCCTTGATAGATGCAGATGAAAGCCAAGATATGAATGCTGTCGCTGAATCGAGTGGAAACCTTCAAATAATCATCTCCTGTTGTAACTTTATTAGTTATATCTAATATAAATGATTCAAATTTAAAAAGCAACGACTATCAGTAGAATGTTCGAAATGAATTGTTTATTTAACGAAAGTCAAAGCATATCGATTTACAAAGCAGTAAAGATCGAGTAGAATGCAAAAAGAAACTTTAATGGTTACATCAAATAAAGATGGTGATTAGATTGATTAAATACGAAGCGATCGGCATGCAATACGGCCAAAATGTTATCTTGAAAAACATTAACTTAACGATCAACGATGGTGAGCTGTTCGTCTTAGTTGGTCCTAGCGGCAGCGGCAAAACCACGCTGCTTAGAATGATCAACCGGCTGATAGCGCCGACTACTGGCAATGTCTATTTGAATGAAAAACGCGTCAAAGACTATGACTTGCGCGAGCTGCGTCTGCATATGGGGTACGTATTACAAGACAGCAGCCTGTTCCCTAATCTAACGGTTGGCGAAAACATTGCCATTCAGCTTGAGCAGCAGGGCGTCAATAAAAACGATCGGCGCAAGCGTTCAATGGAGCTGCTTGATCAGGTTGGTCTGCCCGCCAGCGATTTTATCGATCGGCATCCCGATGAGCTTTCGGGTGGTCAGCAGCAGCGTGTGGCGATCGCTCGTTCAATGGCCACGCAGCCCCAGCTTATTTTAATGGATGAATCATTCAGCGCGCTGGATCCGGTTTTACGTACTCAACAGCAAGACTTGTTGTTAAAGCTGCATCGCCAGTCAAAGACAACTGTTGTTTTTGTTACCCATGACATGCAAGAGGCACTGCGGTTGGGCGATCGGATTGCCGTGATCAACGATGGCCAGCTGCAGCAGGTTGGCACGCCAAATGAGATTTTGGAACGGCCAGCTAATCAATTTGTGGCCGACTTTTTTGCAACGGCGCGGCCAAGATTGGGCACCATGACCGCGCTCTTATCGTCCAAACTAGTGCAAAAAACACCAGTTGCTGATCAATCTGCCGTCGTCACTACGGTAGCTGAACTGGCAAGTCTTACGCCTGACACGACTGGCTGGCTTTGCTTTCAATACCAGGGGCAGGGTTTTAGAATTCAGACAACTGATCTGCTGCATTATTTAGGACAAAGAGAGGAGCGATAAGATGACTGAATTGCTTAATACGATCGCAACGCAAAAAAGTCAGATTGAGCAGGCACTGTGGGAACATCTTTCGTTATCGTTTTGGGCGTTGGTGATTGCCATGCTGATTGCGATTCCATTGGCAGTGTTGCTGAAAAACAGTCGACATGCCGGCGAGATCGTTTTGCAGCTGGCCGGAGTGATGCAGACGATTCCCAGTTTGGCACTGCTAGGACTGTTGATTCCGCTGGTTGGGATCGGCAGCGTCCCAGCTTTGATTGCCCTGGTCGTTTACGGCATTATGCCGATCTATCAAAATACCTATTCTGGCTTGCGCAGCGTTGATCCAAATCTTGAAGAAGCCGCGACGGCATTTGGCCTTTCGCGCTGGAAAAAGCTGACGCGGCTGGAATTGCCCATGGCGCTGCCCGTGATCTTATCTGGAATTCGCATCTCGTTGGTCATGATTATCGGAACGGCTACTCTTGCTGCTTTGATTGGTGCCGGTGGGCTGGGAACCTACATTATGCTGGGGATCAATCAAAACAACAACGCCTATCTGATCATTGGGGCGGGACTGTCAGCATTGTTGGCGCTTTTGATGTCGGCACTGCTAAAATATGTCGGTGCTTCTAAGAAACATTTGAAACAGGGAATCGTCGTCGCCACGCTTGCTCTGGTCGGATTTGGTGGCTGGCGAGGCTGGAGCAGCTTTCAAAGTAAATCGGAGCCAATCGTGATTGCCGGTAAGCTAGGAAGCGAACCTGATATTTTAATTCATATGTACAAAGATTTGATTGTAAACGATGATCCGCATGCCAAGGTCGAATTAAAAGCTAACTTTGGCGGGACCAGCTTTTTATTCCGTGCGCTGCGCAACGATCAGATCGATATCTATCCTGAGTTTACCGGAACCGTTTTACAGTCGCTGGTTCATGACCAACGATCGACGCCGCATGATCCGGTTAAGACCTACCAGCGGGCACGGCGTCTGTTGAAGCAGGAGTATGATCTGACGTATCTGAAGCCGATGAAGTATCAAAATGGCTACGACCTGGCCGTCACTGCTGATTTTGCCAAGGAACATCAGCTTACCAGGCTCAGCGATCTGGCTAAAATCAATGATCAGATCACGGCCGGCTTTGATCCGGACTTTGCCAATCAAAAAGACGGCTATCTGGGCCTCAAATCAGCATACAGCTTAAACTTCAATCAGGTAAAGACGATGGAGCCCGCGCTGCGCTATCAGGCAATTGCTGCTGGCCGCGTTAATCTGGTCGATGGCTATACAACGGATCCGCAAGTGCGCCAGTATCATCTCAAGGTACTTAAAGATGATCAGCATTTCTTTCCGCCTTACCAAGGAGCACCATTAATGAAGGCCTCGTTTGCCAAAAAGCATCCCCAGGTTGTTAAAAGTCTGAACAAGCTGGCTAGTAAGATTACTGAAAAAGACATGCAGGAGATGAACTATCAAGTAACGGTTCAGCATCGAAAAGCCAGTCAAGTTGCCCATGAATATCTGGTTGAGCATCATTTGATTAAAAAATAACATCATAAAAAGTCAGGAGCTTCAACTTAGAAACTACCTGGCTTTTATTTTAATTTCTATATTTTACATAATATTAAACGAGTAAAAATAATCAATATCAATGGAAGATGCCCATTAAAGGTCGCGAATGGCATCTTTCATTGACCGTACATAATCGGCAACCGGCTGAACACAGTCTTGACCGTATTTTTCGCACAGGCGGACAATCGCTGAACCTGCGATGGCCCCTTAACAAGCAGCTTCGATCTGGCTTTCAGTTTTCCAGACTCCCTGTGCGCGCTTGACTTGCTTTGATCTCCATCTCATTGGTTTAGGATGAAAACCCAGCAGATACTTGAAAATAAAAAACCGCATTGGCCTGATTGGCTATGCGGTCGCTCTTTTGTTGAAGATTGTACCAGCATAGGTCTTCTTTGTTTACAGTGTAAAACGAAGCAAACCTACACCTTTGAAATGTAAGTCTACTTTAACCGATGCCAACTTTGCCATGATTGACTCATAAATTTCATGTTTACAATCTTCCTTTGTTTGATTTTTATCATGATATTTTAATCTCAAACAGATGTCAATTAATTTTTTATAATTTTGTTTTTAATAGTCTGAGATCGTTTTCGCTGGTGCTCTCGACACAAAACGGACTTTAATTCTTATATGCGTGGCTTTAAATTATAAAGTCTCTGGTTATTCAGCGACAATTATTGAATTGACATCCGAGCAGGCGCTTGATTTCAATTCCAAGCTACTATTATTAAAAGAATTAAAGAAAATCGTTAAGACGATTGAAAAAGATAAGATTTTCGTTATAATAGACCAAATTTAGTTAATAAACACTGGGAGGCGAGCCAATGTTTAGCAAGATTGGACAGATTATATTTGACAATGAGGCCGTTTTAGAGGCATCCGACTTTAAGATGGGGCTGGAGATCGAGATGCAGCGGGTGGATGAAACCGGTCATCTGAGTCAAGAGCCATATCCCGACACGATTGGCGATGAAAAGGTCAATCCATGGATCACCAATGATTTTTTGGAAACCATGTCAGAGATCGTAACGCCACCGGCTGACAATGCTACTGATGCAATGCATTATCTGTACAGCATCAATACCGTTTTAAGAACCGCGCTGGCACCAGGCGAGCTGCTCTGGCCATTATCGATGCCGCCGATTTTGCCTAAGGATCGATCCAAGATTCAAATCGCACATGCTGGTCCCGAAAAAGAAGCCTACTTTAAAGAATGGCTCAAGTACCACAGCATTTCAGAAGGGGCTCCATCTGGCGCGCATATCAACATGAGTATCAATGATGATTTGGTGGAGCTGGTCTATCAACAGCTGCCGCAGCGTTTTGAAAACAAGGTCGCTGCTCAGAACTATCTTTACCAGATCATCGTTCAAGGATTTATGCGCTATCGCTGGTTTTTGACTTATTTATTTGGCGCTAGTCCGATTGCTGAGGCCAACTTTTTTGAAAATGGCGAGCAGCCGTTAAAACGCCCTGTCCGCAGCATTCGTCAAAGCCAAAAGTATGGTTTTGAGAATAAATTCCCCGGCGACTACTCTTCGGTTGAAAACTATGCTAAGAAGGTCATGAACGCGGTTAAGGCTGGCAAGCTGCAGTCATCGGCCGAATTTCATGGACAGGTTCGCTTTAAGGGCAACAGCGATTTAAACAAGATGGTCAAAGAAGGCGTTGACTACATCGAACTGCGCATGCTGGATCTGGATCCGACCAGTTCCGTGGGGATTCGAACGGGAACTTTGCGCTTTATTCGCCTGCTGGCCGGCTACTTCATCATGAGCCCATCATTAAAGGAGAGCGAGGCTGGTCGCGTGATTGCCCGTGCCGATGAGATGAATGAGCACGTGGCCTTGGAGGATCCGACCGCGCCGTGCGAGTATGCACCAACTGCCAAGGCTTTGATTCGTCACCTGCAGCTGTTCGTCAATCAGATTCAGGCCGGACCCGAGTATCAAGAAATCCTGGATGATCTGGAATACCGGGTCAACCATCCCGAAACGACGCCAAGCGGGCAGCTGGTCGAAAAAATCAAAAACAATTCCTTGGTTGACTATGCGCTGCACCAAGCACGCAAATATCAGGACGGTGCAATTCAAGCACTGCGGCCATTCCGCGGATTTGAGGAAAACAACGGCAATCTCAGTGCCAATGAGTTGGCTTCCGATCTTTTTGGCGGTACCTGGCGCTTAAATAAACCTGAATAATCACTGATCCAAAAGTTAAGGCTGGTTGGAAAATCACTTGATCTTCCAACCAGCTTTTTAGTTTTAAATGAGGCAGCTGCTAGGGATGGTCAACAGGCGACGATAGCAAAAAAATAAGCTGATTTTCGTTGAGCACTCGATCAATATTGACTTTAAATAACAAAAAATTAATAAAGAAACCAGATGATCATGCTAAAATAAAGCGCAGAGAAATGGATTAGGAGGGATGAGATGACCCCAATTGAACAACAAGTATGGGACGCACTCACTACTGTAATCGATCCTGAGCTTAACGTCAGCATTGTTGATCTAGGTCTGATATATGAAGTTGAAGTCGATGAGCAGAGCTGTTGTTGCATTAAGATGAGTTTAACGACGCCCGGCTGTCCGCTAAGCAGCTTTTTGCAAAATGACATCGAAAAAGCCGCTCAAAACGTGCCTGGTATTCGTGATGCCCACGTCCAGCTGGTCTGGTATCCAGTCTGGAGTATTGCCAGAATGTCGCCCAAAGCACGCCGTCAGTTAGGAATTGGAGGTAGCCTGCATGACCATCAAAACCGTTGACTTTAGCCGGCCAGTACACGATCTGGCCCAACAGGATCCTGATTTTGTCGCTATCATGGTCGAAGCCGGCTTTGATAAGATCAAGATTCCTGGGATGCTTGACACGGTTGGCCGTTTCGTCAATATCAATCGGGGCTGTCTAGCGATGAATATTGATAAGCACCTTGTAATCGACACTTTTAAACGAAATGGGTATGAGGTGATTAACCATGACTGAACCGCATAATCTCCATCAGCGTCAGCAGCAGCTGGTCAAGATTCTGACTTTTTTAAGCAATGGTGGCAATTTTGATCAGGCCAAGCAGTTATTTGATCAAGAATTTGCCAACGTTGACGTAGCTGAGATTACGGCAGCCGAAAGAGAGCTGATTGCCAATGGTCTGGACCCACGTGAAATTCAAAAATTATGCAACGTGCATGTAGCACTGTTTAAGGATGCCATCGCGCCGGGCAAGCCAACCGCTGCTTTTGATACTCCTGGGCATCCCGTCTACACACTGAAACTGGAGAACAAGATCATTGACTCTTTAATCAATGATGAACTGCTGCCCTGTCTTAAAAAGTGGCAGCAAGATGGCGGGGAGAACGAATATCTCAAGCGAATGCAGCAGGCCCTAAAAGATCTGATGACCATCGATCGGCATTATGCCAGAAAAGAAAATACCTTGTTTCCACTAATGGATAAATATGGTATTACGGCACCGCCCAAGGTCATGTGGGGCGTTGACGACGACATTCGCGGCTATATCAAAAAAGCCTGTCAGCTGGTCGATCAGCAGCCGTTGCCCGATAAATACGTCATTGAGGCAGCCGTAGAAAAAGCCACTCAGGAAGTCTTGGCAATGATCGTTAAAGAAGAAGACATCATGCTGCCAATGCTTGCTGAGGTTGCCACGCCTGCTGACTGGGCCCGCGTACGAGCAGATGAGGATTCAATCGGCTACACGCTGATCTCACCGCCAATCAATTGGCAGCCTACCGAACAGGAGCTTACTGATGCGGCAAACAAGCCCACCAACTCCGCACTGGGCCAGCAGTTTAATGAAATCGCCAAACAACTGGCCGCCACTGACGCGCAGGTTAACCAAATCACTCAGCCAAATCATCAAGAACCAGCAGCTAACTTGCCAGTTGATCCACAAGCCAGAATTGATCTAGCAACCGGTCAGCTGAGTCCGGAAGAATTGATCGCGATCTTTAAACTGCTTCCAGTTGATCTGACCTTTGTCGACGCGGCTGATCAGGTCCGCTGGTATTCAGATATTCCTGATCGCATCTTTCCGCGGACCAAGAGCGTGATTGGGCGATCCGTCTACAACTGCCATCCTCCCAAGGCCCAGCCTAAGGTTAAGAAAATTCTTACCAGTTTTCATGAGGGGACCAGTGATCGCGAAGAGTTTTGGTTTAGTCTGCATGGTGAGCGTTTTATCCATCTGGAATACATTGCCGTTCGTCGTGAAGATGGCACTTATCTGGGCTGTCTGGAGGTTGGGCAAGACGCGACTTATCTGCGCAGCCTCAAAGATGAGAAGCACCGTTAAGAAAGCAGCGCTGTATTGGTTAGCAATAATTTAACATAATATATAAACTGTAAAAATAAGAAGCGACCCCTAAATGTAGATAGGGGTCGCTTCTTAGCAGTTCAGTATTTAAAAAAGGTCTGCCGAATCGCAGCAATGTCGTTAGTCTGGGTCAGACAAAGCATCAGCAGAATTCTGGCTTTATAAGAGGTGAGGGTGTTGACCCCAATAAAGTGATCGTGCGGGTCAAAAATCGGTTCGTCAAAAACGATTGAATTTGATACCCGTGAGCTGCGCACGACGACCACGCCCCGTTCAGCCAACGCGTCCAGTTTCTGGCGCCAGGCTTGAGAATAGTTGCCGCTCCCGGTTCCAATTACTACCAATCCATCGCAGTCTTGTCCCAGTCGTTCCAGAACTTCAGCCGGGGCCCCAGCGTAATAGACTGCCACGCCAACCTTAGGCAATGCTGAATATTCAAGCTGTGAGAACTTGGAGTGAATCGTGTGTTTTGATACCGGCCGACTGGTAATAAAGACCTCAGCGTCACGCATGTATCCCAGTGCGGCATGATCGTTCAGACTGCTGAAGGCATCGATTTTATAGTTGTTGATCTTGGCAATATCGCGCGCCGAGTAGATCGTACTGGAAAACAGGCAGACCACGCCGCAGTCATAGGTCTGATCATCTGCTGCCAGCGCAACGGCTTGGTAGATGTTGAAGGGACCATCAGCACTGGTAGCAGTTGCCGGCCGCATTGCTCCCGTCAAAACGACTGGCTTGGCAGTATTGACCGTCAAGTTTAGAAAATAGGCGGTTTCTTCAATCGTATCGGTACCATGCGTGACCACGATGCCATCCACATCATCACGAGCGGCCTGCTGATTGATAACCTCGCGCAGCTGCAGCCATTTCTGCTCGTCCATTTCATTGGAATCAACGCTCATTAAAGAAATCATTTCAATATTGGCCAATTTTCCTAGTTGGGGCACGCTCTTTAAGATATCAGCTACCGCTACTGTTCCTGCCCGATATTCAGTAGTCCGGCCAGCTTCGCCACTGCCGGCAATCGTACCACCAGTTGCAATAATCACGATATTCTTCAAAATCTCACATCCTTGTTTGATTAATGGTTTTAATGATACAAGAAAGCCATGAAAATTAAAAGCAGACATTTATTTACATAATATCGTAGACGTTAATTATACTGAGTTGACCGGCTGTCTGCTTTTAAATCCGTCTGATTAACAGCTAAAAATCAACAAGCCGATTTTTCAAAATAATCATATAACAGTCTTACACATTTTTCTGCTGATTAAAAACCTTGATTTAACGGCATTTATGGCGGTTTAGTGTAAGATTCTTTTATCAAAAGTGTCTTACAATTATCGTTTTAACACTAAAAATCGGCCCAAAACCGGGTAAATGCAGAATTTGGCTCTCAGACGCACTGAAATTAATCTGCGTGGGTAGTTGGTCGTTTGAATGTGGCTGAGCGGCAATTATCGAATGAGCGTTTCGTAAGCATTTTAACCAGTTGCCTTAAACGCGTCCAAGCAAAATTAATTTGTGAATCGGCAACTTTCTTGGCCAGCTAAAATCATAAAAGACGGCAGCAATCTGATTGCAGAATTTATAAAGAGCAGTGGGACAACCATCATCAGTTCCAAAACAAGAACCAACTGAAAGCATCTCGATTGAACATTACGTTTTGAATATTATGTAAAGTCAACGCTAATAAACAAGCTTCTGTCCAGCCATCGCCAGACAGAAGCTTGATTATTCATTTTGCGGCGTTTGGTTTGCCTGCTCGCTGATTTCTCTTAACGCTGCCTTTTGCTCTTTTTGATCAACGTGCGTGTAGAGATCGGTGGCCGAAGTGCCTTTTTGTCCCAATTGCTGAGAGACCAAAACCTGATCCTTGGTTACGTCATACAGCTCCGAGGCCAAAGTGTGACGCAGCTTGTGCGGGGTCAAGGGATGGCCGAATGCCGTCGAATACTTTTTAACCATCCGTTCAATGGCATTGGCAGTAATCCGCCGCGTTTTTCCTTGATAGACCGTCAAAAAGAAGGCCTGGTCCTTTTTGGTCGCCCCGTAACGTTGGGCACGCAGATCACGGTAGTCCTGTACGTATTTGACTGCCCACGGAGCAATCGGCACGCTGTCTTTTTGGCCACCTTTACGGGTAACGTCCAACATCTGCTGCTGCCAGTTGATATCATTAACGTTGACGTTGGCGGTCTCAGAAACTCGGATTCCAGTCCCCAAGATCAAGGCAACAATCGCGATGTCGCGTTCCTTATTACGCCGGTACGCGGGCAATGAGCGCTTGTCGCAGACCTGGGGATAACGATTTTCAATAAAATCAATAAAATCAAACTTCATCTGACCGCGATACATATGCGCGGCCAAAGCATGGGCGCGATAGTTCAAGGTCTTGGTATCATTTAACGAATTGATTTTGAGCATGACGTTGCGCTCAAAATAGGGTTCGCCATCGTTGTTGTCAGCAGTGATCGTCAAAAACTTGAACAAACTGCGCAGGGCATTGATTGAACGATTGATTGAGGTCGGTGAATTGACGCGTCCCTGAGCATTGGTAGTATGGCGCAGATGATCAATATAGAGCATGATGTCATCGCGACGCAGGTGTTCCAAAACTGAAGTCGGAATTTCTCGGTTTGACTTGGCATCAACCAGGCCGCTGGTGCGCAGCCAATCCATAAACCGACGAATCTCAGTCAGATACTGATAGGTCGTCGTAATGGCATGATTGGTTCCAAGGCGATATTCATTAACATAATCTGGGAGCCGCGACAGTTCCTCATCGATCAGTTTCAAATACTTATCGGCTTCCATGTGTTTCCTCTTTTCTATTTGTTTCTACTATTATATAGTATCAGATTTGCTAGAAAGATTCTTGCTAAGTTTTGAGCATGGTTTGACATAAAATGTGGAAATCGGTAAAGTAAATATTGAGATTGGTTTGACCACCAACTTGTTTGATAAGGGAGTAATCTAAGATGAAGAATCAACATTTAAAACAATCGGTCTTAACGGCAGGAGTCATTGCCGGTGCAGCGTTTTTTGGCGGCGGCTGGCAGGAAGCTCATGCCGATACCGTCAAAAATTCCACTGCACAAATTACAACGACTAATCCAAATGCCGCAACTTCGACTACCGATGCGCAATGTGCCGTTGCCAGCGCGCAGGCCGCCGTTTCCCAGGCTCAGCAAAAAGTCGATTCAGCTTCTGCCGCCGTGGCCTCAGCTTCGGCAGCAGTAAATTCAGCGACAGCGGCCCAAAGCAGCGCGGCCAGTGCAGCCAGTGTCGCACAGAGTAATTATGCCATTGCCAGTGCGGTGGCTCAATCACAAATGCCATCCAGTGCTGAACAGGCCGCCGCTTTAAACGGCAGTACAATTGACATCAAAAATGCCAATTTAAATATGTTTGACAATTCATCATCTGATGCGTCAGCCAACGTTAAGAATCAGATTGGTGAAGTCAACGTTACCGAAAACTGGCATTTCAATCAAGCAACACAGAAATACGAAATGGATTCTAGTCTCAAGGATGCTTTAACCGTCGTGCCGACACTGGATGATGAAAGCATGACGCTTGATCCTACTAAGCTGACGCAGGCTCAGCAAAGCGAGATCAGCGATTATGTGGCTGCTTTGATCAATCAGATTCGGGCTAAGTTTGGGCTGACGGCTTGGATCTATAACGATATGACTCTAGCCCAGGCATTGGCAATCGTTAATTATGCCTATAATAGCCAAAACTGGAATACCAGTGTCAAGTTACAGGAAAAAATTGCTCAAAACAAAGCAATTGAAGCTAAAAACAAAACTGCCAAACCAGATGAGCAGGAGCCGCTGATTGATCTTGACAAAGCTCATGATCTTGATAAGCTTTTTGATAACGTTGAATATCAGTATAATGGCACCAGCGACAAGGTTAAGGCCAGCTGGGAAAATATTGGTATTATTTCAGAGAAGAATCCAAACATTGCTTCCACGCTGATTAAAACCATGGGCGATTTAAAACGTGTTGCCACGGTCTCGATTTGGGATATGATGTTTAACGATGCTCACTCGCAAAACAGTCATGCCAGAATGCTGCTGAGTACCAATACTGAATACGTCGGCGTCGCGATGGACAACTATGGAGTCTTACATATCTATGGACTGATTCCATCGGCACTGCAAAAGGTCAATGAAACACAGACGGCTTTAGCCAATGCCAATAAAGACGTTGAAACGCAAAAAAACAGGCTGAGCAAGGCAGAGAAAGAATTAAACGATGCTGTCGATGCCTTGAACAAAGCACAGGATGCCTTAGAGAAAGCCAATCTGCTGATGGCGATTGAAGCCGTTGCCAAGGATACGACCCAGACATCATCTTCGCAAAGCACCGGTTCCAGCACCAAGACGTCCAACAGCAAATCAAACAAGCAGAGCAGCCTTAAAGACGTTACGGTCAAGGCAACCAGTGAGCCAACAAAAGTCAGTCAGGCTAAGCATGGCGACAGTCAGCTCTTAAGCACGTCCAACGCCATTACGACTGCTGAGCCATCAATTTTTGAACAGCTCTTGCCACAGACCGGCAATCGCAATGGCTTGGGCATGACGATTCTGGGCATGTTGATGGGGATGCTGAGCTTTGGCTTTTTAGGTCTGCGCAAGCGTCGCTATTAATCAGAATCATCATTATCGTCCTCAATCGATTGAAGGGAGGATCGCCATGTATCGCTATATCGCAACCGACGTCGATGGCACCATGCTTGACAGTCGGCACCAGCTAAATTCCGCTGCTTTGAATACGGCATTAGGTCAGCTGCAGCAGCAAAACGTTTCTTGGATCGTGGCCAGTGGTGACAGCTATCGATTTTTAAAGAAGTGTTTTGCGCCTTGTCCATTGATTGACACGTTTATCTCAATCAATGGCGCGCTGATCGTCCAAAAAGGGCAGGTCGTTTTTGAAAGAACGCACGCCAAGTCACAAGTCAATGAGCTGATCAAAGCAGTCAACGCGTTGCCGGTCACGCCTGACGTAATTTTGCTGACGGGTTGGAATCATACCTGGGGCACCAGGATTTCTGACCTAAAAGCCTGGCCGTTTGGGATCAATATCGATTTCATTGACGATCTGACTCAGGTTGACGATAAGATCTATAACGTTAATCCAATCTGGCTCAATCATCAAGTCACGCCAGACCAGATCCGCGGTTTTGCCCAACAGATGATTGAGCGCTATCCGGTTTATGCAACCTATAGCGGCTTTGGCTGTATGGACGTCTTACCTTTGGGCGTCAACAAAGCAGCCGGACTAAAAGAGCTGATTATCAATAACGATCATGATCAGCTAAAGAGTGTCGTAGCCTTTGGCGATTCGTCAAATGACCGGCAAATGCTGCAGGAAGCCGGTCTGGGGGTGGCCATGAAAAATGCCAGTCCCGATATTTTAAAGCTTGCCAACCGCATCACCAGTTATGATAACGATCATGACGGTGTGCTGCGCGAGGTTCAGTCGATTTTCAACCTATCATGATCGACAAAAACAGGCCCAGCATTGCTGCTGAGCCTGTTTTTCATTAAGCAACGTTATTTAACGAAGAATGCGGTCGGCGCCAGGGCTTGATTTAATTCTGCCGTTGTTAGACGATCACCAACCAGTTCACGAATCGGACGCTGTTCTTTTAAGGCCTTTTTAACCAGATGGCTGACGGTTTCGTAGCCTAAAAGCGGGGAAAGGGCAGTCGCAGCTTCCGCGGAAGATTCAACCATCTGTCGACAGCGCTCCACGTTTACGGTAATTCCCATCAAGCAGTTCTCGTTAAGCGTCTGCAGAGCACCATTTAACAGGCGGGCATCGTCAAACAGATCAAAGAACATCACCGGCTCAAAGGCGTTGAGTTCCAGCTGTCCGGCTTCGGCAGCCATGGTGATGGTTGCGTCATGACCGATCACCTGGTAGGCAGTCTGGGTTACGAATTCAGGGATGACTGGGTTGACCTTCCCCGGCATAATTGAAGAGCCGGCTTGACGCTGTGGCAGGTTTAGTTCGCCCAAGCCGTTTTGCGGACCGGACCCCAACAGGCGCAGGTCGTTGCACATTTTAGAAAGATCAACGGCTAATGACTTGTAGGCACCTGAAAGCTGAACGTATTCATCAGTGTTTTGCACGCCGTCAATCAGATCTTCACAGCCTTTTACCGGCAGCAGCGTGGCATTTTGCAGCTCTGCGATTACGTTTTTGAGATACTCATGCGTAGCAGTCAAGCTGGTGCCAATCGCCGTTCCGCCCAAAGGCACCGTCAACAGCTGATCACGGGCGGCTTTCAGACGTTTGAGGTCGCGTTCCAACAGTGAGGCATAAGCATGAAACGAGCGGCCAAACGTGGTTGGGATCGCATCTTCCAATTGAGTACGCCCCATTTTAAGCGTGGTTTGGTATTTTTCAGCCAACTGCTTGAGCGTTGCAATTACTTTTTTCAGCGTTAGCGACAGACGATCCGTAAGCTGAATCATGGTCAGATGGCCCGCGGTTGGGTAGGTATCATTGGTTGACTGTGATTTGTTGACGTCATCGTTGGGGTTGACCAGCTGATAGTCTCCTTTTTGGCCACCCAGCAGCTCAATCGCCCGGTTGGCAACGACTTCGTTAACGTTCATGTTGGTACTCGTGCCAGCACCGCCTTGGATCGCAGGGATGGCAAATTCATCTTCATATTCCTCAAAATGTGCCAACAGATCCTGGCAGGCTTTGACAATCGCCAATGGAACACGCTCATCATCCCAACGACCCGCTTTTTGGTTGGCGCGGGCACAGGCCAGCTTAACGCGCAGGAAGTTCTTGACCAGCTCCCGATCATTGACGCTGCTGACGGCTGGAAAGTTGCCACGAGCCCGGACAGTATGAATGCCATAGTAGGCGCTTTGTGGGACGCTTTGAATACCAAGTGAATCGTGTTCTTTTCTCATTATTAACACACCTTTCAAAAACCAATTTGCTTTCTCTTTATGGTTTAAGACTTTATCACCAGCTGCCCAACATGTAAACCAATTTTGGGGACAAACGAATAATCACAAGTTTTGATCGATTTTAGTTGCTTAAAAAAGAAAAAACGGGCCTTTTTTATCTTTATTTTAATCATTCGTTGGATTTCTAATCAGATTCATCGTTTTAAACTAAACTAGACCAATTAAAAACAGTGCCGTCTTGAAAACAAGCTGACACTGTTTTGAGCTGTATTATTTTTTCCACAAAAAGTTGATCAGTAGGGAATCAACCTGTGAGTTGCTGTGTAATTTACTGTGCTGAGCCCGTGCACCTTTAATTTCATGCTCAGTATACGATTTGGCAACTGGCGACACCAGATAGCGCAGCGATTTGGATGAGTTGTTAGGAACCGTGCCATCAGAATTAGAGCCATCCTGCAGATTACCATAGATATTTAAGATCTTGACGCCGGTTGGATAGGTCGTTCGCAGCTTAGTCAGCTCACGATAGAAACGATTGGTTACGGCCGGCTTGCCATCCGCGGCCAGCTTTGATGATGCCTGGTTCTCGCCATTCAAGCCATTGAAATGTCCGGCAATGTCAACTTGTTTTTGCAATTTCGGCAGCTGTTGGCTGTTGGGATGATCCAAAAGGCAATACATAATGTCCATATTGCCCATTGAGTGACCAACCAGATTCATCTTTTTGAAACCCCACTTTTGCTTAGCTGCGCTCAAAACATTGAAGGCCCACTGTCCATCAGTATGATAGTTGGTTTCCCGCGGGTTTTCATAGTTGACTTCAATAATCGGATTAATGGCGTTGGCCTTGATCTGACCATGGAAGGTAACCTTGCCAGTACGGTCGACATTTGCCCAGATAATCGTATTGGTCGCTCCAGCTCGTTTGGCCGCGTTAGCCATGTGTTCTTCAGCATGGCGGCTGCTGCCATAGCCATGGAAAAAGAAGGTCGGCGTCTTTGATTGAACGAATTGCTGAGCTGCCTGGGCTCGCTGCCACCAGCAAAGTCCACCGCTAATTACTGCCAATACCAAAATCGTCAGCAGCCACCGCCACTTTTTCAAAAGAAATTCGTGCATCTTCAAGTCCCCCAATTTGAATTTCTTTTAGCATAGCGGTTTTTAATTATTAAGTAAAATAACTTTTACTGATAGTAGGATACGAATTTTTAATCGTAGTAAAACGGGATGACTATTGCTGCTCATTGCCCTTGACAAAGCCAATCATCAGCCCGCCCTGTTCAGCATAAAAACTGCATAGTCCGCGGCATTCGCCAATTACTACGCTGGCATGGGGATACTCAGCCAACAGCAGCTTTTGAAACTGTTCGGCAGCTGCTCGATTCTGCACGTGATCGATTCTGACCGCGCCGCCTTGATAGCCTTTTTGTTCCATCTGGCTGATCAGGGTTTGGCAGCATTTCTTCGGACCACGTGCCTTGGTCAGCATTTTAAAGCTGCCTTGATCCGCCGTACCGATCACGCGCAGGTTCATCAAGTGTGCCACTTTAGCCAATACGGGACTGATCCGACCGTTTGCCGCGAGATTATCCAGTGAACCCAGTGCAAAGATCAGCTCAACTTGCGACATAAATTCATTTAAAGCCATCACGACCCGGTCAAACGACAGGCCGCTATTGATCAGCTCAGCCAGTTTTTCAGCCATTAAATGCATTGCCGGTCCAGCCGAAAGCGAGTCAAAGACTTGAATCTTAGCAGCGGGATGCGACTCAAGATAAATTGCTGCGGCTTGCTGAGCGGTACTATAGCTGCCCGACATTTTGCCAGTAATCGTCAAGACGTAGATTTCATCAGCATCCCCATAAGCGGCCAGCCACTGGGCCAGATTAGGACATGAAGAGGCGGCTGGCTGGCTCGTCTGCTGCAGGGCGGCTGTGAAAGCGGGCAGGTTGAGGGCTTCATCGTCAGACCAGACTTGATCTTCAATTGTCAGGGTGAGCGGAACATTAACGCATGCAACGTTTTTGATGGATTTTTCCAGCAGGTTGGCGCCGGAGTCAACGACGATCTTTTTCATTAATAGTTACCTCGATTACATTAGCGGTTTTTCGAAAACTCTTTACTTGAAGTTTAGTTGATCCAAATTCCAACGTCAAGTTTTTTAAAAACCGGAAAGAGAATATAAGATACTATTAGTTTAATTATCAAGCCTGAGCTATAATATTTTTAATTGATTTGTGAAAGGAAACCATGATGACTAAGAGAGAAGAAAGAATGGCCCAAGACCTGATTGATTTTAAACTGCCGCGCTATCAAGAGTTGCCTAACGTTGGCCTTTATCTGGAACAGACGACCAATTATCTGAATCAGTGCCTCAGTCCATTAGGCGACGTTAAGCTGACCAGCTCCATGATCAGCAACTATGTCAAGCATGGTTTGATCTCGCGGCCGCAAAAGAAGCTTTATCAAACAGAGCAGCTGGCCGAGCTGATGTTTATTGCCGTGGCTAAAAATGTCCTGCAGCTGGATAATCTAAAACTGGCAATTCGGATTCAGCGACAAAGCTATGACACGCAGACGGCCTATGACTATTTTTGCGAAGAGCTGGAAAACGTTTTGAGATATGTATTTGGCTTGCAAAACGAACTGGCCGTAGTTGGACATGACGATACCGAGCAAAAACACATGCTGCGTAACCTGATTATGACGGTCAGCCACAAAGTCTATCTCGACAAGTATTTTCAGACATTATCAGCTGGCGAATCAGTAATCTCATCACCCAAACAGTCACAACAATAGCGTCATGATAGTGAAACAGGCGGTCATTTGGGGTTAATAGCAGCTAAAAACTTCTCAAGCTGGATTATTATGCAAAAAATGCAGTTCAAGCAATCGCCAAAAGTTACAAAGCATCGATCCGGTACCGTTTTGGAATTCACGCGGGCTATTGATCAAGCGCGGCCATAATCATCAAAAAAAGCGCTGAATCATCCTTGAGATGGGTAATTCAGCGTTTTAATTATTTCCATAAAAACTTGATTACGGCAGTCTGTACTTGCGGGTTGCGCGTCAGCTGATCATGACCTGCACGCGTGCCCTTGACTGCTTGTTCTTGATAACTCTTGGCTCGTGGCGTTACCAAATATTTCAGCGCGCGTGATGAGCTATTGGTAATTGTTCCATCTGAATGATTAGCTTGATTGCCGTAGATGTTTAAGACGGCGCTTGACTTGGGGTAGGTCTTTTTTAAGCCAAGCAGCTCATGATAAAGCATGTTCATATGATAGGGGCGGCCGTTTTTCATCAGCTTTGAATCGGCGTTTGGCTGAATATGCGTGCCGTTAAATGGACCAGCAATGGCAACCTGTTTGGCAAGGGTTGGCAGCTGACCAGTATCAGCATATTTTGTCAAACAGTTTAACAGGCCCATATTACCAGTACCAATTCCCACCAGATTCATGGTCTTAAAATGCCACTTTGCCCGTGCTTGTTTGATAACTTGATATGACCATTGCGCAGTTTTAGAATAGCTGCCTTCATGCTTGGCAAACTCGACTTCGATTACGGGCGCCGTTTCTTTTGTCAATTGTCCGCTTAGCCTGACCTTTCCTTGAGCACTGACCTTGGCATGCAAAACGCTTAGCTTCACGCCGTCTTTTTGCGCGGCGGTAACTAATGGCGTCTCGTCACGCTGACTGCCGGTTCGATCATGAAAAATAAACGTTGCTGAATTCGTAGCCGCACGTGCTGGAATCGTCAGCATCATCATTCCCAGTATGATTCCTAAAAGCAGGCTCCATTTCTTTTTCTGCATCCCACTGCCTCCCAATTTAATTAACTTCTATTATATCGTTAAACGGCGTGATTTGACTAAACAACCGGTTTGCATCTAGAATTTAGTTATTTAATCAGCTACCTGGCATGGGAAGCTGAATTGATCGAACATGATTTAAGAAAGGCGGGTGATGCAATGCTCAAGCAGGCATCGACCAACAAAGTAAGACTGCTGGATCTGTTGATGATCACGATCGGCTGCGGCATTTATGCACTGGGATTCGTTAAGATCAATATTGCCAATCGATTAGCGGAAGGCGGGGTTACCGGGATCTCTTTGATCATCTATCATCTATTTCATGTTGATCCTTCCATTTCGACTTTTTGCATCAATATTCCACTGATCGTCATCGGCTATCGGCTATTGGGACGGCGCGCTTTGATCTATACCGTCTATGGCACCATTTGGCTATCAGTATGGATCTGGATTTGGCAGCGCGTCCCATTCACCCTGGATATTCAGCATGACCTGTTTATTTCTGGGGTCTTAGCTGGTCTGATCGGCGGCTTTGGCTCAGGAATCGTCTACCGTTTTGATGGTACAACGGGTGGGTCAGATGTCGTCGCACGGATGTTTGAAAGGCATCGCGGCGTTCCCATGGGGCGTTCGCTTTTAATCTGTGACGCGATCGTTTTAACGGCATCGCTTTCCTATATCGATATCCGTAAAATGATGTACACGCTGTTAGCATCCTATGTCTTTTCCAAGGTGGTCAATTTTACGCAGGCTGGTTCCTATCCTGCACAAGGTTTCATCATTATCTCGACCCAAACCGAGGAGATCAGCAATCAGATCATGTGGCAGCTGGAACGGGGCGTCACGCTGCTGAAAAGCGAAGGTGCCTATTCGCATCAGCCAGGCCAAGCCGTCTATTGCGTAGTGGCCTCTGAAGAAGTCGTGACCTTGAAGCGCTTAATCAATGATATCGATCCGCATGCCTTTATTACTACGTTTGACATCGCCAGCGTGGAAGGCGAGGGCTTTACCTATGATCTGCCTAATCGGTCGCATTAACCATATTCTCCTAGAACCGGCATGAGTTTTAGGAGATTTTTTTGTTTTGGTTTATACTGATCATATCAACAATAAAGAAGGCGTTAAATTATGCAGACGATTAAAATTGGCGCAACAAATTGGGAAGTCTCAAACGTTGCCTTAGGGATCATGCGGATGGGGACACTGCCCGTTGCTGAGGCTGTTAAGACGCTTCAGGCCGCTCATGAAGCTGGCATCAACTTTATCGATTCCGCTGACATCTATGGCCGTGATCCCAAACTTGGTCGCGGCTCATCCGAAATTCATTTTGGCCAGGCACTCAAGCAAAGTGGGCTACGACGAGATGATTTCTACATTCAATCCAAGGCTGGGCTGTTTGCTGATGAAACGGGCCGCATTACGCGCTATGACTCTTCTAAAAAGCATCTGCTGACTGCCGTAGATGGCATCTTAGAGCGGATGGGCATTGACTATCTGGACTCGTTCTTGATTCATCGGCCTGATCCATTGATGGAACCTGAAGAAGTAGCCGCGGCTTTTGATGAGCTGCAAAAAGCCGGCAAGGTGCGGCACTTTGGCGTTTCCAACTTCAACCCGCAACAGATTGAATTGCTGCAGCAGGCCTGCTCCCAGCGGCTGCTGATCGATCAGCTGCAGTTTTCAATCATGCATACGGGGATGATTGATTTTGGCCTGCATACCAACATGACCGATCAAGCCTCGCTCAATCATGATGGGGGACTGTTGGAGTACACGCGGCGCAAGCAAATGACGATTCAAACCTGGTCGCCGTTTCAATATGGTACGTTTGCGGGAACCTTTATCGACAATGATGAGTTCCCTGAATTAAACGTGGTGTTAAAGCAGCTTGCCGATAAGTATCATGTTTCTAAAAATGCGATCGCGGTTGCTTGGATTCTCAAACATCCCGCAAAAATGCAAGTGCTTTTGGGGACGATGAATCCGCAGCATATTATCGATAGTGCTCAAGGCAGCGAGATAACCTTGACCAACCAGGAATGGTACGATATCTATCTGGCAGCCGGCAACTCACTACCATAAAGGAGAATTGAATTGAGCAAACAGATTACGATTGGCATGATCGCGCATGTTGATGCCGGTAAAACAACGCTGTCTGAGGCCCTGCTTTATCAGACGGGAATCATTCGCCGTCTGGGACGTGTTGACAATGGGGATGCTTTCCTGGATTCCGATCAGCTTGAAAAAAAGCGTGGCATTACGATTTTTTCCCACCAGGCCAAGCTTGAGTATGACGACCTGTCCATCACGCTGCTGGATACCCCTGGCCACGTTGACTTTGCCGCTCAGACTGAACAGGCGCTGCGGGTTTTAGACTATGCGGTTTTGGTAATTTCAGCAACCGATGGCGTTAAAGGCTATACCAGAACGCTTTGGCAGCTGCTGACTGAAAACCGCGTTCCGACTTTTATCTTTATCAATAAAATGGATGCTGATACGGCTGATGGTCAGGCTGTCCTTAGTCAGCTGCAGACTGAGTTGGCGCCAGGCTGTTTTGCATTGACGGATTTTAATGGCAATCTTAAACCATTTGATCATGAAGAACTGGCCATGCAAGATGATGATGCACTGTTAGAATACCTGGATCAAGGTCGGCTTTCAGATGAGCGGATTCGGCAGATGATTCAACACCGGCAGCTTTTTCCCTGCTGCTTTGGTTCAGCATTAAAGCTGCAGGGGATCGATGCCTTGCTGGCTTCACTTGCTCAATGGACTCAGCCCCGTGAATTTCCCAGCGAGTTTGCGGCGCGGGTGTTTAAGATCTCACATGATGAACGGGGTGAACGCTTAACCTGGGTGCGGGTGATGGGCGGCAGTCTCAAGGCAAAGACTGCGATTTTACCGGATCAAAAAGCCAATCAGCTGCGGGTATACAATGGCAGTAAGTTTACCATTGTCAATCAGGTTGCATCAGGCGCTACCTGTGCCATTGCCGGACCAACGACAACCTATCCGGGGCAAGGGCTGGGAAAGCTTAAAGACGACACGCAGACGCTTATGCAGCCCGTTTTGAGTTATGCGGTTGATCCGAAAGAAAATGACGTTCATCAATGCTTAAAGGCCATGCAGACGCTGGCTGATGAGGATCCGCTGCTGCATGTGGTTTGGGATGAACAGCTGCAGGAGATTCGCGTTCAGATCATGGGAACCGTGCAGCTAGAAATTTTGCAGCAGCTGCTCTTAGAACGATTTGGCATGGATGTTGACTTCATTAAAGGCGGTATTTTGTATCGTGAGACCATAACCGCGCCAATTGAGGGAGTCGGTCACTTTGAGCCATTGCGGCACTATGCTGAAGCGCATCTCTTATTAGAGCCGGCCAAGCGGGGAACCGGGATCCGCTATACCAGTCAATGCAGTGTCGATGTGCTGAATAAAAATTGGCAGCATCAGATCATTACCAGTCTGGAGCAGACCAGTCCCAAGGGCGTTTTGATTGGCGCCCCGCTGACCGATGTCAAGGTAACGCTGGTTGGTGGTCGCGCGCACGTCAAACATACTGAGGGTGGGGACTTCCGTCAAGCTGCCAGTCGCGCGCTACGGCAAGGATTGATGACTTTAAAAGCCCAGCATCAATGTCAGCTTTTGGAGCCGTGGTATCGTTTCCGGCTGATGGTCCCAAGTACGCAGGTTGGTCGTGCGCTTAACGACTTGCAGCGCATGCATAGCGAGGTTGACCCGCTTGATGATCAGACGACTGACAGCGTTTTACTGACTGGTCTGGCGCCAGTTGCCCAAATGAGCGACTATGCCACGGTGCTGCGCGGTTATACGCATGGACAAGGACAGCTGGAGTGCCTGCCGGCTGGCTATCGACCATGTCATAATGCTGACGAGATCATTCAGCAGGCGGACTATCTGCCGACTGCCGATCTGGCTAATACGCCGGATTCGGTTTTCTGCGCGCATGGTGCCGGCTATCCAGTCAAATGGGATCAGGTTCCGCAAACCATGCATTGTGACTACTACTGCGACTTTATGCATGTATGAACGTAATCACACCATTAACTGATCTATTATCTTAAAAAGGCCTCAGCAAACACGCTGGGGCCTTTCTGCTTATTTATGATAATGATACTTTAGTTGGATGATTTGAATAGCCGTCTCAGTTACCGCGTATACCATGCGATGCTCGTCATTAATTTTTTTAGACCAAAAGCCTTGCAGATCATGTTGTAAAGGCTCTGGCTTTCCCAATCCGGAAAAGGGATGCCTAATTGTATCACTGATCAGCTTGTCAATACGTTTAACCATTGATCGGTTGGCCTTTTTCCATTCCAAATATTCTTCCCAAGCATCTGCTGTAAAAACAATATTCAGCTTATTCATGACTATTTAAGCTCTCAAATTCTTCTGGCGTTAAAAAATGTTCCTGCTTGCCGAGCTGTTCAATCGAATGCTTTAAAGCAGCCCTGTTCGCCTCGCTTTTTAGCAGATAGTTAGTTTCTTGCCAAGAGTTGTACTCTTTTTCAGAAATCATTACAACATTCTTATTTTCTGGTCTTGCAACCAAAACCGTATCACCATATTCAACTATATCATCAGCATACTTCTTGAAATTTTTCCGCAATTCTCGTGTCGTTACAGCTTCAATCACGATCATTCACCACCTTGGTTTGTTGGTTTAATTATAACATTTGTGTACACAAAATAGTACACTTTTAATAATCATCATAGTTTTCAGCGACCACTGCAGCTAAGCTATCAATGCTTTTGCACAGGGTTGTTATGGTGTGCTTACGGATGAATGACAACTACTGATAAATAAAAAGCTCTCTGCCGGGGCTATTTGCCTGAGCAGGGAGCTTTGTCATCTTTGCAACGTACCATCGCGGCGGTCTGACTGCTTGAGCTGGTCTAATCGTGCTGATCCAGCCAATCCTGTAGTACTGCTTGATATTCCAAAGGCTTTTCGACAAACGACATATGCCGCGTGCCGTTAAACAGATGCCATTGCGAATTGGGCAGGGCGTCGGCCATCGTCTTGGCAACCAAGGGCGTACAAAGGTCGTTGGTCCCACTGGTGATCAGCGTTGGCACGTATAGACTGTGCAGCTTGGCGGTATAGTCATAGTCCTTGAGATTGCCGGTCGGCGTAAACTCATTGGGTCCCCAGGCCGTTTGATAGGCCAGTTCGCCAACGTTTTTCTCGCGCCACAGGTATTCAGGAGCATTTTCATCAGGTGCTGCCGCTGCGTGCAGTTCCATAAACCGGGTATTGACCCGCTGATAGGCATCACCAGTGAAATCATTGGCTGCTTCAGCTTGAGCAATGACTTCTTGATCTTCCTTGCTCATAAAACTGATCAAACGGTGCTGTTCTTGACCCCATAATTGGGCATCAGAAAGGGTACTTGAAAGAATCAGGCTCTTAATTCCAGCCGGCATTTCATCACAAAGATACATGATTGCCAGCATTCCGCCCCAAGACTGGCCCAACAGATGGATCCGATCCAGATGCAGCCGTTCCCGCAGATTCTTTAGTTCCCGCAGCCAGGTCGCAGCCTGATAGACCTGGGGATGATCGGGCATTGAGGAAAGGCCGCAGCCAATCTGGTCGTACATGATCAATTGCCGCTGATCACGCTCCGCCAGCTCATCTAAAGCCTCAAAGTAGTTGTGTGTCGATCCCGGTCCGCCATGCAGCAGCAGTAAAGGTGCCTTATCGCTGGGCTTGCCAACGATCCGATAATAAGTTCGGTAAGGGCCAAAAGGGATAAAGCCGTCTTTAATCATTAAGATCACTCCTCAAAAACGAATTGACTGCTTTTATTCTAAGATTCATTTTGTCCAGTGACAAGCCGCAGTTAAAGATTGAAATCGCTGAAATGCTAACCAAGGGAATGTGGTTGGCTGGGCAAAAGCTTGGTCATGTTGTACCAGACTTCGCCGGCATGCGCTGACGCTGCGATGCCTTGATTAACATAGCCGTTTTTCTCATAAAATGGCACGCGATCCAGTAAACAGGTCAGCGCGATGTGATGCCGCTGGTTTTGAATTGCCTGTTTTTCTATGGCCTGCAACAGACTGGAGCCAATCCCTTGACCACGATAATCAGGATCAACGGCAATCGTTTGAATCATCTGGTTGCCGCCAGGCTGAGCACGATTTTGCACGTTAGCTTCATACATCCAGTCTTCAATATATTTAAAACGCGCATCAACGACTGGACCGACGATAAAGCCAACGAGCTGATCGGCGTCGCGTGCTGCCAGAAACGTATCGGCAAGCTGATTGATCCGTGCCTGATACTGAGCAGCAGTTCCAGCTTCGGCCTCGTTAAAGCCAAGTCGTTCGATGTGCAGGATGGCTGGCAGGTCTTGGGGATCAACGGCAGTAATTTTAATCATGGCAAACTCCTTAGTTAGATAGATCATATTGAATATAGATAAATATAGGCATCCAAAACGGTTTTAAAATATAAACGCATTAAAACTAAAATTTTAATGCTACTTTCAAAAATAAGGGAAAACAACTCTGCTTAGTTTTAATGTTAAAATGCCCGCCAAGTTTTAAGCAGCTTGACGAGCATTTTTAGCTAATCATCGGTTTCGACACTGATCACCTTTTGATTGACAGCATTGATTTTGACTTCGGTTTTTTGATGACCGTCAACCACGTCAACTTGCCAGATGGTTTGACCATGATCGGTTTCCAGCGTCCATTCGCGGCCTTGACCGGATTTAGCAGCTTTTTCGGCTAACTGATTGGCTTTTTGACGACTGATGACCTGATTAAGCTTGATTGCCGTCTCATGGTCGTCAGCATCAAGTTTTTCAGTTTTGGCAGCGGATAATTTGCCAGTCTGTGCATCGATCTTAGCTGAATATTCCTTTTGTGAATCAAAGCCGGAAATCTCGTACTGATAACGATTATGGTGCTTTTCCAGACTGATTTCGCTGATCTTGGCCTTGGCATATTTTTGCTTGAATTTACCCACAGCTTGTTTTTCGTTCAGCTTAATGGTCTGAGCAGCCTGGGCAATTGGCGACGATTTGGTGGTAGCGGCAATTGTACCTCCTGATACCGCGGTCGCCAGCAAAACGGCGGCTGCCAAACGGATTATCATGCGCGTCATCATTCTTCCTCCTTTGGCTGTTTTAAACTAATTGCTGAAGACAACATCTTTAACTTAATTATACAAAACCGGCGCTGGCTTTTAAATAATCGTGCCTCAGTCATCTGACGGGTTATGGCAGCCATTTATCGATGATTTCGTCATTATTGAACTCTTTATTCTGACCATTAAAGACCAGCCAGTCGTTTTTCAGTTTCATGCGCACCAGCTGCCTTAAAATCCGTGTTTCAGAATATGGCAGCGTTTCACGGTTGCTTTCATTGAGCAGACGCAGCAACCGGTCAATTTCAAAAAAGATGCGCAGATCCAGCGACTTTTCGCCTTTGTCCAGTTCTGCAAAGTGATCCAGTTCGTGGCGCAGCTTTTCAAACGATGGCTGCTGTGAATCATCGGTACCAAAACAGCGATGCTCATAAAACGCCAGAATCTTTAAGTTCATACGGTTGCGGATTTTTTCCAGGTCAGCTGCCGTCCAGCGCGGATTGTCGATTGCCTCAAATAATGCCTTGCGCCAGGCTGATTCACCGTGAAAGGCAATGCGATGCGTGTTGCGGACGATCTGCCAGCTAACCGTAATTGCGACCAGAGCAATCAAAATACTCAAGATCTGCAGTAGAATTCCCATTTTCTTTCAACCCCTTTTAATTTATTATAGCCGGTTATGAAACTAGTGATTCGCTTAAATTAATGCTAGAATTGCCGTGAAGTTTAAGAAAAAGGCGTTGATAGCATGTGTACGGCAATCAGTTTTACAACCAGACAGCGGCATCGCTTTGTCGGGCGCACGATGGACTTTCCAACCCGCTCCACGCCATGGCAGCTGGGATATCTGCCAATCGATTATCAATGGCAGAGTCTGCCGGAATGCGACTCATTTGCCAACGATTACGCGATCTTAGGCGGGATGCGCAAAATCAATCACCACTATCTGATTGGCGATGGCTTGAATTCGGCGGGCTTATGGGCAGCTGAGCTATATTTTCCCGGTCCGCAGGTTTATTATGACCATCCCCAAAGCCATCATCTGAATCTGTCGCCACAGGACTTGATCGGCTGGCTGCTGGGCACGCACGCATCAGTTGCCGAAATCGCTGCAGAATTGGACTCGGTAGCACTAAATGGCGTAATCTGGCACGATCATGACATCGTCCATCCATTTCATTGGCTTTTAAGCGATGCCACTGGTACCTATCTGATCGAGCCTACCCAGCTTGATTTAAAGATTCAGCCCATCCAGCTGGGTGTCTTAACCAACAGTCCCTGCTATGCAAAACAGCATCAAAAACTGACTGACTATCTAGGAATCGATCAAGCGGCCAGCGATGCCGAAATAATCATGGCGATTCGCGACTCCAAAACTCCCCCACCCTTAAAGAGAACGCCCACTTCGCGTTTTATCAATGCCTCGCTCAATCTTTGGCAGACATCCCCTATTGAGGATCAGAAAGCTATCAAGCAGGGAAACGAGCTTTTAAAACAAGTCGTGCTTGATCAATTGGCAGGTCATGAGGTTTATACTCATTATCTAGAGATGGTAGACGTTCAAACCCAGACCAGTTATTTTTATGATCTGACCGCGCAGCAACGATTGAAACAGCGGCTGCCAGATTTAATGGTGCGTTTTGATCAGCCGTATCTGTTTGAAAGCTAAATCAAAAAAGCGTCTGGCAGGCTGCCAGACGCTTTGGTTTTGATTGAATGTTTTCTTAAATGCTGTACTGCCCCATAATCGCCATTTCATCCAGAACCTCGCCAATCGTGGCCTCATGCAGCTTGGCATATCTGGGTGCTCCCATCAGCCCATCATCCAGATAATAATCAATAATGTTGCGATAGCCTTCCCCTGGCTGGACTAAAGGATTGCGCTCAATCTGAATGCGCGATTCACGGGTCAGTGGCGGATACTGCCCACGATAGTTTTCATCAAAGATTGCCCGATTCAAGTCGTTGATCATCACGTGATAGTTGCAGATCAACCGGTGCTGATTCATTTTAGCCAGGTCCTTTTTATAAACGTGCTTTTCTAAATACTGCAAAGTCTGAGATGCCACTTTTGGGTCCCATTCTCTTACAAAAGACTGGCCTTTGCGTACCTGCTCAATGGCTTTCTTGGTTGCATCGGTATGCTTACACACTTTTTTGAGTTTCTTTTTCGGCAAGACAACGATGATTGATTCTAAAAGCTGCCAATCTGCTCCAGTAAGTGTCACGTAGATCCCTTCTTTACTTAATTTCAATCATAGTCTTATAAAACTTAAAGTATTATAACATGCTCAAAGTCAAATAGGCTTCAAAATAATTTAATCAATCTTTGATTACGGTCATCAATGCTTAGTAAGCCGGCTGTTTTCAATAAAAAAGCGCCCGATTAGTATCCAAACCGATGAGTGCTGGCAGCCATTACCTAAACAGCTGCTTGATTAGTTGTTTAACGTGCTTGCTTGGCACGATAATTAGGAATATATACCACTGAGACATTGGAAGGAGCCTCCTTCCCGCACTAGTCGAGGGTGTCAATCTCGCTTTAGTTGTGCGAAAATAATGTAACACAGCACAAAAGTATGTTACAATTCCATCGTAATTAGGAATATATCGTTGTGCAAGCTGGACCGTCAATCCGGCAAGCCGGCTGGGCGCTCCTTATATAAGGGCGCTCTTTTTTTATGACTTAATGAGAACTTCACTATAAGACATGATGGTGATTTTAGGTGCAGGCTGGTTAAGTCGGGTTGCCGTAAAAGAAGCCAAATCATTTAATGCCAAATCATTTAATTCAGTCTGGTTCTGCCACATGATTTTACATAAGATATAATATCGTCAATAAATTATCGGGATAATAAAGTGCGTGTCGGTATCCGCAGTCTGGTCTAATCAGTTATAATTAAATAAATTAATATTGGGAGGAACCTTATGACCACTGTCTACATTGTTGGCCTGCTATTGATAACCGTTGTGGCGGCCAACATCATTCATCTGCTCTGGCCGGTTTTGCCATTGGCGATTTATCAGATCCTAGCCGGCATCATGCTGAGTATCTTGCCGATTGATACACATGCCATCGTTTTGGAGCCTGAGATTTTCATGCTGCTGATTATCGCGCCATTAATGTTTAACGATGGCCAAAACGTATCTTTTCGCCAGCTTTCGCAAAATATTCGGCAGATCCTGTCAATGGCAGTCGGCCTGGCCGTTGTCACCGTAATTCTGGTTGGCAGCGGCCTCAAGCTGGCTTTGCCGCAGCATTTCACCTATGCGCTGGCCTTCATGCTGGCGGCTATCATTACGCCTACGGATGCCGTCGCGGTTAAGTCTTTGACGACCAATGTTGAGATGCCGAAAAACGTTAATGAGACGCTGGAATACGAATCGCTGTTCAACGATGCTTCCGGACTGGTCTTGTTCAGTCTGGCTACCGGGACCTTAACTTCTGGGGAATTTTCGCTGGGCCACGGCGTCTTAACCTTTTTATACGTGTTCTTTGGCGGGATTATTTTTGGCTCGCTAATGGGCTGGATGCTGATCGCGCTGCGAACGACGCTGATGCGAACCCATGTCGATATCGGCTCCATCGTTATTCCAATCAACGTTATGACTCCATTTGCCGTCTACTGGCTGGCTGAGGAAATGCATCTTTCGGGAATTCTGGCAGTCGTGGCAACCGGAATCGTGCACAGTATCTTGTACGACCAGCTGCGGCTCACTTCTTCGCGCGTACAGAACGCTACGACGACGCTTTGGAATATCATTGCCAGTCTGTTAAACGGTTTTGTGTTCGTACTGCTGGGGGTTATGCTGCCAGAAGTCGTCAGCCAGACTTTGACCGCCACGATCTTGAAACTGGCGCTCTTAGCACTGGGTCTTTACCTGGCAATGAGCTTGATTCGCTATCTATGGGCACGTTTCAAATTAGTCGACATGCATTCCACGAATCCGAAACGTGACGGTCTGCTGCTTGCTTTAGGCGGAATTCATGGTACGATTACGCTGGCAATGGCCTTTTCCATCCCCGTACTAACCGAAAGCGCGCAGCTGGCAACCCGCAATCAGCTGATTCTTTTGGCCGCCATCGTCATTTTGATCAGTCTGACGGTCGGCACATTGGCCTTTCCGCGTCTGCTGCCAACCAAGACTAAGAACTATACCAACGATGAGTTTCAAGATCAGCTGATTCATACCGTGCAATATGCAATCGATGAACTGAGCGCGGCGCCAGAAAACAAAAAAGAACAGGCGCTTTTGATTGACCAGCTGAGCAGTCAGATGACGCTGACCTTTAAGATCAATCGCAACGTCTATGATCGACTTGCCAGTCAGGCGCGCGGCGTTGAAATGCAGACCTTGGCTGAGCTGCGCGAAAATGGCGTCGTCACTGCCAAAGAAGAGCAGGTCTATAACCGCATGATTGGCCGCGATGCCTTAATGCACAGTCAGCATGGCCTGTTTGCCTTTTTAAGAATCTGGCATTACCGGTTTAAGTGGAAACGTTTGAGTCATAAGCTGCATAAGCATCATCCCCAGACGTTTGCACAACTCCAGAAAATCCATGACGATAAAACCATACAGGACAAATCCAAGGCCGTTCGTCAGCAGTACTTTGATCGGCTGGAGTCAATCTTTAACATGACCATGACCGATGTCAACGAGTTTCTCGACGAGGTGCAGACGCCCGACAACGTCCATGAAGTCGCGATGGTTCGCCGCATGTATCTGAATCGGCAGCAGACTTTGGATCGTTTCCATTCCCGGGGCGAAATGGACATCAACGTTTTGCGGACATTAGCCATTAAGGCGTTTCAAGATGAGCACAGCTATGTTCAGCAACAGGCTGCCGCTGGGGTAATCTCTAGTGATCTGGCCAACGCATTGAATGAGCACATCTCAAACGATCAATTGGTCTGCATCCAATCGTTTGAAGACTAGTTATATGCGCGACGTCTCAAATCCGTGTTACATCAAAGTTTTTTAATGGGATGTCAGATAATATAACTAAGATGATGATTAGGCCGCGTGCAGTTGGTGCTTTTTAGCCAACAAGCCGGCTGGGCGCTCCTTATCATAGGGGCGCTCTTTTTATTAGCTCACAGTGTTAGGCTGCGGGCTTTTTATTTATGCTCTGTTTAACAATTAATGATTGACGGTTGACTCTTCTAAAAATTATTTACCCACTTAAAAACATTTAGTTGCAATCGGTATCATTTTAATTTTATTTAACGTTAAGTATTAAAAACTTTGAATATACTCTAATTGATTTTTAATTTTTCGGTACTAGTATTGGTAGCAAGATTATTAATGAATTTGAAAATAAATTAAATAGTGATCGGTTTTTATCACTTGTCAGATCTGGGGGTTGATAATATGGATCTGTTTCGTAAAGAAAGTCTAGCCAGCTACATGAAGACTGACGGCCAAATGCCCAAGACCATGAATGCCGGAGATTTAATGGCAATGGGGATCGGCGCTGTCATCGGCAGTGGGATCTTCATCCTGCCGGGGACGGTCGCGGCCAATGATGCCGGTCCAGGCGTGATACTTTCCTTTTTGGCCGCCGCGGTAGTATGTGGCTTGGCTGGGATGTGTTATGCCGAGTTCCCATCAGCCATTCCGGTAGCCGGCAGTGCCTATTCATACGGCAACATCATCTATGGCGAGTTCATCGGCTGGATCATGGGCTGGGCACTGGTTTTGGAATACCTGTTGGCCGTTGCCTGTGTCTCGACTGGCTGGGCTGCCTACTTCAACTCGCTGCTGGCCAGCTGCGGCGTCAACATTCCCAAGGCGCTGTCTGGTCCGTTTAATCCCGCTGGCGGCACCTATATTAACCTGACGGCGATTCTAAGCGTAATTTTGATCACTTGGCTGCTTTCATACGGGATGCATGAATCGGTTCGCGTCAACAACATCGCCATTGCGGTTAAACTTTTAATCATCGTTGCGTTTATTGTGATTGGCATCTTCTTTGTCAAAAAGGCCAACTACCATCCGTTCTTGCCATATGGGGCGCACGGTGCGTTTAAGGGCGCAACGACCGTTTTCTTTGCCTTCTTAGGTTTTGACTGTATCTCAAGTTCCGCGGCTGAAGTCAAGCATCCCCAAAAGAACATGCCGATTGGAATCATTGGTACGCTACTGATCGCCACGGTACTGTACATGGGGGTATCGCTGGTTTTGACTGGTATGGTCAACTACAAGCATTTAGACGTTGCCAACCCAGTTGCGTTTGCTCTGCAGTCCGTCCACCAAGGCTGGCTGGCCTCCCTGCTTTCGATCGGGGCGCTGATTGGTATGGCTACTTGCATGTTTACCGCAATCTACGCCTCATCTCGGCTGATCTACTCGCTTAGTCGTGACGGCCTTTTGCCAACCTCGCTGCACCAGCTGGACAAAAAGTCGCACACGCCAAAAGTTGCTTTATGGGCCGTTGCCATTGTAATTGCCATTATGGGTGGTTTCGTATCCTTAGACAGTCTTACCAACCTGGTTAACATCGGTACGCTGCTGGCCTTTACGATGGTTTCGTTTGGGATCATCCCATTGCGCAAGCGTGATGACATTCTTAACGAAGGCGGCTTCAAGGTTCCTTTGTATCCGGTTCTGCCATTGCTGTCCGGGTTTGCCTGCCTGTTTATGATGTCATTTCTGTCAAAAGAAACCTGGATCGGGGCCGGCATCTGGTTTGCAATCGGCATGGTACTCTACTTCGGCTATGGGTATCGTCACAGCAACATCAACGATTCAGTCATCCCGCAAGCCTAATCCTTGCGGCACAGAAACGCCGGCAGAATTTAAAATGCTGCCAATCATATTTAACTTAAAAACGAACGATATTAAAAATACAGGATGCGACCATATTGGCCAGCATCTTTTTTTATAATTTTTATAATTAAGATTAAATGAAGAATATACGATTTAAATTAGAATTATTGAGGTTAAGTTGACATCACAAACAATCTGACTAATATTTTAAAGTATTGGTATTATATTAAAGATTTTATAAAGCTTATATGGAATAAATACATTGGATGCTTTGGGGATTTAAACTGTCCAATGGCTGCTGATTAAATAATCTTTAATCTTTGCGGTTATTTTGGGGAATTGAGAGGAGTATTTTAAAAATGAATCGTGAAATCAAGCAGATGCTAAAATTCAGTATCAGCATTGTTTTGATTGAACTAGTCTTCGTTAATCTAGGTGGGATCGTTAATCAACCGCCTGCTGAACTGAAAACCAGTTATGCCAGCTGGCGCGTTCATACCAATCGATTGCGGGCCATCCAAATTGACCAATCCTCGGAAAAAGGCGCCTATCCCAAACTTAGCGGTCGGCATCTTACTATGGCTGCCTTTCCTAAACAAAACAAGATCTACATTTTAAACAGTAAAAAGGTTGTCTATATTCTCAACGCCAGAGTCAACCTTGCTGCCGGACAACATCAGCTTTTGGTTGGCGATTTTAGAGGTCCATCGATCTTTCATTACAATACTGATGGCAAAGACATTAAGTCCATCAATTGGTTAAGCGTTGGCCAGAATGCCGACATTGAGGCGGAACCCAAGCTGGGTAATCATGTTGACGATACGATTCAAGTTTCCAAAAAAGACGCGACCTGGCTCTACAATAATCTGCCCAAAGACGTCCAGCTGAGAATTTATTGATTGGGGAGTGATTGATTTGAAAGAACTGAAACAACTGGTTAAGCGGCATAACTGGCTCAAGCATTTCAGTGTCTGCAACCTTCTAATGTTTTTATTTTTAGTGCTTTATAATTTCACGACTTATTTAGTTCCTTTGATTCACTTAAGTTTGCCAGCAATTTTAGTTACGATGATTCTGGCTGACGTTTTATGCATTACTGGCCAAGTTATCGCTGAATAGCTGCAATGTTTCTCGGATCGATCTGACTTTTCACAGCCTGCAATCAACACAAACACCAATTCAACAGTCTCAGCCTGGTAATTTCCGGCTGGGGCTGTTTTATTTTTAAAAAAAGGTCGTAAAAAATCTCATTTAACCATTGACTTAAAGTTAGCTTTAAGGTTTAGCATAAAGACATCAGCTAATGAAATGAAAGGAGGCTGGGAAATGTCATACACCATCTCTCAAGTTGCTCAGATGATGGGCGTTACCCCTTCCACGCTTCGCTACTACGATAAGGAAGGCTTGCTGCCCAACGTTAAGCGCGTCAATGGCATCCGTGTTTTCGAAGATACCGATTTCCCCTGGCTGCGTATTCTAAACTGCCTAAAGGGTACCGGAATGCCGATTCGCCAGATCAAAAAATACGTTGATCTGTGCGCGGAAGGCGATGCAACGCTGGAACAACGCTATACCATTATTAAAGAGCAGCGTCAGCACGTCCTTGATCAGATTGAGCAGCTCAACTTCTATCTCAAGGAACTCGACTATAAAGACTGGTACTACCAAGAAGCAATCAAGGCCGGTACCGAAAAAGCCGTCTATCATCCCGACAGCATCTCTAATTTACCCCTGGACCAGATTCCAGGAATGAACTATCAAGCAAAAACACCAAGGAGTGATCTTAAGTGACGATTCTTAATGAAGACTACCAGCTAAACAATGGCGTCAAGATTCCCAAACTTGCTTTAGGCACCTGGCTTTTAGATGACGATGCGGCTGAAAAAGCGGTGACCGCAGCTCTGCAGCTGGGCTATCGCCATATTGACACTGCTGAAGCCTACGAAAACGAAAAAGGCGTTGGCCGCGGCATTCAACAATCCGGCAAGGCTCGCGATGAGATCTTTGTAACTACTAAGCTGGCCGCTGAGCTCAAAGACTACGAGTCAGCTGCCCAGGCAATCGATGAGTCGCTGCAGAAACTGGGACTGGATTACATTGACCTGATGATCATTCACAGTCCGCAACCTTGGAAAGAAGTCAATCAATCCACTGACCGTCATGAAGCCGGCAACCTGGCCGCTTACCAGGCATTAGAGGACGCCTACCATGCCGGCAAGCTGCGCGCGATTGGCGTTTCCAACTTCAACCAGCACGATCTGCAGAACATTCTGGATCACGCAACGGTTCGCCCAGCCGTCAATCAGGTTCTGGCTCACGTCACGAACACGCCATTTGAACTGATCGACTTTTGTCAGCAGAACGATATCTTGGTCGAGGCCTACTCACCAGTTGCGCACGGCGCCGTTTTAGCCAATCCGGTCTTAAATGAGCTGGCTGACAAATATGGCGTTTCAGTAGCTCAGCTGTGCATCCGCTATGATCTGCAACTTGGTCTTCTGCCGCTGCCTAAGACGGCCAACCCCGACCATATGAAGCAGAATGCTGATGTTGACTTTGTTATTGGGGCTGATGATCTGGAAACGATGAAGCATCTGGAACACATCAAAGATTATGGGAAAGATGGCTTTTTCCCGGTTTATGGAGGTAAAATCTAATGAAACAAACTGCAGGACACGATGCACTGGGCGAGTTTGCCCCAGAATTTGCTCATTTAAACGATGATGTGCTGTTTGGCGAGGTCTGGTCACGTGAAGACAAACTGTCGCTAAAGCTGCGCAGTATTGCCACGATCAGCGCACTGATTGGCAAAGGCATTACTGACAATTCGCTGCATTATCATCTGGCCACGGCTCGTAAAAATGGCGTCACCAAACAAGAAATGGCTGAACTGCTGACTCACCTGGCTTTCTATGCTGGCTGGCCAAATGCCTGGGCCGCCTTCAATCAGGCCAAAGAAGTCTATGCCGAGGACTTAAAGGACCCTGCCAATGCTCACGGCGGGATGTTCGGGATTGGTCAGCCAAATGACGCCTACGCTCAATACTTTATCGGCCAGTCATATCTTAACGTCTTGTCAAAACCAGGCGATCCTTTGGCAATCAGCAACGTTACTTTTGAACCAGGCTGCCGCAACAACTGGCACATTCATCGCGCAGCCAGTGGCGGTGGCCAGGTCCTTATCTGCGTTGATGGCGAAGGCTGGTATCAAGAAGCAGGCAAACCAGCTCAAAGTCTGAAGCCTGGCGATATCGTTGAGATTCCAGCCAACGTCAAGCACTGGCACGGCGCCAAGCAAAACAGCTGGTTCAGTCATCTGGCATTTGGCATTCCAGGTACGGAAACATCCAACGAATGGCTGGAACCAGTTGATGACGAAGCATACGGAAAACTTGATTGATGATTGGCAAGACATCTACGCTTAGCCTTAATTATGTTTAGCCGACCCAACTCGTGACTTTACTCATGGGATGGATCGGCTTTATTCATCTCTGCAAAGCATTATCAAGGGCCGCAACGTGATTCTTTGCATTCCCGCAACTATACAAATCAGGGTAATCAGTTTTAGGCTGGTCGTTTGATAATGGCAAAAAGACGTCATCAGCGTTGATTATGCAAAAAATTCTGTATAATAGCATGCGAGAAAAACTCATTACCTACTTTTCGGAAAAAAGCGATGCATAGCAGGTAATTCACAAAGTCGGTCCAACCCAATCAGTCTCAAAATATGCAATTTTACCTACAATTCGGCAAAAAGCTTCCCAAAGTAGGTAAATCTCGGAAAATCGAATATGCAGCTACCTACTATTGGCTAAAAATCAAGCAATAGTAGGTAATCGCTGGGTCAATTGCCGTTCAGAACCAGCTTTCCTTCACAAAGTCGGTTAAACGTGATTAGGTTAACGCCTTAATCCCATGGCAAACGATGGTCAGATTCGACTCAGCCAGCGATCCCATCGTCATCATTGCCAAACGTGCTAATATGATGATTGAAATGTCCACTGTGGCACCAAAGTCATATTTTGGAATATAGCTAAAAACCGGATCTGCGCGGCTTGATCGAGCTGATTTCTGTCATATAAAGCAAAGCCAAACATCAAACAGGCTTCGACTTTAGATCTAAATCCTGCCCTCAGATAATACGAATTAAAAAATGGCCCGGATTGCTCCGCGCCATTTTTATTTATCTAATTATCACTTATGTCGTTTTTGACGATAGCTTATTTTGAGGCCTGGACAAACTGATCATAGCAGTCCAATGCCTTGCCGCCATAAACCGTTGCTGGACCGCCACCCATCATGACGGCAATGCCAATCGTTTCAACCAGTTCATCTCTGGTAACGCCAGCTTTCAGGCACGCCTTGGCATGTTGAACGATACATCCCTCGCAGCGCATGGCAATCGCGATCGCAATCGCCTCTAGCTCCTTAGTCTTTAAATCTAGCGCGCCATCCTTGACGGCAACATCATGCATAGCGTTAAAGCCTTTGCCGGTCTCGCCCAATGCACCAAACAGATTGCGATTGTTGGCCCGTGCTTCATTCAGCTTTTCTTGATAATCCGTCATTAAAATCACCTCATTACAGTTCGTTGTTTTCAGCATAGCACGCTGAGGCGGGGATGCAAATAAACTGCCTGCTAAATTGCAAACGCTATCAAACGCACTAACTATCATGGCCGATGTAAATTTATGCTGTCAA
Organism: Limosilactobacillus mucosae DSM 13345; assembly: GCF_001436025.1. Taxonomy (GTDB): domain Bacteria; phylum Bacillota; class Bacilli; order Lactobacillales; family Lactobacillaceae; genus Limosilactobacillus; species Limosilactobacillus mucosae. The sequence goes on along the minus strand of NZ_AZEQ01000009.1, from coordinate 33,012 downwards.
GGTAGTCAGCCAGTCTAAGCATGACCAACGTGACTTCCCAGCCAGCAGGAGCGCTCATGACCGTTGACTACGCCGACTGCCTGCAGATAGGCATAAATCGTAGTCGTACCCACAAACTTCATCCCGCGTTTTTTAAGATCTTTGGCAATTTCATCGGACAGCTGTGAGCTGGTTTGACCGATTTCGCGAACCGTCTCCTCTTGCGTCCAATGCCACAGATAATTTGAAAAAGTACCCCATTCTTGTTGGATAGCCATAAAGATCTGGGCATTCCCAACCGCCGCGCGAATCTTTAAACGATGCCGGATGATCCCTGGATTTTGCAATAGCCGCTGACAGTCCTCATCATTAAATTTAGCGACCCTGCCAACATCAAATCCCGCAAATGCCTGTTTGAAAGCAGCGCGTTTGTTTAGCACCGTTTCCCATGACAAGCCGGCTTGAAACGACTCAAGAAGCAGCATTTCAAACAGCCGGTGATCGTCATGAACCGGTTTGCCCCACTCACAGTCATGATATTTCACGTAGAGCGGGTTTTGCAGGTTAACCCATGAACAGCGCGGAAGATCCATTTTTAAATTATTGTTTGGCATCGACTTCTCCTTAACTTTAACTTTTAAATCTTAAACGTAAAAACAGCGTATCAAAAATCATTTGGCAGGTCAAAACAGGCTGCCACCTTAAAAGTCAGTCGAACGGCTCATTTTCATAAATCCTGCCGCCTTTTAATCGTTTGACGAGATTAAGTGGTCGCTGTTTATTTTTGGAATGCTGATTTTGTAGTCAATTTGCATCCCCTGGATAAGCGGTTTCGAAAATATCTAGTTCTAAATTATTTTAGGTAGATTTTACTTTTCCAAAACGTGATCAATCCAGTAATGGTAGCGATCGCATAATTGTTAACTGGTTTGGTAAATCGCCAAATAAAACTTGCATTCGGCCACCAAAGGATTACACTTGAGCACAATAAAAGTAACTAATACTTTTTTAATAACTGGTTAAGGGAGAAGTAAAATGGATCAAGGTATTAACGTTAAAAAGACTGCATTTGCCACGTTTTTAATTATTGGTACGGCATGGATGTTTGACGCGCTGGACGTAGGTCTGCTGTCATTTATCATGCCGATCGTTCGTAAGGCTTGGGGGCTGGCTAATTCACAGACCGGTTTGATCAGTTCGGTCAGCACGATTGGCATGATCTGCGGCGGCTTTTATTTTGGACACCTGGCTGATCGAATCGGCCGCAAGAACACGCTGATCATTACCCTGCTCATGTTTTCGTTAGGGAACGTCGTCTTGGCGGCCGCGGTTGGTTTTAAGAGCTTTTTAGTGATTCGCTTTTTTGTTGGCATGGGACTTGGCGGCGAGCTGCCGGTAGCGGCTACTTATATTGCCGACCTGTATCAAGGCAGTCAGCGCTCACAGATGCTGATTTTAGCCGATAGTTTCTGGGCGATTGGCTGGCTGATTGCCTCATTTCTGTCGTTTTTGCTCAGCACCACGATTGGCTGGCGGGGTCTTTTGCTGGTTACTGCACTGACTGGCTTTTTTGCCATCATGATGCGCCGCAACATTCAAGAAGTCAGTCACGTCCAAACGCAGCATGTTGCTTTGGGCCAAGCCTTAAAAAAGTCGTTTCATGGCAAGACCGTTCTGCTATGGATCGCTTGGCTGATGGTAATGTTCAGCTACTACGGGATGTTTATGTGGCTGCCAAGCATTATGCTGGCACGGGGCAACAGCGTGATTGAAAGTTTCGGCTATACAACGATCATTGTGGTGGCCCAGTTACCAGGATACTATCTGGCAGCTTGGCTGGCTGGTAAAATCAAAACTAAGTACGTCTTCGCAATCTACATGTTGGGGACGGCACTAGGCGCGATCATGTTTGGCAACGTTTCGAGCAGCGCTTTGACGGTTATTGCTGGCTGCATCCTATCGTTCTTCAACCTCGGCGCTTACGGTGCCATCATCGCTTTGACGCCAACGCTGTATGAGACTGACGTTCGCGGGACGATGACGGGGATGGCGCAAGGAATGGGCCGGATTGGTGCCGTCGTTGGTCCACTGCTGGTTGGGATTTGGATCGATCAGCATGTCAGCATCAATATGATCTTCTTGATTTTCATGATTTCTTTGATTATTGGTTCGGTGGCTGTCTTGGCATTGCCAGAACCAGGAAAGAACGAGGACGCTCATGCTGAATGATTTTCTTCTAAAACAAAAACTGACCGCTTTTTTAAAAGAAGATCTGGAATTTGGGGATGCCAGTCTTGCTCCCCTACCAGATCATGTCATTGAAGGAATGTTCATTGCCAAAGCTGATGGTATTGTCTGCGGCCTACAGGTTATCAGTGCCGTCTATGACCTTTTAGGTGGTGCTGAAGTTGAGTTGTTGGTCAGCGATGGTGAAAAAGTCGCTAAAAAGACCGAGTTAGCACGAGTTAAAGGATCAGCTGCCGTTTTACTAAGCGGTGAACGGGTTATTTTGAATCTGCTGCAGCACATGAGCGGGATTGCCACTAAAACTGCTCAAGCCGTCGAGCTGCTGGCTGATCCAACCATCAAAATCGTGGATACGCGCAAGACGATGCCTGGGCTAAGAATGTTTGAAAAAGCAGCTGTTCGTGCTGGTGGCGGTTTTAATCATCGCATGGGACTGACGCACGGGATTATGTTAAAAGACAATCATCTGGCATTGGCGGGCAGCGTTGGCAAGGCAATCGATCTAGCCAAGCAGAACGTGGGACCTATGACGCGCGTGGAGGTTGAAGTTGAAACACTGAGTGAATTACAGGAAGCTATCAAACACCATGCCGATGTGATTATGTTTGATAATCAAAAGCCAGCAACCATCAAGCAATGGCAAAAACTGGTGCCGGCTGGAATTCTTACTGAAGCTTCAGGCGGCATTGATCTAGCAAATATTGCCCAGTACCAGGGCTGCGGCGTTGACTTTATCTCGCTGGGGACGTTGACCAATGCCGTTGAACCACTGGATATCAGTTTTTTGGTCAATGGCGCTATCAAAGCCAAATAAGAATAATCCTCGTCTCAAGTAGGCGGGGATTTTTTACCTATTATAGTAAAAAACTTGTAATTGATTATAAAAGCATGATTCCACTGAGTTTAATAGCAACTATCACTATTCAGCAGATTTCCTTACTTTTTATAAGCTTTTTGAACGTCATTTGTAAAATTAAGTTAGAAAAATAAAAAAGCCATTTCAGGATATAAAAACTGCTGATCAGCATTTGCCAATCAGCAGTTTTTTGACCGTTATTCCATCGTAACAACAGCCTTGATAACCTTACCCGCATTGGAGTCTTCGCGAGCTTGCTCCAGTTGTTCAAATGGATACTTCGTAATGATCTTATCGACTGGGAAACGCCCTTCCTTGTAGAGCTGAACCAGCTGTGGGATGAAGATCTTAGGATTGGAATCCCCCTCACAGCAGCCGATAATAGTGCGGTATGCCATCAAGACATCCTTACCAAAGTTAAAGTTTGCAACTTCTCCTGATGGTGCCAGCAGTACGATCTTGCCATTTAGGCTGGTACTCAAGATAGCATTTTCAATCATGTTGCCATTGCCTGACGTATCAATGGCATAGTCAACACCGCCATTTGAGATCTCAGCCACGGCTTGCGCAATGGTTTGACCTTCTGGCAGTTTCTTGCGGTTGACTACGTCCGTTGCACCTAATTCCTTGGCAAGCTCAAGACTATGCTCATTGCCGCCGACCGCGATAATCTGACGACAGCCGGCAACCTTGGCAGCCATGATGGCACTAAAGCCAACCGCGCCACAGCCGAAGATGGCCAGGGTTTCGTCAACGTTAGGACGCAGCGTGTTCAAGACCGCGCCGGCGCCAGTCTGCACCCCACAGCCAAATGGTGCAACCATCGCCAGATCAACGTCCTCATCAATTTTAACAATGCTTTCTTCGCTGATCGTTGCATATTGCGCAAATGATGATTGACCAAAAAACATTGCTACTGGCTGACCATTTTGTGACAGTTTGCTTTGACCATCGGCACCGATCCCACCAAAATTGAGCGCATTAAACTTTTCACAGTACTGTGGCTGGCCTTGGACACAGTTTTTACAATGGCCACAAAAAGCGTATGAAAATGCCACATGATCGCCTGGTTGAAAGTCTTTGACGTTTTCACCGACTTTTTCAACGATACCGGCTCCTTCATGTCCCAAAACGATCGGCATCATCCCCAGCGTCCGACCAAATTCATCGGTATGACACAGACCACTGGCGGTAATGCGTACCAGGACCTCGTCATTCTTTGGCTCAGCTAATTCAACTTCTTCAAATTGATATGGATCATCAGCACTATGAATCACGGCTGCCTTCATCTTCATCATCAAGACCCCTTTTAAAATTATTTTCAAATCAACATATCAACCTTCGCCTGGTGATTATGTCCATAATAATCTGATCAACCAGTTCTTTTAAGCACATCATCATAATAACATACTAGTGCTATATTTATGAACCAATTGTTAAGCTTTTAACAAGAATAGTGTATCATTGAACTTATCTATTGGGGAGCGTTAATTTAGCTCGCCACCTGAATCAAAAAGTTCGTATAAAGTAATTGGAGAATCTCATGAACCTGGATCAGCTAAAAGTATTTTTAACCGTTAGTGAACTGGGCAGCTTTCAAAAGGCAGCCCAGGCCAACTACGTCTCACAACGCGCGATTTCGCAACAGATGAAGCGACTTGAAGATGAGCTGGGCGTTAAACTGTTCATCCGCGGCAAAAACCGTGTTCAGTTGACGAGCGCCGGTAATTTTTTTAAAGAGCGCAGCCAAGCTATTTTAAGAATGGTTAGCGATACCAGTCAAAACATCATGCGCTTTGACCAACTTGAGCGTCACAACCTCAAAGTCGGCTATTTTTCTCCGTTTGACGCCCTTCTTTTAAAACGCTTGATTTTTGATCTAGCCAATGAGATAGACTTTATCGTCGTTGAAGAAGGCATTGAACACGTTATTACCGATGTCTTGATGAACGATCTGGACTGCGCCATCGTCATGGATGATTATGGTTTTAATCAGAACTTCAGCGCGATGGGACTTGGTACCCAAGCACTGCATACCGATCGCATGGTTATCGGAGTCAGCGAGCGATTGCCTTTTTCAGATACCATTACTATCGACCAGCTAAAGAATCAGCCAATCATCTATTACAGCAATGAAGAGTCAACCTATCTGAAAAAGGCCTTTACCGCCAGTCTGGGGACCAAGCTGCCATCATTGAGTATCCAGCGCGTGGATTCGTTTGAACAGATGCAGATGAAGGTAGCACTTGGTCAGGCGCTGTCATTTTACCCTCGGCAGCTGATCAGCGTCTACGATCAGCCTGACAGCCATATTCGGTATCTGCCACTAAAAGACGCAATGCATCAAGAATTTTCATTCAACCTGCTGTATCGAAACGATAATCTCAATCCGGCATTAAAACAATTAATCAGACATGCTCAACAGTCAAAAAAACCGACTGATGAGCAGCTCATCAAGCCGGTTTAAAGTTAAAATACCACCCAAACGGCACCAACGATCAGCGCTGGCAAGAGATTGGCCACTCGGATCTTATTGCCCCAAAACAGGTTGACCCCGACGCAGAAAATCAGAATCGAGCCAACATATGAGATGTTATTCATAACTGCAGTCGTCATCACGGGCTTGAGCAATTCGCTAAACAACGTGACGGTCCCTTGCAAAATCCCGACTGGAATCGCTGCAAATCCGCAACCCTTGCCCAGCGAGGCGGCCATGATCAAGACGATGACAAAATCAAGAATTGCCTTAGCGAACAGGATTGAGTGGTCGCCAAAAATGCCGTCTTCAATCGCGCCTACGATTGCCATCGCGCCAATGCAGACGGTTAAAGAAGCTGTTACGAAGGCTTCGATGAATTCTTGATCGTTGGCGTTGCCGGTCTTTTGCTTGAGCCAGTTGCCAAATTCGGTAAACCGATCCTCAATACGCAGCCACTCACCGATCAGACCACCGATTGCCAGGCTGCCGATCATCATCATGGTCCCTTGCGTTGAAAAAGAGCCATTCTTAAACTGCAGCATCTGTGCCATAGTGCCGCCCAGCCCTAAAAACAAAACGGCAATCGCCGCTGATTTCATCAGCATATCCTGAAAGCGCGGCGAGATTCTTTCTCCTGCTACACAGCCAATGATTCCCGCAAGTGCAATGGCAATTACGTTGACGATGGTTCCTAATCCTGGCATTTTATTCCTCCACATACAAAACCGCCATTCAGCATCCAATGGCGGTTTTTAATTTTAATTTAATAAACTATTGATATTCTAACAAAACCGCTATTCAGTTTCCAGCCGTTTTTGAATCAGCCACTGTCAGTTCTGGCATCATCTCCTGCACACAATCAATAAAGCGTTGGGCAGACGGTGAGCATTCCTTAAAGCTTGGCGCAGCCAGACCAAGTGACACATAATGAGCCGGTCGCAATGGTACTTCTGCAACTGCACCTTGCCACTTTTGCGAAATCAGCCGTTGATTGACGCTCACGCCTAGTCCCGCTTCAACCATATTATAAGTGGTAAAGCCATCACGCGTCGTGTAGCGCTCATTGAGTTGGAGCTTTTCAGCCACAATCAAGCGATCCTGATCGGTATCCTCATTGGGCAATGTATGAATGAATTTTTCCTGACTAAGCATTGCAACCGGATAGCTTGTCTGATTTGCCATTGGATGATCCTTGGGCAGCCAGACTACCATCTCATCTTGATAAAGTGGCAGCCAGTCACAGGAAGTCTTCGGATCTGGGGCCGCACAAAAGCAAAGATCGACCGCCTTTTCGTTTAGCCAGCGGGCAATTTCTTGATTACCGCCCTCCAGCATCTTGACTTTGATTTTTGGAAAACGTTCTTCAAACTGTTTTAAGATGGCTGGCATCCAGATTGCCGAAACACTGAAGTAGCTGCCAATCGTCAATGTCCCCTGCACAACGCCACGGATCGAGGCACTCAATTCATTGGCCTGTTTTTGTGCCTGCACGATACTACGCAGTTTTGGCAGCATGATCTTGCCATTTTCAGTGAGTTTAACGCCTCTTTTTTGACGTATGAACAGTGCAAACCCCAATTCATTTTCCAAACTGTTGATCATGCGCGTAATCCCCGATTGAGTGTATCCGAGCGCGCTGGCCGCCGCGGTCAAACTGCCTCTTTCGGCGGCCATGATTGCTGCTTCACACTTAATTGCTTCCATGATGAATATAGACCTCTCTTTTGATCAATCATTGATAGTAGTCGTTTTTCACTTCATTTAATATGACGATTTGCAATATTTAACATGCTAAATAGTCGTTTGTGTCATAGCTAATTTTAGCGTAAGATATCCATAAATCAAATTCCAAGCGAGGTAATCTTCAATGACTGAAAAAATTTCATTTGCTTCTGATTATATGGAAGGTGCTCACCCTAACATTTTAAAACGACTGGCTGATACCAATTGGCAAAAGATGCCCGGCTATGGTTTCGATGAAATCTCCTTATCAGCTAAAGAACGGATTCGCAAAGCTTGTGAGACACCCAATGCTGAAGTCGAGTTCTTGATCGGCGGCACGCAGACAAATGCCGTGATGATCGATGCATTGCTGGATTCTTATCAAGGCGTGATTGCCGCCGATACGGGACATATCAGCGTGCATGAGGCTGGTGCCATTGAATTTGGTGGCCACAAGGTATTGACGGTTCCTGCCAAAGAAGGCAAGATTGCTGCTGATCAGATTGTGGCCTATGCAGCTGACTATCATAACGATGCCAACCACGATCACATGGTTATGCCAGGGATGGTTTACCTGTCGCAGCCAACCGAATTCGGGACGCTGTATTCCAAAGCTGAACTGCAAGCCATTCATGATGTCTGTCGTCAATATGACATGAAGCTTTATGTCGATGGCGCGCGCCTTTCCTACGCCCTGGCTTGTCCAGAAAACGATGTGACCATGGCTGATCTGGCTAAGCTATGCGATGCCTTCTACATTGGCGGTACCAAATGCGGAGCTTTAATTGGCGAAGCCGTTGTGATACCGGATGCCAAGCTGATTCCGCATCTGTTTACCATTATCAAGCAGCATGGTGCATTACTGGCCAAGGGACGACTCTTGGGAATTCAATTCGATGAGCTGTTTAAAGACGATCTGTACGTCAAGATTGCCAAAGAGGCTATCGACTATGCCAATCAGATTCGTCAATGCCTGAAAGAAAATGGTTATCAGCTTTACTACTCATCACCAACCAATCAGACGTTTTTTGTCATTGAAAATCAAAAGATGCAGGAGCTGGCCCAGCATGCCGAGTTCAGCTTCTTGGAAAAATATGATGAAAATCATACCATCGTCCGTTTTGCTACCAGCTGGGCCTCAAAAAAAGCCGATGTCGATCAGTTGTGTGAATTGATTGCCAAGTTAGCTTAAAGAAAGAGAGAATTTTTATGCTTGAATTTGTTTCTGTTGCAAGTCATCCCGAATATGTGGCACCAAAAATGCTTTCATTTTTAAAGTCCCATGAGCTGACCGATAAAATCCAGGTTGCCCAAATCGATCCCCAGTATGCTGATGGTGAAAAACTCAGTGAGACTTACGGCGTCGACATTAATCAGGAGTTAAACTGTCTGGCCTTTGCTGGCAAGCGTGATGGTCAGATTAGATATGCAGCCGTCGTGGTTCTTTATGGCAAGCGAGTTAATTCTGGAGCAGTTCTCAAGCACGCCATGGATGCCACCAAGCCATCATTTGCCAATTTGGACGATGTTATTGCCATGACCTGTATGGAATTTGGCAGCATTACTCCCGTTGGATTGCCCGATGATTGGCAGGTCTTGATTGACAGCAGCGTTAAGGAACTGGATGAGGTCATCATTGGTGGCGGCCGCGTTGATGCCAAGTTCAAGACCACGCCTCAGATTTTGGCACAACTGCCGCATGCCAAGTTTGTCGATCAGTTGACAAAATAACTCTTCAACCTAAAAAAAGGCGCGTCTGAAACGGCGAGCCTTTTTTGATTGAGATTATTTAAGAATCAGCTGAACAGCTTGCTTTAAGTCGTGTGCGATCTTGATTTGATAATCGAATTTAGCTGAAGGGACTTGATCGTTTGGGGTTATCCAGATACAATCCAGGCCAGCATTTTGCGCTCCTCTAACGTCAGATTGCCAGCTATCGCCAACCATGACGGTATTTTTGCAAGTCAACGCTGGGCAAGTAGCCATAATCTGCTCAAAAAATCGTGGATCTGGTTTGGCGACCCCCAGCTCTTCTGAGATGAACACTGCATCAAAATAATTCAAGAGACCAGCACCGCTTAAACGTTGTTGTTGCATACCAGTCTCACCGTTGCTGGCAGCATAGATATGAACACCGTTATTAGATAGCTGCTGCAAGATAGCATGAGCGTCTGGCATCGTATGATAGTTGGCAGCCTCCATTTTGGCATACCATTGCTGCAGCGCCAGGCCGTCAACCTGCTTGTCAAACTGAGCAAATAAATCATTAAATCGTTGATCAAACAATGGCTGACGATCAGCGCCCTGTTCAATCTGCTGCCAAACATGCTGATTGATCTGCTTGAAAGCTGCCAGTCCTCGTTCGATGTCTTGTACGCCTTGTGACTGCAGAATCTTGGTAATACCGGCCTGCTGACCAGATTGAAAATCAAGCAGAGTGTCGTCCAGATCAAAAAGCACATTTTGATACATTTATTCATCCCCCAATCAGATTAACGATTAAAACTGCTGATTATGCTGAGCAAGCCTACGGATATAGGTTAGGGCACCCTTGGTTAGGATTTTTTCAGCAACTTCGATCGTTTGATTGCCATCTATTTTATCAGAATTAAACAGCCAGTATTTAAGGGATGCAAAACCAGCCGCTCCAATTACCGACTATTTTATCAGAATTAAACAGCCAGTATTTAAGGGATGCAAAACCAGCCGCTCCAATTACCGATTTAGCCAGTTCGTTTTCTGGCGAATCATTAGGAATCAGGGCATCAAAACGCTTGCTGAAGCCTTCCAGCATCTTGGCTTCGAAATTACGGTCGCCATTTGGCCCCAACAGTGCGTGAAATGCCTTGAAATGAACCTTTAAAATCTCAAGTCCATCGGCTAATGGGAGCCTATCAGCAAGTGGGTTGAAGCTGTCGCGTAAGTCATTCATTTCAGCCAGCAACTGGTCTTCAATCGTTTCTAGCAGATCATACTTATCATCGTAGTAGCGGTAAACCGTGCTACGGTTGACATGAACATGACTTGCAATATCGTTGATCGTGATTTTTTCAAAAGGTTTTTCTTCCAATAGCTCAATCATGGCATTTTGTAATTGCCGTCTTGTATAGTTGGTTTTATTTTCGTAGGGCATGATTTTCCTCCTTTTGCATTGATTTTATAATATTTTATTATTTAAAAAACGCCAATTTAAAACAACATATCTTATTTGCCACAAAATGATTTAAATTAGGCTGTGAGTCGCATTTGAAATTCGTTATATTAATTGCTGTTCAATACGAGGAGAAATCAATATGACAAAAACACAAGCCGTCGATATTCACGGACGGTCATATCACCGCACGATTATGTTTGTGCTGATGCTGATTGCCACTTTGGCTGGATCTTTGATGCAGTCAACATTAGGTACGGCATTGCCTACCTTGATGGATAAGTTCTCCATCGACCTTAATACCGCTCAGCAAGCCACGACCTGGTTTCTGTTGGCGCTGGGTGTGATGGTGCCGGTATCTTCCTACTTGGTTAAAAAGGTACCAACCAAGCCATTGACGATCATCACCTATGCATTTTTGCTGATTGGGGTTTTAGTAACCTGCCTGACGCCTGAAAAACATGACATGTGGTGGATGTTCGTTGTTGGTCGAGTAATCGCCGCGGCAGCGGTTGGGATCAGTATGCCACTTTTACAGATTGCCATTGTCAACATCTACTCCAAAGAAGAACGCAGCTTTGCCATGGGTCTGATGGGACTGGTCGTCGGGATGTCACCAGCAATCGGACCAACGTTAACGGGATGGATTTTGAACCGCTCACATCACTTCTTGGGATTTACGCTGCCCGATAATTGGCAGGCAATTTTTTATCTGCCAATTACAATTTTGGTTGTGGTCTTGGTTCTGTTGCCATTTTTTATGCGCGATATTATTCCTAACGAAGACGTCAAACTCGACTTCTGGTCACTGCTGCTGTCCAGTTTTGGTTTCGGTCTGTTCCTGCTTGGCTTTACCAATGTTTCTAATGATGGCTGGTCAGCTCTATTAGCGGTTGATGCGCCAATTGTAATTGGACTGCTCTTAATTATTGTCTTTATCTGGCGCCAGCTTAAGATGGAAAAACCTTTCTTGGATGTACGCGTCTTTAAATCATGGGACTTCTCGGTGGCAACCATTGCTGTTTCAGCAGTCATGATGGCCATGATGGGGGTCGAAATGATGCTGCCAACCTACTTGCAAAACATTCATGGCATGTCGGCCCTTGACTCTGGTCTGACACTGCTGCCGGGGGCCTTATTCATTGGGTTCCTATCGCCAGTTGCTGGTATTTTATACAGCAAGGCAGGCATCAAGCGCGTCGGTGTGGCTGGTCTGTTGGTACTTTCCGTTGGTACGATTCCATTTGCCTTTATTACGGCCTCAACGCCTTCTTTAGCCATCACCTTAATGTACACGATTCGGATGATCGGGGTGGCGATGGTCTTAATGCCATTGACATCACTTTCTATGGATGTCTTGCCTAAAGCTAAGGCTGCCGATGGAACGGCGGTTAATAATACTGCACGTCAAATTGCCTCATCCGTTGGGGTAGCGCTTTTAACCTCAGTAACGCAAAACACCATCAATAATCATAAGCCTGGAATGGCACTCAAACTGGCTGACCCATTAAAATATGCTGCCAAGACGCTGGATGCTTCAATGGATGGGTTCCGATTGGCTTTCCAGGTTGGCCTGGCCTTTGCCGTAATTGGCATGATTGTTGTTATGTTTTTAAAAGAAGCCAATCGGCAAACCAATAAATAGAAAGGACCGCAGCATATGATCATCTATCTGATTTTTCTGTTAGTCATTGTCGTGATTTTGTCATGGACGCTGATCAATAATCGCACCTGGCGCTGGCTGATCGGTTTGACCAGCTCAATTGCCCTGGTTGCTGCCGTAAGCATCATGTCCTTGAACTTCTCTGACCATTATGGGATGAAAAAAGAAACCATCGTTGAAACGCACCAAATCTATTCAGCAGCTGGTGGCCAGTCACCAATGCAGATCATGGTCGCCAAACAATTGGGCACCAAATCCAAGCACTGGGTAATGGTTTATCGCGACTCTCAAGCTGTTAAAGCCTCAACTCATTTTGTTCCGCAAAAAAAGCACATTGTCGAAACGGTTAAAAAGCAGTCGACCTTGAAAAAAGCCAATGTCGACCATGCAACCGTCAAAACAACTACCGTACGTTGGGAATGGAAAAACGATACGGCTAAGTTCTGGCTCAATATTGGCGATCAAGCCGGTGAGCTGGTTAGTCAAAAGAGCGTTGTAACCGTTCCTGAAAACTGGCAGGTGCTGTCACCATCTCAGTTAAAGCAGCTCAAAAAGAAGATGGCTGCTCAACAGTCCGCGCAAAAGCAGGCTCTGATGGCACAAGCTTCGTCAAATCAATAAAATTAAAAGATCATGGGCCGAATTGGTTCATGATCTTTTTACGTCTAAATACCTCAGGTGAATAATGATAATCAACCGCCTAGGCTCAGTCTTGATCAAGCCTGCCTTGGCTGGCCGGTACCAATCTCAAAACCAGCCGTCACGGGGATGTTCTCACCGGTAATCGCACTGGATGCTTCCGTCGACATAAAGTAGATTGCAGCAGCTACTTCACTTGGTTCGACAATCCGCTGCAACGGACTGTTTTGGCTAAAGCGCTCCTTCATTGTTTGAGGAAACATAGCCGTGTTGGTTGGACCAGGTGAAACGCTGTTAACGCGAATTCCAAGTGGTCCATAATCCATCGCCATGGCCCGCGTCATGTTGATAATCGCCCCTTTGGTAGCATTATAGGCCGTCATAGCGTAATCACCGGCCATCCCTGAAACTGAGGCAATGTTAACGATCGTCCCAGCATGGCTGGCAATCATATCAGGCAAGAACGCCTTACTGATCAAAAAGGTACCACGCACGTTGACCGCGAAGACCCGTTCCCAATCATCCAGACTTGTTTCATGCAACCGACCCTTAACCACGATTCCGGCATCGTTAACCAATGCATCGATCGTGCCAAAGCGTTCAACAGTGAAGTCATGCAGTGCGGCAACGCTTTTTTCATCGCTGACATCGACTTGGCAAAAATCAATTGCGGCTCCAAATTCAGCTGCCAGCTCCGTTTTTACCGCTGTCCCCTTATCGGCATTGCGCGCGGCCATCATAACCTGCCAGCCATTCTGCAAAAAAAGCTTGGTGGCAGCCAGACCAATGCCAGCTGTACCGCCAGTTATTAATACAGTTTTCATCATTCAGCCTCCTGTTCGTGCATATTTTTGGTTCATCGATTTCCTATAAAGATTATAACGCGTTTTGTGGAACAAGTTGAAAACTGATGCCGATCCTTATTCTGCAAATTTATGGTAAAATAGATTTCTTGACTCAAGCAAAACGAGTCGATTCTGATCAAGGGAGAGATAATGATGAGCAAAACCATTTATTTTTGCGCCGGCTGGTTTACTGATAAGCAAAACAAAGCCTATCAAGCAGCCATAACAGCAATCAAGCAAAACCCAACCATTGACGTCGAAAACAGCTATGTTCCTCTGCAGCATCAGTACAAGAACATTCGCGTCGATGAGCACCCAGAATACCTGCATGATAAGGAATGGGCTACGGCTACCTTTAAGGGCGACTGCTTAGGCGTCACTACCACCGACGCTACGTTGGCTGTTTACATTCCAGATGAAGAAGACGTTGGTATGGGAACCGAGATTGCTTGGGCAAAGGCGCACGGCAAGTACGTGCTGCTGGTAATTCCCGATGAAGAATGGGGTAAGCCGATCAACCTGATGTCATGGGGCTTTGCTGACAATGCCATCAAGATGAGTGAGCTGGCCAGCTTTAATTTTAACCAGCCTTCGTTCAACTTCTATGAAGGGGCCGTCTACTAAAATCATTCATATAAACGGCAACAGCGCCAAATTCGGCTTACAAAGCACGAATCTGACGCTGTTTTTTTACTCTAAGTCAATGTTTTATTTGCTGTAGTTTGCCAGCAGTTCATCAAACGGCTGATACTCTGGCTGCCAGTGCATTGCCGCAACGGCCTGTTCTGCACTGAGATCAGTCTGTGCCAGGCCTTGATCAATCGCTGACTGGGCCACGGCGATCGCGACTTGCTTGGAAAAATCAGTCAATTGGCTGACCGGCGGCAGAACCGGTGCCCCAGGAGCCTTGACGTCAACTAAGCCGCCAAGTGCATGCGCGGCAGCAGCCAGCATCTCATCATTGATAATCCGTGCGTTAACGGCCAATGCACCAAACCCGACTCCCGGATAGATCAAGGCATTGTTAGCCTGGCCAATCTGGTAATCGATGCCCTGATATGCAACCGTGGCACTCGGAATTCCCGTTGCGACCAACGCCTTGCCATTGGTCCATTTAATCAGGTCAGCTGGCGTGGCTTCAATCTTTTCAGTTGGGTTGGAAATTGGGAAAATGATTGGGCGATCAGCATGTTTGGCCATCTCTTTAATGGCAGCTTCGGTAAAGGCGTTGTGAACCGTTGACGTACCAATCATTACCGTCGGCTGAACGGCCTTGATGATTGCCGGCAGATCCGTAAGCTCGCCCGCGTCAGCAAACTCATCTCGCGAACGGACAAATGCCTGCTGTTTAGGCGTCAGCCCCGGCGTATTCTCAAAGAGCAGTCCTTGACGATCCACCAGATAGAAATGCTGCTTGGCTTCTTTGGGACTCATTCCCTGCTTGATGAGCTCGTTGTACAGCATCTTGACGATTCCCATCCCGGCAGTACCGGCACCAAATGTCAAGAAACGCTGCTCAGCAATCGACTGTCCAGAAATGTTAAGCGCGCCCAGAACACCAGCCAGCGCGATGACGCCAGTTCCTTGAATGTCATCGTTAAACGTCAAAATCCGATCCTGATACTTGTCCAGAATCTGGGCAGCCGTACCGCGACCAAAGTCCTCAAAATGCAGCAGGCTCTTGGGAAACAGTTTTTCAACCGCGGCAACGAATCGATCAATATACGCAAAGTAAGCCTCACCGCTCAGACGCTGGTGCCGCATCCCCAGATATTCATCATCGGCCAACAGCTGCTGATTATCTGTCCCTGCGTCAATTACAACCGGCAATACCTGCTGCGGATCAATGCCGGCTGCTGCCGTATAGACCATCAGCTTGCCAACCGCGATGTCCACGCCGTTAACGCCCCAGTCGCCGATCCCCAAAATACCTTCTGCGTCAGTAACCACAATTAGACGAATATCCCGCTGATCAGCCGCATTCTGCAGACGCTGTTCAATCGTATCTGGGTCGTCAACCGTCAGATAAGCGGCATCTTGCGGCTGCATGAACCGTTCATTATAGCGTTCGATCGCCTCGGCAATTACTGGATCATAGACGATCGGCATGAATTCATCAATGTGCCGAACCATCAGATTAAAAAACAGCGTCCGATTATGGTTGAAGATTTCCATTAAGAAATGACGCTTTTCAATCAGTGATCCCTTGCTTTGGTACAGTGCATACATCTCGGTAGCCTGCTCATCAATCGTTTTGACTCGGGGCGGCAAAAGGCCAATCAAGCCATATTGACGTCGCTCAGCCTCAGTAAAAGCCGTACCGCGATTTAAAAACGGATCATTAAGTATTTGAAATCCACGCATTACACTCCATCTTCTTTCAACAAAATTCATCTTTATCTCATATCTCGCAACCGATTATAAAAACTGGCCAGCTGCATAGTCAAATATACCCAAATCCATAAATTTTTTTGATATGATAAATGTGAATCCTATCAGGACGGTGTTTATCGATGAATATTAAAGAATTATATTATTATCATGATTTGGTTAGGACCAAAAATTTTTCCCAGGTCGCAGCAGATTTCAACATCAGTCAGCCAACCGTCACCATGGCTATCAAACGACTTGAAGAAAGCTTTGGAACGACTTTTTTCATGCGTGATCGCTCGCATCATCAATTAACGGTTACCAGTACTGGTCTTCAATTTGACCAGCACGTTCAGCGTATAATCGAAGAACTTGAGATTGCCCAAAAGGAACTGGCCCGTGCCAAGCAGGAACGCATCAGCTTTGGCCTGCCGCCAATCATCGGCAGCTGGTACTTTCCCCGCTTCACCCCGGCGCTGCTGCAGGCAGGACTGCTCAATCAGCTGGAAGTCGTTGATCATGGTTCGGCCTCACTGCTGCAGCTGCTGGCAAAAGGCGAGCTTGATCTGGCGCTGTTAGGCTCACTGCAGCCATTTCAACAGCCAAGTCTGCGGGCCCGGGTGATTGATAAGGCACCGATTAGAATTATTGTGGCTAAGGATCACCCTTTGGCAGCCTTTAAAGATGGCGTATCATTTGCTCAAGCCGCACAGTATCCGTTTATTATGCTTGATGACGAATACGTTCACGCTCAAGCTTTCCGCCAGGCTGCTCGTCTGGCTCGTGTGCGTCCCAAAATCGTTTTTAAAACCAGCGATGTGCAGATTTTAAAAGCGTTGGTCGCTAATAATTCCGGAATCTCTTTTTTGACGGATCTGGCGCTGGATGACAATGATGGGCTGGCAGCCTTACCATTGACGGATGGCAGTCAGCCTGAGTTTATTATTTCACTGGCGGCCCGTGCTAATCGGCTGCTGACGCCTAACGCCCAAAGACTATGGTCGATTCTGGAGACGCCGCTTAGTAAAGGGCCAATATATTAACAAACTGAAAGGAGTGGTTTTAATGAATCTACTGACGTTGCCGGCCTACCGCTTAGCAGAAATGATTCGCCAACACCAGCTTACCAGTCGTGAACTGGTTGAAATGGCACTAGCTAAGATTCAGGCAGAAAATCCCACTCTTAATGCCGTTATTCACTTAAGAACAGAGGCAGCCTTAAAAGAAGCCGACCAGCTGGCAGATCATGGCCAGCCTTTTTTAGGCGTACCGCTGCTTTTAAAGGGATTGGGTCAAAGATTGGCTGGCGAGCCTGATACTAATGGCAGCCGGCTGTTCAAAAAAGTTTGCGCCAATACGACCGATAATTTCGTTAAAGCTTTACAAAATGCTGGCTTTATTATCATCGGCCAGACCAATTTTCCCGAATTTGGCTATAAAAACGTTACTGATGCTGAGTTGTTTGGCCCAGCTCGAAACCCATGGAACGCTGCTTTTACTCCTGGCGGCTCATCAGGCGGTGCCGGCGCGGCCGTGGCAGCTGGCTGGGTACCAGTCGCCGCGGGCAATGATGGTGGCGGCTCAATCAGAATTCCGGCTAGCTGGTGTGGCGTCATTGGGTTAAAACCAACGCGCGGCCGCATGCCGGTCGGTCCTGGAAATTGGCGGTCATGGCAAGGAGCATCAATCAATTTTGCGTTGACGCGTTCGGTTAAAGATACCGCGCTTTTGCTGGATACTTTGCAGACTGTACAAAGCAGTGCCGTCTTTCAAACACCCTTAAGCAAGCTGTTTAAACCTGGCACGATGGAATTGTTGCCAACCCCACGGCTGAGAATCGGCTGGACCACAGTCTCCCCTGTTGATACGACAGTCGACGAAGATGCAACTCGGGCGGTTTTGGATGCCGTTGACTTCTTGCAGCAAATGGGCTTTGATTGTCAGCCATATGAAGATCCAATTGATGGCCGCAGTTTGATCGACAGCTATTATCTAATGAATGAAGGCGAAACGGCCGCCATGTTTGCTCAGATCGAACACTCATTAAAACGTCCGATTGGTCCGGATGAGATTGAACTGGTTACCTGGGCACTGTGGCAAACCGGCAAAAACATCTCAGCCGCTGAATATATCGCAGCCTTAAATGTTTGGGATAAAGCTGCGGCGTTGCATGATCAGCTTCATCAAAAATTTGACGTGCTATTGACACCCACAACCGCTACCCGTCCATATCGTATCAATGAGCCGCAGCATACTGCTGACTTTGACGAGCAGCTTAGACATATCGATCAGCTGGCACCAAAAGAACAGCAGCAGCTGATTTATGATCAATGGCTTGATTCGCTGAGTAAAACGCCATTTACCCAAGCAGCCAATCTGACTGGCGAACCAGCGATTTCTTTGCCAACCCACATTAGAAAAGATGGCTTGCCCCAAGGTATTCAATTGATTGCCAATAAAGGACGTGAACTGGATTTATTGCAGCTGGCTACATTGTTTGAAGAACATAATCAATTTAAAATGCTGCATCTGACAATTGAATAAAATAAAGAGCCCATGAAACGCGTCAAGCATCCCATGGGCTCTTTTTGACTATGCCAGTAGTGGGACTCGAACCCATATTGACACCACTCAAACTAATTGATTCATTCAATTGATGAGTCGTCCTGGCATAACAGCCTGCGCATTGGTTTGCGTAGCTTAGCTTTGATAGTTGATTAGGCAACGTGCTCGACAAGGCTTAGCCATGACCCGTCGATCATAACCTCTTGTCGCTTTAACATGGCACGGGCTGGGATCAGTACCCACCATCTTTTGGTCAGCATAAGCATTTTTCTATTGATTGTGTAATAGTAAAAATCTCCTTGACCTACTCGAACCGGCCTCAATGCTTATAGCCACATCACTGCGGCATCACGGCGAACGTTTTTGGTGACGTTCCACTTTGGTTCTCAGGTTGTCGAGCCTGATTGACTGTGGATGGGATATTGCAAACGCGCATCGGGTCGTGCCTTAACTTATCAAAACCGCACTTGACTGACTAGGAACACGGCTTTTTCTCACCGCGATCAAGACTCACCACAAGCCTTAATGCTGGAAATCAGACAGCTATCGTTGCCTAACGTCCTAGTTCATGGATAAGTCAGTCAGCTGGGCGACTCTATCAAAGTCTTATTCACCTTTTAGTTAATATCAAAATAAAAAATCACCTGTCACAATGACAGATGATCCTTTAAATTGCATTATCAGAAAACTAAAAGTCAAACTGCAGCTTTTCCAACTTGCTCCAAGCGACATTTTTAGTTTCTTCAGTTGGTACGGCTTGACCGTCAACTGAAACGTTTGCTCGCCGCAGCAGTACTTTGCCATCATTCAAAACCTTTTGAATCAGATAGGCTTGTGCACAGCGCCAATCGTTGATGCGAACCAGTACCGCATCGTTCATGGCCATTACGACTTCTTTTTTTGTCATGATATTCAATTCCTCTCTCTCTGATGATCAACGATATCCGGCAGCGATCATCAAGCTGCTGCTCCTAAGTCAAAACAAATCTTTGATTTAATTGCATTTATGGATATCGAGAACAAATTATTCCACTTTTAAGATTGAAAGTCAAACTAATACGGAAGATACATATAAATCTTAATTATGGTTGCGTTTTGATAAAGCCGATGGATGATTTGTCTGTTATTTTTGGGGGCTTTGGTTAAGGTAAATTATCACTTGTTGATTAAAAATCAAGTCATCATTGTCTTAATTTGGGACTATAATTGACTCAATACTAGACTTTGACTTTAAGGGGGAATCGTGATGCGCTACGACTATGATGGTAAAAACGTAATCGTCACCGGGGCAACTGGTGGTATTGGTAAAGAAGTCGCCAAGGGTGTCATTGCTGGCGGCGGCTCGGTAGCAGTAATTGGTCTGGAGTTTGACGATGCGGTGAAAGTTGCAGCTGAGCTGGGTGAACATGCCCGTCCCTACGCCATGGACCAGAGCAATCGTGATGAGGTCGCAACTGTCTTCAAACGTATCCTTAATGACTTTGGCCGCATCGATACTTTAATCAACGTGGCTGGGATCATCAGTGCCAAGTCGTTTGATGAGCTGACGCCGGCTGAATGGGATCGCACCTTGGCTGTTAATCTGACTGGTCCATTCAATACCGTGCATGCCATTTGGGAACACTTTAAGCAAAATGGCGGTGGCCGAATCGTCAACGTTTCTTCCGTAGCCGGCAAAATCGGTGGCGGTTTGTTGGGAACAACGGCCTATGCATCATCGAAGGCTGGTTTGAACGGCTTTACCAAGGCAATTGCTAAAGAAGGAGCTAAGTATGGCATCTATGCCAACGCGGTCTGCCCTTCCTTTACCCATACTGGCATGACGGCCGCATTGGAAGCCGATCCCGAAAAAAGACAGCGAGTTTTAAACATGATTCCACTTGGCCGTGGTGCGGCACCTGCTGAGATTGCGCAGATGATTCTGTTTTTCGGCTGTGACGCGGCCAGCTTTATTACTGGCGAGATTGGCGACTGTGACGGTGGCATCGTCATGGATGGCTAGTTGGCTATAAATTTAAATTAAAACGCATTAAAAATAGGCACCCTACTGCTTGAGCGGGGTGCCTATTTTATTAATAATCATGGCTGCGGTGCTGATTTTTCCATTGCTTAATCTTATGCAAGCGGCGCTTAAAGCGAATCTCATTGCCCTGCTCAGTTGGATAGTAGTATTGATGACCGATTAGATTTTCTGGCATCGTCTCCATCGCAGTCATTTTGGCCGCCGTATCATGTGCGTACTGATAATTTTTGCCATAGCCAAGTTCCTTCATGAGCTTGGTGGTACCATTGCGTATCTGGAGCGGTACCGGCTCATTGGCTGTATTTTTGACGTCATCGGCAACTTTTTGCGTAGCTTCATAAACGGCATTGGACTTGGGGGTAGTCGCCAGATAGATTACGCATTCCGTCAAGTGGACGTTGCATTCTGGCATCCCCAGAAACTGACAGGCCTGGTAGACATTAACCGCGACATTTAACGCATTGGTGTCAGCCAAACCAACATCTTCGCTGGCAAAGCGTACCAAACGCCGTGCAATGTATAATGGGTCCTCGCCGCCATCCAGCATTCGCGTCAGCCAATAGATAGCCGCGTCAACATCGGAATTGCGCATGGATTTATGCAGCGCCGAAATCAGGTTATAGTGTTCTTCGCCCTTTTTGTCGTATTTAAGCGTTTTATGCCCAAGCAGCTGCTCCAACAGATTGTCTGCTGCCGTAAACCGACCATTTTCATCAAGCGTGCCATTGTCAACCAGCATTTCCAGTGTGTTGAGGGCCGTGCGCGCATCGCCATCCGCAAAAATCGCCACCTGTTTCAATAAGCGGTCATCAATTTGAATGGGACGCGAAAAGCCAGTCTGAGCCGCGCGCTGCAGCATCTTTTGCAGATCATCAGTCGACAGCGGCTGCAGCACAAAGACCCGACAGCGCGAAAGCAGAGCTGAATTGATCTCGAATGATGGATTCTCAGTCGTCGCGCCAATCAATACGATGCTGCCATTCTCAACGTAAGGCAAAAACGCATCCTGCTGTGCTTTGTTGAAACGATGAATCTCATCGACAAATACGAGCGTCCGCTGTCCATAATCAGCATTTTGCTGTGCTTGGGCCATAATCTCTTTAATTTCTTTGATGCCGCTGGTAACGGCGCTGAATGAGATGAATTCTGACTTGGTATGCCGAGCAATGACCCGCGCTAAGGTCGTCTTGCCTACGCCAGGCGGTCCCCAAAGAATCATGGAAGGCACGCGATCAGCATCAATCAAGCGACGCAGCATATGATTGGCTCCCAAAAGATGCTGTTGGCCAACGATCTGATCCAGAGTCTGGGGCCGCATACGACTAGCCAATGGTTCTTGTTTTGGTTGTTCAAAAAGCGATTCTTGATGCATTAGATCACCTCTAAAAAAGCCTTCCGCATGACAAACATACAAAAGGCCGCTTATATTTGAATTGATTACAGATAAGATTGCAGAACATGCAAAACGGCATCATGATTATTGTCTTCATCAGCCGTAAAATCAGCCGCCAGTTTGACGGTTTTGCTGGCATTCTGCATTGCCCAGCCGACTCTGGCCATTTTAAGCATGGTGACGTCATTGCCGCCATCACCAAACGCCACCAGATCATCAGCCGTCAGCTGCCATTGAGCAAGCATCTTTTGCAGCGCCTGGGCCTTATCAACGCCAGGAATCGTTAAATCAACTGAGCCATTGCCACTTGGCGTAATCTTTAACCGCTTGCCAAACCGGCTGCGCAAGGCCTGCAGCTGTTCTTTCAGTTTGTCTGGCTCAACGACAAACGATATTTGATAGAAACGATCGGCGGGCAGCTGCTTGAAATCATCTATCAAAACATGATTGGGAAAATAGAACTGTAGTCGCTTTAACTGCGATGCTGAAACGTTTGGCGAGATATAGCCGTGCTGATGACCAGAAAGTGACGGTACCAGGTCCATTTTGTCGACCATAAACGGAATCAGTTCGCTAACCACCGTGGAATCCATGGTCTGCACCACCAGCTCCTCGTCATGGTCAATAATGTGCGCGCCGTTCTCACTGATAAAGGTCAGCTGCTCATGACGAGTTGGAAAGTATTTCAATAGACACTCATACTGATCACCGCTGGCCACGACGACATGCACATCTTGCGCCAACAATCGATCCAACAGCTGGCTGAACAATTCGCGATCAAACGTCTTATCATCGCGCAGAAACGTGCCATCCATGTCAAAAGCGACCACTTTAAAAGGAAATGCCATTTTCTTCTCCTTTAAATTATCGTTTATGACAATTATGACACAGAAAGGCTACTTATCCAAATGAGCCGTATCAAAAAGATAGCCAAAGCCGCGCGCAGTCTTGATCCATTCTGGATTGTGCGGATCTTTTTCTATTTTATCGCGCAGATGGCTAATATGGATGTCAACCATGCGGGAAGTACCTAAAATATCATAGTTCCAAACGCCATTCAACAATTGTTCACGGCTGATAACCTGATTGCGATTGTCATATAGGTATTTTAGCAGCTTAAACTCTTTGGGCGTTAAAATCACCTTTTGATCATTCACATAGGCACAGCGATGATTAAAATCAAGCCTTAAATTGCCAATCGTTGCGTCATCACGTTGCGGTCGCCGCGGCTTATCGGCTGTCGACTGTTCCACGTTTAACTGATCATAAACCCATAAGCGCTGCCTGATCAGCGGCACCAACAGCTCAGCATCATTAAGCGATCTTGGCAGGCAGTCATCGGCATGAAAACGAAACAGCTTGCGACGAACCTTAGGCTTAAATGCTTCACCCATAATAATAATCGGACCATTCATCATCTGACGCATGACGTCCAGCGTTGCTAAAATCGTGTCCAAAGGCGTAGCGGCAAAATCCCATAGAATACCACCGTATGGGTGTTTTTTTATTTTAGCAACCCCTTCCACCGCAGTCGTTGTTTGGTGCAGCAGCCAACCCTCATCCGCAAACGCGGCGGCAATTGCTCCGTATAAAGCCATATCTTTGCTAATGAGCAGAAAGTGTCGCTGCTCCATGATTCTCCATCCCCTTTTCTCTTCCAAGTCTAATTAAAACGCAATGTTTACAAAATTTCGATAAAATCTGATAATTTTACCTCATATTTACACATAATTTACAATTCTCTTTAAATTATGCTCATTTACCCTATGTTATAGGCTTTTCATTCTGCTAGGATCTTCAAATACCATCACACAATATCAAATATTTTCCCATTTTGTCCCTTTTTTGTCCCTTGAGAAACGGCCGAATTTGGCACTAAAATCAAAATGAATCAAACTGCCGGGCACGGCCGTTACCTTCTGGGTAGCGGTTTTTATTTTGCTTATTTTTCGCGGGCTTTTACGTTTCGTGACATTGGGACCATCGTCTTGGGATCCGGGCTGACCTGCGCCCAACGAGACTGGTTGATCACATTCATCGCCAGTCCCAGCCGTTGCTTGGTAGTCATTGGCTGTTTCATCAAGACCTGTTTTTGATGCGCGGCCTGCGCATTATGCTGATTGTCCAAAACCGTGACGGCCATATGCATTACGTCCGAGGCAGACGCAGACCGAAGATGGTTGTCGCGCAGATAGCGAACCTGAAAATCTGGAATTACATGCTGATCAAGCGACATCGCGCTAAACTTCTGAACCTGATTGTCATCAAACTTAACCAGGCTTTCCGGTCCCGTCTTAACGATCGTACCGCCACGGCCGTTTGGCATCTGGACTCGCCGTCCGAGCAATGGATCACGGGCATGATCATAAGCCGAGCTGATCTCTTTTAAGACAGCTGAGCGGTCCTTGGCATCAAAGACCCACAACGAACAGCCCTTATCGTCACTGGTCACGCTGGCCAGCGCACCCATTTTTTTATTATCGAGCTTAGTCAGCATTTCTTGATACTCCGTTGAGCCATTGGCATCAATATCAAAGCGATAGCCAAAGTCTTCAGCATATTCAGGATCCTTGGTCAGATCTACGCCCTTGATCTTCATGCGACTGGCTTGCAGTTTCTTAGCAACTTCATTAAATTCTGAATCCATTTTGATTACTCCTTTACGCGGCTCCGGTGTCCGCTTGCTTGCTTTTGGGACGACATTACCAAACTGACCGCTGACAAACTCATGCACAAGCTGTTTGTATTGATCAGGACCAAATGACCGTTGCCGGTGTTTGATAAAGTTACCAATTGTTTCGCTGGTCATTTCACGCGACCGAGCCTTTAAGGCATCGTTCCAGTCCTTAAACTGATCGGCTGGCTGATCAAACAAAATCTTCATCTTGCGCAATTCTGGGTGAGGATCAGCATTTTCCGGTTGCAGCTCTTTTTTGGCCCGAAGCATACCCTTAAAGCCTGCCCCATCGTTATCCATCGCCAAGTGTAATTCATCAGGCACGCCAAATTGCTTGATATAAGCCTCAATCGTCTTGATCTTGGTACCAGCCCCATTGAGACTAATAAAGCTCATATCACCGCCTAATTGATGATGCAGATTGTAAAACGACAAGGCATCGATTGGGCTTTCAAAGACATACATTTTTTTGACACCACTGCCATCATTAGCATCAAAGTGAAAGCCAAAGTTTTTGACGGATCCCTTAGCGATCATCTTACGGGTACCGCGTTTGCCAAACTTCTCATGATCAATTCTCGTTCCCTGGACGTCACCGCCAACTTCTTGAAATTTTTGATCACGCCAGGAGAAAAAGAGATCGCCGTTTCTCAACTCACGCACCAAGCCATGCTTGAACAGTGCGTCAACCAGTTTAGGATTTAAGCCGCGCTGGTTGACCAGGTACTGTTTTGATTGCTGATGCTGATCATGACCACGCCATTTATTTGCATCATACGGCTCAGTCTTGACCTCATGAACCTCGGCTTTGGCCAGTTCTGGTGCCATCTTTTTGAGTTCGTCAAAGGCTTCTTTGGACTCCATGTTCTCATAGTTGCGCAGAAAATTGTACAGGTTGCCGCCTACGGCTTGACTGTTCCAATAAAAGGTTTCATACGGCTTTTCTTTGGTAATCCGCGTATCAACGACCAGGGAGTCATGATCACGCAGACGCAGGTAGTAGCCCTGCCGTTCATAAGGAATCCCTTTAACGTCCAGATATTTTTGAATTGACTGGCGACACAGGCGATCCGTTTCCGTTAATGCTGCCATCGTGATCACCTCAAGACTTCTTGGTGACGGCTAACGACCGCCTTCAGCCGATCTGGCCGAAACCCAGACCATTCTTCAAACTCGGTTACAACGATCGGCACTGAGCGATAGCCCTTGTCACGCAGACTCTGCGCATATTGCGGATTTTCACTGACGTTGATATTCAAGAACTTGACGTGGTGGCGGATCAAAAACATCGTGGTCATTTTGCATTGCGGACAGCCGTCCTTGGTGAATACTTTAATCATGATAGTTCCCCCTTATTTGGTTTTACAGTAATGCTAAGGGAGAAACCGATAATCCGTATCTTTGGCCAACCTCGTCCCAAACGTGAGACGAAGTTAAGCATCAAGATTGTAAAAATCCTATGTTGAAGTAAGATAGGGCCAGACAAATATTGAGGTGATGGTTATGTACATCTTTGCATCTGATCCACATGGGACTGGCCAGCCCTGGATTGATCTGGTAGAACGGGCGAAACAAGTCTATCCCAAGTCCCGATTAGTTTTTGGCGGCGATTATATCGATGGCCGCCCCTTCAGTAAGGAAACCCTTGATTATGTAATGACATCGGTCAAAGCCGGTGCCATTGCGCTGTTAGGCAACCATGAACAGATGATGCTGGACTTTATCGATCAACAGGACGACTTCTTTGCAGCGGTCTGGTATGGTAATGGCGCTAAGACGACAATTAAGTCTTTGCTGGACCTTAATCATTGCTGTAGCAAGCGCATGGCCAAAAGACTTTTGCAGGAAACTGACTATTATCAATTCATCAAAGGCTTGCCTTTGGACTACCAGACGGATAACATTACTTTCGTTCATGCCGGTATCAAGCCTGATGGTTCGCCAACCGATCGCGACTATAAGCTTTGGGCACGCGAGGAATACTGGTACGGCTGGGAAAATCAAAGTGCTGACAAGCTGTTTACCGTCTTTGCTCATAATCAGACTGGCAAGACGATTGTCACCGGACATACCCCAACCTGCTTAATCAACGGTTTCTTTAACGATCCACACGTTGGCTATCCTGATGATGAGATCTTGAGTGATACCAAGGACTATCAATGCCCGGTAGTCTCCGTTCAATTCATTGACGAGCCAGCCCGGATATTTACTGATAATGGGTGTCATGGTGATCTAAAAGGCCATAATGGCAACGTCGTCGTATTGAATGATGATGGGACGATTGCCAAGACTTTTAGTTAGGCAACTTCGTCCCAAATTTGGCACGAAGTTCAAGAAAGAAGGAATTTCAAATGACTGAATCAGATAACAGCCAAGCGTTAGCAGAAACACGCTATCTGGAGCAGACTGGGACCGGTGCTGTCGTGCGTCAACGTGAAAAAGACGATAGCGGCTGGACGAATATTGACGATATCGATTGGGAGAAATTATGAGTCAAGACATTGCCGGAATCTTAATCAACGAGCGTGCTAATCATCGTTCCAGAAGCTTATATGACTGGACGCAGATTAACTTTGCCTACCATAACAACCGGATTGAAGGCTCAATGTTAAGCCTGGGTCAAACCGCCCAGTTATATAGGGCAACAGCTTTCAATCACGATAGCAACGACATTATCGAAATGCAGAACCACTTTCGCTTATTTGATTATGTTCTTGATTCGATTGATGAGCCATTAACTTTGGACTATATCAAAAAGCTTCATGGGATTTTAAAACAAGGTACAATCAGCCGTCGGGGAACTCAGGAAGTCATTGGTGACTTTAAGCATAAAAATAACGTCATTGGACAGTTGCAAACCGTTAATACCGTCCCTGCTGATCAGGTCCCCGATCAGTTAGCACATCTGTTAAAGCTTTGGAATAAGCAACGGCAGACTGAATTGAGCGACTATGCAGCTTTTCACTACGGTTTTGAAAGAATCCACCCATTCAGTGATGGCAATGGCCGAATTGGCCGAATGCTGTTATTTAAGGAGCGGTGTCGCAATCGAGTCATACCATTTATCCTCGCAGATGAAGATCGTCCCTTTTATATCCGTGGTTTACGCGAATTTAAGCGGACACCAGGCTATTTGATTGATACGTTTGGCAATGCCATGGATCAATATGCGTATGCTTTTGAACAGGTTTACGGCAACTATCTACAGAAACAAAGAAACCAGAACAAACCAAAACAGCCACGTCGCTAACTTCAACTTCGTCCCAAGCATGGCACGAAGTTGACTCAAAATAGCGCCATATAAAAAGGCCAGTCGTAATGACTGACCCTTTTTTAGTTTACTGATGATTTTGTCGTCGTTGTGCAACCTGTTCTCGACTCTTAGAAACAATCAACCGGCGCAGGATCGGTTGTGGTTCCGGTTCTTTGGCCAAGGCTAGTACACAGTTGATCTGATCCTCGACTGATAGTTGCTGTTCCAGCTGTTTCCAGGTGGCCACGTTAGCCGTAACGCCAGCCTGCGCAAACCGCAACTGGACCAGATTCAGATTTTTCAGTTTCATTTTCTCACCCCCTCTCACTAAAAAAGACAGGCCGAAGCCTGCCTTTCCGTATTGAACAAAGAATTTTAGGAGAGAATATCAATTAATCTGAGGAATTAACTAGGCACGACGACGACGCTTCTTGAGACCCAACGTTCCCAAACCGAACAGCAGGCTGGCCAGTCCAGTCAGTGCCAGAGCTTCGTCCTTGTCGTTACCAGTTTGTGGCAGTGCCTGTTGTGGTGTTGCCTGACGTTCCGCAGCTACCGTTGCTGGTTGAACCGACGCAAAGACTGGCTGTTGACTAGTCTTGATTGGCGTTTCTGGTGTCGTTGACTGAGGCGTCGTAGGCGTTTCAGTCTTTGGCGTGGAAGGAGTTTCTGGCGTATTTGGCTTAGGCTCATCGGTGTGTGAGGTTACCGTGTTGGAAGTGAATTCAGTGCCGTTGATGGTGTTCGTGTACTTGTTTTCCACGTCCCCGGCCTTGATCCGCGTCATGGCCAGGTAAGCCGTAGCCCCAAATTCTGACTTGGTACGATCAACCTTGGCCAAGAAGTCGCTATCGAACTCGATATCAACCTTACCGTTTTCCTGATCGATCGTCTGCGTCGTGTACTTCGTTACATCGGTACCCTTCTTCAGGACCGTACCGTCAGTCAGCGTAACGTCGTTGTTCAGCAAGACAACGTAACCGCCGTTGTACTGATCATGAGTCTGATCGTAGTCATCGTGGAAGCCGTATTCTGACAGTGCATTGCTGTTCATCGGCAACGTTGCCCCTTCAAGCTTGTAGTCAAACGTGCTGTTCAGGTCAATGTTAGCACCATTCAGACTCTTGGTGTTGTCAACCGAGACCACGATATCCTTCTTTGGATTTGGCTTGAACGTCGTGATCGTTGCATCGTTGGTGGAAACCGTGTGCTTGTTGATCATTGACGAACCCTTGTTGATCAGCTTGGTGCCGGACTCGACGTCAGCATGAAGCTTAAACGTCAGAACCAGTTGAGCCTTACCAGCAGGAGCCTTTGAGGCGTCCTTTCGAGTTGCTACGACCTTACCGTCCTGCTTGGTGATCGTGTATTGATCCGTGACGTCCTTGTCATTTTCAAGCACGTGAACGTCTTGCAGGTCCACCTTGTCAGCAAACTGGCTGTAATCATCAGTAATCGTGATATCAGTCAATGGCTTAGCCAGCGTGGATTGATCTGGCAGAGTCGTCGTTACGGTTGCGTGCGTGATGGCGCCATCGACGAAGACCTCGCCATCAACAACTTGGCTGCCCTCAGTCCAGTGCTTGTCAGCATCTTGGGTGTAGACCGTGATCTTGGCTTCGTTGGTTGAGACCGTCTTGTTGTTGATCCGGCCAGAACCCTTGTTGGTCAGGACCGTACCGCTCTTAACGTCATCGTTGATCTTGAAGTTGACCAGCAGTTGCGCGTGCCCAGCTGGCGTAGTGCTTGGGTCCTTACGCATTGCTGTTACCTTACCGTTGACGTTGGTAATGATATATTCAGCAGTCATATCCTTACCGTTTTCAAAGACCTGGGCACTTTCATAAGTAACCTTGTCCATGAAGTCCGTGTAGTCATCAACCAGCGTGACATCAGACAGCTTCTTGGCCAGCATTGATGGATCCGGCAGGCTCATCGTCACGCGACCGTGAGCTTCATCGCCGTCAACGTAGGTCTTGTTGTCAACCGTTTGGTCACCTTCAACCCAGTGCTTGTCAGCATCTTGGGTGTAGACCGTTACCTTACGGCTAGGCGTCTTAACGGTTTCGCTGTTGATCGTCCCGGAACCATTGTTGGTCAGTTCCGTACCGTTGGCAACGTCGCTATGGATCGTCCAGGTAACGTGCAGATCGACCGTACCCTTAGGCGCCTTGGAAGCGTCCTTGCGAGTAGCTGTTACCTTGCCGTCCTTGTTGACGATCTCGTACTCGCTGGTTACATCGACCCCGTTTTCGTAGACCTTAGCGTCCTTGTAGTCAACCTTGTCGGCAAAACTGGAGTAGTCGTCAACGACTTCAACCTTAGTCAAGGCCTTGGCCAGCGCACTTGGATCCGGCAAGCTCATGGAAACATCGGCTTGGGCTTCGTCACCGCTGACGTAAACCTTGCCGTCAACGTCTTGCGAGCCTTCAGTCCAGTGCTTATCACTGGTCTGCTTGTATGTCACAACCGTTGGCTTAGGAGTTTCAACCGTAGAGTCGTTGATCATAACGGCCCCAGAGTTTTGGAAGACCGTACCAGAAGCTACATCGTCCTTAACCTTGAAGGTCACGTCCAGCTTGACCGTGCCGCCAGGAGCCTTAGAAGCGTCCTTGCGCGTAGCAACGATCTTGCCGTCCTTGATCGTAATATCGTACTCCGTCGAAACGTCCTTATCGTTTTCCTTGACCTTGACACTTTCAACTTCAACATGGCTCATGAAGTTGGTGTAGTCATCAGTAATCTTGATGCCCGTCAGCTTCTTAGCCAAGGTTGATGGATCTGGTAAGTTGGAAGAAATTTCGGCGTTGACCGTATCGCCGTCAACATAGGTCTTGCCATCAACCGTTTGCGTCCCCTCAACCCAGTGCTTGTCAGTGGATTGGACGTAGGTAACGACCTTGGCATTGTTGGTGTTGACCGTGTGGTTGTTGATCCGACCAGAGCCACGGTTGGTAAACGTCGTCCCAGAAGCAACGCCATCGTTGATCTTAAAGTTGACCAGCAGCTGAACGTTTCCGGCTGGTGCATCGCCTGGCGTCTTACGCATCGCCGTAATCTTACCGCCGACATTGGTAATCGTGTATTGACTCGTGGCGTCCTTACCGTTTTCAATGACTTGAGCGCTTTGGTAGGTCACGTTCTTCTGGAACTCGCTGTAGTCGTCAACCAAGGTTACGTCCGTCAATGGCTTAGCCAGATCAGACTTGTTTGGCAGGCTCATCTCAACGCGTGCGTGAATTGTGTCACCGTTGATGTAGGTCTTGTCATCAACCGTTTGTGAGCCTTCGACCCAGTGTTTGTTGGCCGTCTGTTCGTAGGTCTTGACAATTGGCGTGTTGGTATCAACGGTATGGTTGTTGATCCGGCCAGAGCCAGCGTTGGTAAACGTCGTGCCAGAAGCTACGTCAGAGTTGATTAGCCAGGTAGCAATCAGAGATGCCGTCCCAGCTGGCGCTGTTGAGGCGTCCTTACGAACCGCCGTCAGATGACCGTCCTTGTTGGTAACGGTGTATTGATCGGTAACGTCATTACCGTTTTCTTCAACCCGGTAGGACTGGAGCTTAGCTTTGTTGGCAAAGTCCGTGTAGTTATCGTCAATCGTTACGTTGGTCAAGCTATGAGCCAGCGTTGATGGATCCGGCAGACTCATATCAACCTTGGTGGTAATCACGTCATCGTTGATGTACGTCTTACCGTCAACAACCTGGCTGCCCTCGATCCAGTGCTTGTCAGCGGTCTGGTCATAGGTATTAACCGGTACTTCAGGCGTCGTTGCCGTTTCGTTGTTGATCGTTGCCGAACCGCCGTTGATCAGCTTCGTGCCGGATGGCGTGTTCTCGTTGATCTTAAAGTCAACCACCAGCTTGATTGAACCGCCTGGCGCTTTAGAAGCGTCCTTACGCGTTGCCGTTACCGTACCATTCTTGGCATCGTTGACGATGTTGTACTGATCGGTAGCCAGCTGATCGTTTTCGTAGACTTGCGCACCTTGGTAAGTGACATACTTAGCCATTTGTGAGTAGTTGTCGGTTACGGCCAGCTTGCTCATGGACTCTTTGGAGTCGCTTGGCTTAGCGTAGTTCATGCTGATCGTTGCCGTGGCCACGTCCCCAGCAATCTCCGTCTTACCCGTTACGACCTGATCGCCCTGTGTCCAGTTCTTGTCTGGCGTTGTTGCCACGTTCAGGTTGTGGTATTGGTAAGAAAGCTTTTCAGAAGTAGGAGTTTGACGTACTTTTGCTACGTTGTAGTGATAGTGAATTTCAGTCGTTGGCGTAACCGGAATAATGGTCGAAGTGTTGTACCATAATCCATTACGCCAATATGTTCCTTCTGGAATACCGGTATTATCAGCGTAGAGATCGAAGTCTAATACCGTACCAGTCAGCTTAACCAGACCGGCGCCATAGTAACGACTAGCGCTATCAGTAGTGTCCCAGCCCTTAGGAATGTTGCTATCGGTAACTGAGTTAGGATTTAGCTCAAACGACTCTTTGTTTGCACTATCATCAGTAGCCGCGTAATGACCATCGGTAGTCCAAGTGTTAGCTTTGTCTGAGTACAAAGTGTTGCCATTATGAACCGTTACACTTGAGCCACGTAAAGCCAGTGCCTGGCCGCCACTGTTAACACGTACCGTTTCAATCGAGTAGGCTTTGAGGTTGTTCGTGTAGTTGTTTAGCGAGTTTACGGATAAGTAGGCGTTCCCAGCTGAGAAGTCAACCAGCTCGCCATTATCGTAATACATCTTCATTTTTAGGTTTGCAATATCTCTGTTCAAGTACAGCCCATAAGCAAAATCATTCAGAACGCCAAAATCGTAACCCTCATCACTATCGCTATGAGGCGTCAAGGTTACGTCATAGGTAACTTTTGTGATCTTACGGCCATTATAAGTAATTTTAGAAAGATTACTGTATGTTACTGTGAATGTTGCTGGTTTGGTGCGATCAATAGAACCGATCCAATAGCCATCACCCATATGGTCAGCACCATTGAGCATGGCGTCTTTCAACTCGTTAACAGTGCCATTGACAACGTTTGTGACCGATACAGTACTACCACTATCATGGTCAACAACCAGTTTCTGAATGACGGTTGAGGAATCGACAACTTGGCCGTTTGCCGAATTGTTTTGCTTCTGAGCA
>NZ_AZEQ01000089.1 GCF_001436025.1 Limosilactobacillus mucosae DSM 13345 | reverse complement strand
CCAAGCATTCGGGCATCAATTTACTCAACAAATTTGATTGAAGCTTTCAACAAAAAGTTGAAGAAGAAAATTCGCCAGAAAGAGCAGTTTCCAAATGAGGATGCCCTTCAACGATTCGTGACAACTCAAATTCTAGAATACAATGACAAGTTCGAAGAACGAGCACATCGTGGATTTCGAGGAAGCAAGGATACCTTGGATTCCATGTTTATTTAAGTAAGCATTTCATACAGAGAAGGATTTTCAAAAG
>NZ_AZEQ01000088.1 GCF_001436025.1 Limosilactobacillus mucosae DSM 13345 | reverse complement strand
AAGAATGTTAATGGTAAGTACTACTATTTCAGTCCAACGATGATTAAAAACACTGAAAAAGAGATTAATGGTTCGTGGTACTACTTTGGCTCAGATGGGGCAGCTAAAACTGGTTGGTACACATTGTCAGATGGCCGTTTGGTCAACTACAATAGTCAAGGACGGATGTATCATGGTGAAACTAAGATTGATGGAAAGTGGTATTACTTTGATCCAACAACAGGCAAGACAGCCAATGGTTGGTATAAGCTACCAGATGGTCG
>NZ_AZEQ01000087.1 GCF_001436025.1 Limosilactobacillus mucosae DSM 13345 | reverse complement strand
TTTAAAGGGCAGTTTAAAAACGTACCATTTGGCGAAGGCTGCGTTGATTTTGAGGGATTATTAAGAACCCTGGTGCGGCTTCAATACAACGGCAGCTACACGATCGAGATGTGGACTGGCGACAATCAAGAGGCGGATCCGGTTTCAGAGATTAAAGCTGCTAAAGCCTACTTTAATGATTTGTTTAAAAAAGTTGGGATAGAACAGGAACCGATTAGTAAATAAGGAGGTAGAGCCATGCTTGAAGAATTAAAACAGGAAGTCTA
>NZ_AZEQ01000086.1 GCF_001436025.1 Limosilactobacillus mucosae DSM 13345 | reverse complement strand
GAGGTCGAGGGTTCGATCCCCCCCGCCGCGATTGACTGGCTGTTAGGGACCTTTAGCTCAGTTGGTTAGAGCAAGCGGCTCATAACCGCCCGGTCGTAGGTTCGAGTCCTACAAGGTCCATTGGGCCTCATAACACTCGACAGCTTTTCATTTATGGAGGATTACCCAAGTGGCTGAAGGGGGCGGTCTTGAAAACCGCTAGGTCGTGAGAGCGGCGCAAGAGTTCGAATCTCTTATCCTCCTTTTCATTATCGCGGGGTAGAGCAGCCT
>NZ_AZEQ01000085.1 GCF_001436025.1 Limosilactobacillus mucosae DSM 13345 | reverse complement strand
GCGGCCTTTTCCGTGTCGTATTGGGCTTGTGCCTTTGCAACGTTAGCCTGCTTAGTTGCCAGGTCAGCCTGGTACAGAGCCAGGTTCTGTTGAGCCTGCGTCAGCGTTTGTTGGTCAGCTTGAAGCGTTGCTTGCAGTTGTGCCAACTGAGCTTGATCCGCCTTTAAAGTATCCTGGGCAGATTGCAGAGCCGCTTGTTTTTGATCTACAACGGCTTGAGCATTGGCAACGTTAGTCTGGGCATCAGCAACGGCTTGCTTCTTGGCATTCAG
>NZ_AZEQ01000084.1 GCF_001436025.1 Limosilactobacillus mucosae DSM 13345 | reverse complement strand
TTAGGTTTTCGACCTTGCGCAATCAGCCGCAAATCCTCATCAATCATGGCATAGCCGCGATAAAAGCTGGCCGCGGTAATCCCGCCAATATGCGGACTGAGTAACAACCGCCGCGTGATTCCAGATGATTGATTCAACAACGGATGATTTTTTAAAACTGGCTCATGATCCAGCGTGTCAAGGCCAGCCATCGCCAAACGTCCTGATTTAAGTACTTCAATCAACGCTGCATCATCAACCAGTTCGCCACGGGCCGTATTGACCAGGTAGCTGCCTGGCTGCATTTTGG
>NZ_AZEQ01000083.1 GCF_001436025.1 Limosilactobacillus mucosae DSM 13345 | reverse complement strand
AGTTCGATTCTCGTTACCCGCTTTAATAATATATGGGTCTATAGCTCAGCTGGTTAGAGCGCACGCCTGATAAGCGTGAGGTCGGTGGTTCGAGTCCACTTAGACCCATTGGAGAATTACTCAAGTGGCTGAAGAGGCGCCCCTGCTAAGGGTGTAGGTCGCGAAAGCGGCGCGAGAGTTCGAATCTCTCATTCTCCGTTATGACCCGTTAGTCAAGTGGTTAAGACACCAGCCTTTCACGCTGGTATCGTGGGTTCGAATCCCGCACGGGTCACTTGTCATGATCCATTAGTCAAGCGGTTAAGACA
>NZ_AZEQ01000082.1 GCF_001436025.1 Limosilactobacillus mucosae DSM 13345 | reverse complement strand
GGTTCGAACCCGTCACGGCTCATTGCCATAGAGAGGCTTTGAGATGCGGAATACCGTAATTTTTGCGCCGACTTAGCTCAGTTGGCAGAGCACCTGTCTTGTAAACAGGGGGTCGGAGGTTCGAGCCCTCTAGTCGGCATCTTGAATATTATGCGGAAGTAGTTCAGTGGTAGAACATCACCTTGCCATGGTGGGGGTCGCGGGTTCGAATCCCGTCTTCCGCTTTGTCAATTCCATAATGCCGGGGTGGCGGAATTGGCAGACGCACAGGACTTAAAATCCTGCGGTTAGTGATAACCGTACCGGTTCGATCCCGGTCCTCGGCATCTTTTGC
>NZ_AZEQ01000081.1 GCF_001436025.1 Limosilactobacillus mucosae DSM 13345 | reverse complement strand
TGGCGAGTTGTCAAATACAACCGTTTCTTGAACGTCAACATACTTAGCTGACACTGGCTGTTCGTAGAGGAATTCGTCAGAGTGCTGGAACAGTTTCAGCGCTGCCAGAGATTTCATCACTGGCAGAATAGTTTCTTCCTTCAGATCTGGCTTAGCATTGTGCACCTTAAATACGTGCTTGCCGCCAAGACTGCCTTTAAAAGTCAATTCAAGTGTCTTCATAGTTCAGATCTCCTTTCAAATATAATTCCTGACTACATCTTGATCAAATCGATCGTGTTGACTACCCGGCCGTAGAAGTACGTTTCGTTGGACAAGTCGGTCAATACCTTGATGCAGCCGTTGATCTG
>NZ_AZEQ01000080.1 GCF_001436025.1 Limosilactobacillus mucosae DSM 13345 | reverse complement strand
CAGGCAAATTCATACCAAGAGCAGCTGTCTTCATTTGACAATTGATAAACACCATATTCACAACGATGATCAACCAGATACGTCATAAATTCTGCCAACGTCCGAGTCCAGGTTGGGCGACCAACTTGATCATTAACTACTGTCAAGCGATCATGATCCTTAGCCAGGCGCAACATTGTGTAAACAAAGTTCTTGCCATATTCGCCAAAGACCCATGAAGTCCGAATGATGTAATAATCAGTCATGGCAGCTTGAATAGCCTTCTCACCAGCCAGCTTGGCTTTGCCATACTCATTTTTAGGATTGGTAGGATCGTCAACTTCATATTTGCCTGTCTTAGTACCATCAAATACATA
>NZ_AZEQ01000008.1 GCF_001436025.1 Limosilactobacillus mucosae DSM 13345 | reverse complement strand
TTCAGTGCATCCTTGATCGCCTTAACTGCGGCATCAACATCAGCCTGACTATATATGCTACCTGATGTATGGGCCTTCAGTATATCATCACCAGCTGCTACGGCTTTGTCATAAACTTTTTGATCGGTGGCGTTCAGGTAGGCATCCGTCTGCTTGTTGGTTGGTGCGTCATCAACTGCCTTTTGCAAGTCTTTGTAATTCGTTTCTTTACCATCCAACTCCGCTTCAGCTTTTGTGATCGCATTCATAGCAGCATCAATATCAGCTTGAGTGCTAGTTTGAACAATACTTGTATCCTCAAGCTTTTTTAGTAGATTTTGTCCATCTGTCACGGATGTATCATATGCTTTTGCTTTATCACTGGAGGCATTTAGATATTTATAGGTTTGTTTGGTAGCTGGAACCGTATTGAGAACATCACTCAAATTTTTTAGATAAAGGTAATCTACGTCGATATTTACATCATTATTCTTGACAGTAATGCCACCAACTTCGGTGACTATATCTCCATCTTCATTTACATATGGCGTAACCTTGTCAAGTACCGTTGAATCTGCAAATTGGCCATTAACCTTGTATACTTTAGCAAAGTTCTCTATATCACTTGGATCAAATCCATGACCTTCATTTGAAAGCAGATATTCTCCAAAACTATCGCCTTTACTTACCCATTTTTCATAAGAGACTATTTCACCCGTCACTGCATCAACCCATGCTTCTCGCGTAAAACGTGCACTTCCTGCTGGTAAATCTGAAGAACCTCTGCCTATTTTTTCATAGTGAATATAAATATTCCGCTGCACAACATGACTTAAATCATAATCACCGAAGTGCTTTGCCTTTGTACCGGGAATTAACTTTCCAGAATAATAATTATCATTATTAACTTTCACGATTAAGTGCTTAATCTTAACATTTACAACATTCTTGGTAGCATCAGTATCTGGAGTAAACGTAATCGGCAAAGTTTGGCTATCATCAACTGTCCAGCCATCTGGAATGGAGAGCTGTTCTTTAGTAATCTGCATTGGTGTACCAGCTTCACCGTTAAGTGAACTACTATAACCAGTTTCATTATTTTGATCATCCAGATAGTTAATTGTAACTTTTGTCACATGCTTAACTTTAACATTTACGACGTTTTTCGATGCATCAGAACTTGGGGTGAACGTAATTGGAAAAGTCTGACTGTCATCGATTATCCAGTTTTCCGGTAAGTTGTTAAGCTGTGATTTGTCAATTTGCATTTCTTTATCGGTTTTACCGCTAAGTGAACTACTATGACCAATTACATTATTTTGATCATCAACATAGTTAACTGTAACTGTTTGTGCATCAGCTGAGTAACTTACCTTTACTGTACTGTTTGGCGTATCTGAATTTACTGCTTGGCTTTGAACAGCAGATTCAGCCAAAGTCTTTCCATCAGTATCTTGATAAAGTTTCGTGTATCCAGCAACGTCTGGAATTTCACTTGTACGGTCATTCCAATTACTATTGGTGGAAGTCCAATTATTATACTTTACCGTACCGTCAACCTCATCAACATCCGCACTGCGAGTAAAAGCAACCGTATCCTTTAAAGTCTGAACGGTTCCATTTGGCAGGTTGATAATAATCGTCCTAGTCACATCCTTGTTCAGATCATCATAGTCAACGCCTTTTGGATATTTCTTTGCTGGATTATCAGGCAATTGATCATTGATTGTCTTCGGGTTGTCGGCACTTACCGTTACTACGGCATGCTTAATTGTATATGTCTGATCCTTTGCAGCCGTTGTCGTAAAAGTGAACTCGCTAGGAACAGTTTGTCCGTCTGCCAATTTCCAGCCAGTTGGTACGGTGCTATTGATCTTAACCGTTGTCCCCGTTTTGCCACTTATTATCGTATCGTTTTGAATAACCTTTCCCTGCTCATCCTGGTAGATGATCTTAAACGATTGATCATCAGCAGCATAAATAATCGTAACCGCAGGATAGACAGTATCAACACTGACATTATCAATTGCTATAACTTTGCCATCCTTAAAACTCTCACTCGTACTGATTGGGTGATATCCAGCTTGAGGTGCTGGCGTATATTCTTCAAAACCAGTCTTAGTTGGATCTGCGTTCTGCCAGCTTCCATACGTCAAATGATCATTAAAGAGGTCCCTAGTAACGCTCCGCTCAAATGATACGCTTTGCGTTTCAGTTTTGTTCGTTCCATCGGGCAGTTGAAGAATGATCTCGCGTGTTACCGCTTTTTGATCATTTGCCTGTGACTGCGTCTGATGTTTGACGCGAATCTGGATGGCGGGACCAGATTCGACATACTTAAATGTTTTACTTTCGTCATTCGGATCATTAAAAGTCATTCCCGATGGCAATAAAGCGGAAATATCCTTATAAGCACCTGTGGTACCTTTAGTCCCTGAGAGAGTAACAGTGTACTCCTTGGCATTATCGTTAACATCAATCAAGGTAAAAGTCTGGCTTACATCGCCATTCCTAGTGTAGCTAATATTGATTGTCTGATCATTATCACCACCACCAGGTACAGCTTCCGCAACACTGGTTTTAGTTGGCTTATATCCGTCAATACTTTTGAGCCCAAGAGCGGTACTGTCTAATGCCTCAAATTTCGTATTGGTATCGGCATTGGACCATCCCGTGTAGGTAACCTCACCAGTTACCGCATCAACAGTTGCATCCTGCACGAACTTCACTTCTTGAACGATCTGCTTTGCTGCCGTGTCATCCGGATAAGTAATATTGATTATCCGCTTAACAGTATGATTTAAATTGTCCTGAGTAACGCCGGTTCCAAAGTGCTTATCCTTGGTACCTGGAATCAACGCTCCGGCGACTTGCGGCTTATCATGCGTAACCGTTACCTTTAGATGATCAACCTTAATAGTGATTGGCGTATCGGTTGCCTGAATCGTAACCTCGCTTGGCAATGATACACCTTCTGCTAACGCATAACCATCTGGCAGCTCCCAGGTAATCTTGTTGATTTTTTCATCAGTCTTGCCGTTGACTACCTGTGTACCAACGTTAACGAGACTGCCATCAGCCTTTTCGTATTGATAGTTGATGGTCTGTGTACCAGCATTAGCTGTATAGGTTATCTCAATCGAAGTATTAGTATCGCTCGTACCATTTGGATAAACCTTTTCAATCGTGGTCTGACTAGGTGTGTAGCCATCAACAGTTGGTACGGGAATATTATTATAGTAATTATACTTGCCTTCAGTATCGTAATTCCGTGTTGATGGATCCACTGCTTGCCAAGGCGTGTAGCTGATAATTTCGCCCGTGACCATGTCAACGATAGCATCACGAGCAAAGTCAACGGTCTGGGGTGTGGTTTGTTTGCCCGTGTGTGGGTCATCAATAATAACCGTCCGTGTCAAAGTCTTGTTTAAATCAGTGTAATTAATATCTTGGGCAAATTTTTTGGCCGTCGTCCCCGGAATGATACCGCCCTTAGCTACCAGCTTGCCTTGAGTAGCGGCATTATGCGTCACGGTATACGTACCATGTTTAACCAACAGCCAAGTTGCCTGGGCTGAGTTAAAGCTTTGCATCGTTGCTGTCCCGGTTAACTGCCCTTGACTATTGATCGTCCAGCCATTTGGCAGCTTGCTTGGATCACCGGCAAAAGTCCAGCCATCCGGAAAATCAGCTGTGAACTCTTGCGTTGAGCCAGCCTTGCCTTCCAGAGTAAACGCTCCCTGTGCAGTTTGATTCTCGTCAACAAAATCAATTACAAACAGTCCTTGATCCTCTGTGTTGTCACTTACGCTGTTGGCCAGTTCGGCGAAAGAGGACAGGTTCGAGCTAGTCGTGCCCTCAATCATTTTCCCATAGCCGTTGTCCATGTAGGTTTGAAACTGCAGAGCGGGCTGTTTGGCGCTATCTGCCGTATTTTCAAAAATAGATTTGAGAATCGAAGTCAGCGTGTACAGTCGTCCCTGCGAATCTTCTCCTAATGGCAGAACCGTCCGAATGATCCAAGGCCGAGTTTTCTCAACATTTGGAGCCACGTTATTCAGATCAGCTACGAATTCACCATCTTGAGGATCTCGATACGTTTTTCTAGTTTCTTTAATTAAATCAGCTGTAGTATCTTTAGGCTGATTTCTGATTTCTTCACGAGTGTAGTGCGTCGAGTAAGTTCCATTTTTAAAATAGATCCGTTCAACATTGCCATATGAAGTAACTGGATTCCATTGTGCATCCCTAGTCTGTTCTACTTTGATAAATGGAAGCAAGCGTGGATCAATCTTAAGATCATATTTCCAGCCATTGTTCTTATATGTAAATTCGCTTTTACGGTTTATGTAGTTATCAATAATGATTGCTCGATTTTTAACATCATAGTAAACATCATCAGTACCACCAGCAAAGATGCCGTTTTTTACAAAGCCAGAAAACATTGGTGCACCAATGTAGCCGCCATCCATACCATCATCCTTACCCGCGGAATCCGGAATATGCTGCGTTGGCGTAATAAAGAATCCGTTGGTATAGCTGGCCCCCAGGATGCTCTTTGAAGGATAAGTCTGGTTTCCATGAGTCAGACTGGTTGTGGTGAAAGGCATATTACCTTCATAAGAAACATAAGACCGATAGCCAAGCGGCAGTTTCGTAAAGTCATTGTCGGTTGCCTGTGACAAAATATCCTTGATTACGCCATCAAAATAAATAACACCACTAGCCGTTCTAGTTTCACTTGAGAAGATACCGGTATTTGGGAAGACCCTGTTAAATTCTGCACAGTACACATCATCATCATAGTCACCGACGTTTTGACCAGCTTTACGCGCCTCTGCTCGGGTCGATAAGTTGAAAACCTCTTTATTACTATTGGTTATCTGAATCTTGGTAATATGTTTAGCCAGACGATCATCAATCTGCAAGTTATAAAACAATCCATCCTTAGGCGTTCCTAAGGCTAGTTCCTTAGAAACATATGTATTCAAGTTGAAATTCAAATAATTTTGATTCCACACATTATTGATCGTCTTTGTTGAGGTACCTTGATCGTAATCAACTTGAGTATTGTCAAAAATCTCATCTGGGTGAAATTCAGTCGTTCGAACAGCTCGGTCGCCATCATAAAGCTTTTCTTGCAGGTCAGGCAGATGATCGTTCTTATACATCTCACTCAGCGTAATCGTGCCTGACTGTGCCTTAGAATTTTGTCCAGCATTATCAATTACTGACGAGGCATCAGAAGACTGCTCATTCGCTGTGGTTGTTGTCGATTTGCTATCAGTATTTAGTGAGCTTGAGGTTGTCGACATGGAGGCCAAATTTGCTTGAAGGGCCTCGGATGCTGAAAAATTTGTCATTACCGTGGTACTTGCCGCTTGGTCGGTATTACTATTTCCAGAAGTGGTAGTCCCGTTGTCCTCTTCTGATGTATTTACAGACG
Organism: Limosilactobacillus mucosae DSM 13345; assembly: GCF_001436025.1. Classification (GTDB taxonomy): domain Bacteria; phylum Bacillota; class Bacilli; order Lactobacillales; family Lactobacillaceae; genus Limosilactobacillus; species Limosilactobacillus mucosae. The sequence goes on along the minus strand of NZ_AZEQ01000008.1, from coordinate 90,445 downwards.
ATTTAAGCGTTACCATATTTGAACTGCCAGAATCACTAGAGTTAGTCGTCTCACCAGTTGTCGGCTGAGTACCACTACTCGTAGATGCCACTGAATCAGCTGATGCAGCCTGGCCACTCGTCAGACCCAACGCAACGGTTCCCAGCGTAATCGCCAAACCCTTGGTCAATGCGTGCTTTCCCAACAACATGAAACTGGTCTGATTGGCAGTTACCCATTGACTACCCTTTTTATACATCTTCACGCGGTTCTTTTCATCGATTTCCGCGTTGTCCCCAAAACGATGAATCCTATTCATTTTGAACTCCCCTTTTAAAAAACTAATATCAAGAAAGTATAGTTAGTAAACACCTATTTTCTAATCAAATACCATCTCCGTGTAGATGATAACACTTTGATTGTTAGAATCTACATTATGTAACTTTTTCAGGGGGGATATTTTCATTAATATGTATTGATGATAAACATTAAATGAATACTGTCTTTAAAGGTTTTCCACTTAGAACGGTTGATTTTTATAGATTAAATTAACTCAATCAATTATTTTAGTTATTTAATGTTTTTCTTACCAAATTCAGTTTACCAACGATGCAAAAAACGCCACCAAGCATTTTGCTTGATGACGTTTAAGTTTATCTATATTTAAGTTAACTATTTTTCCGACTTAGCCAGCTTGGCAATTGCTTGAACCGTTTGCCGATCTTTAGCCGTGCCGTAAAACTCAGCTTCTCGTCTGGCATTGAGCTGCTTGACCAGTTCTCTGATTTCATGGTTTTGAGCCAGCTTGCGCATTGGCAGCGGAATAAATGCATTGGCGGCAATGATCGCCATCACGACCCCAACGATCCGCGCGCCATAAAACGTAACGTTTAAAAACAAAATCGTGACCGCGACTACGGCGAACAGCACCGTGTTGAAGTACAGCGGCCAGTGTGGATTATGCCGCTGCTTTTGTCCCAGATTAAAATGCAGATCATATTTTTCACAAGCCAGCTTGGCATAAGAATTCATCTTGTTCCAATAAAATGCCAAACCCACCAGTGCGAGCATTCCAATCAGATTCATCAGACTGGTGCCAACCACACTGCGAATTCCCCAAAGGATCATGCCGGTAATCAAAGTTGCCGCGTATCCCGCCATAAACGGATGACGGACAGAAAATTTTCGCATTTTAGTGCCTCCCGCTTTTAATTACCTTTATTATAAAGCCCTTTCATTTTTTGAGCAAGCGTTTGCACAAAATGGCATCATTTTTATTTTAACTTAAATTAATTTAGTAGATCAGCTTGACAAATTAAAAATCTATTTCTAAAATGAACTCATATTTAAATAATGAAAAGTTAGTGAGAATAGTAGCCGTTTTTTCTAATCTTAGCGAGCGTGGTCTGGTGCAAGCACGCATTGGCAGAAGCGGTGAAATGAACTCATTGTCAAATGGAACGGGTGCAAGCTACGTCCCCGGCCGATTACCGTTATCAATCATGGAGGTCATTGTTACAATGGCAAACCAAGGTGGTACAGCGCGCAAAACGCCCTTGAGCAGTTAGCTTAGGGGCGTTTTTATTATGAAAGGATAACAAAACAATGCGAATCAATGCCGAAGATGAACGCAACTATCTACAAACTGTTTTTGATAAATTAGGCTTTCGCCAAGAAGATGGGGCTTTGATTGCCGATACGTTAGTTGATGCTGACCTGCGGGGAATTTCCTCACATGGGATCCAAAGACTATACTGGTATCTCAGCATGATCAATGACGGCATCATTGTCCCTCAGAATCATGCCAAGATTTTAAAGGAGCTGCCCGGCGCCGTTTTAGTCGATGCCAACCAAAACATGGGGCATCTGGCGGCCAGTCTGGCAATGGACAAAGTAATTGAAAAAGCCAAGCAGATTGGGGTCGGCATTGGGGTCGTACGCAACTCCAACCACTTTGGAATTGCCGGCTACTACGTTCGTAAAGCACTGGATGCTGGCCTTTCCGGAATTGCGCTGACCAACACCCGCCCATTGGTAGTACCAACCAACGCGACCGAAGCCTTCTTAGGTTCCAATGCCTTTGCGTTTGGCTTCCCGGCCTCACCGCATCCTTTCATTTTTGACGGTGCTACTTCTGTGGTTGCTGGCGGTAAGATTCAGCTGGCTGACAAAAAAGGTATTGAGCTGCCAGGCAACTGGGTCGTTGATAAGAATCGTCAAGTCGTCAAGGATCCTAAAGAAGCTGAAAGCATCTTGGCAACCGCGGCCTTTGAAGAAGAGCAAAAAGGCGGCGGTCTCTTGACACTGGGCGGCAGTGAGGTCAACTCCAACTACAAGGGCATGGGCAACTCCATCGTCGTTGAGATTCTAACTGGTATTTTAGCCCAAGGTTCCATTTCAGCTGATACCAACACGGGTAAACACGACTTCAGCCAGTTTGTCTTTGCTTTTGATCCGGCCTTCTTTGGTGACGTTGAAACGCTTAAGGCCAACGCAACCAGCATGCTTGACCGGATTCGCCATCTTAACCATGTTCCAGGCAAGACGATTTGGGTACCAGGCGACCGCGAATACAAGAACCTGGCTGAAAATCAAAAGCACGGCGTTGATATTGATGCCAAGACGATCGAGCAAATGCGAGAAATCGCCGCTGATCTGCACATTGAAATGCCGGCAGAGGTTTAATTTAATAATAGTTCAAAAGTCGCCACGGAGTTTTTCCGTGACGGCTTTTATTAATTAATTCTGATTTTACGGCCAATCATCAAGCTGCCCTATTTTTCGCAGAATTACCTGCGCTGCCGCAACCCCACCGGCCTCGTTGAGATGCAGATGATCCCCAAAATCATAATTTTTTTTGAGACCGCCTTTATCATCAAGCAGCAGTGGGTCCAAATCAACGACCCATGGAAATTTTCTCAACTCTTGATTAATTAATAAACGGCGCTGCTGAGCATCAAGCAACACACCGGCTTGTTTCTCATCTACTCGCGGCGAGAATGGCGGAATCGTTGTTAAAATCAGCGGACAATGGCGTTCATCCAAGATATGCTTTAATTCACTGACCCCAGCTAGATATTGAATTGGCGTTACCAGTTCATGAGTCGATTGAGCGTCAATTAACGGTAAAACCAGATCATTACTGCCAATCAAGGCAATTACTGGATGCGGAAACGAATAAACTGGCTGCGTAACTCTTTTTAGCAGGGCCTGACCAAACGTTTGATAAAGCGGACCGTCTTGCGGTGCATCATGCAGCAGCCGATTACCGGAGATGCCGGTATTAACGACTACCGCCTGACCTTGCAGATGCTTGATCAATCCCGTTTCAAGCATCCCGGTTTCCGCCAGTGAATCACCAGTCAATTCTATGAGCGGAAGTTTTTGATCCGTCCAGACTTCTAAGTGGCTGAGGCAAAACCAGCCTTTGCGTGCCTGCCAGTTATGCGGGAGACGAGGCGTTGCCGTTGTTGAATTGCTATTGATGGCATTATAAAACGTCTCATCATAAACACAGCTAAAATCAACATATGACTGGCTACACGTTGCACACATCCTAAAATAAAGCGGCTGGCCAGCAGTAACCTGAAACGGCAAGGTATCGGTTTGCGCCGTACCATGACTGGCGATGACGATTCGTGTTTGACCGCCACGTGTAATCATTTTGGCACCTTGCATTTTTTCATTGTCGCTGACTTCAAGTCGATCAAAAACCAGTGGCTCATCTCCAAAGTGGTTATGTAGCTGCAAGCGCAACCCACCGCCGCTGACCTGGGGTGTAATCTTGATTAATTGCGTCAGTTTTTTCATTTTAAAAGGCAGCCCACTGAAGTCATGTGGTAAGCGGCTGTAAGCAATCTGCCATCCCATTTGCTGGCCTCCTTTCTTCATAAAAAAGGGCCGACGCTATAACACGCCGGTCCCTACCTGCTGACCAAAGACTGCTAAATTATCGTTCAAAGCTGTTGAGAAGCAGTCGTTTGGGTGCTGGAAATTTTAATGCTGCTTGGTCAGCAGATCGACAACGTCTTTGGGATCAATCCCCACAAAGTAGCGTTGCAGATCAAGTTTTGCCAATACCTGCTGCATGGCATCCTGATCATATGGCTGACCCTTTAAGGCATCTTGAACGTCTTTTACGTCACCAGTGCCAAAGAAGTCGCCATAGATCTTAACATCATTAATCTTGCCGTCTTCAACCAGGAAACGAGCATCAATGGTTCCGCCATCGAAATGCTGACGTTTTTTGACTGAGAACTTTGGTGACTTGCCATATACCCAGTCCCAATTGTCATAATAGCGTTTTTCCAATTCAGAAATCGCCGCTTCATCTTCAGGCGTCAGCTGATATTCAAACTGCTTGGCCTCCTCGATCGAATCGACATGCCAGATACGTTTGATTAATTCATCTCTAAACTGCTGCGTCGTCAGATTCTGGAATTCGGGTTTCAAATATGGCTTAACGTTGGTAACGCGCGCCCGAACTGATTTAATGCCTTTTGACTCAATTTTATCTTTTGGGACGTGCAATGCAGAAGCAACCGCGCTGGTATCAACGTCATACATCAACGTCCCATGCGAGAAGGTGCGGCCATTACGGGTATACATGGCATTGCCGGAGAACTTCTTGCCATCAATCACGATATCGTTGCGACCAGTAGTTTCAGCCCCAGTTGCGCCCATGTCATGCAGTGCATCAACAATCGGCTTAACCAGGTCCTTAAAGTCGCCGAATCGAATCTCATCGGCAGGAACGACAAAGCTAAAGCACATGTTGCCCAGATCCTGATACATCGCGCCGCCACCCGACAGACGCCGTGTAATCGTAATGTTATGTTCACGACAGTACTCGGCATTAATTTCTTCCATCGTGTTTTGATTGCGTCCCACGATAATGCAAGGCTTTTCGATATAAAACAGCATGAATGGCAGCTTCAGCTTGTCGCTGTTCATCAGATACTGCTCGGTTGCCAGATTGCGACGGATATCCTCACTAGGCATTGCTAAATATTGCATTCGACACCACTGTTCCCTTCATCCAATTTAAATATTGGTTGGCATTCCAAGACCCACATCTGCAGCATCCATCAGCGTTTCTGACAGTGTTGGGTGCGGATGAATCGTCAATGCAATGTCATCAATCTCATTTCCTGATTCGATTGCCAAGGTCAGCTCGCTGATCAGATCAGAAGCATCCGGCCCCACGATCTGAGCACCGACCATGACATGCGTATCCTTCATGAATACCAGCCGAACAAAGCCTTCCGTTGCCTTCATGGATACGGCTCGGCCATTAGCCATGAATGGGAACTTGGCGGTTTTGACGTCCAGGCCCTTTTCCTTGGCTTGTGCCTCGGTCAGTCCCGTGGTAGCAATCTCATTGTCCAGGTAGCAGACAGCCGGCATTGCGTGATAGTCGACGGTTGTTGGCTTACCAGCGATCGCCTCAGCTGCTACTTTGCCTTCGTAGCTGGCTTTATGTGCCAAGGCAGCTCCAGCCACGATATCACCGATTGCGTAAATGTTCTTAACGCTGGTCTGACCCTGGGCATCAACTTCAATCAAGCCACGCTTATCAAGCTTGATCCCGGCTTGTTCTAGTCCCATTTCCTTGGTGTTGGGACGACGACCAACTGAGACAACGACGTAATCGGCATCCAGCGTGTGTTCTTCATCGCCCACAGCATAGGTAACCTTGACACCATTTTCAGTCTGTTCTGCCTTCTTGGCCATCGCATTGGTAATTACGTCAATCCCCTTGGCCTTGAAGTCCTTTAAAGCAACCTTGACCAGATCAGGCTCATAGTTGCCCAGAATCGACTTGGTACCTTCCAGAATCGTTACGTGAGCGCCAAAGTTGGCAAAGGCATTGGCCAGCTCACTGCCGATGTAGCCACCACCGATGATGACCAGATCCTTTGGTACTTCCTTTAAGGCCAGAGCGCCCGTGGAATCCAATACGCGGCCCTCAAACTTAAAGCCTGGAATCTCGATTGGATGACTGCCCATCGCCAAAATTAAGTGCTTGAACGTGTAGGTCTGACCATGCTGATCATTGATAACACGCAGGCTGTGGTCGTTCTTCAAATAAGCTGAGCCCCAGATCACGTCAATCTTGTGCTCCTTAAACAGGAAGCCAACCCCATTGGTCATCCGCTTAACGACACTGTTTTTAAACGCTTGAACCTTTTCAAAATCAAGTTTGGCATCAGTAACCTCAATACCTTGATCAGCTGAGTTCTTGGCCGTTTGATAGTTATGACCGACTTGAATCAAAGCCTTTGATGGAATACAGCCGACGTTTAAGCAGACGCCGCCAAGATAGGTACTTTCGACAACTGCAACCTTTTGTCCCATTTCGGCAGCGTGAACGGCAGCCACATAGCCGCCAGGGCCCGCACCAACGACAATGGTATCCAAATCAATTGGGAAATCTCCAACAACCATTCGTGATCATCCTTCCATTAAAAGCAGTTCTGGGTCGCTCAACAGCTCGTGCAGACGGTTCATAGCCCGTTGCGCCGTCCCACCATCAATTACCCGGTGGTCGCAGGTCAACGAAAGCTTCAGAACCCGAGCAACCTTGATTTCGCCATCTTCAACAACCGGTTCCTGAACGATCTTGCCCATACCCAGGATGGCTACTTCTGGCCAGTTAACAATTGGGGTAAAGAAGCCACCGCCGATTGAGCCGATATTGGTAATGGACATGCTGGTATGGCTCATGTCGTCACCCGACAGCTTGCCGTCCTTGGCCTTTGCCGTATTAGCAGAAATCTGCTTGGCAATGTCAAACAGGCTCATGGAATCAGCATGCTTGATGTTTGGTACGAATAGGCCACGATCAGTGTCGGTAGCAATTCCAACATTGATGTAGTCACGGTAGACGATCTTTTCATCAGCCATGTCAACCATAGAGTTAAAGATTGGGAATTCCTTTAAGATAACCGCCAGTGCCTTGGTCATGTATGCCATGAACGTCAGATGAACGCCATGGTCCTTAGCCAGTTCCTTGTACTTCTTGCGGTGATCCCAGAGCTTGTCAACTACAACGTCTTCAAAGACCGTGATCATTGGGGCTTGTTGTACGGAGCGAATCATGGCCTTAGCCGTAGCGCGACGTACCGGCGTCATCTTTTCTTCATGCTCTGGCCATGCTGGCGTAGCCTTAGGCAGTACCGGCTGTTCTACGGAAACTGCAGTGGCTGGTTTAGCCTTTGGCATTTCAGAAGCAGCGGCTGCGGCAGGTGCAACACTGGCAGCTGGAGCAGCTTTGGCACCACCAGCCAAGAAGGCATCAACGTCCGCCTTAAGAATCTGGCCATGGTGACCGGTACCAGCAATCTTGGTCAATTCAGCACCCTTTTCACGAGCATAACGACGTACGGCTGGCATTGCCAGTACTGGCAGTGAATGGTCTGCAGCTGCTGGAGCTGGAGCAGCTTTAGCAGGAGCCGGAGCAGGTTCTTGTGCAGGAGCAGGCGCCACGTCGCCTTCAACGTTGCCTTGACCGGCTGCAACCTGCAGTTCAACCAGAACTTGGCCAACCTTGACGTCATCGCCCTTTTCAAAGTTGATCTTAGTAACCGTACCGTCAACTGGAGAAGGAATTTCTGAAGTTGACTTGTCGTTTTCAATTTCAACCATGTCAGCATCCTTGGCAATCGTATCGCCGACCTTGACGTGCCATTCGCCAATCGTACCTTCTGCCATCCCTTCGCCCAGTTCTGGCATCTTGAACTGATAGATTTCAGCACCACCAGCCGGAGCAGCTGGGGCCGATTTGGCGGCTGGTGCTGCACTTTCATCAACGTTGCCTTGACCATCAGCGACCTCAAATTCAATCAAAACTTGGCCGACTTTGACGTCATCGCCTTTTTCAAAATTGATCTTGGTTACCTTGCCATCAACTGGAGAAGGAATCTCTGAGGTTGACTTGTCGTTTTCAATCTCAACCATGTCGGCATCCTTGGCAACGTCATCGCCAACCTTGACGTGCCATTCACCAATCGTGCCTTCTGCCATTCCTTCGCCCAGCTCTGGCATCTTGAATTCGTATTTGCTCATTGATCTTCCACCTCGCGATTAAAAGTTGACGGTTTCCTTAACCTTATCAACGATGTCTTGCTTGTTAGGCAGCCATACTTCTTCGGCATCACTGAATGGATATGGCGTGTCTGGAGCAGCTACCCGAGCAATTGGGGCATCCAGGTACAAAATGCCTTTTTCGCCGATCAGCGAGGCAACCTGACCGCCAACACCGGCCTGCTTTTGAGCTTCTTGAACTAGTACGACGCGACCCGTCTTCTTGACGGATGCCAGAATCGTATCTTCGTCAAGCGGTGCCAACGTCCGCAGATCAACGACTTCCGCATTGATACCGTCTTTTGCCAGTTCTTCAGCAGCAGCCAGACTTTCTTGAACCATGTAGCCGTACGTAATAATCGATACATCAGTGCCTTCACGCTTGACGGCCGCTTTGTCCAAAGGAATGGTGTAGGCTTCATCAGGCACTTCTTCCTTGATGGAACGGTACAGTTTCATGTGTTCACAGTAGAAGACCGGATCGTCGGAGCGAATAGCAGAGATCAAAAGTCCCTTGGCATCATATGGACCACTTGGCGCAACTACACGCAGACCAGGAACTTGAGTCAGCAGACCCTCAAAACTGTCCGAGTGCAGTTCTGGCGTGTGAACACCGCCACCAAACGGAGCACGCACCGTAATTGGGAATTTGCGCGAGCCACCCATCCGGAAGCGGTAACGTGCCATTTGCCCAGCCAGTTCATCAAAAGCTTCGTAGATAAAGCCCATAAACTGCAGTTCTGGTACCGGACGGAATCCTTCCAGCGCCATCCCGTTGGCCAGGCCGATAATGCCTGATTCAGCCAGTGGCGTGTCAAATACTCGATCTTCACCGAATTTTTCTTGCAGACCATCCGTTGCCCGAAAGACACCACCGTTTTTACCAACGTCTTCACCAAAGATCATTACCTTGTCGTCATGAGCAAGCTCTTCATCCATGGCAGCCGTAATTGCCTTGATCATTGTCATCTTAGCCATGATTACTTAGCCTCCTTTGCCTGATAAGCATCCAGCTCTTTTTGAATTGCTGGTGGCGTAACCACATATTCGTTTTGCATCAGTTCGGTGACGATTTGAGCTGGTTGGGACTCAACCTTTTCCATTGCGTCATCGACTTCTTTGTTGGCTGCATCAACGCAGGCCTTTTCCTTGTCTTCATCCCAAAGGCCCTTGCTCTCTAAGAACTTGCGCATCCGAATCAGTGGATCCTTCTTCAGCCAGACGTCTTCTTCACTTTCGGAACGGTAACGACGAGGTACGTCACCGGCAGTAGTGTGTGGTCCGTAACGGTAGCACAGCGTTTCGATCAAAACAGGACCATTGCCGGCCGTGATCCAGTCACGAGCCTGCTTGGCAACGCTGTAGACGGCCAAGGCATCCATCCCATCAACCTGCAGTCCAGGAATCCCACAGGCAACGGCTTTTTGTGCCAAGGTTGGGGCCGCCGTCTGCGCCTTTCTTGGAACTGAAATAGCATACAGATTGTTTTGTACGAAGAACAGGGCTGGTGCTTTAAAGGCACTGGCAAAGTTGACGCCTTCATAAAAGTCACCTTGCGAGGTACCACCATCACCAGTATAGGTGTAGGCAACGTTCTTGCTGCCCTTCTTCTTCAAGCCCAGTGCAACACCGGCCGTTTGGGCATATTGAGCACCAATGATGATCTGAGGTGGAACCGCCTGCAGATCTTCAGGATACTTGTTGCCGTTGACGTGGCCGACACTCCACAAGAAGCCTTTCCACATTGGCAGACCATGCTTTACCAGCTGTGGTACGTCACGGTAGCCGCCAAGCAGAAAGTCATCCTTGCTCATCGCAAAGTTGGAGCCCATTTGACTGGCTTCCTCACCGGCAGTTGGGGCAAAGAAGCCCAGCCGACCTTGCCGACAAAGTTTCATGGTCCGGTCGCCTAAAACTCGTGACCAAACCATTTGCTCAAACAATTCAACCAATTCATCATCACTCAGGTCAGGCATCAGATCGGGATTAACGACTTTGCCATCTTCGTCCAGAACTTGAAGCGGCTTGATTTCGGGGTTATGTTTAAACTCCTCAAAATCCAACTTTTTCATCTAGAACAACCTCCTTTAATAAACAATGAAACGCTTACAAATATAGTTTTAAACCATTTTATTTAAAAATCAAGTCTTTTTTCGAAAAAAACGAGGGAAACTTTCTCCATTTCTGGAAACGTTTTCCTCGTTGATTTTGTGAAACATTATGCAATAATGCTCATTAATTCGTGAAACATTATGCATCAGCTACCAACGAGACGATCTCCTTGTTCAGACCGGTTTCGTTCATGCCGCGATCGACAGCTTCACGCAGGACTGCAGCAGAATGAGCCATTGCTTTTTGCTCACGTTCATTCAATTGGACGTCAATCACCTGTTCAACCCCATGCGCATTGATTACGGCTGGCGTACCCAGGTAAAGATCATGGACGCCATATTCGCCATTGACATAGGCACCAACTGGTAAGACCGCATTTTCATTGCGCAAGATAGCTTTGGTAATCCGCATCAAAGCGGTGGCAACGCCATAGTAGGTTGCACCTTTGCGATTGATAATTTCGTAGGCTTTGTGACGAGTTTCATTTTCGATTTCCAATAGCCGCTCAATAGAGATATTTTGCTCTTCGGCAATCTTAAGCAGATTCTTGCCACCGATTGAGGCTGAAGAATAGGCCGCAAATTCAGAATCACCATGTTCGCCCAAAACATTGGCGGATACATCAGCTGGGCTGACGTTAAATTCCTTAGCCAATGCTACCCGCAGCCGTGCCGTGTCCAGCAGCGTACCGGAGCTGATAACCCGACTGGTTGGGAATCCTGAGATCTTTTGGACGGCATAGGTCAGAATGTCGACTGGGTTGGCAGCTACTAAAAAGATGCCGTTAAAGCCGGACTTAACCACGTTTTGCGTAACATCAGCCATGATCTTGAGGTTCTTGTTGATCAGCTGCAGCCGCGTCTCACCCGGCTTTTGGGCTGCTCCGGCACAGATTACGACCAGATCGGCATCACGACAGATGGAATAGTCCGCTGACTCAACCTTTTTTGGCGATGTAAAGACCGTGGCATCCTCAAGGTCAAGCGTGTCACCCTCACCCTTGCTCTTGGTGTGGTTGATAATGGCAAACTCTTCAGCCAGTCCTTGTTGAACCATGGCAAACGCGTAGGCAGAGCCGACTGCGCCATCACCAATCAGCACGACTTTTTGTTGTCGATAAGACATAATGTGATTCTCCTTTGCTTATTTCATGAACAGGTTGACATACAGTGGCACTAAGATGTCCATTGCCAGTGATACGACAACGACGGCAACTGAAGCCATGGCACCTTCAATCGAACCCAGTTGCAAAGCCTTGGCAGTACCAACCGCGTGACCGGCTGAACCCAGTGCCAGACCATTGCCGACCCGTGACGTCTTGTTAAGGCGGAAGACCTTGATTAAGAAGTTGGCCAAAGCGTAAATGATAACGGCGTTGATGATACATGCCATGGCCGTGATGGCAGGATCACCACCGACACCTTTAGCAATTGGCATGGCAACGGCAGTCGTAGCAGCTTGTGGCATCATTGCAGCCGTTGAAACTCGTGACAGACCAAACAGCTTGGAAACCATTTGAATCCCAAACAGTGAGATAAAGCCACCGACAAACAGCGTCAAAACGATATCGAGCCAGTACTTCTTAAAGATATCGTTACGCCGGTAAAGTGGAATGGCAAATGCCACCGTAGCAGGATTTAAGAACCAGAAGATGATATTCCCACCCGGCAGGTAGTACTTCGTGTAAACGGCAGCCGTCGTAGAACCGATTCCCTTGGCCCAGATTGCCAAAACCGCAATCCCAAAGACCATGCCGACCAAAAGCGGCGTGAACAAGAAGAACCCATGACTGATCTTAAACAGCCACATTCCCAGCAGATAGCCAACAAGCGAAATAAAGATACCAGTATATGGCAGCATTAGTGATTGAGTGAACATGCTTAAAACATTTCCTTTCCTATTTTATAGCGTTTAGTGAGCTAATTTTTGTGAGGCGTTTTTTACTGGCGCATCTGATTTCTTACTCAAGCGTCCATGCAGCTTAACGAAGAAGTTACCAACGTAAGCAATTACGACCAGCAAAATGATCGTTGAGATGATGATCACGCAGATGTCTTGCAGACCTTCTTTTCTCATCAGACCCAGACTACCTGCCAGCTGAACGCCAGATGGAACGAACAGGAATGCGATCAAGCTGATCATAAAGTCACCAAATTTTTCAACCTGCTCCAGTTTAACGATATGAGCTGCCAACAGAATGTAGAGCAATACCATCCCAATCAGTGGCGTTGGTACTACGAAGCTGGCTGGAAACAGATCCGAAATGAATTGTGACACAAACAGGATGGTACCAAAGATACCCATTTGAACCAAAATTGGTGCGGCCTTTTTTTCTTCTTGCTTGGTCGCAGTCTGCTTTGCTTTCTTATCCATGTTACTTTTCCTTCCCTCAAATCAATCCGAAAATATCATAAAAAATAATTGCAGTTAATCTTATTTAGGATGGCCACCTTTGATATCGATTACACAATGTATTGTAGTTAACTTTGGTGATTTTGTGTTGAATTTCACATTGATTGACCCAATTTTACCGTGAAATGCCTTTATCAGCCGCTGAGATGCCCTGAGGATTCTTTTTTGACAAAATAAAAAGCACTGAATGCATTATCTTAACATTCAATGCTTGTGCAAATATTAGACAATTCGAGTTACTGCAGTCCGATTGCCTTCTTGGTTTTAGCCACATATGACCTACTGACTGGAATTTTGCTACCGTCTTTTAACGTTAATTCGTAGGTGTGATTAAAACTTGGCTGCATCTCATCAATTTCATCCAAATTGACGATAAATCCCCGGTGTATCCGCATAAAATGCCTTGGATTCAGCAATTGGGCGATACTCGTCAAGGTCTGGCGGCTGATCAACAGCTTGTCGTTTCTAAGATGCAGATGTGTATAGCCTCCCTGGGTTTCGATGTACATGATGTCACGTTTTTGGATCACCATTGTTTTGTCATCAATCGTGATCGACAGTCTTGGATTTTGCCAGGCTGCCTGTTCAGCAACATTTTCTGCTTGGTCGGCGGTTCCTCGAATCTTGGCAACCCGGGCAACGGCCTCGTTGATGCGCTCGGGGTCAAACGGCTTGAGAATATAGTCAACGGCAGCCTCATTAAAGGCATCGACCGCATAATTGTCATAGGCGGTTGCAAAAACGATTGCTGGCGGCTGCGGCAGCTTTTTCCAACGTCTAGCCAGCGCCATCCCATTGCCGTCATCCAGCTTGATATCCAAAAATACCAGATCAGGCTGATTGGCATTGACCTTTTGATCTGCCATCATTACCCCATTGGCCTCGTCAATCTCATTGATCAGCACATTTTCCTTCAATAAATAATGCAGTTCATTTCTGGCTAACGGCTCATCGTCAACAATCAGTACTTTCATCGGTCGCCACTCCTTTCAGATTGGGTTTTTGTTCAGTTTGTGCATAAGGGATCAAAAGCGAGATTGAAGTACCCGTTTTTCCGGTAACGATCTGCACTTTGGCACTATCGCCATACAGACCTTTTAGCCGCGCGTTTAGGTTCTGCAAGGCCGTACCGCTGCCGTGCTTGGAATTAATTTTTTCTTTACCCAGCTTATCAATCACGTTAGGATCGATACCCTCACCATTATCGGTCACCCGAATCTCTAGATATCTGCCTGACCTGGTAATCCAAATATTGATGATGTTGCCGGTCTTGCGGTTGCCGAATGCATGGTGAATTGCATTTTCAACCAGTACTTGAATTGCAAATGGCGGTACCAATACCTGATCATCAACGCTGCTAAAGAATTCCACGTCATACTTATCGGGAAAGCGCGTCTGTTCCAGGTTTAAATAGGCCTTAACATGAGCTTCTTCTTGCCTGAGCGGAATTTTGGACTGATTGGCACCCAACAGATTGGAGCGGAAAAACGTACTCAGCTCACGCAGCAAAAAGCGCGCCTTTTCACTATCAAACCGAGAAATTGCAATAATCGTATTGATCGAATTGAAAAAGAAGTGTGGACTGATCTGAGCTTGTAATGATTTAAGCTCGGCATCCCTAAGCAAACCGGCTTGGCGCTCTTTTTCGCCCAAAACGATCTGAGTGGCCAAAATTTCACCCAGGCCCTCACCGGTTTGAATCTCAACCGGCGTTAATTTCCAGTTTTCCGTAAAGTACAAGGTCAAAACACCTAAGACCCGACCACCAAGCATCATCGGAATCGCCATTCCTGCCTGTAATGGACAGCGCAAATTTTGACAGCCGATCTGATCGGCATTATAAACCAGCTGCGTCTGTTTTTCTCGTAAAGCTCGCTTAACGAAATTCGGTACGTTATCTTTCGGCATGTCTTGGCGATGATGGTCGCTGCCGGCTCCTGCAAAGGCGAGCGTTTTTTCACCGTTGCCGATACCGACCGCATCAAAATCAGTATATGCCAAAATTAATCTAGCCACTTGTTTGGCCGACTCTGGCTGCAAACCGTGACGAAATGCCGGTAAGGTTCTAACGGCCAGTTTCATCACCGAACGCGTCTGAACAGCCCGCGTGTCGACTTCTTGACGAAAATAAAGTGATAAGATCATCAAGAAAAATGCCGTCCCAACAGAGCTGATCACGATCATTGGCAAGGCGATAAAACTAACCAGCTTCAAGTGTGTTGGACTAAACAAAAAAACAAACACCATCTGAATTGACTCCATTATTAAACTGATCAAGAAACCTTGCCAAGGCGGCATCACGACAAAATGCCGCCGATCCTTGCGATAAAGCATCCCTGACAAAACCCCGATCAGAGTCGAGCTGATAATGTAAAACCATGCATCACTTGCCCAGCCTTCCATCATCGTCCGGTGCGCACCCGCAACCAGACCCGTGATGCCGCCAACGCTTGGCCCACCAACGATACCGGCGACTGTAACCGCCAGAATACGGACGTTGACCACTGAGTAGCCTGGAATCACGTGCCAGAGAATGGTTTCGCGCATAATATGATTATTGGGATCAATTTGGATACCCAGCATGTTTGAGATAATTGCAAACGCCGAAAAGATCAAGGTCAGCTTGAAGCGATCGGCGGGTGTCGATTCCAACAGCAATTTGCGGAAGGGACGTATATTGACCAGGATGAAGGCCAGCAGAACAATCAGTCCCACACGCTCAGCCGTTAGAAAAGCTAGTTCTCCCATAAATTCACTCCTTAAATCTTGCTCATCCAGTAACTTAATATACCACATCCTTAGTGATAGACTTAACAAGAATTTGTTATTACTATGTATCTATGCTTGATTAAACCAATTCAAATCCGCATAATATTGATATTTTTAAACGGTCCTGTCTAAATTATGATGGCATTCAAAGTATTTGCCAACTAAAAAGCATGACCCGGAACATTCCAGATCATGCTTTTTGCGTTGTTTATTTGGTAATGTCAGCACCAAAGTACTTTTGCGAAAGCTTCTTGACCGTGCCATCCTTTTGCAGCTTTTCTAAGGCCTTATTATATTGCTTCTGCAGTGCCGTTGACTTCTTGTTGAACATGGCTGAAACCTTAACCGGCTTAGCCTCATCAGACACATCAATCATCTTCAATCCCTTGGTGCTGTGCTTTTTAGCGTAGACGTACCAAGCTTCACGACTGTTGATCATTCCATCAACACGACCTTGTTTAACCATATCCAGACTGCTGGTAAAGTCGCTGCTGTCAACCGTAGTCCCGCCAAACTTTTTAACCAGTGTAGCGTTGTTGGTACCGACCCCGGCAGCCATTTTGTGGCCCTTGATTGACTTGAGGTTTTTAAGTGAGCTGTCTTTTTTTACAATCAGTACAAAATGCGATGAGATATATGGATCCGAGAAAAGGTACTTCTTTTGACGTTCTGGCGTTTGCGCAATGTTATTCATTACAACGTCAAACTTCTTGGCCCCCAAACCGGCAATCAAAGAATCCCACTTGGTTGGCACGAACTTGGCCTTTAAGCCCATTTCTTTGGCAACGGCTTTACCAATCTCTACTTCAAACCCTTGCAGCTTGCCGTCCTTACGATATGAAAACGGCGCATAGGTACCTTCCAGACCAATCGTCAGCGTATCAGGCGTTTTTAATTCTGATTTTACTGAATCAGCATGGCCAATCGTTGCTCCAACTGCAGTTCCGAATACCAAAGTAGCTGCCATTAAGGCAATCTTTTTCAAAATTTTCATATTAAATCCCTACTCTTTCTTTTTGTTATTCTTCCAATTCTTCCATCGTCATCGCCGCAATAAAGTGGCGGATCCGCTCATCTGGATTATTCGGCGCAAAAAAGCCTGCTGGATCACCGTCGTATTTAATCGTGCCATCTTCAACAAAAACAATCTTATCGGCAACGCGTCTGGCAAAGACCATATTATGCGTTACGATGATCAGCGACTGATTCTCTTGTGCCAGCTTAAGCAAGACCCGCAAAACCTCCAGCTCCAGTTCCGGGTCAAGTGCTGAGGTTGGCTCATCCAACAAAACGTAGGCCGGCTTCATTGCCAAGGCACGAGCGATTGCGACTCGCTGGGCCTGACCGCCAGAGAGCTGTGCTGGATAGGCATTGGCAAAATCTTTAAGGCCGACTTTTGCCAATAATTCCATGGCTGTCTGCTCAGCTGTTTCTTTAGGCAGCTTTAATACTTGTCTAGGACCTTCCGTTATATTTTGTAGAACCGTCAAGTGCGGAAATAGATTGTAGTCTTGAAAGACCATTCCCGTTTTTTGCCGCAGCGCCAGTTTTTGCTTGCGACTGACATTTCTTTCAAAATCAAGATGCAGCTCGTCAAAATCATAGGTTCCGCTGTTAGGCTGCTCTAGTAAATTCAGCGAGCGCAGAATCGTTGACTTGCCTGATCCAGAAGGGCCAACCAAAACCGTTGTCTGTCCAGCCGGAAATTCCAGATCAATGTCTTTTAAAACATGCTTGTCGCCAAACCACTTGTTGATCTTTTCAATTTTCATACATGCCTCCTATTGATCTGGGGTCGTTTTGGCCAGCGTTTTTTCCATCCAGGCCTGTAGTTGAGACAGTACGGTCGTAAACAGTGCATAGATCAGGGCCACAATGATGTACATCAAAAGTGGCTCATAGTTTTCGGCCGTAATCTGCTGCGCCACGGAAAACATTTCGGCAATCGTGATTGAAGCAGCCAACGACGTATCCTTAACCAGACTGATAAACGAGTTGGCCAGTGGCGGTAAGGCAACCCGTAATGCCTGTGGCAAGATGATGCGCCACAGTACCTGCACGCGTGTCATGCCGATTGATTCCGCTGCCTCCCATTGACCCTGGGGAACGGAGGCAATCGCTGCCCGAATCGTTTCAGATGCGTAGGCACCAGTATTAAGCGAAAACGTAATTACGCCGGCCGTGAATGGCTTGAGCTGGATACCATCTGGAAAGGCTCCTGGAATGACCAGGTGCGGCAAGCCGAAGAAAACAATGAACAACTGCACCAATAAAGGCGTCGAGCGAAACAGCCAGACATAGAAGACTGCGATCCCTTTGAGAATCTTAAACGCGCCTTTTTGCCTGGATAGACGAATCAATGCCACCAGCAGTGCGATGATCAAGCCAAAGAAAAACGACACCAGTGCCAACGGAATCGTATATTTAAAGCCAGCTGCCAATAGTTCTGGCAGCGAACCTTGAATCGTATGCCACATATTATTCCTCCTTGAGTCATTATTTTAAAAATGTTGCTACCAGTCTATAAAAAAAGCGCAGTCGGGATTTTCCTGGCTGCGCAAATGCTGGTCCAGTCGCATTCAGTCGATTAACTGAGCAACGACAAAGAGCGGACAGCCTAAGCGCGGTCCGCTGCAACACAGATGGTTGGTCAGTGAATTAAAGTTTGCCATTGCCAATTTCTCCTTTGAAAAAGTTAGTAATTGTATGATAACTTACTAAAAATAAGTTGTCAACCAAAAACAAAAAATAAAACTGACATTGGCAAAAACCGATGTCAGTTTTATTAATTAGTCAAAACTATGCAATGCTTCCATAATCATTTCAATAAAACGCTGTCGATTGATGCCCAGCATAACCTCGGTATTTTGCGGTTTGCTGGTCAGCTGATAGTAGTCGCAGACCGTTTCGCCGCGCGTCAGCTCACCGGTCGTTTCAACGTCAACGTTCATTTTTTCGGTTTGGAACATCTCTGGTTCAATCAACCAGGCAATCGTGCAAGGATCATGCAGCGGCGCGCCTTGAAAGCCCCACTTCGGATTTTCATGATAGCGCTCAAAAAAGCTCAGCAGCCCATAAAATGCCTGGCCAACCGGATTCTTAATCTGTTTTAATGCCTCGATTTCTGGTTTTAGAATCTGTGCCTGGTGCGTAACGTTTAATGGTGCCATCACCAATGGAATCCCGAAATTCATGACGATCTTGGCCGCCTCAGGATCAACAAAAATGTTGAATTCTACGCTGGGCTGCCAGTTCCCCAGTCCCATGGCCCCACCCATGTAGACGATTTGATCAATCTTTGCCTTGGCCAACTCAGGATAAACTCGCAAAAAAAGCGCCGCGTTGGTCATTGGACCCGTAACTACCAGTGTCACCGGCGTTGAACTTTCATTAAGCATTTTGGCGATCAATTCAATAGCCGTTAGATCAACCGGCTGAAAATCCGGCTCAGGCAGCGGATAGCCGTCCAGACCGCTTTCACCATGCACCTCACCAGCAGTTTCCAGTGGCTTGACCAACGGCGTCCGATTCCCGCCAGCAATCGGAATGTCTTCTCGACCTAACAGCTTAAGCATCCGCATGGCGTTATTGAGTGTCTTATCAGGCGTTTGATTGCCAGCTGAGGTAGTAACGGCCAGCAGCTCAATTTTAGGCGAGGCCACCGCCAGCATCATTGCCAAAGCATCATCATGACCAGGATCGCAATCAAGGATGATTTTTTTCGTCATAAATTTTCCTGCCTTTCCATATCCAATAAAGCGTTTTCATCAATAAAACTAGTATAACATTTTACCTAATGACTTCAAATCCCCAATTTAATTTTTAAAATTTGCTTTGAAAGTCAAAGAATCCTTGATTTAACAAGGCTTTTCA
Organism: Limosilactobacillus mucosae DSM 13345; assembly: GCF_001436025.1. GTDB lineage: Bacteria > Bacillota > Bacilli > Lactobacillales > Lactobacillaceae > Limosilactobacillus > Limosilactobacillus mucosae. The sequence continues at coordinate 71,215 of NZ_AZEQ01000008.1, read as the reverse complement.
ACAGTTCGATTTCCCATCAAAATATAATAATTTTTTCGTGTTAAAAGGCTTGATTTTTAGATCTATTCAGCTAAAATACTATCTCGTGAGTAATCGAAAAAAGCATCTTAGCTTTAATAAATTTTAGGAGGCATGAAACGTGACTTTGCGCAGCTTTTTCAAATATCACCACAATCAAAAAATGATCGAACTCCTGGCAGTTGAACTGTCGGAAGTAATCGAGCGGCGGCATTTGGATTCCGTACAAAGCGCGATCGTCTACGTTCAAGATCATGCTTTCTTCCCTAACGACCGCGACTACCAAATCAAGCTGCATATTGACGACTGCATGGCAATGGACATTCTGCCGCTGGTTGAAAAAGAAACGACCACGGTTTGCCAAAGTCTGGCTAAGGCGCGCTGATCAAAACCCGTTACTAAGCAAAATGCTTAGCAGCGGGTTTTATTTATCGATATTCATCGGTAATCGTTTTTCCATCTGATTTAGACCATTATTCGCCAAAAACTGCTATCATAAAAATAAGATCATCTATCGGAGGCAGATCATGACGGAAAACTATATTCGCGACTACATGCGCCTGGCCTATCAAGAAGCCGTCAACGTGCAGCGGCTGTTCGTTGATGCCATGAAGTCAACCGGTGTCAAGGAACGGCTCTGGGCTCATCTGGATGCTTTTCAGCGCAACGTCAATACGATGAATGAATTTATGTACCATACCAGTGAGGTTGAAAATGCCGCACAATATGTCAAATTTTTGGAGCAGGCTAAAGAATTTCGTCAATTAGTCGATGAAAAATTGAAAAAACATGCCTATACCAGAACCGATCGTGATAACATCTATGATGCGGTGATGGCGTTAGACAGTGCCATGCCGCTGATACTTTAAATTCATGTCTCAATCAGCTTAATCGCCGTTGTTCCCCAAAAGCAGCGGCGGTTTTTTGCTTGGAAAAAAATAAAAAGCCCCGCCATTGACAGCGAGACCTGCAGTTTAGAGAGAATCTGAATGGATTGTGAGACCGCTGGAAGCTTTCTCAACGTTAATCAGTCTAGCGACGCATTGTAAAGATTCATTCGGGGTTTGGGTATTGTTTTTGTAAAGTTTTTTAAATTGCTTTTAGACAGATCATTATCAGCTGAGCGTCGGACTAACAGTGTAAATCGCAAATTGACTTTTAAGGCGATTTTCATTAAGATTTACGCAAACAACGGCTGCACTTGGCCGCTGATATTTGATTCTAACCACCTTAACCAAGAAAAGAGTGAGAGAGAATGAAAGTTGCCGTACCAAGCATTATGTCGCAGGCTGGCAAGGATTATCTGACCAGCCGCGGTTTTGAACTGATCGAGACCAAAAGTCAAAGCGCCGCTGCCCTGGTTAAGGAAGCCGCAGATGCAGATGGTATTATTTTGATGACGGAACCATTTCCCAACACCTTAGCCGATCAGCTACCGAAATTAAAAGTCATTGCCCGCCATGGCGTTGGCTATGACAATATTGATCCTGAATTCTGGGCTAAACGAGGCGTTTGGGTAACCATCGCTAAAAATGCCAATGCCTCAACAGTTGCGGAATCAACTCTGGCAGCCATGATGGCAATCTCTAAAAATCTGGTCCCCACCACTGAGCACCTGCGCCAGGGTGACTGGGGATGGACATTTGCTCATCAAGGGTTTGATCTGGCCGGTAAAACGCTGGGAATTGTCGGCTATGGTCGCATCGGCCGCATGATTGCCAAAAAAGCCAGTGCATTTGACATGAAGATTATTGCCTACACGCCATCCAATCGTTCAGACGGAAATGCCGAAATGGTTGATCGAGACACGGTCTTTAAGGAGGCTGACATCATTTCGCTTAACATGCGAGTCACGCCAGAAACTACCAGAAGCGTCGGCCAGCGCGAATTCGACATGATGAAAGATTCGGCCATCCTGCTTAACTTTGGTCGGGCTGCTCTGGTTGATCAAGCGGCAATGCAGACGGCGCTTAAAACCGGTTCGATTGCTGCCGCTGCGGTCGATGTCTTTGATCAAGAACCGCTGCCCAAAGATGATCCCTGGTTCAGCACGCCCAATGTCTTGCTGACGCCGCATTGTGCCGGCAACACCAAGGAATGTATGGATCGCATGGCCGTTGATGCCGCGAGTGAGGTCGTTCGCGTTTTGAATGGCGAAAAACCGCTGTGGAACGTCAATCAGCCAGAGCATTGACTAAATAATTGACGGTCAAAAATTAGCAATCTGCTTACTACCCATAACTAAAAGAAACGCGCTATCGGCTCAACAGTCCGGCAGCGCGTTTTATTTAGCGTGATTTTTTAAACCGAGCAACGACTGGATCTTCAGCGGCTTGGGCAGCAGCAACGTTGGCAGCTTTAAAGTAGACCCGATTGGCATTATTGTACATGACATCGGCCAGCTCGTCATCAGTGAACAGATCGGTGTTCTCCAGCCAAGTAGCCAGTTGATGATAAGTATTAAACGTTGCCGACCATGGTGAGTCAGTCCCCCAGATCAAGCGTTGTGCCCCAACGATCTGCTTGGCCAGTGCGACCGTTTTTTGACAGCGCGGGTAAGGAAAATCAGTCGGCTTCTCCCCATCGATATCTTGGATTGCTGAAATGTCCAGATAGATGTTTTTAAGCGGTGCAAACTGCTGCAAGACGTTTGCCAAGCGTTCCAGATGATCAGCATTGGGAAATGACAAATGACAAACGACAAAATCCATTCTGGGGTAACGCTTGGCCAGATTTACGATGGCTTCGGGCTGATAGCTGGTCTGGGTATCGTCACCATAATCAACGGTTACGACAAATCCCGGATAGTCAGCCAGATAATGCATAATCTGCCCAATGCGTACGTCATCATCCAAGCGGAACGGTTTATGAAAGCCATGCAGGCCGCCTACTTGACTGATCTCAAACTTAATGGCCCGAAAGCCCAGTTCTTCAACGTGCCGCTTAACGATTGCCATCGCTCGCTCAGCAAATGGATCCACGGCAAACGCGCCGATAAAACGATCCGGATAGCGTTTGATGACTTGATAAGTGTAATAGTTTTGATAGCCGTTCAGTGTCCCTTGCAGTAAAACGGCCTTTTCAATATTTTCGACCGCCATGATGGGAAGATATTTTTCCACGCGAAAATCATCATCGCCCCATCCCGCTGGCAGCAGGTGAATAATCTCACCGTCGTCCCAGATCGCATAGCCATTGCCCAATGGATTCAAGCGCCCTTGTCCTTTAGAGCCGGCCATCGCCCGAATCAAGTGAATATGTCCTTCAATTTTTTTCAAAGCAATCCTCTCCTATTAAGAGTGTCTAACGTCGCCTGCCCAATTGTAGCCGTGATAAGCATGGTTCGCTGCTAACAACACGGACTGACAGCTCTCGAATTTAAGAGCGACATTATTGGCAAAGCGGCCGTTTTAAAACGCTCCGCCGCCTGAACCGCCACCAAAGCCACCGGAACTGCCGGCTGAAAAGCCACCCGATCCGCCATTCGCTGAAGATGAGTTACCGGTATCCAGAGCTTTTTCAAAAGTACTTTCAAACGTGCCCGTCCAAGGATCACTGGCAAAAATCCATGGATACGTAATTAAAAGCGTATCATTAAGCTCGGCTTCATCAAACGAAAGCCTTAATTCACGAATAACTTTTTTGGCCAGTCCAAACGCCGTCGCATATGGCAGAATCTGTTCCCATAAAACAATGTCGCCAACTTCTTTGAGCTTGAAGTCGCCAATATCTTTGAGCATGAGAATAAAGCAGTCTAAATCATATTTCATTTTTTGACCCTTTGGCGTATATGGCAGGAGCTGGCGGTAGTATATAATTCCCCAGCCAAAGCCGCCTGCAAATATCAGCCCCACGATTATTTTGAAAATCCAGCCAGCGACGACAAAAATCATCCCAAAAATCAGCAAAAGCTCGCCGATCAGCCAAAAGATGCCAATCTGCTTGAACAGGTCCGCGTCGGCATCATAGTAGCCGGTTTTTCTGGCACTTTCCAGACTGGCTTGCGACCATTGATCAAAGGCTTTCGCGATTTTTTTGGCGTGCTTGCGCTGCCTGCTCCATTTTTTCAGCTGCTGGATCGTAAAGCTTTGGCCGTCCCCGCAATCGTTAAACATGACCTTCAGCAGCTGATTTTCGGCAAGTACGGCCGGTTTTTTGACGGTAAATCGATAGTCGTCGTTTTCAGTCTTGCTGATTGCAATCTTATATTCACCTGCCAGCTGCATCAGATAGCCGCTGAGTACGCGCGCGTCAGGCTGTTGATTTTTATCGATCACGTAGGCCTGTTCAACTGGATATGGCGGAATCTCAAAAGAATGAACCAGTGGCGGCTGCTTGGATCGCTGGGGATGTTTTTTAATCAACCACCAGCCATAAGCTAAGATACTGATGCCGCATATTGTACTGTAGCCGATTTTGAAAAGCTGTCGCCGTCTTTTTTCCTGGGCGCGCTTGGCATTGGCCGCTTTTGCCAGCTGCTGCTCCTGCTTTAGCTCAGCAGCAAGGACCTTTTTGGCGACTCGGTTATCGTTTTGCGGTACGACGGCATTGGCAAACAGCAGGTGGCTTTCAACAAACTGATTGGCCGGCACGCGGTCGACCGTCATCTTAACCTGACCCTGCCGCTTCTTGACTGACGTTTTGCCGTTTAGCGGACCGTGCGTAAAGGCTTTAAGCGAGTCAACGTTTTTAGCCGGCAGCTGAATGGTGATTGAAACGTCATGCAGTGCTTCATCCCAGCCCGTCCCAATGATCTTCCAGTTCAGCTCAGCCGTATCCTGATAACTGGTAATCACGCCATGCAGCCGGTAGTGATAGATAAAGGTTGCTTCCGCGTCGCTGATTTGATGATAGACCTTGAGTTTGAGCCAGTCTGCGCTCTGCGTGGTCTTAACGGTATTATTCTGACCGGATTGGCTGAGCGCCAGGTTAGTCAGCTTACCGTTCTGTTCCACGGCTGCCGAGATCTGATCAGCCTTGCCGATGCCTTGCAGGTCTTGATTATAATAAACGCCATGAAAATCACCGTCAAAATCATAAGTGATCCTTTGCGTCAGATCCGCATCACCGTTTTTTAGCACGTCAACGTTCACTTGGTAATGCTTGATGTTAAAGTCGCCATCCGCATGACCCACGACTGGCGCCAGCAAGATCAGCATCAAAGCCAAAAGTCCTAGCAGCCAGGCATTCTGCTTTTTCATTCGCCTGCCCCCGTTTCTTAATGTTTTCTTTAATTTTACCAAATCCGCGCTTTTTAAAATAGCCTCCTGACGAAAACCACCATCAACGGCCTTAGTATCGAGCATCAGATAGGAATAAATATTTTGATACAATTCCCCATAACTGTCTATTTATTCAGATTTCTTGAAACCGCTTGTAAAAAAACGCGCTAAAATAAAGGCAAAATCAGATGAAAGCGATCTTTATCAGTAAGGAGGCTTTAATAATGAGCAGGCAAAAAAATTATGCTGACGCCGCCTCCGATCAAGTCGCGGCGCAAAAAGCTCGGCAAAAACGCGTTGATTATGCAGCAACACATTCGCCAGCCGAGCTTTTCAAACATTTCAACACCAGTCAACAGGGCCTGAACGATTCGCAGGTAGCGCAAAGCCGCAAGCTGTTTGGAGCCAACCACGTGCAGCAGCAGCACCAGCCGTCAATTGGCAAGCGTCTGATCAGCGCTTTTGTTAATCCATTCACGGCAATTCTATTGATTTTGGCAATCGTGTCCACGTTTACCGATATGATTTTTCCTTACTTTTCCTTATTTGGCAGCCGGCCAGAAAACTTCACCTGTGCCACGGTCGTCATTATCGTTACGATGATCATGCTTTCCGGCTTGCTGCGCTTTGTTCAGGAATACCGCAGCGGCAACGCAACGGCCAAGCTGCTGGCAATGATCAAGACAACCTGTACCGTTACGCGCAATGGTCAAGAAAAAGACATTGATCTCAATGACGTCGTGGTCGGCGACATCGTTCATCTCTCAGCCGGCAACATGATTCCCGCTGATCTGAGAATCCTGGAAAACACCGACTTGTTCGTCAATCGTTCCGAGCTGACTGGGGAAAGCCGCCCCGTTGAAAAAAGCGCTGCGGACGAGACGCCTAAAGATCAGATTACCGACTACGAAAACATCGCTCTGATGGGCAGCAACGTCATCTCAGGCAGCGGGCTGGGACTGGTTATTGAAGTCGGCTCAGACACAATGTTTGGCTCAATGGCTGGGGCCGTCGCCAAAGAAAAGGTCACCACCAACTTTACCAAGGGCGTCAATTCCGTCAGCTGGGTTTTGATCCGCTTCATGATGGTCATGGTGCCATTGGTATTCTTGATCAATGGTCTGACCAAGCACGACTGGCTGGAGGCTTTCTTGTTTGGGATCTCAACGGCGGTTGGGCTGACGCCAGAAATGCTGCCGATGATCGTTACTACTTGTCTGGCCAAGGGTGCCATCGCGATGAGCCGCAAAAAAACGATCGTCAAAAATCTTAATTCGATTCAAGACTTTGGGGCCGCTGACATTCTTTGTACTGATAAGACTGGCACGCTGACTCAGGACAAGATCGTCTTGGACTGTTATTGGAATATTGATGGCCAAGCCGATGATCGTGTTTTAAGACATGCCTTTTTAAACAGCTATTTTCAAACTGGTTATAAAAACGTGATGGATAAGGCCATCATTGCCAAAGCCGAGGACACCGAGTCGCATCCCGAACTGCAGGATCTTGAAAACGACTACGTTAAGATCGACGAAATTCCATTTGACTTTAAGCGGCGGCGACTCAGTATCGTCGTCAAGGATCCAAACGGCAAGCGGCAGATGGTAACCAAGGGCGCGGTTGAAGAAATGCTTAGCGTCTGCAGCTATGCCGAAACCAAAACCGGTATCCAGCCGCTCAATGACGCCCTGCAAAAACAAGTTAAGGCCACGGTTGATCGTTTAAACGACAAAGGCTTTCGGGTTCTGATTCTGGCACAGAAAACCGATCCGGCGCCAATTGACGTTTTAAGCGCCAAAGATGAAAAAGACATGGTTTTAATGGGCTACCTGGCATTTTTGGATCCGCCAAAAGAATCAACGGGTCGCGCGCTAAAAGCCTTATTGGAGCATGGCGTCACCACCAAGATTCTGACTGGCGACAACGACAAAGTTACGGCCACCGTCTGCCAAGAAGTTGGGATGTCGGTCGCCCACCTGCTTTTGGGTGAAGAGATAGTCAAGATGTCAGATCAAGAATTAACCGCGCAAGTCGAACAAACGCAAGTCTTTGCCAAACTGACTCCCGATCAGAAGGCCCGTATCGTCGCTGCCCTGCGCGCTAAAGGCCATACCGTTGCCTACATGGGGGACGGCATTAATGACGCGGAAGCCATGAAAACAGCCGATATCGGAATCTCCGTCGATAATGCCGTTGACGTGGCTAAAGAATCAGCCGACATTATCCTGCTGCAAAAAGACCTGATGATTCTGGAGCGTGGCATCGTGGAAGGGCGCAAGACGTATGCCAACATGATCAAGTACATCAAGATGACGGCTTCTTCCAATTTTGGGAACATTTTTTCCGTTTTGATTGCTGCCGCACTGCTGCCATTCTTACCGATGAAGAGTATTCATCTGCTGCTGCTCAATCTGATCTATGACTGCTGCTGTACCGCCATTCCTTGGGACAACGTCGATGCTGACTATCTCAAGGTACCGCGCGAATGGGATGCTTCTTCGATTGGCAGCTTTATGATCTGGATGGGGCCAACCAGCTCAGTCTTTGATTTGACAACCTACCTGTTTATGTACTTTATTTTCTGTCCACTATTCGTTTCCCATGGCATTCTTTATACCGATCTGCCGGCGCATTTCTCCGGTGCCGTATTAGCGGCCATGCAGCTTAAATACGTCGGCATGTTCCAGGCAGGCTGGTTTGTCGAGTCAATGTGGAGTCAGACGATGGTAATTCATATGATCAGAACTCCTAAGATCCCCTTCATTCAAAGCCGTGCCTCTGCTGAACTGATTCTGCTCTCAACGATCGGTATTGCCCTGGCAACCTTGATTCCATTCACCGCGGTTGGCCGGGCAATCGGCTTTGTCGCCTTGCCAGGCAGCTACTTCTGGTACTTGATCCCCTGCGTAATCTGCTACATGCTTTTAGCCACCAGCATCAAGAAAGCCTACATTCGTCACTTTGGCGAGCTGCTTTAAGGATGGTGATCATCATGATGACTTTATTAACTGCTTTTCATCCGGCTCATGCTTTTTGGATCGGGCTGCTGATCGTCTTGGCAATCATTGCGTTGATGAACCTGATCTGTTGGCTGCTGCCGCCTAAAAAACGGCCATCAAAGCACCCAACTCAAAGCCATTCCAAATTAAAACAGAACTAAGCAAAACCGCACTGACTGGATGAGTCGGTGCGGTTCTTTGCTTGACTTTTATTTAGCGAGCAGCTTGGGCTTTTCGCTGTTTAATGGCTTCATTAATAGCGGCCACGTTCATCTGCTGTCTTAGACTGTGGAGATCGATTCGGTTATATTCACAGTAGCGCCGCCAGTTTTGCCGTGGCACGCTCCATGACCGCCCCGTTTTGGGATCACGAATTGAGACACGAATGCCGCAAGCCAGGCCCAATACCAATAAAACGGCTGCCAGAGCAAACTGCATGAACAGTGCAAACGCTAAGGCCAGCATCAAAAAGAGAAACTGACCAACCGGAATCAAGCGCTCAAACGGCCGGTCGTATTCCATCGTAGCATCGCTTTGCAGCGGCAGCTTATTCTTATTCATAAGATCCATCCCCTAAGCTTTATTTATACTCTAATTATAGCTCAGGATCTGATATTTGTACGGATGAATATACTAAATATCGTTTTATTTATCTGTCAACCGTCGTCGTGATCGGCATTCAACCAAGGTTAAAGGCAGCCAGCTCTTAAACGTCTTTTTCAGCAACCGCGTACCAATTGCCCTCTGGATCGGCAAAATTGAACGTCTGCTGACTGCCCACCAAAACGATCTCATTAACGGTCGCGCCCATCTGCAGCAGTCTGGCATGTGCCGACGCCAGATCGTCAACATAAAACATAATTGAAGGCGAGTTCAGCGCAACTTCCGGCGAGTATTTCTGAATAAAATTGCGACTGTAAAACTGGAGACTGGCTTCAGGAAGAACCGGTACCGTAATCGTCTTTGAACCATCGATCATCGTTTCTTCACTGATTCGTGGCGTCCCAGCTGCCTGCTCAAAAAAAGCGGCTACTTTCTCAACATCATCAACATAGATCATTAGATTCATTGACTGTAACATAAAAAAACTCCTTATCAACTATTGTTTGGCTTGCCGTTTCTTGATCTGCGCCGCAACCGCCTCCGCTCGGCTCTGCTCACGCCACCGTTTCCAGTCAATGTTATTATAGCGACAGTATTGGTGCCATTTTTTGCGCGCTACGACCCATGACTGACCGGTTTTAGGATCACGGATGCCGACTTTTTGATAAAACAGCAGACCGCCCAGCAACACTGCCAGTGCCAGCCCAAATCGATAGAACAGGCACAGGATGATCACGCTGATTAAAATGATAAACTCAACGCCCGAAAATGCCCGTACGTAGACATGATCGTACTCACTGGGATTTTGACTCAGATTTTGCAATGGTTCAGCCGGCTTTTGGTCAAGACTGATTGGCAATTCGGTTGTGCTTTTATTAATCGTTTTTCGCATGATTTTCCCCCAAAACTTTATCTGCCTAATAAGGTTATTATATCGCAAATCTTTGATAGCGCCTACAGGTTCAATTTGTTGAGCTGCTCATCTGAAAAAGATAGAATCTAAATATGCTTAAACAATCTATATGAGGTGAAAAAATGGCTGACATATTAACACTGCATCAAATCAGCTTGACCATGCAGGGAAAAACGCTTTTAAAAAATATCAATCTAAGCGTACCCAAAGGAGCCTATATCACATTAGCCGGGCCTTCTGGAGCTGGCAAGAGCACGATTCTAAAAATCTGTGCGCGTCTTTTATCCCCCAGCAGCGGTGAGCTTTTATATCAAGGAAAAAATGCCTTTCAGATGCCGCCCCAGGAATATCGCCGCCACGTCTCCTATTGTTTTCAACAGCCCGTCTTGTTTGGTGAGACGGTCAGCGACAATCTTGATTTCCCATTTCAGATTCGCAATCAGGATCCTGATCGAAACCGACAGCAGGAACTTTTAGATCAGGTGAATCTGCCTAAAGACTACCTGACCAAAAGCATCGCCAGTCTATCGGGCGGCGAGAAGCAGCGTGTGGCCTTGATTCGTAATCTGATGTTTAAACCAGCGATTCTGCTGCTGGATGAGGTAACGACCGGTCTGGACGCGCAAAACAAGCAGATCGTCCATCAGTTGATTGCCGATTATCGTCAAACTGGCACGATTTTGGCCATTACCCATGATCCCGATGAACTGGCCCAGGCTGAAAAAATCATTACCGTTAAAGGAGGCCAAATCAATGAATAGCGTTCACGTCAATAACATCAGCCTGGTCTATGCCGCCGGACTGGTACTGATTGCTCTGTTTATCTCATATCGTCAAAAACTGGGACTGAACCGTGACATGATTATCAGCGTCGTCCGGGCAATCATTCAGCTAACGATTGTCGGCTATCTTCTCAAGTACATTTTCGCGCTCAATAACGTTCTGGTTACCGGGGCCATGGTGCTCATCATCATCTTTAACGCGGCTCATAACGCGGCCGGACGCGGCAGTGGCATTCCTAAGCTGTTTTGGCCATCCTTTTTGGCAATCTTGATCAGTACCGGCATTACGATGGGCGGTCTAGTTTGGTCTGGAGCTATCAAGTTTATCCCTTCTCAGATCGTGCCGATTGCCGGAATGATTGCCTCCAATTCAATGGTTGCCATTGGTCTTTGCTACCGACAGATGAAAACCAAATTTCATGACATGCATCAAGCGGTTGAGGAACGACTTGCCCTTGGCGCGACTGCCTTTCAAGCTTGCGGCGACATTGTGAGAGCCTGCATTAAAACCGGCATGCAGCCAACGATCGATTCTGCCAAAACCTATGGCATCGTCAGTCTGCCAGGGATGATGTCAGGCTTGATCTTTGCCGGCGTGGATCCGGTATACGCGATCAAATATCAGATCATGGTCGTTTTCATGCTGCTTTCGGCTACCAGTCTGGGATCGGTATGCTCATGCTACATCGCCTACCGTCGCTTCTTCTCAGACGATCTGCAACTGATTGACCGTTTGGCAAAAGAAAATCAAAAATAGCCAAAAAAGTCATACTAAATTAGAAATATTATTGAGACTAAGGCTTAAAAACAGGGTATCCCGCTGCTTGGCGAGGTGCCCTCTTTTATTGTCGCAGTGCTTTTATCTGCCAATCAGCTCATCATCTACTGAAGACACGCTATTGACAGCAGATGATTCGACGCGCTGGCAATGACTAATCTCACAATTGCGGCTACTATACAAAAAGTCCTGCATATTAACATATGACAAAACCATCATTACCTACTTCCGGTTCAAAATCAGTCTAGAGCAGGTAATTTCCGCCCCCAAACTGACCAAGATTTGATTTGCTTCACAATTGACACACCCGCATACCCACGGAAGCATAATTGTCTGGTAGAAAAACACGCTCGCATGCCCGCGATAGGACGAACCAATCAACTTTTCTGAAACGGCTGCTTTAAATGTCACAGATCAAGCCATTAACGCCAATCACCAGCATTACTAATTGCGATTGCCAATGAAAAATCCCAGTTTGATAAATCAGGTCGTTTCGCCCGGTAATAATTGGCATTCTATTTAATAGCAATTGCTGATTGATTTTGATAATGCTTTTAGTTAAGGTAAATTCATACTGCAATATTGAAATACAGCATCACCAAAATTTAAGCATAAAAAAACTGAGCAGCCGATGAATCTCCCAACTCATCGTATGCTCAGTTGATATGCAGTCAAATGGATCTGGCATGATTGCTGTTTTATTAAGCATTTAAGCCAGATTCAGCAGTGATTTCCAACTGAATCGTACTTTACCGATCATAACGACTTTTCGCTTTGCCTTCGCTTATCCCAAGTCTAGGCGTCATGCTTTGGCTGAGTCGACCAGCTCGGAATACCGAACCAGTTGAACATCGTGTCGCTCAATCATTTCTATCGCCTGGCCACTGGTTGCCATTTCAACATCCAGCGTTCTTGGGTAAACCAGATGTGAATGCTGCAGAATAAACTGATCCAAAAAACCAGGGTGCAAAATCAGTTCAGGGATCACATGTGGACGCTTATCAGCTGCCGAAAGCACGTGCGCCAGCGTTGCCACTGGATCATAGTCCAAACTGAAATCTTCCATAAACGGCGTCAGTTTCTGGCCTTGAAATTCAACCTCATGCTCAACGTCAAAGCTTAAATATGGAATCTGATGCTCACTGGCCACGTCACGCAGCGCTCGAATAAAATTAAGGCTTAGTACCGTGTGACCTGCCAGATAGTCCGGCTCACGCTTGGTCATTTCCACGAAACATTCGTATTGAGCCTCGACTTCTCTGACCGCGTCTTCGTAATCAACAATATCTTTTCCCTGTTCAAAAGCATCGTGATAGACCTGCGAACGCTTAAAGCTCCCATCTTCCTGCACCAGACTCGATACCAGTTTTGGATCGCTCAACGGTTTCCCCGCACAGATTACGACATGGAGGCCAACATCAGTGTCTGGTTCGTTTTTTAACAGCTCCCAGCCATGCTCGCTGAATGGCAGATTAACCATCAGCGAGACGTTATTAACGATGCCACGATGCGTTGCCTCATAGATTCCGTAGTTGACGGCACATGAGTATCCTAGATCGTCAGCACGAACAATTATCTTTTTCATTCAACGTTTCCTCCGTCCTTTAAACCTTTTCAACCTTTCTAATGAGTAATAATATCATTATTGGATTAGCGAAAAAACAAAAATACTCCAGCATTTCAATTTACTGGAGTATTTTTACGAAACATTTTGTTTATTTATTCAAGAATTGCCTTTAAGGCCAGCGCAAAGTTGCCGATCGTCGCTGAGCCATTGTTCTTCGCCAGCGGCATCGTGATGTAGTCCTTTAGATCCCCGACTTCAACATAATTGTCCAGCAGCTTGGCAAATTCATCCCGCACTTTTGCCAAAAACGGCTCACTGACTACGCCGCCGCCAAAAATGATCTTCCCTGGCCGCATCATCAAGGTCGTGTCGAGGGCAGCCTGCGCAACATAATAGGCCATAATATCCCAGACATGATCATCAAGCGGCACGTCTTGACCCTTCTTTCCCGTCCGTGCCTCAAAAGTCGGCCCGCTGACCAGACCTTCCAGACAGTCGCCATGAAACGGACAGATGCCTTGAAAATCAAGATCATCTGGATGCCGCTTTACGCGAATGTGTCCCATTTCCGGGTGTCCCAGATCGCCAAGAAAATGACCATCCACAACCGCGCCGCCACCAACACCGGTTCCAATCGTAAAGTAGACTAAAGAGCGCAGCCGCTGGTTGAACAGCGTTGATAAGACGTATTCGCCATATGCCGACCCGTTAACGTCAGTCGTCCAGGCAATCGGTACGTTAATGGCTTTTTTCAGTGTCCCGACAAAATCAGTATCAGCCCAGCCTGGTTTGGGCGTGTTGGTAATGTAGCCGTACTTTGGCGAGTTGCGCCGAATCTCGATTGGGCCAAACGAAGCAATCGAAATCGCCTGCAGATCGTTAAATTGCTTAAAGTAGTCAATGCATTTTTGCAAGGTTTCCGCGGGTGTCGTCGTTGGAAACTTGGTACTGTCCATGATGCGATAGTCTTCGTTCCCTACTGCACATACAAACTTTGTCCCACCGGCCTCAATGCTTCCTAACAACATAAATGTCACCTCTGAATCCTTATTTGAGCGTCATTTTAAAACGCTTTCATTTCTCTACAGCTATAATGTTAACGCTTACCAGTAGGACTGTCAACCGGTTGTCAGTAATTATTTCATCGGTCGACAGCAAATATCCGCTCCCGAATGGCTTTTATTCATGAAAACGTGTAACATGAAGATTAAGCAATTTTACGAATAATGGAGGAATGCCTAATATGGAAGCCAATCATCGGCCTAAATTAGAAGACGTAGCTGCCGCGGCCGGCGTTTCCAAGACCACTGTCTCGCGCGTCTTGAACCATCGCGGCTACCTAAGCGAAAAAACCATTGCCAAGGTCCAAAAAGCAATGCAGGAACTTGATTATCGCCCCAACATCATCGCTCGGCAGCTGTATAAGCAGCGGACGGATCTGGTCGGCATGATCTTTCCTACCGTTGATAATCCGTTTTTCAGTCAGCTGGAAGCCGAGATGGAACGTCAGCTTTATCGCAATGGCTATAAGGTTTTGATCGGCAACAGTCAAAACGATCCTGCCAAAGAAGAAAACTATCTCCAGCAGCTGTTAACGCACCAAGTCGATGGTTTGATCGTTGGAACTCAAAATCGTGGTCTGATCGGCTATCAGCATGCCAATCTGCCAGTCGTGGCCATTGATCAGGTTGTTGGTAAAAATATTCCGGTGGTTTCTTCAGACAACTACCAGGGTGGTCTGCTGGCAACCCAGCGCTTGTTGGATGACGGTTGTCGCCACATCATCCACACCAATGGCCCGCTTGGATTAGACACGCCAACGCAAAAACGGCGCGAGGCCTATGAGCATCTGATGACCAAAAACAATCTGCCGGCCATTACCTACCATTTGGACTTTAACATCAGTACCATTGATAAAGAGCGGGTTTTCCGCCGCATCTTTGAAGAACACCCCGAAGTCGATGGTATTTTTGCCGCTAACGATACGGATGCCAGCACGATCATCAATCTGGCCAGCGAATATGGCAAGCGAATCCCAGAAGACCTCAAGATTGTCGGCTATGACGGAAGCAACGTTACCCGCCTGCTTTTGCCGGGACTGACTACGATTCAGCAGCCCATTGATGAAATGGCTGATCTGGCAGTGCAGCTGCTGCAGGCACGCATCAACGGCCAAAATGTTAAATCCGTCGTTCTGCCCGTCACTATCTGGAATGGCAAGACGGCTTAGTTTTTTTGGTCATAACGGCAGCTGACCAGCTTCTTTAAAATAAAATGAGTAAATAATTAGACAAAATTGGTTTTTTCGTTATAATATCTCCGAACATCCATTTATCGATATGGGGGAAGCATTATGAGCAAGTTAAGTCAAATCATCGCCGAAAATGAGCTAAGCAGCCTATTGACAAAAAACTACATGGGACTAGAGCTTGAGGAACACCGCTTGCTAAAGGACGGTCGCATCAGCCGCTACCCATACCCAGCCGAATTTTTGTCACGCCGGCATAATCCGTATCTAAAAACCGATTTTGCCGACAACATGCTGGAGATTTCCGGTACGCCAACGCTGGGTACCGATGCCAATCTGGCCAATCTTGAAATGCTCCAACAGCTGGTGACCGATCATCTGCAGGCTGACGAGATCATCTGGCCGCTAAGCATCGCGCCTGCTTTTTCAAAAGATGATTTAGACTTTGCCGGTTCATTCAACACTCGCTTTTGGATGGCCGAATATCACGACTATCTGCAGCAAAAATATGGCACGGCTCGGGAGATCTTTACCGGCGTCCATGTCAACTACAGCATCAATCAAACCCTGGTGCAATCACTGTGGGACTTCGGTTTTAATGAGGACTTCGCCACGCTGGCCGACTTTAAGAATGCTTTAAACTTCAAGCTGGCCCAGAGTTTTGTATTGTGGCGCTGGCTGTTTACCTACTTTTTTGGGGCCAGTCCAATTGCCGGCAATCTGCCAAGCAATCTACCGCGTGATCTGCGTTTTCCGGTTCGCAGTCTTCGCAGCAGCTCATATGGCTATGCCAACCAAAAAGGCGAGGAGATTACCTATGACTCATTTGAAGAACAGCTTGCTCAGCTCAAGGAACGGATTGATCAGCATCAGTTCTTCTCGATGCACGAATTTTATGGTCCCGTTCGCTTAAAAGGTCGTGGCGACAGTCTGGCCGACCTGCAGAAAAACGGTACCGAACGGCTGGAATTTCGTTCGTTCGACCTGGATCCATTTGCGCCGGCACGGGTCAGCCCAGCCGCATTAAACTTCTTGGAATTATTCTTGATCAATGCTCTGCTGCAACCGCTTCCTGAAAAACCAGCGGAACAGCTAAAACTGGCTGTCCAACGCAATGAGCAGATTGCCCTGCAGCACCCGGCCGAAGTCTTTGCCTGGGTCAAGCCGCTTGCTGCCCCACTGATTAAACAGCTGCGCGCTACTGCTGCCCAGCTGGACTTGCCAGATAAATATGCCAAGAGCCTGGACCTGGCTGAACAGCGCTTGGAAAATCCCAAATTGACGCTGAGTGGCCAATTGCTCGATCACATCAGTCCTCAAGGCGATCTTTTGGAATTTGGGCTCACAACCGCTTTGGCAGATCGCAAGCGCATTGCTGAATATACCGAGCCATTAGCGGCGTTGAAAGGCAAATGCTCTGCCAGTCTGCAATCGCTCATTCGCCAAGCCGTGGAGCTGGGGATCAAGGTGCGGCTTGATCAGCGTCATTTGCATCTGCAGCTTAAAGAACATGAGGAGATTTTCCCAATCCACGTAACGTTTGACTACCAGATCGGGCCGCGCGAGTATCTGCTCTCGCTTTTTCCCGAAGTTTTAAAAATAAATAATGATCAACAATAACCAAAAAGACTGACCAGCATTTTGCCGATCAGTCTTTTTTGAAATCGAATTATCTGGCTAGGCAGCCTTTTGAGTACCCCAACAAGCAGCAACGCGTCGGGCGGCTTCTTTAGTTGAAAGCTCAGCCGCGTCAATCACGCGATCATGTCCAAAGCTTTCTTCCAGCATCGCCTCAAACGCTTTGTCCGCGGCTTTTTGATCTTTCAATACGACAACGAATGCTCCAGTTTCCTGCAGCATCTTCAGGTTTTCATAGCGAGTGAGAACATGGCTTGGCGCGGTTAAAACGACATTTCGTTCCGCCAGCTTGGCACCGAAAACGTCATGTTCGATTTGACGGAGGTTTTCTTCACCACGGCTCATCGTTAGTTCGTCCATCGTCTGCCCGCTTAGATTGACGATTTCCTGGTTCAGATCCGTAACGGGACGATGCAGAAACTCGCTAATCAGTCGGCTGACACCTGCTTGGTTATCTTCCATGAAATTTACAACGACTAAATCCATAATGAATGCCTCCATTCCTCTAATATTTTTCTAATTGAATTGCCATTATATTAATTTAGTCGCCTTAAAATGTCAATCATTTAAAACTAATATTTGTAAAATTAAACAAACAATAATTATTGAGCATCAGCCCTTGATCAACGATTAATAAAATTAAGCAGGGTGCTTTAGCCGACTCAAGCTGTTAATCCGCAATATGTTCCAGCCGATCGCTCGGACTTAATCTGCTTTGTTTTTTTCTTTGACAAATCGTTTATCAATTCGGCACACGACTTTAACATTAAAGATTATTAAGTAAAATCCCATTTGCAAATGTTTTCATCACATTTTTCAATTCGTTTTATTTATTCGATGCAACTCGTGATATGATAATATTAGTCGTTTTATAGATAAATTCAGGAGGGAATCGTTAAAATGAAAGTGCTAATGTATGGTACGCACCCATATGAAAAGCCCTACGCTGAAAAATGGGCCCAACAGACGCAAACCGAACTCAAGATGGTTGATGAGCCGCTCAATGACGAAACGGTTGATCTGGCAAAAGGCTTCGACGCCATCACGGTTCTGCAGACTGCTTCAATGGGCAGTACCGCGGTTTACGAAAAACTGGCCAGCTTCGGCATCAAGCAGATCAGCTGCCGCATGGTCGGCGTCGACATGGTGGATCTGGATGCCGCCAAGGCCAACCATCTGACCGTTACCAACGTTGCCAGCTATTCGCCACGTGCAATTGCCGAGATGGGAGTCGCCCAGGCAATGTATCTGCTGCGCCGCATTGGGATTTTTGATGCCCGCATGAATCAAAACCACGATTTCAGCTGGAACGAAACGCTCATCAGCAATGAAATCTACAACTGCACGGTCGGCTTGATTGGTGCCGGCCACATCGGTACGGCTACGGCGCAGATCTACAAAGCCTTAGGAGCCCGCGTTCTGGTCAATGACATCGCCTATGACCCTGCCCTGGAACCATTTGCCGAATACGTTGATCGGGAAACCATCTTCAAGGAAGCCGACATTATCTCCCTGCATACGCCACTATTGCCAAGCACGCGGGGTATGATTGGCGAAAAAGAACTAAAGAAGATGAAAAAGACTGCCTACCTGATCAACATGGCGCGGGGTGCTTTAATCGACACATCTGCTTTGATCAAGGCTCTAAAAGATGGCGAGATTGCCGGTGCCGGTCTGGATACGCTGGCTGACGAAACGACTTTCTTTGGTCAAACCAACGTGGCCGAAAAAGACGTTCCTGCCGACTACAAAGAGCTGGCAGCCATGCCAAACGTGGTCATTACTCCTCACGTCGCTTTCTTTACTCAGACCGCGGCTCGCAATATGGTGCAGATTGCCTCCAATGATGCCATTACAATTGCCAATGGCGGCCGCTCCCGCAACGAGATTCGCTACTAAAGGTCGTTAATTCAAAACGCTGCTTGTCAGAGACGTCTGGCAGGCAGCGTTTTATTATTGTAAATCGTCGGACGGCTACGTAAGAACTAGGCAGTGATTTAATCATTATGAAAACAAAAATGCCAGTGACTGAAAAGCCACTGGCGTTTTTTCGTACGCGATCTTAAAGATTATGCGCAGTTTTAATGAAGAATTAAAATCTGATAAGATGGACTCTTAATGCTTACAGGATTGCAGTTCTAAGCGAATCTTTTCCGTTAAGAATGCTTTGTTTCTTATCAACTTTTAATTTACGATTATTATAATAGTCCCTGTTCAAGATAATGTCAACCTTATTTTTTAAATTTGCGAATTTATTTTCAAATTTAAAATCAGTAAAATTATTACGTTATTTTTTAAATTTTTAAAAACATTTGATTTTAGCAAGAATAATCAACCTTAATCAAATCTAAATGTTCGGCTTTCGATTTACTGTTCGGTGTCTTGCTGACCGTCCCTTTCATCAAAAGCAACTTTTGCCAACTAGGCTTTTGATTAAGAATTGATGAGTTCAACCAAAAGCTGACCATACTGACTGGTGGAAAGCGCTGCAGGTGCCGGTACTAGATCCGATGTGGCCTTCTGCATGGCAATAGCCTGCGCGACCGCTTTTCTGATCATTTCGGCTGCTTTCCCCCATCCCAGATACTCCATCATCATGGCACCTGATAAGATCAGCGACGTTGGATTGGCGCAGTTTTTTCCGGCTAGCTGCGGTGCCGTACCATGTGTAGCCTCAAAAATCGCGCAGCCAGTCTGGAAGTTAATGTTGCTGCCCGGCGCAATTCCCAAGCCGCCCACTTGCGCCGCCAATGCATCAGATAGATAGTCGCCGTTGAGGTTCATCGTGGCAACAACATCAAAGTGCTCTGGAAATAACAATGCCTGCTGAAAGAAATTGTCGCAGATGATGTCATTGACGATCAGCATTCCTTGTGCCTGGGCTTGTTGGAGGACCTGTTGCGCCACCGCTTCTCCCTGCTCTTTTTTTATTTTCTCAAGTCGCGGCATCGGCAAGACTCGGTTGGCATATTTTTGCTCAATCAGCTGATATCCCCATTTTTTAAAGCCACCCTCTGTTTCTTTCATAATATTGCCTTTATGCACCAAGGTTAGATAATGACGATGATTTTTCAGCGCGTAGTCAACTGCTGATTAAATCAGCCGCTGTGAGCCTTCTTTTGAGATCGGCTTGATGCCAAACGCGGCCGTATCGGGAAAACGTACGCGCTGCAGCTGATCGGTTTCTTGCAGCCACTTTTTTAGAGACTGAGCGGCCTTGGAATCAGCTGATGCCTCAATCCCAGCGTAGATGTCTTCCGTATTTTCTCTAAACAGATCGATGCAAACGCGCTCCGGATGCCTAACTGGCGACGGCACCCCTGCAAAATAGCGAATTGGCCGCCAACAGGCATACAGATCAAGTGTTTGTCGCAGGGCAACGTTGATTGAGCGATGACCAGTACCAACCGGCGTCGTCATGGGGCCTTTAATTGCAACCAGATGCCGTTTTAATTCCATAATGGTTTGCTGCGGCAGCCATTCATCAACCAGCTCATGCGCTCGTTCGCCAGCTAAAAGCGGCAGCCAGTCAATCTTACGCCGTCCTTGATAGGCGCGTTTAACGGCTGCATCCAGCACTGGCTGCGTGGCCTGCCAAATTTCTGGACCAATTCCATCACCCTGCAGGTAGGGAATTTGCGGATTGTCAGGAACCTGCAGCTGCCCATTTTTCATTTCAATTAATTCACTCAAAGCAATCACTCCTTTTTGCTGATAAGCTATTTTATCAGAATCGGTCGTTAGCTATTTTAATTAAAATATACTGAGTTTCCATTCAAGCTTAACACAAAAAAGCACGCCGCTTCTTTGTGAAACAGGCGTGCTTAAGGTTAAGAGTATGGTACGTTTTGTCTAATTCTAGGAACTTTCTTGACTTGCCTCGGAAGCAGCAAAACGAGCAGATTTCAAATCGGTACCTTGCCAATTACAATCCAATTAAAGAGTCACCCCGACCCCTCAAGACGACTCAAAAATAGGCGAGGAATCACACGAAACGGATCTTAATTGACGCAATGGATCAATTTGAGGTGTTTTTCTGTTTCCATGGTTAAGACTAACGGATCATTGTAAAGAATTTATTGCAGCGCTGTTTCTCTATTGTAAATTTTTAAATTAATCATACTCAATTTGACTATTCGCTGATTTTAAAACGTCCAACCAAATGCTAGGCCAACGCCAGCACGAATGCCGACAGCGTAACCAAAGAAAATGCCGTACTCCAGAATTGAGTTGAGGCCAGCTCTTTTTCATTGACGCCAAAGCGGATGGCTAAAGTCGATGGCATCGTTGCTGTTGGGATCGCCAATGCAATCACGACCAGGCGTCTTAAAACGGCCGGCGTTCCCGCGATCCACATAATCAGCAAGACAATCAGCGGAAAGACGATATTTTTCAACAATACGGTTCCTAAAATCGTTTGATTGAACGATAGATGCCGCGTGCCTAAAACGATGCCAGCCGCAAAAATCGCGACCCCGCCTGCGCCTTTGCCAAGCAGATCAAACGTGCTGGTCAGCTGACTTGGCATCTGAGTTCCGCATAACGTCAAGAAGAATCCTAAAACAGCTGCGATCACCAACGGCTTTTTAAACGTAGCTGCCAGCCGTTTCCAGGGTGAGCGGTCACTGCTCAAGGCATCAAAGGCAATCGGCAGCATAATGATATTGACCGTCAATGAACAGATACCAATCGTAATCGCGCTGTTGCTGGTACTGAACAATAATGGCAAAACGGCCGAGCCAATAAATGGTACCGATGGATTGGCAACCGACATGGCTCTAAGCGTGGCCAGCTGCCTTGAATTATGCAGACCAAACCGATAGATCAGGATCATAATCAAATAGCAGCCAGTCATCGAAAGCATCAGCCAGCCCATCAGCGGCACGTTGGCAATCAAAATCTTGCGCGAGGTGCTCCATAGCCCGCCAAACACGTGCAGCGGCAGCATGAAGGTCAAAACCAGCTTAACGAATTTTTTGCTGTCCTGGTCATTAAAAATACCACGTCTGGCTGCCAGATAGCCCAGACCAATCGTAACGAAAATGGGAATCAAAGCAAAGATCAGCGTACTTAACATAATTATCAAACCCCCTCATCTTTAGTTGGTGCTGATAATCATAACGCAGATCAGCCGGTTTTTAATAATATTCTAAGAATTGCTTGATATCTTAATCAATAATGGTCTACACCATTAACTTTTATGTTTTTAGACCGCGCTGCTTTCTATAAATTAATCTGTAAAAGCATTTGCAAATTTAAAATTAGTATTTTGATAGGCCGTATTTACTTTAATAAGTGATTGACAGTTTGGCAATTCGTTTCAGCAGATAGTCGCCTATTTCCTGCTTTTCGCATTTTTCAATAAAAAAACAGCCCATAAAGAAACGGTTTTCGTTAATCACATCTAGTCAACTGAACTCAATGCGTCAAGCATGTCAACGCTTCTGATCTTGCGGTGCATGGCCATTGCCACCCCAGCTGTAATAACCGCCGGAATCAGTGCCGAAACGATAAAGTTGGTCAGCGTCATCGTTGGATCAAACATCGCGTTGGCAGGCGGCAGACTTAAGATGATAAAGCGATGCAGACCGATCCCGACCAGATAGCCCAGCAAGATGCCAATCACGGATAAAATGACCGTTTCGCGATAGATATAGAGTGTTACTTCTTGATCATAGAAGCCGAGCACCTTGATCGTGGACAGCTCGCGCATCCGTTCTTCAATATTGATATTGGACAGGTTGTAGATGACCACGAGTGCCAGCAGGGCTGCTAAACCGATCAAGATAATCATGACCCGGTTTAGACTGCCCATAATGTTGTCAATCGTCCGCTGATTATTAACGTTTTGATTGATTCCTTTCACGGCGCCGGTTGCCATTAGGCGTTGCGACTCCGGCTGCAGCTTAGCGCCTTTTTTAAGCGTTATTAATTGCGCATTGGTCTGGTATGACTGATGGAAAATCTTTTGGTATGCCTGTGGACTCATCAGGACATAGTGGCCGATATACATCTCCATGATACCGGCAACCTTCATCGTCCGCCATTTTCCACTCGCGTCCTTAAGCTTGATTGAGCTGCCCTTTTTGACGTTGAGCAGCCGCGCCAGCTTTTCGGAGATTATCACGCCATCTTGCGGCAGCTTAAGCGATTTTTTAGTCTGCCGGTTCTTGACCGCGAAATACTGCTTAAAGTTTTTTTCATTGTTCGGAACGATTAAAGAGATCGACTGTGTGGCATCATCATCACCGGCCTTCTTGGTCAGCTGCTCAAAATAGATACCGGTATGTCCCTTCACTGCTTTGCCGTTCAACTCATCTTTCAGTTGTCGCTGCTGTTTGGCAGAGCTGTTCGAATCTTGAACGGCGATCAGATCGTACTTGATGGTCCGGCTGTATTCAATGTTGCTGATGCCACTGAGCGAGTCGCGAATACCAAAGCCCATTACCAAAAGTCCCGTACAGCCCGCAACGCCAAAGATCGTCATCAGCGCCCGACTCTTATACCGAAAGAGATTGCGCATCGTTACCTTATAGTTGAAGCTGAGCCGATTCCACAGCCAATGCCAACGCTCCAATAAGATGCGTGATCCTCCCTTAGGCGGCTTAGGCAGCAGCAATGCGGCCGGTTTGGCTTGCAAGTCACGATGCAATGCCCACAGCGCGGCTCCCGTCGTACAGAGAATGGCAATCAGCCAGGTCGTTAAAAGCAGTGCCCAAGAGAAGTGGATCTGAAAGCCGCTGAGCGTAGAGTTGGCAGCATAGGCCTTAAAGATGATCTTTGGCAGTACCATAAAACCACCCCAAGCTCCCAGCGCCACCCCAGCTGAACTGGCCAGCAGACTAAACAGCGCAAACTTTTTGGCCACATCGGCATTTGAATATCCTAAGGCCTTGAGCGTGCCAATCTGGATCCGCTCTTCTTCCACAAACCGCGTCATCGTCGTCAGACTGACCAGGGCCGCGATTGCAAACAACAGCACCGGAAAGACGTTTGCCAGGATATCGACTCGTTCAGCGTTGGAACGGTAAATGGCATAGCCGGGATTTTCCGTTCGATCACTCAGCGTATAGGTTGGCGTGCCCAGCTGCTTGAGCTTGGCCTGCTGTTTTTTTAGAGCAGCAGCCTGCTGAATAAGAGCCGAATTGCCTGCTGCATTCGTCTGCTGAAATACAGCGGCCTGCTGCGTTGCCTGGGTAAGCTGCTGTTGAGCGGTCTTCAGCTGACGTTCCAGTTTTTGCTGCTTGGTTTTGCCATGCCAATTCAAGGCCTTCTTTAACTGCTGCTGCTGTTTTTCAACATAATTGGTATAGCGCGAGGAATAGGGATTCATTTTCGCCGTCTGGTTATACGTGACCCGTGCGATTGCATAGGCAGTACCGGTCTTGAAAGCTGATTTTTTAACGACGGCCACCCCGCTCAATTGGCCGGTACCTACCGTTGTCTGACCAATGTCGCTGCGATCCAGATACTCGCTGGAACGCGCAAAGCCGACGATCTTAAACTGACGATGCTTCAACGAGCCTGCTTGCTTGAGCGTGATCCACTGGCCAATATGATACTTGCCCTTCAGCAGGTAGCTGACGGCAATCTCATCATCATGATGCGGCAGATGTCCACTGACCGTCTGCCAGCTTGAGACGCCATTAGTTTGGGAAAAGATTCGCAGCGCTCGGTTCGTCTGATCAATCGTACTGTCCTGCAGATAGCCAAAATCAACCTGCTTGACGCTCTTTTGCTGTCGAATAATCTGACGGTCGCGGCTGTCCAGGCCATAGTTCGACGTAATCGTAGTATCGGCCAGATGATGCTGGGCAAAAAAGCTGGTTGCCGTCTGCCGCATATCCGGTCCCGTAATTTTTAAACCAATCAAGGCAAACGCGCTTACGGCCATTAAGAGAAAGATCGCGATAAATCGGCCCAGCGAGTGCGTAATGGCTTGCCAGGCATCTTTCCATAGTATTCGCTTGCTCAAGATGCTCACCTAACATTCAATCGTCTTGATGTCGGCTGGATGCTCATTACGTTCTTGATTTACCAGCTGACCATCGTGAATATGCAGCACCTGATCACCAATTGGAGCCAAAGCCGCGTTATGCGTAACGATGATGACCGTCGAACCATGCTTGCGACTCATATCTTGTAGAATCTAGAGCACCTGCTTGCCCGTTTCATAGTCCAGCGCACCAGTCGGCTCATCACACAAAAGCAGCTGTGGGTTCTTGGCAACGGCGCGTGCAATTGCCACTCGCTGCTGCTCACCACCGGAAAGCTGGGCAGGAAAGTTGTTGATGCGATTGGCCAGTCCCACCGCTTTCAGTGCTTCAACGGTATCCAGCGCCTGGGGAACGATTTCTGAAGCCAATTCAACGTTTTCCTTAGCTGTCAGGTTGGGAATCAGATTATAAAACTGAAAGACAAAGCCCACGCTCAGCCGGCGATAGGTCGTCAGCTCGCGACGATCATATTTGGCAATGTCTTGACCAGCAACGATAACCTCGCCACTCATATTCGTGTCCATCCCGCCCAAGATATTAAGCAGCGTTGACTTGCCAGCACCTGATGCACCCAAGATGATCACGAGCTCACCTTTTTCAATTGAAAAGCTGATGTCTTTGTTGGCATAAAGCTTTTCATCGCCGGTCTGGTATATTTTTGTATTGTTGCGTACCTCGATTAAGGCCATTATTTTCCCTTCTTTACTGTCAGCAGTTTGCTTTTTTGATTTCTTTACGCTACATTTTAATGGATTCAGACTATTTTGTGATGGCCAAAAATAAATAAGTTGTTGATTTAAGGAGAAAAAAATGGGAATGATCCGCAAAACAGCCTCGAAAGAAAAAATCAAGCAGGCGTTTATCGTGCTTCTAGAGACAGAAGGGTTTCAAAAAATGACAATTAGCAGTCTGGTCAAGCAGGCCGGTATCAATCGCGGAACCTTTTATTTGAACTATCTTGACAAAGACGATCTGGCCCAGCAGCTGGTCAACGATTTCTTCACTGACATTGCCGCGATCCTAAAACAGGACAACGGGGATCGCAACGACTGGTTTTCACCCGCTGCCATCAGTCAAATTATTGAATATGTGCAGAACAATTTTGCTTTTGCCCATGCCCTTTTAAACAGCGATCTAAAGGGACAAGTCAAAGAGCTGCTTTCCCAAATCCTGGCGCAGGCTTTTCTTCATCAGCATGCCAACCTGCAGCAGCCCAAGATCAAGCAGCCCTATGCATCCGAAATCGTTTTTGGCGGCATCGCCTCACTGTTTACGCTTTGGATTCAGCGCAACATGCAGGAGTCTCCCGCCGCGCTTTTACAGATCATCGAAGCCTATCGTGCTACGCCGCCCTATCAAATCTTAAGACCATAAGACAGATGACCAGCTTGGTGTCTGATAATATAAAACCCGATTGATCGCAGCCATTGATCAATCGGGTTTTTAGCTTAAATTGATGAATGGATCTCAACAGTAACTGGCAGAATTGACGTGTCACTGATCAGTGAGTGCCCCTCGATTTGCGTCAGCAGTTTTTGAGCTGCCAGATTGCCCATCAACTCCATGTCCTGCCGCAGCAAAAAGATACCGTCTTCGCCAACGTACTGCGACCAGCTCCAGTCATCAACGCTGATCAGGCCCAGATCCTTAGGAAACGTTACTTTTTCATGCTTAAAGATCTTAAGCAGCGTAAACAGGGTCGGTCCCATCAACGAGATCACGACCGTTCTGCCATCAAGCTGGCCCATTACGCGCGTCAGCTCTCTTGCCAGCCAGTCATCATCATGACCCTTAATCTCAATATTATGATAGGTCAGCCCCGTCTCGCTGGCTGCCAGCTGAAAGCCCTTGATCCGGGGATGCTGGCCAGAAGCTTCGGCAAATCGCGAGCTGACCGTGATCACATTGGCATAGCCCTTTTTGCCCAGCTGCCGTCCCAATCGATAGCTGGCATCGAAGTTGGCGCTGGTTACCTTGCCCACTGTCAGCGGCTGGTCATCGACTTCCCGGTCAACCAAAACCAGCGGCGTCTGATTGCGCAGAATTGATTGATACTGATCAAAGTGCCGCGAGTTTGGCTGCACGATAATGCCGTCAACGCGCTGCTGATATAGATCATCTAAGGCCTTTTTCTCCATTTCTTGCGAGTTGTTGGTGTTCATCAACAATACATCATAACCTGCTGGCTGCAAGATATCATAGATTCCCTTGCTGAGCAGTGATGAGAAATGGTTGGCAATATCCCCGACCAATACCCCCACTAAATGGCTCTGCGTCTGGCGCAGTCGTCTAGCCGAAGCAGCCGGCACGTAATGCAGTTGATTGATCGTGGCGTCAATACGCTCTTTGGTCTGCGCGCTCATTTTTTGATAATGGCCGTTGAGATAGCGCGAGATGGTCGTTACCGAAACCCCCGCCGCTTTGGCAACGTCGCTGATTGTTACATGCTGTGACATAATCCTCTTCCTTTAGCCTGTTTGCTTAGTAAGACTTATTTTATCATAACCGGGCACTAATTAAAAAAGTGCGTAACCACAACTGGGTCCACGCACTTTTATAGGTATTTTAAGAGTGAATCTTTAGCTAAGAAAATCAGTTAGGCAATGATCAACGACAGGACCCAAACGCTTGCCAGACCAGCCAGCGACAATACTGAGGTCAGCGTCGACCAGGAAAGCAGCGTTTCTTTAAGTGACAGACCGAAGTATTCCTTGATCATCCAGAAACCGGCATCGTTGACATGGTCACAGAAGACGGAACCGGCACCGATCGAAAGTACCATCAAAGCACTCATCGTTGGCGACATGTGAGCAGTCATTGGCGCAATCAAGCCAGCTGCCGTCATTGAAGAAACGGTCGAGGAGCCAAGCGAAACCCGCAGCAGTGCCGTGATCAGCCAGGCAGCCAGGATTGGTGAGATGCTGGTACCAGAGAACAGCGTGGAGACGTACTTGGAGATGCCGCCTTCTACCAGCACTTCCTTAAAGGCACCGCCACCACCGATAATCAGCAGCATCATGGCAATCTGTTTAACAGAAGTCGTCATTGACTTGGAGATCTCGCTCATCTTTTCGCTGCGGGCCAGGCCCATCGTCCAGATCGCAAACAGCAGCGACAGTAGCATGGCCGCATCCGGAGCACCGACGAATTGAATGAACTGGTTGACTGGGTTGGTCTTGGAGAGTACAAATGAGCAGATCGTAGCAACGGCAATCAGGATAACCGGCATCATGGCCGTCAACACGGAGATGCCAAAGCCAGGCGTTTCTTCCAGCTTGAATTCCTTGTATTCGCCAAGAACGGAGATATCAACGTCTTTACGGTAAACAGAAGGGTAGATTTTGTGCAGGAAGTAGTTGAAAACTGGACCAGAAATAATGATCGTTGGAATTGCGACGATGATCCCCAAAAGCAGCACGTGACCCAAAGTAGCACCAAGAATGTCGGTAATGGCGGTTGGTGCCGGGTGTGGCGGCAAGAAGGCGTGGCAGACGTTCAAAGTAGCTGCCATCGGAATCCCCAGGTACATCAGCGGCATGTCCAGCTCACGAGCGATGATGAAGATGATTGGCAAAACGACAACCAGACCAACTTCAAAGAACAGTGCCAGACCAATGATAAACGATGCCAGAATTACGGCAACCTGAATCCAGCGCCGCCCGAACTTATTAATCAAAGTCGTGGCAATCCGGTAGCCGCCACCAGCATCAGAAACCAGTTGCCCCAGCATGGACCCAAATCCGAAAATAATTGCTAAGTGGCCCAGCTGACCGCCAATCCCAGTTTCAATCGCGGTTGGTATCTTGGCAACCGGAATCTGCAGACAAAGCGCAATGATAAATGAAGTAACGACCAATGAAACGAACGTGTTGAGCTTCAACTTAACGATCAAGAAGATCAGAATCAAAACCCCTAATAAAACAATGAGCAGTGGCATAATGTTTCCCCCTCAATTTAATTTTCCTGCTGCAGCCGCGCAATCGTTGAATAGGCCGGCTTGAGCAATCCTTCAACCTGTTTGAACAATGGCAGGTACTTTTGATAGACCCGCACTGTAGCCTGCTCCGGCTGATAAGCGCCAACGCTGCCGATCAAGTCTTGTACCGCGTCCAGATCATCAATCATTCCCAGACTCTTCATCGCCATCGTAACCGCACCCAGACATCCTGATTCATAGGATTCCGGAATGTTGACCGCGACGTCCAAGACATCCGCCAGCATCTGCTTCCAGACCTCAGAACGGGCAAATCCACCTGTTGCCGTTACGCTGGCAGGCTTACCAACCAGATCGCATACCGCATCATAGACCGTGGCAATGTTCATGCAGATGCCTTCCATTACTGCCCGCAGCATGTCGGCTCGGGTATGCAGCGGATTCAGGCCGAAGAAGCTGCCGCGCGCGTTGGCATCCCAAAGCGGCGCCCGCTCACCACCCAGAAACGGATGGAACAACAAGCCATGGGCACCGGCTGGAACGCTGGCAATTACTTCATTGGCAACGTCATAAACCGATTTGTCCTCACTCTTGGCAGCCGAACTGTCGACCAGATGATTGGCCGCCCATTGAAAAACATCACCGCCGTTGTTCAAAGGACCGCCGACCACCCAGCGCTGCCGATCAATTGAGTAGCAGAACAGGCGCTGTTCGGGATCGACCACTGGATGATCAGTAGCTACGCGCACTGCCGCTGAAGTCCCAATCGTAATGGCAACCGTATCCTGCCGCGTGGCCCCAACGCCAAGATTGGAAAGCGCGCCGTCAAACGCACCATAGACAAACGGCGTCTCATCATCAAGTCCCGTTGCCTGCTTGGCTGCCGGCGTCAATCCAGTTTCTTTGGTCGTACCGTCAACGATCTCTGGCAGCTGTGAGCGCGTAATGCCAGTCAGCTTCAGAATCTCATCATCCCAATCCTGCGTGTGCATATTGAAAAATCCAGTGCAGCTGGCCGTTGAGATGTCGACTCTAAACTTGCCAAACAGCTTCCAGAACAAATACGACTTAATGTCGGCAACATATGCGGCAGCTGCCATTTTTTCAGGCTGCGTCTGTTTTAGCCACATCAGTTTGGTCAATGGCGACATTGGATGAATCGGCGTCCCGGTTTGCGCGTAGATGTCGGCTCCATCCGGGGTGGCCTTCAGCTTAGCCGCAACCTCACGTGCCCGCGTATCAGCCCAAGTCATCGCCCGCGTCAGCCGCTGATGATTCTTATCCAGTAAGATCACGCTCTGGTTGGCATTGGAAAACGAGACTGCCAATACCTGGCCGCCTAATGACTTGGCCCGCTCAGCCGCATCATGAATCACTTTTTCAACGGCCGCGGTCAGGTCATCCGGATTCTGCTCCGCCATCCCATTACCGTCACGATAAAGCTGATACAGTTCTTTATAAGAATCCAGTACCTGAGCTTTCTCATCGAACAGGACCGCTTTTGTGCTGGTCGTGCCGACATCCACACCAATTAGATAGTTCATCTTCAACTCTCCCCTATCTTCAACAATTCTTGAAAACGCTTTAGGTTATCGATACACCTAGTATAATAAATGCGCTTTCACGTTTTGTCAACGCTTCCAGTTAAATTTGGGAAATCGATAAACCGAAACACGTTGGCGCTGTTGCCTTTTGCTTTTTTAAAAAATTTTTTAGACAGCTGGTGATCAGCGCGCTATGATGGTGTTTAAAAATGATTTAAAGGAGTCTTTTCCATGGATAACCAGGCACGTATCGACTTTTTAAAACAGCTGATTGAAATCGACACGGCTGGCGGTTTTGAGGATCGCTTAGCCGTTGTTCTGCAGTCATTCATGCAGGAACATGGCGTCAACTGCCGGCTATTGCCAGTCATGAAAGGCCGCAGCAATTTCTATGCTGAGCTGGGTGATGGAAACAATAACAAGGTCTTGGCGTTCTGCGGTCATCAAGACGTGGTAAAGACTGAGGATCCCGCCAAATGGCAGTTTCCGCCATTCAGTGCTCATATTGAAAACAATCGCATGTATGGACGCGGGACGGCTGATATGAAAGGCGGTCTGGCGGCGATGGCGATTGCAATGGCCGAATTAAAAGATGAAAGCGCGGGTTTAAACGGTAAGCTGGAACTACTGGGTACCGTAGCCGAAGAAAGCTCCAAGATCAATCACATGCAAGGGGCACAGCGGTTTGCAAAAGACGGCTATGTTGACGATCTGACCGCCGCAATCTTTGCCGAACCGACTAATGCCGACATTGCCTACGCGCATAAAGGATCAATCACCTACCGCATCGACTCGATTGGCAAAGCCGCGCACAGCTCACGGCCGGATCTGGGCTTTAACGCCATTACGCCCTTGATTCATTTTTACCAGGAACAGGAACGATATTTTGGCGAACTGGTTGCTAAATACGAAAATCCAGTCTTAGGACGCGCCGTGCCGGTAGTTACCAAGATTGATGGCGGTGAGCAGCTGAATGCCGTGCCTGATCATGCGGAACTTTTCGTCAAGCTTAGAACCATCCCCGAAACGGACAATGACGAAATCATCGCTCATTTAAGCCGCATCATCGCCAATATCAATGATCAGGATCACGCGCAGCTTTCCATCGAGGTCCTCGGCAGCAAAATCGCCGTCACGACTGAGCGTAATGCCGAAATCGTCGCCATTGCGCAAAAAGCTGCCACCGATCATTTGGGACACAGCTTTAACGTCCGGGGCATTGCTTTTGGCACGGATGCTTCGGAAATGACCAAAGCCAACCGCCACATGGACGTTTTGGTGTTTGGTCCCGGCAACGCCACGGCCCATAAGATCGATGAGTATATCGACTTAGATCAGTATCTCAGCATGATTGACATCTACAAGCAGATTGCCCGCGACTATCTTAAATAAGCTCCAAAAATCCATAATCGGTTCCTTACCAATATGCCCACCGAGAATCCAGGCGAATCAAAAAAATCATCTGGTTATTCGATGGGCTTTTTCTAATTTCAAGATTTAGATGAAAAACGGCCTGACTACGGAAAATCCGCAATCAAGCCGCATCATCTCATTTATTTTTCAGCCGGTGTTGTACCGCCAGCCGATCCTTTATTTTAAGCAACCGTTTCGCCAGCCGTGATTTCTTCAACGCGGGTAATCGCCCGTGCAACAGCCTGTTCACCCGTATCGATTGGCAGAAAATGAATCTGCGTACCGTCTGCGGAAGTGTCGTGGGCAATCTGCGCCACCACGTCTTGATCTGAGCCATCAAGATTCAGATCAGCAAGGCATACCGGCAGACCCATGCTACGGTAAAGCGGCAAGAGCTCAGCCATTTCATCCTCACGCTTTTCAAGAGCCAAAAGTACCAGAATCCCATAAGCAACCCGTTCGCCATGCAGCGAATCACTGGTTGCTGGAAAGACGGTCAAAGCATCATGAACTGAATGAGCACCGGTTGCCCGTGCAAAGTAGTCGCCCCAGCCGCCAACCAGGCCAGAAGTTACGATCACCGTCTCAACTACCTTACGAAAGACCGGCGTCACCTCACCCTTCTTCATGTCAGCAATTGCCTGTTCCGAGTTTTCCAGCAGGTCGTCGCGGCAGGCCTGAGCCATTGCCCGCGAGATCGTCAGCTGCGTGTTGAACTGTTCTGGCTGCATGTTTTCAAAAATCATCTCGGATTCGTAGTACTTGGCCAGCGTGTCGCCAATTCCCGCAACGAAATAGTTGATTGGCGAGTTGACGATTACTTGAGGGTTAAGCAGCATAATGTCGGCCGTTTCATGATAGATCTCGTGATTGATATGCTCGCCGTTTTCATGGTAGTGCACGCTTAAAGCCGACCATGGCGCGCAGTTGCTGGCCAAGGTTGGAATCAGGCCTAGTTTAAAATTGGTTCCCTGCGTAACGCTTTTGACGGTATCCAGGCACTTGCCGCCGCCCAGACCGATCACCATATCAACCTGATTTTGCGTTGCAATCTCTTTGACGCGTGCGATTTCTTCATAGGAGCACTCGCCATTGAAGGGCACGTCAATGATTGCTACGCTGGCTGGCATCTCTGGCATGTAAGGCTTAGCCGCGGCCCATGACTTTTCACCATGCAGGAACAGCACCTTCTTGATGCCGCCTTCCTCGAAATAAGTTGGCAGGTAGTCATAGGCATCATTGGCAGAAATAAAACGTTGTGGTCCACATTGTGAAAACATCATGGTAGATTCCCTCTTTCATGTATCTTATGTCGAATCGTTTAGCAAACCTATGACCGGCAAAATAAAAGCTCCCATTCGCTTTGAATGAGAGCTTCATTTGAGGCCCCCAGCCAAGCTAAAGAAGGGCCAAATTATTTTCAGTCAGCACTGAATAATAATCGGGTCCTTGATTGACAGCATCAGCAGGGCTTGTTTTTGGAGAGCCGTTTGTTGATTAAATTGAACTTTTAATTGAAATTCCATTTTAAACGGCTCCTTTCTGTTTTAAGCCTGGTCAAGATTTAATGGTGTTAGTTTATGATAATTAAATTAGAATGTCAATATATTTTTTAATTTAAATCAAAATAAACGTTTTTGATTTACTAAATTAAATTGTACTGTCATGTGCGGAAATCATATCCGCAAACATTTTAGATATCGGAAATGCTGCTTTTGCCAGTCAAACAGTCGCTAATGAACCGCTAAGCTGCTTAGATCGAACAAGTGATAGCTGGTTTAAAACGACTATTAGTACTTGTTAATATGATTTTAATCAGTTTCCATATCCATGATCAGTCGACTAACCATTGAAATTTTATTTGGTATAATCATATTTTAAAAAGGGGAGTTTTCAATGGCCGACACTAAGGGACAAGCTGCACACTTCATGCTGATCAAGCTGCTGACGGAAGGGATGGTAACCAGCAGCGAGATCGAAGCCGTGGCCAATGTCAAATCAGATGCCATCAACAAGAACTTCAATAAAATCAAGCAATGGCTGGCACCAATGGAGATCACCGTCCAGTCGTTCAATGATCATGATCGGATTTTTCGATTAAACACGGCACCCAAAACGATTGATTTTCGCCGCACTTTGATTATCGCCAAAATCATCATTGCCAGCCGTGCCTTCAGCAAAGCCGATCTTTCCGCGGTTATCAAGGGATTGATGGCTCCATTTAAGGTTGTCAATAAAGATGAGCTTTTCAAGGTACTTTTAAAGCCCAGTCGTGATGAGTATCAGCCCGTTCAATCGCTGGTTGACGTCAATACCTTTGAAACGATCTGCCATGCCCTGTCGGATCAGCACGTCTTAAAAATCACCTACCAAGACGCGCATGGTCAGATTGCCCAGCGCGAACTGGATCCGTTAAGCATTGATTTTAACGATCATTACTTTTATCTGCGCGCAATTTTATACAACGTGCCGGAAAAAGCTAACAACATTCGCAACTACCGGATCGACCGCATTCAACAGGCCAGTCTGACCAGTCTACCGATTGATTGTGATCCCGATGCTATTGAAACCAGCCGCAGCGCCAACATCAACAGTCTGGCCAACATGTTCGGCAGCATCAACGGGACGGTCGAAAAAATCGTGTTCCGCTGTGCGCGCCGCATCATTGAGCCATCACTCGACAAATTTCCCTATGCAGCCAAGGTCTATCATGAATATGACCTAACTACGCCGATCTATGACGCCAGAAAACAAGAGTCGTTCGACTTTGATCAGCTGGCTGCCGATGAGGAAAACGTCGTCATCGAAACCCACGTGGCCAATATTCAAGGCGCCTTGATCTGGCTGCTCAGTGCCGGTTCACAGGTTAAGATCCTGGAACCAGCTGCCCTGGTTGACCAGATTAAAGCCGAGCTGCAAAACGCGCTGAATAACTATAAATAGTCTCAAAATCAAGATTCAATCTTAAAAAATGACGCTGGGTCAAGCCTTGATCCAGCGTCATTTGCTATTCTAAACGATTCTAATGAGCATGGTAACAAGCAATCTCCTGCTTTTTGGCAGTCAGCTAAGCGGCTGGTCTGAGATACCAGTCCAGCCAAAGCGAAAAGATCAGCCCAATCAGTCCACCAACCAACAGCAGCCCGCGCACGATCGACCAGCTGCACAGCATCACCAGGCAGCTGACTGCCAGACTGTACTTGAGCATCAAGCGGCAAGGAGCCTGCCAGCGTGCTCTTTGCCAGTTGCGATTGATGATTTTGACATCACGTTTGATTTGTTCACGATTACCTTGATTATGATCATGCTGCAGATAGACGATCATTTCTTTTTGATTGCTGATGCCCCACCAGCTGTAGCGTGGCTGGACAAATTGACTGCGTGAGATCTGAGCTGGATCAGACGTATGCTGATGGCGACGCTCGGCTCGACGAATCACGCCAGTTTTCAGCGCAACATTGCCCTGTTCATCATATGCTGAAACCGGCACGTTGATCAAAGCGCCTTTAATGATCAAAAACCAGTCTTGACGATGCTTTTTTTCGTGCTGCCGCATTGCATACTGAACGTCTTTGGGTAATTGATACCAGTGTTTTTTTCCGTCTGGCAGCTCAACTTGCACCCAAAAGCTGTACCATTTTTTGCGCTTGGCCTGCTGAATCTCAGCTAACGCCCGCTTGGCAAACGACCAGTCCCGCATGTCTGGCTGATGATCCATTCTCATTCCCCCATTGATAGACTATTTTTCATTATAGGTTAATTAGCCACTGGCAGCAAACATCAAAAAATCCCCGACCCAATTTTTGAGCCGAAGATTTTATTTCAACATTAGGCATTTCTTCACTGATTTTTAAGCGAATATTCGCCACTAATCGATAAAGCGTCGCAAGAAATCGATCTCATCCGCATTGCAGCGGGCCGCGATTTCGGGATCCTTTTGGTTGACATGGAAAACATGACCGCGGGGGTGTTGTGAATCGCCAT
The DNA here is from genome assembly GCF_001436025.1 of Limosilactobacillus mucosae DSM 13345. Taxonomy (GTDB): domain Bacteria; phylum Bacillota; class Bacilli; order Lactobacillales; family Lactobacillaceae; genus Limosilactobacillus; species Limosilactobacillus mucosae. The sequence continues at coordinate 35,575 of NZ_AZEQ01000008.1, read as the reverse complement.
AGCTTCTAAACTCATGCGGAATTTTACGATCAAGCAGATACTGATCAAAGCGGACAGCCGTATCATGCAGAAAGTCTTGGTTGGCAGTCATAACAAAGACCGGCAAAAAGTCCTTGGTAATATAGTCTTCTACTTTCAGATCGTGTGGATGCAGCGAACGGGCATGTCCAGTAAAATAGGCATCCAGAACGCTTGGCTGAGCCAGCTGCCGTTCCAAAAAGTAACAGCCGCAGTTGAGCAGGCCGGCTTTCAATTTTAAATCCGGCATCTGCATTTCCAGCAGCTGCGCATATTCTGGATTGGTATACATGACCAGATACTGTTCTGCCATCTGCGCGCCGGCACTGTCGCCAGCAATAAAGACGTTGTTGAGATCCAGATCATACTTGTCGGCGTGCTGTACCAGCCAGTGAAAGACTCGGTTAGTTTCCCGCAGCTCGCTTGGGTATTCAACTTCTGGTGCCTTGCGATAGTTAAAGTTGATAAAGGCAAAACCCATCCGTGCCATCGCCAGTCCATAGAATTGATAGGTTTCTTTGGTACCATAAACGTAGCCGCCGCCATGCACGTGCACGATCACCGGCAGTTTTCCTTGATAGCGATGCGGCCGATACAAATCGAGCAGGTTGTCATCACCATGATCACCATAGCGAATGTTGTCAAAGCGATCAACGTTTTCTGGGTACGGATTCAGCCCGGCATCACGCGCGTCATCATTTTCTTTGGCTTCATGGCGAAACTTTTCAATGACCGACAGCCATTTTAAATCGACGTATGAATTGATTTCCGTCATTAAAAATCCCTCCGCTTCTAAATCATCTAATCCGATTATAACGCGGATGGAAAGCGCTGTCTTTGGCTAATTTTCAGCTGGCGGCCGCCTAATCAGCTGTCCCAGATAGCTGACCACCCCGACCAATGCGATGCCAGCCGTGATCTCGATTGCCAAAGGGGTTACAAAACGGGCCAAAAATAAACAGCACAGTAATGCTATCACGGCCAGCACCATTTCATAAATATCAATATGGTCAATCTTGCCTTGTGCATGCCGCCGCTTTAAATCCGCAAATTCAAGCTTGATGGTTGCCATCGCCACGAATGCGTACTGAACGACGGCAATCATGATGCTGCAGGGAATCAGCGCCAGATAATCTCCTGTCATTACCAAAATCAAAACGATACCGGCCGTTAAAAGCGTAGCCACGTATGGAACGCCATTTTTAGTCTTAATGCCGATAAACTTAGGCAGCAGCGCCTTTTCATTTGCCAGCGATGAGACCACGTATGGCGTACTGTAAAACATTGAGATCGCCACGCCGGCAATCGATCCTAACATGCCGATCATAATAACGGCCTCGCCCAGCTTGCCAAACTGCTGACCAAACGCCCAGGCCAGTGGTGCGTCCACGTTGTCGATTCGATTGCCAAGCATCCCGATCGCCACGCCCATGGTAATCACATAGATGACTGCAACGCTAATGACCACGCCAATCAAAAGCTTTGGCAGGTTCTTTTTGGAATTGTGAATGGACGATGCCTGTACCGGCAGAAACGAAAATCCTGGAAACATAAAGAAGATCAGCATAAATGCATGATCAAAGTCACTAAGCGAATTATGGACCGAAGCATTAAAGTTGCCCGGCTTGACGTAAAAAATCCCCAGCACGACAAACAATCCCAAAACTGCCAGCTTCAAGACCGTTGAAAAGTTATTGGCCCAGGTTGACGCCTTTTTACCCAGTAACCGGATCGTCAGTAAAATCAGAATCATTCCCAATCCGGCCCAGCGATAGACCGTAATCTCACTTAATCTTGGTAGCCATGGTCGCAGCCCGCGTAAAAAAGCCGCGATCTCGGTAGCAATCGCCGCGGCGCCCTGCAGCCAGGTAAACAGCCCGATCTCAAAGCCCCAAAATCGGCCAAACTCTTTGTAGGTATAATACCAGCCCGCGCCATTCCCCGAAAAGTGATGCGCCATCTCGGCATAACAATAGGCCATTGCCAAGACTGCCAATGCCGCCAACAGAATCAAGGTCAGGCTCCAGTTGCCGGCATCTTGAAACAGCACGCCAGGCAATAAAAAGATGCCGGACCCGACCATGCTGTTGATGCCAAACAAAAACACCGAGGCAAAGCTGATTTTACCTGCTTGATGATTTGGCATATCCATCCCCCCTTTTTAATATAATTATAATTAATCTATCACTGAATTGACTGCTTGATAAGTTTTCAAAAACAGAATTGCATAGCAAATGACTTTATTGATTGAAATTGAGCATCTCAGCCTAATTGAACGAATTAAGTCTTTTTAAATTTGAATTTTCTGCTATACTAAAAACTAAGTTGAATATTTTTCCGCACTAGGGGAGTCCATGTTCTGGACTGAGACGCGCGCAGTGACGCGTAAACTCTTTGAACCTGTTAAGTCGATGCTTGCGAAGGAAAGTGCTTCTTTTTTGAATTGGAATCAACCAGATCCGCGAGCGTTTTAACGAGTTCGCGGATTTTTTATTTCAGCCAATCAAAGGAGGAATTCATATGAGTCTGATTGCACAGCTGCGCAAACAAAATCCGGTCGTCTTAACGGTTGCTAATATGGTTACGCCCGCTGATGTTGCCAATGGCTTAAACGTTTTAGGCGCTTCGCCAATCATGTCCAAAGCGCCCGAAGAAGCCGAAGACATGGTTAAGATTGCCCAGGCCGTCACGATTAATCTGGGAACCGTTGAAGCCGCACAAAGAAAAGAGATGCTGGCGGTTATGGATGCCGCGCAGTTTTTAGAGGTCCCAGCCGTTTTTGACCCGGTTGCCTGTGCCGGCAGCGCCTATCGTACTCAGGTTGCCAACGAACTTTTGAGCAAGTATCACTTTGCCTGCATCCGCGGAAATGCCGGCGAGATTGCTGCGTTAGCTGGGATTGACTGGCAAAGCCATGGCATCGACGCGGGATCTGGGGATGGTGATCTGACCGCCATCGCGCAGAAATGTGCTCAAAAATATCAAACCGTCGTTGCGATGACTGGAGCCGTAGATATCATTACTGATGGTCAAAAAGTCATCAAGGTTCCATTTGGCTCGCCGCTGTTTGCCGTTCATGTGGGAACTGGCGACATGCTTTCCAGTATTATCGCGGCCTTTATCGGTTTGGGCGGCAGTGTCTTGGAAGCGGCCGCCACGGCTTGCGAGGTCTTTGCCTTAGCCGGCCAGGCCGCTGCTAACAATACCCAGATGCCAAGCCGCTGGTATGACATGTTTTTGGACAATCTTTACCAAGCCGATGATCAATTGATTGCAGCCTGGCAAACCGAATTACAGAAAGAGGACTAAAGATGATTAATGAATTTCCACAAGCCCTTTCGATTGCTGGCTCTGATTCAGGTGGCGGCGCAGGCATGCAGGCAGATCTAAAAACCATGCAGATGCGGCATGTTTTTGCCACGACTGTTTTAGTCGCCATTACGGCACAAAACACGCTGGGCGTTCAAGACGCCATGCCGCTGCCTAAAAAAATCATTGATGAACAGTTCTCTTCATTAAGCGCCGATTTAAAAATTCGCGCCTGCAAAACGGGCATGCTGGCTGATACTGAAACCGTTGAAACCGTCGTCGCCAATCTTAGACAATCCGATTTTGGACCACTGGTAGTTGATCCAGTCATGATTGCAAAAGGCGGCGCGCATCTGTTGACCGATGAGGCGATCAGCACGGTCAGGACCAAGCTGCTTCCCCTCGCCGATCTAGTAACGCCCAACCTGCCGGAAGCAGAGGCACTGGCTGAAATGACGATCAAAAACAACGCCGATATGAAAAAAGCTGGGCAGCGGCTGCAGGCTTTAGGCGCCAAGAATGTCTTGGTTAAGGGCGGTCATTTTAATGATCAAAAACAGGCCAGTGACTTTGTATTGCTGGCTGATGGATCCAGCTTTTGGATGATCTCTCCTCGGATCGACACCAAACGCACGCATGGGACTGGTGATACGATCTCTGCCTGCATTACCGCCGAGCTGGCTAAGGGCGTATCAATGGAAAACGCGATTCGCATCGGCAAGGCCTACGTGGAAGCCACGATTCGCGACGGCATCCAGGTTGGTCACGGGCATGGTCCTTTGAATCACTGGGCAGTCTAGGAGGGCAGTATGCAATTTAGAGAAGAAATGCTTCACTGCTATCTGGTTGGCGGCACCCAAGACGTCAATCATGATCCAAAACGGTTTCTAAATGACGTATCAATCGCAATGGACAGCGGCATTACCGCCTTTCAGTATCGCGAAAAAGGCACCAGCCAACTCAACCAAGAACAGCGCGTGCAGCTGGGATTGAAACTGCGCAGGCTGGCCGATCAGCACCATATTCCGCTGATCGTTGATGATGACGTTGAATTGGCCCAGGCAATCAACGCTGACGGCATCCACGTTGGTCAAAAGGATCAGCGTGTCGAACAGGTCTTAGCCGCGGTTGGCAACACTATGTTTGTCGGCTATTCATGCAATCAGCCAGCACAGATCAAGCACGCTAATCAGCTGCCGGTAGCCTATGTTGGCAGCGGACCGATTTTTCCAACCAGCTCCAAAAATGATGCTGATCCAGCTATGGGACTTGAAAAACTGCATGGGTTGGTCACGATAAGCACCCATCCAATCGTGGCCATTGGCGGCATTACCGAAGCCAACATGATCCAGACGCTTGCTGCCGGAGTCGCTGGCCTTTCAATGATCTCAATGATTCTGCAAAGCGCTGACATTCAAAAAACCGTTCAGCATATCAATTCTTTATACTAAATCAACCAGGTGAAATTTTTATGAACGACTCAAAAACCACTAAATTTTCTGAAAAACTGCATCAAGCAGCTGCACCACTCTGGCAAAAAAGCATTCACCATCCATTTATCACTGAACTGGCCAGCGGTAAACTGCCATTGGCAACCTTTCGCTATTATCTGACGCAGGATACCAAATACCTGACCGCGTTTGAAAAGCTGCACGAAAAAACTGCCGCCCTGCTTTCTCAATCACAGGGCGCGCTGCTCTTAAAGCTGGCTAACGGTTCCGGAGAAGACGTTCAGCGCAGTCCAATGCTGCAACAGCTCAAGCTCAGTCCAGCAGAGATTCAGCAAGCTCCCATCGCTCCTAACAACTACGCTTACATTACCCATATGGAGCATCAGCTGAGCGTTGATCCCGCTGCTGCCGTGACCGCTCTTTTACCCTGCTACTGGCTTTATGATGAGATTGCCGACTACTGGAAAGATCAGACCAGTCCCGTTCCCGTCTACCAAGCATTTTTTGACAGCTATCAGACAGTCGGCTTTGATACCAGTACTCAACAGCTGATCGGCTTGGTCAACGAACTGGCTGCCAACAGTAGTGAAACCGTCAAACAACAGATGATGACGGCCTTTTTGCGCAACAGCAGCTATGAGCTGGGCTTTTGGCAAATGGCTTATACTCACCAGACCTGGGCTGACCTGGCTGATAATTAAGCAACAGATATGTAAAACGCTGGATTGCATCTGACAACCCAGCGTTTTTTTAATGTTTTGCAACCGCGCCGTTTAACTCTTTGCGGTCTCCTAAATAGATCAAGAAAATGATTGGCACGATAATCAACATGACCGGGTAAAAAGCTTTAAGCGGCAGATACTGGTCAATCAAGCCCCCTAAAACCGGTCCCAGCGTCATCCCAATGTCAACGCCCAGGAAAAACGTTGAACTGGCCAGTCCCTGTTCTCCTTGTGGCGCCAGCATCAGAGCCGTTGACTGACAGACTGAGTAGATGATGCCATATCCCATTGCCATGCCAGCGGCCGCCAAAGCCATTTCCCAATTGGTTTTCATAATTGACAGCATGATCAAATAAAAAACATTGGCCAACAAACTGACGATCAGCCATTTACCGAAACGAACCGTGTCGAATTTAGTGCGCAGACAAAGCCGAATCACCAATAAAACTGCTGCATAGATCATAAAGTACGCGCCCACGGCAACCGTTAAGTGACGCTGCTCAACATAGGTCACGATATCAGCCTGTGTAGCAAAGTAAGGAATCGCAAACAGAGCCGTCATGGCCGCAACTGGCAGCGCGCTTTTTTGAATGATCTTGATTCGGCCAGACCCATTTGAGCGTAATTTCTTTACCGGTACGGAACGATCACTCACAAACTGAACGATTACCGCAACCAAAAGCGCCGCCGCGGCCGAGACGATAATGGCAGGCCGGTAGCCGATTACATGATACAGATTAATGGAGACTGCCGGTGCAAACGCCATTGCCAGTGCATTCATGATTCCATACAGTCCCATCGCCTCCCCAACATGCGACAATGGGACCAAGCTGGCCAGCCAAGTCGTCATGCAGACGGTACACAAAACGTACCCCGTCCCGTTGATCAAGCGAAACAACATCAGCAGGCCACTGTTGGATACAAAAATATAGCCAGTCACACCAATAAAACTCAGCAGGCCGCCCCAAGAAGCCAGCCGATACTTTGAGATTCGATCTGTCAGATTACCAGCAATCGGTCTGAGAAACATTGCCACCAGACTCATCATCCCCGCGATCACGCCGGCAAACGTGCTGCTGGCTCCCAGCTTTTGCGCATAGCCATTAATCAGCGGATTACAGTACATGTTGCTGAACATAAAGCAAAAAGACGCAATCATGACTAAAATCACGTCTTTGGTATAGATTGATTCTCGCTTTGCCAAAATGCCACTCCCTATAAATTGATAACATTTTCTCATTATACTCTAATAATCAACGTAATAAAAGAGCACCGCCGCTTTTTGCGACCGTGCTCGGTTTTTTTAATATTTAGCCAGGTATTCATCGACCGCTTCGTGAAAATCATTTTCCAGCTCTTCAAAATCGCGACCTTCATATAATACCAGGTGACGAACGCCAACAATATGACCAAAGAGTCCCTGCTTGCCGCTCATTTGCTCAACCGTGCCTTGTTGACCGCGATAGTTAAGCAGCAGCTGGTTTGATTGGCCTGATTTGGCATTTTGACGACTCTTCTCGTCGGTTTTCTTGCCAAAATAGAATGCACCTGGCAAAGCAACCACCAACGCTCCTAAAACGGCCCAGCCATCATCAACGGCCGTCGCGACTGGCAGACTGGCTAAAGAGGATAACGCTGAAGCAGTGCTTTCCGTAGCATCGATGCTGGCTGCCTTCGCGGGTACCGCCACCAGCAGCAGACCAAACAGTACCAGACTAAACATCATCATGCGAGTTTTCTTCATTGTTATCCCCTCCTTGAAAATAAACCATCTGATATCTTACCATACCATCATAACATGTTTCGTAACGTTTTAGCAATCGTTTCCAAGCCCGTGTTTAAAAGATGTATAACGTTGTACTTTTTTGACATAAAAAGACTGATGCACGGTTAAGCACATCAGTCATAAATTATCTTAAAGTAGCTTCATAACCGCGGCAATGCTGGAGTAGGCCATGAAGGCAACCACGATCCAGCCCGTCCAAGTCAGCCAAGCCGGATGATGATAATCGCTCCCCATGATCTTGGACTTGTGCGCGGCAACCAGCAGAATACCCAAGGCGATTGGCAGGATAAAGCCGTTCAGCGCGCCAACCACAACCAGGACCTTGGCTGGCTGACCGATGAAATAGAAGATCGCCGTGGCAAAAACGATAAATCCGATCGTAATCCAGCTGCGGAACTGATCAAACTTGGCATTGCCCTTCTTGCTGACGGCATAGTCCAGAAATGAGACCGAGGTAAACGTTGAGCCTAAAACGGAAGACAGTCCGGCCGCGATCAACACCAGCCCAAAGAACTTGTAGCCAAAATTACCGGCCGCGGATTTAAAAATCGAAGCCGCGGGATTGGCCGGATCGAGCTTGTAGCCAGCCGTAACCACTGCCAGACCAGCTAAGAAGAGCATTACCCGCACGATTGATGCCAGCCCGATCCCCGTCAAGGCACCTTCATTAACGTACTTGATATCTTTTTGACCACTGGCACCGCCCGCCAACAGACGATGACCACCGGCAAACGAGATGTAGCCCCCAACGGTTCCGCCAACGATCGTCAAAATCGAGTAAAAGTCAATGTGGGTTGGCTTAAACGTATGAACGACCGCGGTTTGGTAAGGCACCTTCATAACGCACAGAATGTAGATCAAAACCAGAACAATGATGGCCGCCAATACCTGAACAGTCCGATCAACGGCTTTAAGAGCATCTTTAATTACCAAGACAATAATTGAAAAAATGCCGATCAACACCGCCCCGGCTTGCGGCGAGATGCCAAACAAAACATTAAGCCCTAAGCCAGCCCCGCCGACGTTCCCGATGTTGAAAAACAAACCGCCAATTGCCACCAATGCACTCAGCAGATAGCCCAGACCAGGAAAAACGTCATTGGCAACAACCTGGGCCCGTTTGCCGGCAACGACGATAATCCGCCAAATATTCAGCTGTACGACAATATCGACTAAAATACAAATTAAAATAGCAAAACCAAAGTCTGCTCCTAATTGTCCCGTAAAAGTGGCCGTTTGCGTTAAAAAGCCAGGGCCAACCGCGGACATTGCCATTAAAAACGCGCCACCAATCGCAGCCGAACGTAATTTCTTATCATGAGTTGCCGGCAGCTCAGATACGCCATTTTTGGAGTGCTTTTGCATAGACATCTTCCTCCCTTATGTAATCTGTCGTTAGTTACAAAATCAAGCATGGTGGGGATCAAAAGGTGCGATTTCAATTGCTGCATCTTTAAGTGCTGAGCGCAGCGCCCGTACGATTGCCAACGCTTCTTCATTGTCACCATGCACGCAAATCGTATCGACTTGCAGCTCAACGTGCTCACCAGTAATTGCAGTAACAGCCTGATCTTGAATCATATGGACCGCACGTTTGGCAACTTCTTGCGGATCATGCAGCACTGCATGCGGCTTGACCCGAGGCACCAGCGTCCCATCAGCCTGATAAGCCCGATCAGCAAACACCTCGCTGGCATAAGGCAAACCAATTTCACGAGCTGCCGTAATCAATTGACTGCCAGCCAGCCCATAAATTGGCAATTCAGGATCAACGCGCTTAATCCCGCGACAAATTGCCAGTGCCAATGGCAGACTCTTAGCCGCTGCATTGTAAAGCGCGCCATGCGGTTTCACATGATGCAGCCGATGTCCTTTGACAAAGCCTTGCAGTGCCGCCACTTGGTAGGTAATCATATTTTCAACGTTTTCCGGCTGCATGTCCATGTGCCGACGACCAAAGCCAATCCGGTCTGGATAACTGGGATGGGCACCGATAGCTACGCCATTTTTTTCAGCAATTGCTACCGTTTGAGCCATAACGTTGGGATCACCAGCATGAAACCCACAGGCAACGTTGGCCGCAGTAATCAGCGGCAGAATCTGTTCGTCATTTCCCAAAACATAATGACCAAAGCTTTCACCCAGATCACTGTTCAAATCAACTTTCATTTTGCAGTCCCTTTCTTAAATACCTTAGCTAATGTTTCTGCTTCTGCAAGTCATCCAACCAGTTGACCGTAGCTGTTAAGCGTTGGAATGATGGCTCTTTTAAAATCTGAGCCAATAATCCAAGATTGGTCTGAATTCCAGTAATCACCGTTTCATCAATGATGGCCTGCATTTGTTGGAGAACCCGCTGACGTCGATCACCATAAACAATAATTTTAGCGATCATTCCATCATAGCTGTTGGGTACGACATAGCCTTGATAGATCGCTGTATCCACACGGACGCCCTGGCCGCCTGGCAAATGCAGACCAGTAATCTTACCAGGGGTCATGGCATTGATGCGACATTCTAAAGCAAAACCGTGCGTGACAACCAACTGCGGCTCTAATTCCGCACCAGCCGCCAGTCGCAGCTGTAGCTCAACCAAATCCACATTGGTAATCATCTCGGTAATCGGATGCTCGACTTGGATCCGGGTATTCATCTCCATGAAGTAATAAGAGCCATCATGGTTATACAAAAACTCAATCGTCCCGACGCCCTCGTAATTCAATTGGGCAACCGCATCTGCTGAGCGCCGCAGCATCTCATCACGAATTCGCGCGGGCACTACCACAGCCGGTGCTTCTTCCATAACTTTTTGATGGCGTGCTTGAATCGTACAGTCCCGTTCACCCAACGCAATCGCATTGCCATAACGATCGGCAGCAATCTGCACCTCAATATGCCGCGGATTGGCCAGATACTGTTCCAGATACATCTGACCGCTGCCAAACGCGGCTTTGGCTTCATCTTGGGCAACCGTAAACTTAGCCGCCATTTCTTTAGGTGAATTGACGATCCGCATGCCTTTTCCGCCGCCACCTGCACTAGCTTTAACCATAATTGGGTAACCGATCTCTTGAGCCTGGTCCAAAGCATCAGCCAAATTGTCAATCGTTGTACTGCTACCTTTGACGACCGGCAGACCAGCTTTAGCCACCGTCATACGCGCCTGTTCCTTATCGCCTAGCAGTCGCATTACATCACCACTTGGGCCAATCAATTTAATCCCGTTTTCCAGACAGGCATCCGCAAATTCAGGACTTTCTGACAAAAAGCCATAACCAGGATGAATGGCATCAGCGCCAGTAAGCTGGGCCGCTGAGATGATGGCTGCAATGTTGAGGTAACTGGCATTAACGTTGTCGGGACCAATGCAGACTGCCTGATCTGCAAGCTGAACGGCCAGTGATTTGGCATCGGTTTCGGAATAAACGGCCACCGTCGCCAGCCCCAATACTCGGCAGGTACGAATGATCCGAACCGCAATTTCACCGCGATTGGCTACCAGCACCTTATGAAAGGGCCATTTACTAACGGAATTATTTAATTTGAATAAGCGGCTGGTCATATTCAACCCCCTCTTCATTATTTACCAAAACCTTTTCAACGATGCCGTCACGATCAGCAACCACATTGGTAAAGACCTTCATGGCTTCAATCACCCCAACGACATCGCCTTGCTTAATATGGTCGCCTGGCTTGACGTATGGAGGATCCTGTGGTGATTTAGCCGTATAAAACACACCGATCGTTGGCGCGTTGATCGTATTGCTACTGGTAACGACTTCTTTCGGGGCCATGATGTGATGGCTGGGATTGCTATGCTGTGGATTGACACTGACCGGCTGCGCATACGATTCGCTATTGGCACGTTTAATGCGGATATGCTCGTCATCTTTTTCATATTCCAGTTCAGTTAGATCGTTTTCCTTGAGCAGATTGATCAATTCTTCAATATTTTTGGTATCCAAATCTATCACTCCTTAAAAAGTCGTTGAATGCGCTGGCTGGCCTCTCGCGTAATTCCATATGGCATTTGATAGCGTGCCATTTTGATGCGATGACGCAGCTCTTTTAAATTTTGCTGCTGCTGTTTTAACAGTTCCTGGGCTGCATTCAGCTCGATCAGTTCGAATTTAATCTGCTGTTTTGGACGGCACTGCACCAGTTTAGACAAGTCCGCTGTCGCCACGACTGCCAATAGTGGATAGCCACCAGTCGTTTGTCGATCAGCCATTAAAACAATTGGTTCACCATTGGCTGGCACCTGTAAACCACCCATTACCGTGGCTGCCGATAACATGCTTTCCTGTTTGGTCTGCATGGCATCGCCTTTTAACCGGTAACCCATTCGATCAGATTGATTCGTCACCGTATACGTTCCAGACAAAAATCGCTCATGATCTTTTTCATCAAACTTTTCCCACTGTGGTCCTTTTAAGACGCTAATCTTAACTGGTGTTTTCAAATCAGGCAATTCCGGCATTGGTGCGTGTCGATGATAATAACTGACTAAAGTAGGCTTAGCTTCGATTGGCAAGCGATCGCCACTGACTAACGCTCGTCCATCCATACCGCCCAGTTTTAAACGCAGCGTGGTTGAACGACTGTCAAGTACTAATGGCAAATGCAGACCGCCCGCCACTGCCAGATAGCCAATCCGTCCTCTGATTGCGGGTCCGATTTTCAATATATCGCCAGTATGCACTTGCAGGCAGCGATATCCTTTGACTGGCTGACCATTAAGCTGAGCATTAAATTCAGCTCCGGTTAAGGCAATGAACGTCGTCGCCATAAAACGCAATGTCGGCCCAGTCAGTGAAAACTCTAAAGCAGCGGCATACGGCGAGTTGCCTACCAACAAATTAGCAACCTGCAAAGCGGTCTGATCCATTGCCCCAGAAGCCGGAAAACCATTAATCTGATGCATTGGCCGTCCCAGATCCTGTACAGTGGTCTGCAGTCCTGGTTCAATTACATTAATCATCGGCATCTGATGTCACCGCCTTCACTTGATACTTGCCAAGCCGATCAGCCAGCTGGATCTTTTGAAACTCCTCTTCGTCAACGGCAAAGAACTTAACACTGTCACCAGCATGATAAAAACTAGCGGGATTTTTTTCGTCATAAAGCTTGAGCGGCGTCTGCCCAATAATGCGCCAGCCGCCTGGTGAAGCGACTGGATAAAACCCGGTCTGCTCACCAGCAATCCCAACGCTGCCCGCCGGAATCTCCAAGCGTGGCTGTTCTAGCCGGGGCATGGCAATCTTTTGGTCGACGCTGCCCATGTAGGCAAAACCGGGTAAAAAGCCCAAAAAGTAGATCAGATAAGACTGGGCGGTATGCTCTTTAATGACCTCCGCCGTGCTTAGCCCAGCAAAACGCGCAACATCCTCCAAATCAGGACCATACTTGCCGCCATAGCAGACTGGGATCAGCCAGGTCTTGGATGGCGGCAGTGGTGCGTTCATCGATTTTTCAATTAACGGCTCAAGCTGATCTTTTAGTTCTTCAAAGCTGGTCTGGCCACCATCAAAGGTTACGGTCAGCGTCCGATAGGCTGGAATAATCGTTTTGACTGCCGATAAATGCTGCTTTAAGATATAACGCCCAATCTGTTGCAAGTGCCGATTGACAACTGGATCGATCCGATTGGCAAACTCAATCGCCAGTGCTTGATCGCCAACTGAGATAATCTGATAGCTGGTCACTGAACATCCCCCCTTTAGCCAGTGACTTAAATTTTTAAATTGACCATTATAAAATGATTAGAGTAACTTTCATGCTATTGGAATTGACTGGACTTGTCAACCGTCCTTATGTTCACAGTTTATCAACAAATTTATTTTGCTTTTTCAACCGTGGCCATTTATTTAATTTTTTCTTAATAAAATAAATAAAACAAGCTAATAAGTTAAGAAAATTAAGAATTTGCATATTCAAAAAATTCTAGCATTTTAAAAAAATAGCGTTATGCAAAACCGTTAAAAGCTCTGTATAACGCTATCTAATATTTTTTAGTTTGAAAAGCAATTGGTTCACTAAACCTAGGACCGACATACTGATCAAGCCATTCACATCATCATTTTATTATGTCTAGGCGAAAATCTCGTGACTTTAGTCGATGATGGTTGACGAACCGCTTTGAATCTTTCCGCTATTCGATCCTAAATTCATATCCGCTTGACCAGGCTATTTTTGCCGCCGTGGCCGACGACGAATTACAAACATGCCTGACAACCCGATCAGCGCCGTCCCAAGCAAGGCCAAGGCAGATTTTTCGTCATTACCAGTTTGTGGCAGCGCGGTCTGGCTGGCTTTTGGTTCGGTTGACTTAACCGCGATCGCAACTGGAGCTGTCTGGTCCTGACCATTAACGATCTTTAATTGCAGCGCTGCCGAATTGTCGACCGTAATTTCCTGGCTCTGCTTTGCATCAGCCGCTGAACCATTAGTATTACCATTATTTTCGGTATTAGTCTGACCAGTTTCGCTGTTCGCTGGCGTATCCGGCACAACAGGATGCAGCAAGGCTTCAGCTTCTGCCGGCGTCAGATAGTTTTTGCGATCAGTAACTGGCGCCTTGATCAAATTACCAGCATTGGTTTGATCAGCAATGTAGCTCATAAAGACTTCCGTATCCGCGCCAATCACTGCAATCTGATTGGTACCCTTAAAGGCCGTAAAGCCGTCACCACCGCCAGCTAAAAAGTCGTTGATAACCACGCGATAAGTTTTGTTCATGTCTAACGGCTGCCCGTTTTCATCATAAGCGGCCACTACGCGATATGGCTGGTTAGGGTCGTCACTGTCAGTGTAGTAGTACTTGAGACCAGCAATCTGCAGATAATACTTTTGATCTTCGTCATACTGCTGGTTTAAGGCATCAATTACCTGCTGGCCAGTCATCTCAACTACCCGCAGAATGTTGCCAAATGGCTGAACTGCCTGGGCAGCCCCCCAAGTAATCGTGCGGTCTGGTTCAACTACCAGATCAGCCCGCACCCCGCCAGTATTGGTCATTGCAAAGTCAGCATTGACGCCCAGTTTTCTGGCTTCGGCCAACTGTCCATCAACTACCAGCTCACCAGCCTGGTTTTCTCGAGTTGGCGTATTATGCAGACGACCGGTGATGGTTTCTGGCGTTGCTGCCTCCCCAATTTTTTGGTTGATGACTGGCGCCACTCGCTTGGTGGCATCCTCAACGATTCCCGCAACGGTTGGGTCGCTGACGGCAGCCGGATTGTCTTTTTCTGAAAGGACCGGGAAGACATGTGAGACGAGGCTGTCAGGCGCAAAATCGTTAGTCGCCGGATTGATATAACCAATGATGTCATCATAAGCCTTGCCGGTGTAGATGGCCTGCACCAGTTTGACTGAGCCAACCGTGGCATTGGCATACTGATGAGAGTGCCCAGCCAGGTAGATGTCGACAGAATTGTCAGGATCGATCTGGTAGAGCTTTTGGATAATATCAACCGCCGTGCCCTTGGTTTCGCCATTCTTGGTCTCTACCCCGGTATGTGCCAAGACGACGATCGCATTGACGCCTTGATTGCGCAGAATTTTTTCATAATGAGCAATGGTTTCGGCTTCATCAAGAATCTCATAATCCTTATAGTTGTCATAGAGCGTCAGAATCGGCAAATCGGTCGTCTCAATGCCGATAAAGCCGATTTTAACAACCTTGTTATCACTGGTATGAATTTCCTTGATGATGTAAGGCTGAAAACCATATGGAATCTCGCCATAGTTATCATCAGTCTTGGTGCCCTTGAGAATCACGTTGGCTGTAATAATGTTGATGTCTGAGGCTTCATGCGGGTAGGCCATTTCAGCATCGTTATACTGCTTGGTTGGCTGGCCACCGGTTACGATTCGGTTAAATTCGCCCAGTCCCTCGTCAAACTCATGATTCCCCAGCGTGCCATACTCAATGTGCATTGCCTTGAGTGCATGCATGGTGGATTCATCCTGCAAAAGTGCCGAGTTGGCTGGTGAGGCGCCGACCATGTCACCAGCTTCAACACGAATCGTTGTCCCATCCGGATTGGCCGCCTTAAAGTCATTCTCTGCTTGATTCAAAGAGCCAGCCAGTCGTTCTGCCGTCCCCGTATTTTGATAGGTCTGATCACCAATCTGAGCGGTACCGGTATTGGAAAGCCCACCATGAAAGTCATTGATCCCCAAAATTTGAACCGGTACGTATCCTTGATATTTGGCAGGATCCGACCAATCAGTAGCCTGTCCCGGCTGACTGGCCGGATCAGGATTGGTAACCACCTGAACGGAACTGGCTTGACTAACAGGCGCTGTCGCAGCTGCATCATCAGCACTGACCGGCATTGCCGACATCGTTAATCCTAAAATTGCCGAACCAAACAAATAAATGTAGTTTCTTTTTCGCATATCTTAAATTCCCCCAATAGTTAAATCTAAGCGCTTTCAATCTAACATAAATCATTAACTCCCGCACTTGATTTAAGTAAGTTGTTGGTTAAAAATTCGCAGTTTATAGCGGAAATCGGCATTTAAAATTTATTTTTTTATTTTATTATATTAAAAAATAAAGTTAAACCTTTAATCTACATTTGAGATCAAAGGTTACTTTTAGGGGCTTTCATAAATTTAAATTCGCGTTATAATTATTGTGAATATGTAAACAATCAGAAGGTGAACGATTATGTCCGAAAAAGTTTTTGTTGCTCATGTCACGCTCAGCTGGGGTGAAAAGCGCGACTATCTAATTGCTAATGATGTTGAACCCGGTCTGCAGCATCGCTTGGATACTTATGGCAACAGTTGGAATGAAGTAATGCAAAATGCCTTGATGAACGTGCCAGTAGCACCATATCTGCCAAGCAACTCGGTTCAGCCGCCAATTGCTACGGCCAAGGTCAGCGATGTCGAAGCTCGTGATTTCGGTCCAACTGAAGAAAAACTGCAACGGACGCGCAGCCAGTTTATCATGGCCGCAATGTGGGAAAAACAGTCTGCCGAGACCACTGCCAACTTTTTGCACCATGACTATGATCAAGCCAGTCAAGCCGAAATATTTGCTGATGTCGACTATTGGGTTAATGGTACCAAGCACCCTGATGTCTGGGCCCATACCAAGCAGCTGATTAGAGACCAGGAAAAGCGTTTAAGCGAAGAAACTGCTAATTAAAAGGCATAAATACGAAATCATCCCGATCACGGTTAAAAGCTGTGACCGGGATTTTTTGAGAATGATATTTTAGGCTTTTAGTATTCAGAACTGTTTCGATTAGCTGCGATTCCCCGACCGGCATGCGTCAACGATATTTCGGTTAATTGATTCCGTAGCTGATGTGGAGCAATGATGTTTCAGTTAGCCGTTTCTGCAGTCGCCGCAACTCAATGATAGACAGATTCCCGCTCTAATTAACCTCCACTCCGCCACTGATAAGACGTCAACCGCAGCTTTACCTACTATTTTGAATTTTTTGGCAAATCGTAGGTAACTGTATAAGCAATTTTTTGAAATTTACCTACTTTGCAGATTTTTTGCCTCAATAGTAGGTAATTTTGTATATTTTTGGTTCGAATGGCCTAAGCCAAAACTGTGCAAAACTTTATTTTACCTACTATTTTTATTTTTCTTCAATTTATAGGTAAAGTTAGGGATACCAAACTCAATTTGGCAGATTGCAAGAAATAACTTGAACAAATTTAGTAACGCAGATTACGCAAAAAGATCTCAATCGGTGTTCGCCAATTTAAACATTTAAGTGGTAAGTGGTCGGGAATTCAAATACCAGTTAATTTGAATCAATTCATCATCGGTAATCTCATCAATCGGTTGACCTTTGGGAATGAAGCGGCGTAGTACTCGGTTGCGATTTTCATTACTGCCTCGTTCATGTGGCGAATAAGCGTGCGTAAAGTACAGCGGAACACCGGTCTGTTCTTCAATCAAATTGTAGTTGGCGAATTCTTTCCCATAGTCAACAGTAAGGGTCTTGAGATTATCTCCTAACTGGTTAGCCAATTCTAAAATAATTGAAATACTATCTCGTCCATTAAGCCGTTTAACGATGGTAAGCCGACTCTTACGCTCGACAAACGTAGCTACTGCTTGACCTTTACGTTTTCCAGATAAAACTGTATCAGCTTCGAAGTGACCTGAAGTATTATGATCAGAAATTTCAGCTGGACAATCTTCGATGGAACGTCCATGACTAAAACTACCACGGGTTTCTTTAGATCGTTTGCGATGAATACCATGGTCAGGTAAGTCAGTCACATTAATATCCAGTAGTCCCTGATCAATCCAGTTATAGATGGTTTTGTAGGTAATTCTAACTACATGAGCCACTTGTTCAATTGACCATTTTTGAATCTTGATTTTTTCTTCAATCAATCGCTTTAGGTTAGTCGTTAAGATGGTTTTACGACCACGATGACTAAGTTTAACTTCATGGTCAGTTTGAGCCTTAACTGCGTGATACTCACCAGCTAAGCGATGAACCTCATTAAAGATAGTGGTTTTACTAAAGCCTAAATAATCGGCAATATATTGAAGTGAGTGCTTTTCATGATGAAGTGTTTCGATGACAACGCGGTCTTCAAATGACAAAATAGTGGTGCCCATAAAGGTCCTTCTTTCTAATGGAATGTTGTGGTGACACCATTAAAGACCTTTATGGGTTTTTCTATCCACTAATATGTTCAACTTAAATTTTACAATCTACCGAATACTAAAAAGTCACCCGCAGATGAGGTTTTCGCCTGCGGGTGACTTTTTCGTTGCTAATTAAATGTATCCACACCGTTAATTAGTAAATACCATCGTATGCCTTTTGGTAAAGGTCAATGATGTCTTGCTTCGTACCCTTACGTGGGTTGGAGAATGCGTTCCCATCCTTCAGGGCATTTTCAGCCATCAATGGGAAGTCTTCTGGCTTAGCACCGATTGCCTTGATGGATGATGGAATGCCAACTGCCTTGCACATCTCACGCATCCCGTCAATGGACTTTTGAGCGGCTTGCATGGTGGTCAGGCCGGTGGTGTCGTAACCCATGATCCGGGCCAGTTCGGCGAACCGATCTGGGCAAGCAATCAGGTTGTACTCTTCAACCGTGGTCAGCAGCAATGCACAGCAAACACCGTGTGGGGCATCGTATTGACCACCGAGTTGGTGAGCCATGGCATGAACGTAACCCAGGTTGGCGTTGTTGAAGGCCATCCCGGCCAGCATTTCAGCTTCAACCATCTTGGTCCGTGCTTCAACATTTTGACCATTGGCAACAGCTTCTGGCAATGCTTCTTGGATCAGTTGGATAGCTTCTTTACATTGACTGTCCGTGATTGGGTTGTGGTCAACAGAAACGTATGGTTCGATTGCTTGAACAAAGGCGTCACAACCGGTAGCAGCAGTAACTGATTGTGGAACGCCGAGCATCAGCATTGGGTCGTTGAAGGATACCAATGGAATGTTACGCCAGGAAACAACAACGAACTTCAGGTGGTCTTCTTCGTTCGTGATAACCGCGTGCCGGGTCAATTCTGAACCAGTCCCGGCGGTGGTGTTAACAGCCATCAGAGGTGGCAGTGGGTTGTCCAGCGTTTCAATTCCGGCCAACTTGGTGATGTCATCACCGTTAGTCAGGATAATACCGATTCCCTTACCACAGTCGTGAGCAGAGCCCCCACCAACAGTGATGATGGAGTCACACTTCTCTTCTTCGTACATCTTCTTACCAGCTTTGATGTTACGAATCTTTGGGTTAGGTTCAACACCGTTGAAGATGGCATAGTTCACGCCAGCCTTCTTCAATGATTCAATCGTTTGAACAACGGGGCCGTTTTCGATCTTTTCCAAGCTCTCTTGGGTAACGACCAGTGGCTTGTGCATGTTAAGCATCTTAGCACGGTCACCAATCTTGGCGATAACACCAGGACCAAAGAAGTTAACACTTGGCATTAAGAAATCAAATTGTCTATTCATAAATAGAAGCCTCCTCATGACATTTGAATACGTTTCCATAATCACATAGCTTTTCAACAAATTCAAGGAAAAACGGCTATTTTTGCTCGTAATTGAACAATCTTTAATGATTGTTTCATTTATTTAATTTTACCATAAAGAAATCGATTCCAATCTTTGACCGTGTCATAGGTAATCTCGCCAATGAAGCGTGGATCATGCTTGGCATAGACGTCCAACGCAATCTTGGCCTGCAGCGGATTTTCGCCCACACCGNCTACGCGGATATTGCAAGCGTTGATGGTGCTGAGGTAACCCCTAATAATCCAAATTCAACGATAACAGTTACCTATAAGCCAATGGGCAAGATCGTTCCGATTGACTCAGCCGGTAATCCAATTCCTGGCGCGGAAACTCCAACGTATAAGAATGATTCAAATGACCCAACCAAGGCGACGACAACCGAAACTCCGAATATTAAAGGCTATAATAAGTCAGAAAGCAGCGTAACGCCTACTACTCCTGACGGGGATACTCCGGTTGTTTACACACCAATTATCTCGACTAACAAGGTTCCAAGTAGCCAAATCATCAACTACGTGGGTGCTGGCGATCAGACACCTAACCCGAGCGTCCAGAATGACTTTACGTTTACTAGTGATACCAACGAGACAACCGGCCAAACGACTTGGAATGCGGAAGAACATACGTATAAGTCAGTTAAAACACCGGTTGTTCAGGGCTACTATGCGGATATCGCAAGCGTTGATGGCGCTAAGGTAACTCCTGATAACCCAACATCAATAACAACGGTGATCTATCATCGATTAGGACAGATTATTCCGGTTGATCCAGAAGGCAACACGATTCCAAACGCGCCAACGCCAACGTACAACAACGATCAAAAAGACCCAAGCAAGGGCACGACGACACCGGTTCCGAAAGTTCCTGGGTACACGACGACGATTACTGAGGTAACGCCGGATGACCCTGGTGCCAACACTCAGATCACCTACACGCCAATCATTAAGGATGCCACGGTACCAACAAGCCAAACGGTTAAATATGAAGGTGCCGGAGACTTGACGCCTAAGGACAATGTCCAAAATGATTATACGTTCACTGGCAAGAGCAATGAGACAACTAATGTAACGACTTGGGATGAGGCAACCCACGCCTACAAACCAGTTGAAACGCCGGTTATCCCTGGCTACTATGCGGATGTCGCAAGCGTTGACAACATCGTTTTGACGCCAGAACACCCAACCGAGGAAGTTACAGTTAAGTATCGTGCTTTAGGTCGCATCGTACCGGTTGACCCTGAAGGCAACGTAGTTCCAAACGCGCCAATGCCAACCTACAGCAACGATCCAAGTGATCCAACCAAGACCACAACGACGCCAGTCCCAGACATCCCTGGGTACACGACGACGATCACTGAGGTAACGCCGGATGACCCTGGTGCCAACACTCAGATCACCTACACGCCAATCATAACGAAGGTTTCTCAGCCTGCTAGCCAGGTTGTTAAATATGAGGGTGCCGGCGACCTGACGCCAGTAGAAAGCATTCAAAACGACTACACGTTTACTGGTGAAAAGAATGAAGCAACTGGTGAGGTAACTTGGACTGAGCAGAACCACAGCTATCAAGGAGTCCCAACACCAGTCATCCCTGGCTACTATGCGGACATTGAACATGTAGCAGGCGCCGAGGTTACGCCGGACAATCCGGTTTCAACGACCATCGTTACCTATCACAAATTGGGAAGCCTTATTCCAGTAGACTCGAATGGCAACCCAATTCCAAACGCGCCAACGCCAACGTATAACAATGATCCAAACAATCCAACTCAAGGATTTGCTACGCCGGTTCCTGATATTCCAGGTTACAAGAAGACGGTTGAAAGCATCACGCCTAATGACCTCGGCTCTGATACCAAGGTTGTCTATGTTCCGATTAAGTCTGACGACAATGGCACAGTGCCATCGAATCCAGGCAGCAACACGCCAACCGGTCCTGAACAGCCATCCAGTGAGAATGGCAATGGAACGGTGACTAACGAGCACCAGACCGATAATCAGTCCACGACGAGTTCTACAACAGAAAACGATAGCCAGAACCAGTCGAACCAGACTAATAATCAATCCCCGACGAGTTCTGCAATGGAAAACAATGGCCAGAACCAGTCGAACCAGACTAATAATCAATCCCCGACGAGTTCTGCAATGGAAAACAATGGCCAGAACCAGTCGACTCAAGCACAATCGCTGCCACAAACCGGTAATGATCAGCAAGAGACAAAGGGCTTGATTTCGCTTGGCATTGCCAGCTTCTTAGGCATGCTGGGATTAATGGGATACAAGAAGAAGCAGGAGCATTAAGACTCTGAAGAACAATAAAGGACAGATTGGATAAGTTCCAACCTGCCCTTTTATTTTTGTGATAGGCTTGATTAATTACTCTAAAATAAAAAATGGGAAGTGTCATTTATACCGAGTTTATTGAAAATCTCTTTACTGCTTGGTGAACTAGCTTTAATCATAATTCCAGCTAAACGTATGTTTGTTCAAGAGCGGCTGATGAGCGAACTGTATTCGATTAACCAAGCTACGTATAACATGGCAGCTGATATACGTGAAAAATATAAGCCGATTGCTACTACGTTGATTTTGACCATGCTGCTAATTTTCTGGCTAAGTATCATTGTTGCAAATAAGTACGGAAACACGTGGCCATTATTAATCGGAATCAGTATTAATTTCTTGCATTTCTGGATTGTCCGCTTTGTCCTCAATCATATGGTAAACGCAATACCAATCCTTAGTAGTATTCATATTGAGTTTTCAGATGATGACGATGAATCAGATGACGAAATTTGATTACATAGCTTGTCGTGAATAGTTCAATGCTATCATGAAACCAAAACCCTAACGTACTATACGCTAGGGCTTTTTTGGTAGCTTGACTTTGCTCGGTTCGTCAATGCTTCCAGTTATCAAGCCAATGTAAAATGATTTCGTTCAGCACAAAAAACGGCCCACATCGAAATGACATGGACCGTAAATTAATATAGATATGCAGCACAGACGTTATTATAGCGGAACTTTAACGCGTTTCCCTATTTTTGAGGGTTATCATTGTGCTCCTTATCGATTTCCTTATTTAATGCGGCAGTATGTTCTGAAAGCAGGAAGCCGCTCCACTTCATCTTGCCGCGATCATGATAGTAGTACTTGAAAAACTGCGTGGCCACCTTGTCAGCTTCTTGACCATTGTAAAAATGCATTTTCATCGAA
Organism: Limosilactobacillus mucosae DSM 13345; assembly: GCF_001436025.1. Taxonomy (GTDB): domain Bacteria; phylum Bacillota; class Bacilli; order Lactobacillales; family Lactobacillaceae; genus Limosilactobacillus; species Limosilactobacillus mucosae. The sequence goes on along the minus strand of NZ_AZEQ01000008.1, from coordinate 13,045 downwards.
ATTTCCTCCTCATTTCGCGGACCTGGTCATCAGTGAAGTTTAGGTAGTTCAAGGTGAACCGATACGTCTGGCGAACCTTAGTTATAATATCAAGCAACTCAGAATACTCGCAATCCGCCAACCGAGCAATCGAGACTGATCGGCTATAGGTATTGCGAGGCTGAATGTTAAAAAACAGGTTATAGCCATGCTCCGGTTCATAGTAGACCACGGAGACCCAATACCTGGTGCGCCAGCGATTGGTAAAGTTTCGCTTGATTCGCTCGCAGATTTTATCGCTTTCGGTTTCTTTATTCCAAGCTTTGTCCACCGGCGTGACCTCCTACCAACTGACTTCTTTTAATAAATGTACCGCCCTTCTCCAAGCTGGCTGCCCGCATGATCGACGTCTTACCGAACCGTTTGCGGATGGCGTCAACGGTGTCTTCCAGTTTGACCATATCGTACTTGGGCTGCTTGAACAGATCGAGCTGCTCGCCATAACGGTCGGCTAAGCGGGTTGCGGCTACACTGACGCGGCAGACCGGCGATACCCCATCCCAGTATGTATAGAACAGATACATCAGCTGCTCGTTGATGAGATTTGAGTCGACCGTGGAATCGGAAAGCTTCAGCGAGTGAGCAAAGCCGGTTTCTTCCGTTGGCGTGCTTAAGGAATAGCCGATTGAAAGGTAGACGCCCCCTGCCTGCTTGTCATGCGCGCGGAGCCGGGAAGCGACCTGCGAACCAATCTCACGGATGACGACCTCGATTTCTTCCGCCCTTGTATAGTCACGCGGCAAGACCTGCGAGTTGCCCAGGCTCTTGTCTTTAGGCAGGACTTCCTCGGCCAGGTCGGTGCGGTCGATGCCCCAAGCGGACGCGTACAGCTGCGTTCCCATCACGCCCATCTCTTCCTTGAGAATGAACGGATCGGCATGGGCCAACTCAGCCATGGAATGAATCCCAAGTCTGGCAAGGCGTTTGGCGGTCCGCTCGTTAATGCCCCAGACATCAGTAATCTCAGGGATGGACCAGATTTTCTCCTTGACCGTGTCATAGGTGATCTCGCCAATGAAATGCGGATCATGCTTAGCGTAGACGTCCAACGCGATCTTGGCCTGCAGCGGGTTCTCACCCACGCCTACCGTGGTAACCAGCTTCAGGCGGTCATGAACGGTCTTTTGAATCTTCTGCACGACTTCGATCGGATCATCCCCAAACAGCTTCCAGGAATGGGTAATGTCCAGAATCGACTCGTCAATCGAATATGGCAACAGATCCTCATCAGCTACAAACTCGCGATAGATGTTGTTAACCTCAATATTCTTTTCGATATACGTGTTCATGTGCGGCGGCACCACAATCAGATGGTTGTCGCGCGGCAAATCTCGCNTTCTTTTCGATATACGTGTTCATGCGCGGCGGCACCACGATCAGATGGTTGTCGCGCGGCAGACCACGTTGGCGGTTGACGTTGGAGATGCCGTAAAGCTTTTTGGCCATTGGAGATGACGCCAACACCAGCCCGCCATTGGTATTCTCGGCTTCCGACATGACTACGAGCGGCGTGGTGAGCGGATCCAGCCCGCGCATCGTGCACTCAACCGTGGCATAGAATGACTTGTTGTCGATCACGAGAAAGATTCCCCGCGGCTCTGCTGAAGTGTCCATTTTGATCATCCCTTTTCTGAACATCTGTTTGCCTTTTATTATAATATGCGAATGGGTGTTCGTAAAGGAGAGAAATTAAATTAAGGACGTGGATCAGTTTTATAGAGTATGAAAGTCATTCTTCTCTGGGACACAAGTGATTAATCACAAATCACATGTTACTAATCACTTGTGGCATTGGATCATAAGTGCAGAGTTATGACACATAAATGGTTAGAACCAACACTAAAATAAGCGACCACTGGATTCAGCGATCGCTTATTTTTTGTCTCAGTTATTTGCCGATAGAGATATCACTGGCTTGTGCGAATGCTGCAGCTTTTTGAGCTTAATCGTAAACTGATCTTCCCGCAATTGATGGTAGGATTTTGCATCCCCCACGAAGATTCCAAAGTCGGCTTGACTCGGTTTCGTGCATTGAACCATACGATGATTTGCACCCATCTCAACGAGCCACATATTCAATTGTTTGGTTTGATTTTTGGTCATTTGATGGTTGCGAGCGGTACAGATAATATAGCGAATTGTTCTTGGCAGTTGAACGCTTGGTAAGGTCCTGCCATCCATCATTTTTAGATCGAAAGGGATGACTTTTTGAGCGATTGATGCCGATGATTTTGCCAACGTCTCTCCTTTATTTATCGTTATGGCTGATGCTTGTTGCGACAGCTGTTTGATGGTTGTATTAATCTCATCGTGGTTGAAGTAATATGCAAATACCTCCGCCGTCATTTCGACATCGGTAATGGCTTTGTCCTTGGTTGTTGCTAAAGGTAAATGCAGTTTGCGGACCGTTTCGCGAAGACCAGGCAGAGTTGGCAGATTTTGCAAATGCATTATGTACTGGTCGATGGAAAAGGATTGGATCACTTGATTATGAAGACAGAATCTTGAATCAAGACAGGCAAGAAGATGATGCAGATCGGTCTTAACATTCCATCCCACGAATGGCAAAGGCTGCTTGATAAATGCGTTCAATTCTTCAACGATATTTGCTACCTGCCCCTTTTTCAGATACTCATCAAAGCTGTAGCTGCTGTGTTTGATTCCTCGCTTTAAATCGCGGGCAAGCATGTTTGGCCAGTACAGATACTCAGCCAAATAGCCCAGGCATTTCCCATTCAGATAATGGCCGATTGCAATCTCTAGAGGAACGTCGCGGGTCGTTTTGGATTGATAATTTAGCTCGGTCGCAAACTCGCAGTCCAACAAATAATACTCGGTTGGCGGCTCTTCAATGGTTTGAATATTTGGCTGTGTGACCATCGCTATCAGCTCCTTAAACGAGATTTATTTTGGCTGTGGCAGTTAAAAAATGTACAGAAATGGCAGAGCAAAATTGTACAAAAGTGGCGATCTAAAATTGTACAATTCTGGGTATTTTGAAAGTAAGGAGGCTTTAAAATCGCACCGATATTTAGCGCTTTAATCTTAATTTGATTCTAGCATGTACCTCATTCTTTAAAGGCAGACTAGGGAGTTTTAACTAGGAAAATTTTTAATGCTCAGCATGATTTTTGGATTCAATCTTTATCCGAATGGCGGCTTGAAATTGTACAAAAGTGGCAGTCTAAAATTGCACAACATCATGTCGTATTTTGACTCAGCTTTTGATCAAAAACGTAGCGAATTCTCAAGCCAAAAATGGACGCGTTGCAGACTCGTTTTGGGTAGGCAAAAGTACTCATTGAGGGGTCATTATAGGCGCAGACGAGAAAATTTGATGCTACCCCCGAATCCCCGTCACTGACGGGCTGCTGACGTGTCAGTAGTAGATTCCCCTTATGCTCTTTACGACTAAAAAATCGAAAAAAGGAGATTATTTTAAGCCGTACCAAAAAATTCGATTGGTGTGGCTGTTATCAGTCATTGTTTTTGAAATTTTATAACGTGTATCTAACTTGCACTAACAGTTCTTTTGATGATGCGAAATATCCATTTAAGTTGCGTTATCCTTATTAACATAAGTAATTCTATTTGAAGCATTTGTTAGTATTTTGAATCAGTATATAGAGATTATAGGTACTATATTTGGGGGCTTCATATGATTGGGAGAGATTTAACTAATGAAGAAAGTAGTTACAATTAGTGCAACGATTTTGGCGGGGATAACGCTTGCTGCATGTGGCCATGATTCGCATAGCTCGAGTACCTCATCATCATCTGAAACAAGTCATCAAACACACAGTAAATACTATTTCAACGGTACAACTGCAAACGTTGATAACGCTAAAATTAAGATCACTGGAGTTCACTTTTATAACGCTGCTTCAAGCCTTGGATATGACAAACAAGAAGTTGTTTTTGACTATCAGATTACTAATAAATCGGACCATGAGATTAATGCAAACAATGGCTGGTTGGCGGCTTTTAAAGTCTATCAAGATGGTAAAGAACTGAGCATTGGAAATCTACCAACAGATACCAGTCAGACAATCTTGGACAATCAAACTGAGACGATTAAGAGGGGCGAGACGGTGAAATGTCGTGTCGCTTATGAGTTGAATAACAGCAAGTCTGTCGTTGTAAAAGCAATGAATCATGGTAAGTCGGTTGGCCAAAAATCTTTTAAGCCGAGTGACTTTAAAGATCAAGTTGAGACTAGCTCAGAATCAACCAGCAGCCAGACTAGTTCGAGCGATTCTACCTCTCAAACAGCTCAAAGTAGTGCTAATAGTTCAAGCACTTCTTCAGCATCTTCCGTTGTAATTGCAGGTCACTCCTTCCATCATGAAGACTTCTATGGGACTGATATTTTGGTTGGTGACAATGGCGAAGGTGAGGCAGGCGAATGGGCTGTTAACAGTCCGGAAGTCTACGGAGATAAAAGTACTCAAGAAAGCGTAAGGAACCAATTACACGATTTATACAATAATAATTAATCAGATTTAAGAGGCGATACAATGAGTATTGTAATTAGAATCATAGGGATAGCAATGCTGCTGATAATTCTGATGGAAACTCTTTTGCTGATGCTCAATATCAGATTCGCATCCATCATCCCCCAAGGCAATCCGCAGCTCATATTAATGAAGCAGCAACAAGAGAGAGTGAACCGACAAAAAACGATCGTGCTGGTTCTGATGCTGCTGATTTTCGCGGTTGGTTTTATCGGCATGCGCGTCTTTCAAAACGAGCTTTTCTTGGTAGCTGGCAGCTTTGTCAGTTGGATTCTTTATATGGCATCTGCGGCTTCTCTTCGCAGAAAATCACGCAGAACCAAGGTGATTCATGTTAAAGATCCAGTAGCGCGCAAGTTCATCCACGACCTAATTAGCGATGGCCTCGTGGACGATCTTAAAGAGGCCGATGACAAGTCCAAGAAGAAGAAATAAATCGGCTTTCCTCGAGTGATTTGTCATAAGTAGATTCGGGATGTATTAGCCAAGTTCAAACGAAAAGAAAGCAGCTCCAAAACTGGGGTTGCTTTCTTACTTTGACGTTATATACTAGGATTGTTTCCCCGCTTTATGCGGGTGTGATCCTGATGTTAATGTGATGAATGGATCAAAGATATATGTTTTCCCCATTGCATGTGGGGGTGAAGGCGTCTCCGATATGGGGATGCCTTTTTGAGTTTTATCGCCTACATTTTGCCAGTCTTTTCTGATACGTTTTGACAGCACATATTGGTGGTCGTACAACGCCGATGAGATCAGGAATTCTCGCTATCTCGAGAAAGTTTTCAAGTACATTTTGACGGCTTTAAGCCTACATTTTGCTAAAGTTGATATTGGTTTTTGTGCTGTGACAGCGAGTGAATCTAAGCCAGTTATTCCCAACCATCATCTTCATCAATGGACCAGCTCTTGTAAGGCTTTTTCACCTCGAACTTCATAATCGCTGACTAATTCTGGAGCAGCGTTGCTAAGGCGAATCGCAGCTTTTAAATTGAGGGTAGTTTCATAGTCCGTAGGTAAAGTTACCTCTAGCCACAGTATAGTCCCATCTTCCTGGCTTAGTCAGATAACGTCGTTCAGGAATCTCTATGAGCTGAATACCGGCATCCAGTAATCCTTCCTTAATATCGTCGTCTAGCGTAGCGTATGCGACGTATTTATGGTAGAGAAGGTAAGATATCGCTAGTTAACAGATAGAATTTTCGCCAAGTTGCGACCTGATATTGGACTTTTAAGCACATTAAAGCCAGCAGCGAAGCATCGGAGAGCCTAGTGTTTTCAACATTTCGGCGTTCCAGATACTTTCTAGGAGCATAGCACTTGATTAAGCGGTTCAACATAGCCAGGACTCCTTTTAGGTTTAATCTAACTATGTTGGGCCTTTTTTGTTAAATATTACGAACTAGCAATCCGCGTGTAAATAAATATAAAATCGTGCTAGACTAAAAATGAATATTGTGGCAAAGTTATCGATAGATAACGACGCAAAGCTATAGGGGCTTAAATGACAGCCAGTTGTGATTATTTTTGAGGACATTGCCACGAAGGGTGCCCTTTTTTGTTAGCTGGCGTGGGAATTTCTTGGTTTAATGACAGTTGCATTGGAGCTGGAGTCAAGAGACCAGACACTATTTCTCTAGTTTCCAATAATAAAGGTGACGCAATGTATAGCAACGCTGAATATTTTAAACAAAATAAAAGAGAGAAGCAGGAACTCCTTATCAAACAGGACAAATGTGATAAGTACGATTACTTAATTGCAGCTGGTTGTGGAGCATTGGGTGGTGTAATCGATATCTTTTTTGTAGGAGCACCAGGTGAATCTAAGTTAGGAAATTTGACAGACGCACTGGCAGATAAGGTTGTAATGCTTTTTGCAAAAAAAGTCGGGTGGTCTCCACGTGCAGGAAAGGAAAATAGTGTAGCTAGCGCAATTGGATTCTTGGAGAAGAAATATCGCGTAAATTATGACCAAGCCACAACTAAAGCTGCTGGTGGTGCTGTCGACATGTGGACAAAAGACCATCATATGAAGTCTCTAGCCCATTCCTCGGATATTATCGGTTTATTCTTTTCTATCTTAAATCAGTTCACAAGCTCATCAACTTTCATATCAAATGGAAAATTGATAACTATCAATTCTGATACATATGAGCTTCAGGGTGGAAATTTTATATCTAAAATTTTTTGTGGAACTGTAAATTGGTTTGGACATCTTATGTCTGATTTTGCAGGATCTTCAGGAAGTAGGGGCAATGCAAAGCGTGGAATGGGTATAGTAATGCCATTCTATGAGCTGTTAGGCCTTTGTGAATTTGGAAAATTCTCTGATGGAAACGGGAATAAGCAAGTATTGGCAATGATAGCTACCAGAGCTTTCACCGAAGGTTATGATGCTCGTTTTGGGTTAGCTATGGCAATTCCTGTTGTCATAACTAATTTGATGATCAGGCTTATGTGGGGAGTGCGTCGTTTCTTCCAGTACAAGAAACCTCTTAAAGAGTGTATACCTACAAATTCTCATCCAGATTTGAGAGTGATGCTGATTATTGGTAATGGAACACTATGTGTAATGGATGGAATAGATGCCGGCATTAAATCAGGAGGAAATTACCTTGATTTCTTTATACGCTTAAATATCATAGCATGGTTCCGCTTTGTGACGCTTGTTGTAAAAGAAGTTTGTATTAGGGTAGGAATACAGGCAGATATACAACTTACAATTAATGCTTTCCAGAGAGTTAATGAAGCTCTAGTAGAGTATATGGAAAAGCTCAAACAAATTGATATTGAGGCTTATAGAAGAGAAACGGAACGATATAAAGAGTTTGTATCTCATCTTGCATATATTGCAGATGAATCTGAGTTAAATCGTTATCTTCTCGAAAGTTATGAAAAACTAGGGATACCTAAGCCATGGGCTGGAAATTTTGATGACTTCATGGGCAAGAAGTCGAATCACTTAGTATTTGAGTAATGTTCAGATGTGATAAGTGCGTTGAGTGCTGCAGAACTCTCGACAAGAGCAGGCTGTATGAGAAATTGGATAGAGGTGATGGAGTGCGCAAATACCTTCGGGGGAATTTGTGCTCGATATATGAAAAAAAGTCCTTTATTGTGCAGAGTCGATGAGTCCTACGATCCTTATTTTAAGGACAAATATTTAAAGGAAGAATATTACAGGCTTAATTGTCAAGTTTGTGAGCAGTTGAAAAGTCAAAGGAGGAATTAATATGCCGATACCTTTTATAATTGGTGGAATTGCAGCGATTGCTGGAGCTTTAGGTGTTGGTTCAGGAATTCATGGTGGAATGAAAATGAAAGAAGCAAATGATACCATGCGATGGGCCAAGGAAAAGCAGGAAAAAGCGATATCTAAGTTTAAGTCAAAGAATGCATCTACAACAAAACTCATGGATGATATTGGCAAGCAGGAATTACAGATTCTTGATAACTTCAAAAAATTTTCGGATTTAATTGAAAGAATTCAAGGCCGTCCGGATTTTAAATCTTATTCAAGGGCTGGTGTAGAACTCCCGAAGTTTGAAGCAGAAGATTTAAAAGAAGTTGCGGTAGGCGCTGGTGTTCTTCTTGGTGCGCTTGGAGGAGCAGCCGTAGGAACCGCAGGCGGTTTTGCTGGTGCGGGTGCTGCAACAGCGGCCGTGATGGCAGTGGGGACTGCATCTACAGGAACTGCTCTTTCAAGCCTTAGCGGTGCAGCTTTAACTAACGCTACACTTGCAGCACTTGGTGGCGGTTCGCTTGCAGCAGGAGGTGGCGGCATGGCATTAGGAACCGCAATATTAGGAGGAGCTACATTAGGCGTAGGGTTGCTGGTTGGCGGAATAATATTTAATGCAACTGGATCCCACCTTTCTGACAAGGCGGATGAAGCTTATAAGCAAGCGCAAGAGACAGAGAGAAAAGTGAATAAAATAGTAAAGTACCTTAATGAATTGAGCTCCGCTGCGCAGCCATTTAAAGACAGCCTCACACGAGTCGAAGGTGAATATAAAAAGCGTTATTCGTCTCTTTATAACACTGTAGAATACAGAAAAAAAACAAATTGGTCGGATTTTACTGACGAAGAAAAGTTGACCACAGAGAATTTAGTTCTCCTTGTAGGTTTGCTGTATAAGATGTGTAGGGTGAACCTTGTAATAAAGAGCACCAGCAATAAAGAAACCAATAAGGTAAATCACGAAGATATTAATTCTGCTGTTCATGACGCATCAGTAATCCTAGACGATATTGCAGCATAAGGGGCACTATGCCCTGTCAAGGTAACACACGAAAAAATAAAAATTTAGTTTAGGCAACCTCATTGCGGTAATCTTCCGCGGTGAGGTTGTTGCATTTGCTTGAGATTTCAACCGTATTGAAGTACTCAACGCCACGTTTAACCAGATCTTCTAGTTCCGAAAGCGTCTTTGGATATGGCTGATGCGCTAGCCAAGTGTACTTGAAGTCATTTTGCATGTGGGGGTGAAGGCGTCTCCGATATGGGGATGCCTTTTTTAGTTTTATCGCCTGCATTTTGACAGTTTTTCGCCTACATTTTGCCAATACAAATATTGGTTATTGCGCAATGACAGTGAGTGAATCTAAGCCAGTTATTCCCAGCCATCATTCTCATCAATAACCGGCTCTTGCAAGGCTATTTCGCCTCGAACTTGATAGTCGCTGACTAATTCTGGAGCAGCGTTGCTAAGGCGAATCATAGCCTTTAATTCAGTAATCTCATCAAGCATCCGCTCATTTTCATCAACCATTTTTTCGTAGTCATTAACTGACATGACCACGCCGCTCGGTACATTATGATCCAAAATATATACGCCAGTTTGCGCTTTGGCAGCTTGTTCAAAGACTGATGATGTTGAGTCTTTCAAGACGTTAATGTCGCTGGTTGGTACATCATTTTTCAGCATATTTATCACGGTCCTTTCTTTGACTAGGCTTGGGATTCTTTCTGCATCGAGAGCGTTTAAGCCTACATTTTGCCAAAGGTGATTTACGTATAATGCAGTTCGCATCTATTAATAACTCTAATACAACAGCAGGCCCGTGGGAATTCCCATGAGCCTGTTTTGATGCTACATATTAATTGGCTGCCATTTCAAAGTTACCGAATTCATCACGTACTGCTTCAATGATTTCATCATCAAAAGATTCACGAGCCTTAAACTTAGAAACAACCAGATTTTCAAGGGTTTCATCGATGTATTTACGTGATTTTTCGATACCTTCGCGATCACGTCCCCCATTTTGGAACATCAATTTAAACAGCTTAGGCGCTTCTTTGGGATCGAAAACCGTTTGAGCAATATCATTAAATTCTTCTTTGGTCAAAGGCATAAACATTACGACTTCAATAAACTCTTGCTTTGCAATTCGTGCCATAATGACGCTATCATCCTCAGAGAAATGATCCAATACTTTCTTGGCAACAAAGCCTCCAAGCATGCTTCCAGCAAGAGTACCCACAACAGGAACCGGAATAGCAGTACCTAGAGCACCACCAACAGCCATACCTGCGCCGGTAACAGCGGTGTTCTTAACTAATTGTTGAAAGGAAATCTTACCAACCAGACAGTTTACTGCATCAGGTCCAACCGCAACGACAACGGTTAATGCACCCATAGTCCTCTTGGCGATAACATCACGGCTAGCCTTTTCAATTCCAAATTTTGCGGCAGTTTTCATTGCTAATTCGCTCCCAGCAAACTGGCTGGCAACAGTATACATCAGACCACCAATCAGCATTGGCTTAGCGAATCCAATCATTGCATTCTTGGTGGCAGTAGTACGATCAACTCCTTGCCAACGGTTATTTGCATAGATCCAGACAAAGTTGACAACTGACATTGGTGCCGCAGCCGCTGCGCCAGTCAAGAAATCAGTACCAGCTGAGACAACAAGCTTTTCAGCAAATGGAACTTGAACCTCTTTACCTTGAATCTTAATCGTTGAATCACGATCAAAAATGGAGAGAGTTGCTACCTTAGACTGACGGTAGGTTAAGGCACCTTTTTTGACGTAATTGGCTGCATTCTTTGGATTCGTTTCGTTTGGTACTTGTCCTAGTTCAATCTTTTTTCGCATTATCCCAATGGCTTCCTTGTATTGATCCTTTGGCACCTCTAACGTCATTAGCTTGCCATTGCCATTAACATAACCTTTTTTAAGGAAGTTATTAACACCACTTCTTGCTGAAGCATAGTATTTAGTTTGGATCATCTCGCCTGATATCTGACGAATACGATCGGCACCAGATTTAACATTCGAATGTCCCTCAGCTGATGGATTAAATCCCTTAAAGTAATCACTAGCCCAATTTGCCTGCTCGGCAGCAACACCATGTCCTTGACTCGCACCAAAACGGGCATTAAGCTGTTGCGTCTTAAATTGCTGATTGAGTGTATTTATGTGACTTGAAGAAAGCATTGCTGACTTGGTGTTTAAGCGGTTGGCTTCTTGAATTTTGGCACTTTTTTCAGCCTTTTTAACTACCTTGTCAATGTTCTTAAGCGATTCTTCTTGAACAGCCCAAGTCTTTTTAAGAATACGATCGGCGTTACGAGTCCACCCATTATTGATTGCGGTAGTAAATGCTTTGTAAAGAAGCTTACCATTTCCACATTCGCTTAATTGCTTAGTGTGTCGGTTAGCGTAGTAAACCGTCAATACATCATTCTCTTCATCAAAAGTTACTTTGTAGGCATTGGAGAATGGCAGTACCGTAGTTTCAGCTATGTATGATTTCGTCTTCGAATCTTTAGTCTCAGGATCCTCTACCTGTTTTTTGTAAAGGACGCCCTTAGTTGTAATCAAAGTACCAAATTCGCGAAAAGCCATTTCGTTATCGGCAGGTTTGGCATCGTAATAAATGGGAATAACGCCATCATTCTCAGTCAGTATGTCATTGTTATCATTAAAAGCAGAGACTCGGTTATAAGGAATATCGGGTTCAGCATCATCTGATTCATAGATTGCCTCGGTTAGGTCAGATGAAATCTTATAAGGGCTTGTCTCGGGATATTTTGCCCGTCGCCAAGCTCTAATCTCCTTACTTACCGCAAAATAGTTATGTGTCCAACGAATGATAAGCGAAGTAAAGATAACGAAAAGAACAACCTCAATTAAAAATAAGCTGCTTGCGAAAAGGCCAGCCAATACAAGGATTGCAAGGCCAACCCCGATCCATCCAGCAGCTTTGCTATTTCCAAAAATCTTTTTCCCGGCATAGTAACCACCAATTAAAATGGCGATTAGTATTAACTCATCCATAATAATTTCCCCCAAAATTAAATAACTGATAATGACATTATATTATTAGCTATTGTCTTTAAGGATCATAATGAATGAATTGAATCATTGAATCTACTTTATATATCATATGTTACCCGAAATCAATCTTATCCAGCATATGCTCCCGACTGACCTGATCCAGTCCCAGGTATGCCAAGGTCATGGCTTCGCTGGAATGATTCAGCAGCTTCATGACCAAGCCAATATTGTAGTTGGACTGTACATAAACGCGGTAGGCCCCCGTTTTGCGCATCGTATGCGTGCCAAGGTAGTTGATTCCCAGCAGGTCCCCCACTTTGGCCATCACGTTGTAGAACTGGCGCTCATCGATATGCTTTTGCGGGCGCGTCGTGGAAGGGAAAAGCCACTCGGTCGTCCCCTCGTAGCCGTTACGCTTGAGCCATTGCTGATACATCACCAAATCCATCATGACCGGCTTTAAGTAGAGCGTGTTCTGCTTGCCGGTCTTTTTGTCTTTGATGAATGCGTGCTGCTTGATGGCCCCATAGTCGTCAAAGACATCGGACTGCTTGAGCCGCAAAACGTCACTTACCCGCAGCAGCGTTGCCTTGCCAACTTGAAAGATGGTGTAGTTGCGTCGGCCAGACTTGAAGTTGTTCAGTAGTGTGTCTTGGACTTGTTTGAGTATCTCATCATCCTTGATTGGCAGTACGATCTGTCGCATTTAATCACCCCTGCTTTCCCGTCAAACGGAAGCTTTCATCAATCAATCTCATTACGTTATCGTCGCTCAGCTGATCATCAAGTACGACTGAAATCCAGTACTTATGATTCATATGGTAAGCCGGAAAAACGGACTGACCGTCAACTGGCAGCGTGTCGCTTTTCAGATTGATGATATCAACTTTTTGTTCATCATCATCTTTAGTAACAAGTCCCCGTCGGCCATTCATGATTAAACCAAACCACTTGCCTGAATCCAGATGCCGAAAAACACCATTATCCTTATTGTTCTTGGACTTCCAAGGAAAATCCGGCGCGACGTGATACTGATCGTAAATCCTGACCGCGATTCGATTAGCTTGTGGGGATGCGAATGGCATGGTCAGGCAACAGTGATCGACAATCTGCCCTAAGATATCCAGATAACCGGCTCGGACGGAACTGACGAACTTGCCTTGCATTGCCGGCACGTCAATTTGGTAATATTCATCCCCAGTTGA
>NZ_AZEQ01000079.1 GCF_001436025.1 Limosilactobacillus mucosae DSM 13345 | reverse complement strand
TTTGGCACGACCTTGGTTGGATCGTTAGGGTCCGTTGGGTAAGTTGGCGTATCGGCACCTGGAATTGGCGTACCGTTTGGATCAACCGGAACAATCTTACCGTTTGGTGCGTAGATTACCGTTTCTTCAACATCTGGATTGTCAGGCGTTGCCGTCAGACCACCGGCAGTCTTCTTGTCGGCATGATAGCCATCAACGACTGGCGTGTCAATCGTGGCAAACGTCTTGGTGCCTTCCCAATCACTCATTGAGAGCACCTTGCCAGTTACCTTGTCAATCGTCACCGTCCGCGTGAAGGCGTCCTTTTGCGTCACAATGTTGTCAGCTGGCGTATCATCGCCGGCACCAACGTAGTGAATCGT
>NZ_AZEQ01000078.1 GCF_001436025.1 Limosilactobacillus mucosae DSM 13345 | reverse complement strand
ATAATTGAATCTCGCTTTCTCGGTGTATAAACCGTGGCTTTTGATTCATTATACCGAATAACCCACTCACGTAAGCTACGATCACTAGCTATTCCATGCTTAGCCGCAAATACTAAGGCAGATTCAGAGGAGCTATTAAATTCTTTAACTAATGCTTTTTTCTTAGACTCTGAGTAATGATGCCTTTTGTAGCTGTACGATAAACCGTGAATACCTTGGTATTTAAGAATTAATTTCCAAGCTCGAATTGTTTTTGCATCTATTTGATATAATTTTGCCACTTTGTTGAGACTGAGTCTTTTAGTTTCATCAAGGATCGCTAATTTTTGCTCAAGTGAAAAGTATTTTTTTCTAGCCAATTTTAAATGCCCTCCAAATATAAGATGAATTTTCTATTTCATCTGTATA
>NZ_AZEQ01000077.1 GCF_001436025.1 Limosilactobacillus mucosae DSM 13345 | reverse complement strand
AAATTAGAAATTGCTTAGAAGAGATGAGTAGTCGCGGGCAGCCTTTAAAGAGAACCGGGTTAGGTGAGAGCCGGGATCGTGAAACGCGATGAAGATGGTCCTGGAGCAAGTCGGTGGGCGAGCCGTTTGGTAAGCCGGCCGCGGGGTGACGTCCGATATCACGGTCCGGGTCTTCTAAATTTTAGAGTACTCAGTAAGGGCTAGATTGTGAGGTCTAGCTGAATCAGGGTGGTAACACGTTGAATAAGCAGTCAACGTCCCTGGGAGAAAGTGCAGGATGTGCTTTTCCCAGGGATTTTTTATTTCCTGAGAAGTCCTGCCAAACAAGCATTTTCGAAAGGAAGTTATCACATATGACGCAAGCACAAACTTTAACTTTTACCAACCGCACGACTTCACCATTCCGTTATGA
>NZ_AZEQ01000076.1 GCF_001436025.1 Limosilactobacillus mucosae DSM 13345 | reverse complement strand
GGGTTGTCTGGCAATACATCAGCCGGCGTCTTTGGATTGTCTGGCAAAACCGTCACGTAAGAATGCTCAACCTTAACCGTTACATCCGGCGTGTTGGCACTAAACTTGATCGTAGCTGGCACGCTTTGACCATTCATCAGCTTCCAGCCGGCTGGCACCGTACTGTTCGTCTTCACCGTTTCATCGGTGTGCCCGCTGACTGGATCGCTCTTGACGACGTTGCCCTGTGCGTCAACGTACTTGATATGCATCGTCTGAGCGTTGGCCGCGTACGTAACCGTCACTGGCGTGTCCTTCGTCTCGCTCGTGACCGTCTGAGCCCCGACCGTGGCTTGACTTGGCGTGTAGCCATCAACTACTGGCACCTTGTATGCTGGCCATTCGGCTGTTGTCCAGTCGCCATAGACCACTGACCCGTCTACCTTGTC
>NZ_AZEQ01000075.1 GCF_001436025.1 Limosilactobacillus mucosae DSM 13345 | reverse complement strand
CGGACGATTAACTATGTCGATGCGCAGGGCAAGCCGGTCAATGGTTCGCCAGACGGTGCCAGCTCCTACGTTCAAACCGTGACGTTCAAGCGGACCGCGGTTATTGACAAGGTTACCGGCAAGCTTTTAGGCTACGATACCAACAACGATGGCCAAGTTGACACCACGGATGCTGAGCGGGCCTGGACGCCAACGCGTGATGAGTTTGCTGAAGTCGTATCCAAGACACCAGCTGAAGTCGGCTTTACTCACGTTGACCGGCCAACAGTTGTCAGTCATGTTGTTTTGCCTGGTGATCAAGATGCAACGGTTACGGTTGTCTACAGCAAGGATTCGTTAGCCGTTGCTGGCACGATTCAATACATTGACGACACGACCGGGGCGCTTTTAGATGAAAATGCTTTGCCAGAAGGAGAAGTTGGGGCCAAGATCAACTACACCACGGCCGA
>NZ_AZEQ01000074.1 GCF_001436025.1 Limosilactobacillus mucosae DSM 13345 | reverse complement strand
GCCGGTCAAGCTCACAGTCAGACTGACGTTACCGCTGCAGTCAAGGCGATCAAGGATGCACTGAATGGTCAGGCTACGGACCACGCTGCCTTGCAAAAAGCAGTCGATGACGCGCCAGACAACCGGAAGACTTATGAGTACATTAATGCAACCGATCAAAAAGCCTATGATGATGCGGTCGCTGCTGGTGAGAAATTGCTTGATGGTAAAGCGCACAGTCAAAGTGACGTTAATGCCGCGGTTGCTGCAATTAATAATGCTCTAAACGGTCATCCAACTGACAACACTCAGCTCAAAAAAGACGTTGAACAAGGTACTAATACCAAGCAGGATATCAAGTATCGCAATGCCGATCCAGACAAGCAAAAGGCACTGGATGACGCTATCAACCATGGTCAGGATGTTTTGAACGATCCAACTGCCGATCAAAAGACAGTTGACCAGGCTGATCAAGCCATCAAAGACGCTATGAATGACTTGAATGGTCAGCCTACTGACAAGAGCGAATTGCAAAAAGACGTCAATAAAGGCAATCAAACCAAGAACA
>NZ_AZEQ01000073.1 GCF_001436025.1 Limosilactobacillus mucosae DSM 13345 | reverse complement strand
TGGCATCGCTCCCTTCGAAAAGCGAAGCACCGCCAATGTTCTTGGACAAAAATATTATACCATAATCGAGTCAGCGGCTAACTGGCTCGATTTTTTAGTGTATTTCGATAATTGCCTCTTAGACGAAACGTAATGGACAATTACCCATCTATTTAAATTTCAGTGCGTCTGAGAGGCAATTTTTGTATTTCGGAGGTTTGGGCTGCTTGATCGGCCATGATCATGATCCGAAGTGTTATTTCTATCAAATAACACTTCACAAAAGGCGGTTTAAAGGTATCCCTTTTTATGCTAAAATTAGGACGTGTTATTTCTTTCTATATAATAAAAATGATACCTATCGATTTTTCGAAAAATTGCGTGGAGTGACAAGATGGCCAGACTGATTGACGATGTATTTAAAAACCAAAAATTCATCCCCGAGCAGATGAGCGAATTTGGCTTTCAGAAAATCGAGGACACATATACATACGAAGAGAATTTTCACGATGACTCATTTCGAGCGGTCGTCATCGTGAAAAACGGCAAAGTTGATAGCCAGGTCATTGACTGCTCAACTGGGGA
>NZ_AZEQ01000072.1 GCF_001436025.1 Limosilactobacillus mucosae DSM 13345 | reverse complement strand
GGGCAGTTTGACTGGGGCGGTCGCCTCCCAAAAGATAACGGAGGCGCCCAAAGGTTCGCTCAGAATGGTTGGAAATCATTCGCAGAGTGTAAAGGCACAAGCGAGCTTGACTGCGAGACAGACAGGTCGAGCAGGGACGAAAGTCGGGCTTAGTGATCCGGTGGTTCCGCATGGAAGGGCCATCGCTCAACGGATAAAAGCTACCCTGGGGATAACAGGCTTATCTCCCCCAAGAGTCCACATCGACGGGGAGGTTTGGCACCTCGATGTCGGCTCATCGCATCCTGGGGCTGTAGTCGGTCCCAAGGGTTGGGCTGTTCGCCCATTAAAGCGGTACGCGAGCTGGGTTCAGAACGTCGTGAGACAGTTCGGTCCCTATCCGTCGCGGGCGTAGGAAATTTGAGAGGACCTGTCCTTAGTACGAGAGGACCGGGATGGACATACCGCTGGTGTACCAGTTGTTCCGCCAGGAGCATCGCTGGGTAGCTATGTATGGATGAGATAAACGCTGAAAGCATCTAAGCGTGAAACTCGCCTCAAGATGAGATTTCCCATTCCTTATGGAAGTAAGACCCCTCAGAGATGATGAGG
>NZ_AZEQ01000071.1 GCF_001436025.1 Limosilactobacillus mucosae DSM 13345 | reverse complement strand
TCAGTAAGTGCAAGTCAATCAGCATCCACGAGTGCTTCTCAAAGCGCAAGCAAGTCTGCATCAGTAAGTGTAAGTCAGTCCGCATCAACGAGTGCATCACAAAGCGCAAGCAAGTCTGCATCCTTGAGTGCAAGTGAATCCGCTTCGACCAGTGCATCTCAAAGTGCGAGTGAATCAGCCTCAACTAGCGCTTCTCTGAGTGCGAGCGAATCAGCATCAAGCAGCGCATCGCTGAGTACGAGCGAATCTGCATCGACAAGTGCCTCACTGAGTGTCAGCGAATCGGAATCAACTAGTGCATCCTTGAGTGCAAGTGAATCAGCCTCAACCAGTGCATCCTTGAGTGCCAGCGAGTCTGCATCAAGCAGCGCATCCCTGAGTGCAAGTGAGTCTGCATCCACGAGTGTATCTCTGAGTGCGAGCGAATCGGCATCGACGAGTGCTTCTCTGAGTGCAAGTGAATCGGCATCGACTAGTGCATCGCTGAGTGCCAGTGAATCGGCATCAACGAGTGCATCACAGAGTGCGAGCGAATCGGCATCGACGAGTGCTTCTCTGAGTGCCAGTGAATCGGCCTCCACTAGCGCATCACTGAGCGCAAGTGAATCAGCATCAACGAGTGCTTCTCAAAGTGCGAGTGAATCAGCTTCGAC
>NZ_AZEQ01000070.1 GCF_001436025.1 Limosilactobacillus mucosae DSM 13345 | reverse complement strand
TAATAGTTAATTCCCAGCCTCTTGAGTGGGGGCTTTCCTCCCGTCACTAAAGTAACGGGTATCCAGCCTATGTATTATCAATGAAAGTACTACATATTGGCAAGCAGGGCAACTTGTAGCGGTTCGCGGCTGCTAACGGTTTGGTTGATTTAAAGTCGGATCTACCAGTTGAAGAATACCTTCGTCAAGCTGGTGACGCGGACTTTATTATTGTTGATGCCATTACGACGATCTCAGATGAATTGATTCGGCAAATGCCTAATCTGTTGGTGATTCATTCGGAAGGCGTTGCTTTTAACGCGATTGACCTAAAAGCGGCAGATGAATGCGGCGTCTACGTTTGCAACGCTAAGGGCATGAATGCAATGGCAGTGGCTGAGCAGACAATCTTATTGATGGTCGGGATGTTGCGTGATGTTGTCGCAAACGATGCGGCAGTACGGAACGGTCACCAGATTGAAGCTAAGGGCGCCTACATTCAAAATGCCAGCCTGCTTGAACTAGCCGGCTGCAGCGTGGGACTGATTGGCTTTGGCGATATTGCTCGCAAGACAGCCGGCCTCTTGAAAGCTTATGGCGTCAAAAACATCTACTACTACAAGCGTCACCGACTGGATCCAGAACAAGAGCAGCAATATGGCGTGCAGTATCGTGAATTGGATGACTTATTGGCACAGAGTCGGATCGTCAGTCTGCACCTGCCAGTAACCAAAGCAACGTGGCAGATGGCAGATCAAGCCTTTTTTCCAAAATGCAGCCAGGCAGCTAC
>NZ_AZEQ01000007.1 GCF_001436025.1 Limosilactobacillus mucosae DSM 13345 | reverse complement strand
CTGCCAGCTGAGCTAACTGCCCAAATTTTTAATTGCTGTTGAACACCAACAACAATTATATATATTAAATGCATTGAGGTAATTTGTCAACGGTTTTAGCAAAAAAAATAATCAGATTTAAAAGCCCTGATGCGACTATGCTATAATAGAACCGCAATTCATGGTAAAAAATAACCTCTGCGACTCGATTCAAATGAATTTCAATCTTATTAACAACTCCATGGGGGAATAATTAATGGCTAAAAAGATATTGGTAGTTGATGACGAAAAACCGATTTCGGATATCATTAAATTTAATTTGGAAAAAGAAGGCTATGAAGTCGTGGTTGCCTATGATGGCGAAGAAGCCCTGGAAAAAGTTGAAAGCGAGCAGCCGGATCTGATCGTCTTAGACTTGATGCTGCCTAAGATCGATGGCTTGGAAGTTGCCAAGCGGGTCCGGGCTAAGCATACGACGCCGATTATCATGGTAACGGCTAAGGATTCCGAACTGGATAAGGTCTTAGGATTGGAACTGGGGGCCGATGACTATGTTACCAAGCCATTTTCCAACCGGGAGCTGGTAGCACGAGTCAAGGCCAACCTGCGCCGTCAAGAAGCTGCCGCAGCGCCAGCAGCCGAAGCCCAGAATGCCGATATTCAGGTTGGCGATTTGACGATTCATCCTGATGCCTACACGGTTACCAAGCGCGGCGAAAATATCAATCTGACGCACCGTGAGTTTGAGCTGCTGTATTATTTGGCACAGCATATCGGTCAGGTTATCAATCGTGAGCATTTGTTGCAGACGGTTTGGGGCTATGATTATTTTGGCGACGTACGGACGGTTGACGTGACGGTTCGGCGGCTACGCGAAAAAATCGAGGATAATCCAAGTCATCCGCAATGGCTGATTACTCGTCGTGGGGTCGGCTACTATTTGGCCAACCCAAGCCAAAACTAAAAAGGTTCGTTAGTTTTGAACAGCAAAATCAAATTTTATCAAACCATTCATTTTAAAATCGCCCTGGTGTTTGCTTTAATGCTGATGCTGACCTTGGAAGTCGTCGGGGCGGTTTTTGTGCGTCAGTTAGAGCAGGAAAACCTCAATACCTTCAAGCAGCAGATCGAGCTGCCGACCTATGTTGACAGTTCATTGGCCAAACAGCTGAGCCGCACCAATGAAAAGGCTGCTAACCGGCAAATCAAGCAGATTCTCTCTGAAGTCAAGAACAACAACATTTCTGAGATTCGCGTAGTTGATGCTAAGGGAATCGTGCGCGGTACCAGCAATGCCAGCAATCAAGACGTTGTTGGACAGCGAACGACCGATGAAGCCGTCAAGAATACGCTGCTCAACAATCGTTCCCATACTGAAAACATATACGACAACTCCAGTCACAACCGCTACTATGTCAACGTCATTCCTTTAGTTGGCGCAGCGACCAATAACGTCGTGGGCGCCGTTTATCTGCGGGCCAATCTGGAGAGCGTTTATGACAGCGTCAATGGTATTTCATTGATCTATCTTTCTGCCGCTCTGGTTACTGTGGTGCTTGGGCTTGGGCTGGCGGTCTTGATTTCGCGCGAGATTACGCGGCCAATTGAAGAGATGCGCAAACAGGCATTAAGAATCGCGCGAGGCGACTATTCTGGTCAGGTCAAGGTCATGGGAAACGATGAGCTTGGTCAGTTGGCGGGAGCGGTCAACAATCTGTCCGTCCGCGTAGAAGAGGCTCAAGAGTCAACCGATTCTGAGCGGCGGCGCTTGGACAGCGTCTTGTCGCATATGAGTGATGGGGTGCTGGCAACCAATCGGCGCGGCAACGTAACGATCATCAACAACATGGCCCTGCAGATGCTGGACATTGATTCAGAAGATGATGTCTTGGGCAAGTCGATTCTGGATGTCTTAGACGTGCGGCGCGACTATACGGTACGTCAGCTGATCGACAATTCGCAGCAGCAGACGTTGTTTGATTTAAACGTTGATGGCAATGACATGATCTTGAGTGCCTATTTTTCGCCAATTCAACGCGAATCAGGCTTTGTCTCTGGTTTGGTATGCGTCTTGCATGACGTTACCAGCCAGCAAAAAGAAGAACGTGAGCGCAAGGAGTTTGTTTCCAACGTCTCACACGAGCTGCGGACGCCACTGACCAGCGTTAAGAGCTACGTTGAGGCGTTAAGCGATGGCGCCTGGAAAGATCCCGAGATTGCGCCCCAGTTTTTGAAGGTCGTGCAGGATGAGACTGAGCGCATGATTCGGATGATCAATGACCTATTAAGCCTGTCGCGCATGGATTCGGGAACGGCCAAGCTGAATTTGGAATATGTAAACATCAACGAGCTGTTCAACTATATTCTGGATCGCTTTGATATGATCATCAAAAAAGAAGAGGATCCCAAAAAGAAGCGTTATACCATTGAGCGGCACTTTACGCACAAGGATCTTTGGGTTGAGATCGATCCGGATAAGTTTACGCAGGTCGTGGACAACATTATGAACAATGCCGTTAAATATTCGCCGGATGGTGGCGTGATTACCGCGCGCCTGCTGGAAACGCATAATCATGTGATTTTAAGCATCAGTGATCAAGGTCTGGGGATTCCAAGAAAGGATCTGAGCCATATTTTCGATCGCTTCTTCCGGGTTGACAAGGCCCGCAGCCGCAAACAGGGCGGGAGCGGACTTGGCCTGGCAATCTCAAAGGAAGTCGTCAACATGCTGGGTGGTCAGATCTGGGTCGACAGTGTGGAAGGCAAGGGCTCAACGTTTTATATCTCACTGCCTTACGTACCTTATGATGATGAAGGAGATGACTGGGATTAATGGCCAAAATCAAAGAAAACTGGCTGAGCATTTTATTAGCCGTGGTCGTCATTCTCAGTATGATCTTTTCGGCTTTGCTGTGGACGAACTCGCTTGGCTATGAATGGATTGCCAATAATGACTCGGAAAAAGGCGCCTCACAGCAGACGGCCCTGCAGTCAGTCGGCGATATCTATCTGCCAACGCAGGTGATCCTAACCAATTCTGATGAGTCGCAAAAGCTTTTGTATGGACAAAAAAAGAATCTGGTGCTGACGCTGCGCAAGGAGATGCAAAAATGGCAGCTGGCTGGTTTCCGCCGCGTTGCTCGCAATGATTCTTCAGCTTATCTGAACTATCTGCGCAATGATGATTCAATCATGCTGTCTTATCCAGATGCCATGGCAACGGGGATCTTTAATCAGACGTTTTCAAAATCAATCGATACTCAAAAAATGCCGCACATCAACCATATCGTGATTCCGCTTAAGGGTCGCGATGTGGTCTATCTGCTTGATGATGATGATTTTACGGTCTATCGATTGAATATTACTCAAAACGCCAATCGGTCTAAGCTCAAAAAGCTGATCCAAAATTCGGGTCAGCGGATCGACGTTGATCATAAAATCGTTGATAATCAGCCAACCGTGACCTACCCACATGCCATTAAGCTGCCGGTCTTTGCCTACCAGTTGTCAACGCAGGATATTGACAATCTGACGCAGAATCTGCTGCGGTCGACCAATTCCTCAGCGTTCACCGTCAAGAAAAAGGGCAATGATACGACCTATATGGATGGGGCCAGCAAACGGCTTGACTATCATCGCGATACGCATACGGTCAGTTTCAACAATTATCTGGGCAAGGACAGCACCTATCAGGGAGCCAGCCTGTATCGTCATCTGTATAAACGCTTGACGGCTACGGGGACGAATCTTGATTGGATGCGTTTTGACTCAGTTAATGAAAAAAAGCAGACCATCGTTTTCCGCAGCTATGTTGAAGGCTTCCCGATCTTTAATGAGCATGGCTATGGCGCGGTTAAGCTGCAGGCCAATGCGGATGGCGTCGAACGCGGTCAGTTGTCATTGTTTGGACTTGGCATACCGTTGCCGATCAAGGAGTCGCGAGTCAAACTGCCGCCTTCTTCAGTCGTCTATAATGAGCTGCGGCAGGCTGGCAAGGATAAGGATATTACTGGCTTGAGAATCGGCTATCGCTGGGATGATCAGAATGCGGACAGTAAAGTCGTTAAACTGGAGCCAACCTACTATATCTACTATCATGGCAAGTGGGTTGCCTACCAGACGCTGATCGACGATAAATAGGAGGACGCGGCATGAATTTTAAACGAATTCAATGGATCTTCGTGATTGCCTTTGCGATCTTTGATATCGTCTTAGCCAGCTATTTTTTAATCGGCACTCACTTTACGGCGATGGTCAAGCAACAGAGTCAACAGCAGCTGATCTTAAAGGAAATGCATAATGACGAGATCAGTTTTGCTGAACTTTCCACCAAGCAGCCAATGGGATATTATATTTCCGCCAACCGAGCCAACAGTCAGCTGACCAATGCTGCTGCCAAGCTTGACGATCAGACGGTGCGCTTGAGCAATGGAACCTTAATCAGTGAATTGGACGTGCCATTTAAAGTCAGCGTGCTGAATCCAGAACGGCAGCTGAACGACTACATTAAAAATTCGCGTCACGTCTTATACGGATCGCACTATGTCTACAACAAGGCCTTGTCCAGTTCCAGCACGATCGTCTATACCCAGATGATGGAAGGGCGCCCGGTGCTGGGGAGTGAAGGCCAGCTGCGCTTTAAGATCGGCAGGAATCATAAAGTCTATGCCTATACGCAGACTTATCTGAACAACATTCAAGTCTTAAGGCCACGCTCAGTCACGATCAGTCAGCAGGAAGCCGTGACCTGGCTGTATAAGCATAACTATATTCCCAACAACTCAAAGATTCACTGCGCAAAACTTGGCTATACCAAAACCTTGCTGACTAAGGATCAAGCAGTGTATGTGCCAACCTGGTACGTTGAGATCAAGACCAAGAATTCTGATGACGTCCAGCGCCTCAGGGTCAATGCATTCAATAGCACGCTGATGCGCGACACGCCACAAGAAATTGATACGACGCAGCTGAATCAATAACCAAAAGAAGGAAAACAGCAGTGACAAATTCGGATGACAAGCTTTACTACAGTATTTTAGCCAGCGGCAGCTCAGGCAATGCCACCTATTTAGAAACCGCGCATCATCGAATTCTGATTGACGCGGGACTTAGCGGTAAGCGTTTGGAAGAGCGCATGCAGGCAATTGGCCGCTCGCTTAATGATGTTGAGGCGCTGTTCGTAACCCATGAGCACAGCGATCACGTTCAAGGCGTCGGCGTTTTGGCCCGGCGCTATGGCATGGACGTTTATGCCAATGCTAAAACCTGGCAGGCAATGGCTAAAAAAGTGGGCCAGATCCCGCTGGCTCAAAAAAACATAATTGAGCCTGGCAAGGTAAAGGACTTTGGTGATCTGGAAGTCGAAAGCTTTGCCGTTTCACATGATGCTGCCTGTCCTCAGTTTTACCAGATGCACCACGATAATCAGACCTTCTGTATTTTAACGGATACGGGCTATGTTTCGCAGCGCGTGGCTAAAACGATTGAAAATGCGGATGCCTATTTGATGGAGTGCAACCATGACACTGAAATGCTTAGAATGGGACCATACTCCTGGCCGCTCAAGCAGCGGATTCTAAGCGATGAGGGGCATCTTTCCAATGAGGAGAGTGCCCAGGCGCTTTTGGACGTAATCGGCACCAACACGAAACAGGTCTTTTTGGGGCATCGCAGTCAGCACAACAATATTCGCTCGCTGGCTCATCTAACGGTTGCCACGATTTTAGAGCAGCATGATCTGGGCGTGGATCAGGATTTTGACTTAAAGGATGCCGAGCCCGATCAGCCAAGCAAGCTGCTGGCTTTGTAAATATTTCAACTAATATTCATACTTTTTTGTTATACTGAAAAAAAACAAAGGAAGTATTAGATTATGGCAGGCAAGCAGTTAATCGTCAAAGTTGCAGGGGTAGGACTTTTAGCGGGCTTGATTGGTGGCGGTGTTTCGTATGGCGTGGGTAATGCGATCGTCACTCATCAGCAAAACGCAGCTACCAAAGTGCCATCTGGATCAAACAAGTCTGGGGGCACTAAGATCAATAAAAATGAAGATACCAAGAGCAATCAGTCAACTGAAGCCTATAATGCGGTCAAGGGGGCCGTGGTCAGCGTCATCAACAAGCAGGCCAGCTCTTCTGACGACAATGATATTTTGTCAATGTTTGGTGCGGATTCAGATTCATCCAGCTCTAGTTCCGGTTCGCTGCAGACGGCCAGTGAAGGTTCAGGAGTAATCTATAAGAAGTCAGGCAATGCTGCCTATATCGTTACCAACAATCACGTGGTTTCTGGGGCCAGCGCGCTGCAGGTAATCATGAGCAACGGCAAGAAGGTCCAGGCTGAACTGGTTGGTACGGACTCAACGACTGACCTGGCCGTTTTAAAGATCAGTGCCGCTAACGTAACGACGGTTGCTAAGTTCGGCAATTCCAACTCGATCAAGGCTGGTCAAGATGTCTTGGCAATTGGTTCGCCAATGGGCAGCGAATATGCCAACACGGTTACGAAAGGGATCATTTCGGCGCCAAAACGAACGATCAGTGCCAGCTCAAGCAACTCAGGCACCAATACCACGGTCATTCAAACTGACGCGGCGATCAATGCCGGTAATTCAGGTGGTCCGCTGGTCAACATGGCTGGGCAGGTCATCGGTATCAACTCAATGAAGCTGGCCAGCGACAGTCAAGGAACCAGCGTTGAAGGGATGGGCTTCTCGATTCCAAGCAATGAGGTCGTGCGGGTCATCAATCAATTGGTAGCCAATGGCAAGATTACGCGGCCATCGCTTGGCATTGAGATGATCGATCTGAGCAATGTGGATGGTCAAGACCAGCAAGACATCCTGAAGCTGCCAAAGAGCATTACCAAAGGGGTCGTAGTTATGAAGGCTCAGAGCGGCTCGGCAGCTGATCAGGCGGGAATTCAAAAGTATGACGTAATTACCAAGATCAACAATAAAAAAGTTAATGATGGCGGTGATCTGAAGACTCAGCTCTACAAGTACAAGGTTGGCGACACGATTAAGCTGACGCTGTATCGGCAAGGCAAACAGCAGACGGTATCGGTTAAGCTGACTCAGTCTGCCAGCGCCGACAGCAGCAGCTCATCAAACAACCAGTAGCTTAAAAACGTGTTCTTAATGATTAATTGATTGTTAAGATCACGTTTTTTATTTGACGAATTATCCACAATTTCTGTGGATAAATGTTCCAAAAACGGTGGATAACTTTAAATTAGCTGGCTTTGCCGCCACGTTTCGTGTAAAAGACTGCGATTTAAAAAATAAGAATCAAATTCCTTAATATCAGTACTTTTAGTTATCCACAAGTAAAGATTGCAGAATTGTGGAAAACCCTTTATCATATTTATTGATGATTGATAAACACAGTTATATCAATGGGTTTGACCGTTGAATGCAAACGGCTGTTTTGGTTTTGAACTGTGGATAACTAGTCGTGGTCAGTTGGGAGAAGAATTGGTATAATTACCGAACAATTGATTAGAAGGAGTTTTAAATGAACATTAAGATAATTGGGGTTGGCAAATTAAAGGAAAAATACTTTAAGGCCGGAATTGCTGAATATGCCAAGCGTTTGGGGAGATACTGCAAGTTTGAGATCGTGGAGGTCCCGGATGAAAAAGCACCCGAATCGCTGAGCCAAGCCGAGATGGATGAGGTTATGGCCAAAGAAGGCGAACGCATCCTAAGCAAGATTAAGGATCGCGAGTACGTTTTTGCCCTGGCAATCAATGGCAAGGAACGCAGCTCGGAAGAATTTGCCCAGACGCTTAATCAGTTGGCAACTTATGGTCACAGCGACATTACGTTTGTGATTGGCGGATCTTTGGGGCTGAGTCCGGCTGTCTTAAAACGGGCCAATGAGCAGATCTCGTTTGGACGCTTTACGCTGCCTCACCAATTGATGCGGCTGGTTTTGACTGAACAGATCTACCGGGCCTTTACGATTATCAATGGTCTTCCCTATCATAAATAAAGGTGCGCTGAATTATGAAATATTCTCATCGTTTAAGTGATGCCGTGCATATTCTGACCTATCTGGAGATCTATCATGGGCAAAAAATCAGCAGTCAGGATCTGGCCGCCAGCGTGGATGCCAATCCCAGCCTGATTCGCAGTCTAATTGCCAAAATGGTCAGGGCCGGCATTCTCAAGCCAAAGTCAGACGCGCCGGCACCACAGCTGAGTCGCCCGGCAGCTGAGATCACGCTGCTGGATGTGTATTATGCAGTTGAAGAAAATCACCATCTGCTGCATATCGATGAACAGACTAATCAGCAGTGTCCAGTCGGTAAAAACATTCAGCCGGTACTAGGCAAGGCCTATGATCAGATCCAGGCAGCTGCAGAAGCCATGATGAAGCAGATTACACTGCAGGATGTCGTTGACGAGGTGGCTGATCGAATCAAATAAAAAAGACGCTCAATTGTTGAGCGTCTTTTTTATCAAGAGTGGAAACGCGTTTTCTAGGCGATGATCTGTCTTGATATGATTTATATGATTTGGTGATGATTAAGCAGTCTGATTAATGCGGCACCTTAAGCATGAACCAGTCATGCAGCAGATAATGATGCCCGGCCGTCAGATCATACTGAACCATGCGATAGTCGTCAAACAGCCGCATCTGCTTTAGAGAAAGCGTCGTCTGCAGGCCGTCTTGATCAACGTATTCAACGGCCGTGCTGTGTGGACGGTTGCTGTGACTGTGAACGTTGGGATCCAGCGTAATGGCCGGCAGTTTTTCATGAACCTGTGTCAAGAGCGCGTAATATGGTGAAACCTTGAGATCCATCTGCGCCATTGCCATTGGGATAAACTCGTTTGGACTGACGATCTTGGCTTTGTCAACGCGGCTGTGATTGATTTTTTGAGCAGCTGGATTGCTATAGATAAAGTAGTCGGTTTCGTGCATCACCAGCCCATGCTCAGCCATCGAAACGCCATTGTAGATACCGGGCAGATGGTCGCCATACCAGACAACGGTGGTCGGCTGGCTGCTTTGGTCTAACCGGCTGATGAATTTTTTCAGTGCCTCGTCAGTATAGTGGATGCCCTGTGTGTAGGTCTCGATCTGCTGCTGAGCCTGAGGAGTTCGGTAGGCCGTTCCGCTGACCTTGTAGTTGTTGTGATGATAAAAATTGTCGTATGGCATATGGTTTTGCATGGTGGCCAATTGGATGAACTGGTTGCCATGATGATTCCTAAGATTTAACAATACCTGCTGATAGGCAGACCAGTCATCAATGCGGGGACTGTTGTCGATCTTATGCGTATAGGAAAGTCGGCTGCCGCCATCAAGATGATAGAAACGGTTGAAACCAAATTTGCGATAGACTTTTACACGGCTGTATAGATTGGCGGTAAACGGATGAATTCCATCACTGTAAGAAAACAGCTGATTAATGGATACGGCTCGTTTTTGGTAGGGAACCAGCTGGGAATATGGCGTTGGCATGGTTGGCGAAAAGTTGACGATAGAAAGTCCGGTCAAGGCTTGATATTCCATATTGGCCGTCCCGCCGCCATAACCAGTGCTGATCATCAAGCCGCTGGTCGTACGATGCTTGAGCTGGTCCAGATAAGGCAGTGGATTGCCGCTGACTTTTAGATCCGGCACGCGACGCGGATCAGCAAAACTCTCGCTTAAGATAAAGACGAGTCGCTGATTGCCAACGCTGGCGTGAGTTCGCTGCCGGTTGATGATTTTAGCCTGCTGACGATATTTTTGACCGATTTTTTCCATGCGAGCTTTTGAATATCCCTTGGGTTTGTCCATTACGCGAACGTCAACGTTATTGGCAAACTGCAGGAGCGTACCGTTAACCTTGGCACCACGCAGCTGCGCGTAAAAATAAGGCGTGTCGTCGACTTTCTCAGCCCAGCGATAGGTTGGTGAGTTGGTGTGATTGATAAAGGCAAAACCGCTTAGATAAAGGATGGCAGCCGCACCGATCAGATAGCGCCACTGAATCTTAAGGCGGTATTTTCGACCATGGCGAATCTCGATTGCTACGGCAAAGCCAAGCAGAACGATGACGACACCCCCTGCGGCCAGCAGAATCGTTGGCTCGACCATGCCCAGCATTTCTTTAGGTGCGGTTAGCGTAGCCAGGTCAGTTGGCAGAATCGGCTCAGCCCGTGCTTGAATCTTAAGCAGCGAGGCAGTCAGCCAGCCGCCATAGATAATGATCGTTAAAGCACTGCTGAGCCACCAGCGATTGGTCAAGGCCATTAAAATTCCGGCCAGGGCCATCATGATCATTACATTGGCCCAGACGATGGCATTATGATCTGTGATGATCCACTGCAGCATGTTGAGCTGCCAGTTCCAAAGGTAGCCAAACGACCAGATCGTCATTCCCCAGATAACGGCGGCGGTCAATAGAAACGGCCAGCATTTGGCAAAGGTTTTCTTTAAAACGTCCCAGCCAGCACCTAAATCAAACTTAAGCTGCCAGTCAAAGCGGGTCGTCCACTGACTGAGCAAAACGGCAAGGCTCCAGCTGACGGCCCAGCCTGCTGCAATAGCAATCGATAGGTGCCAGCGTGGCTGATACTTTAAGAACGGTACGAATAGTTTGGGGATGGCCAGCAAATTAAGCATCAAACCGCCCAAAATGGCATAAAAGCTGCTTAATGATCGTGATGACAGCAGCTTGACCAGCGTGATGATGACCAGGATTGCCATTGCCAGGTAGGTGTTTTGAAAGGCGTTGATGGCGACCTGATAGTGAGTGGTCAAAAGCAGACCATCATGCGGATTATAGCTCAGCTGATTGATATTGAACCAGGCAGCCAGACACATTGCCAAAAAGACCAGCAGATCGCCAATTATCAGCCAGCTGGTCTTTAATGACTGCAGCAGTGCCTGATCGCTGCCCAGCCAATCACCCATGGCAAAAAGGTAGCTAAACCATAAAAAGCTGCTGCCGCCTGCCAGACCTAAGACCCCCACGGCATGGTTGAGATTGAGCAGCCAAATCGCCAGCGTCAAGATAAGCAAAGTACGCCGGCGCTGTTTAATCGTGAATTGATGCAGCCGCTTTTTCAGCCAGGGGGAGAAAAGCAGCAGCACCAAATAGGCCAGCCAGGTCACAAAGATGTTTTGGACGACATAGCGCTCATCAGAAGGGACACTTTCCAAAACGGCCGGCTGCGTAAGATGATTGGCCAAGCCAAACAAGATCAGGCCGGTTCCCGCTGATAGAATCACGGCGGTTTGCCGATGCGGGATCTTGATGTCAAAAGCTCCCAGCATCATTGGCAGAATCAAAACGCTCAAAGCAGCTGCGTTTTTAATCAGCCATAAAAATAAAAAAGACTGGCCAGCAGCATGAGAAAGCATTTGGCGAGCGGTAGTGCTGACCGCGACTGTCGTGATCAAAAGGACAGTTAGCCAAAGCATGCTGAACCAGTTGATGGTTAATTTCTTTAACTTCAATTTAAATCTGCTATATAAAATGTAGAATAACGTAGAAACCGTAATACAGTTTTCTATGTTATTAGAAAGAATATAGTTTTCCTTTCTTAATTTTATTTACTATCGTCAACATTAGTATTCCCATATCCTAACTAGAGGGTAATGACATTGACTAACTCTTATAGCTTGCGGGTGTAGCCCACCCATTAATTCTTTATAATAATGCAAGCAAGTTCATCACTGCATTTCTATCTCTATCCATAACAGCACCGCATGCATAACAAATATATTCGTTATGCTTAGTGTGATGTTTGATGTTGCCATTAAGACCGATTTTATCTTTACCTGTCTTAACAAACCCACATTGAGAACACCGTTGAGTGCTTGGATAAAACTTATCGGCTAATAATAAATGCTTGTTATACCATTCGCATTTATAAGTTAGCACCTGTCTGAAATAGCCAAATAACGACCGCTGTAATCCTTTAGAGGCAACATGGCTCATCTGCATTTGCTTTACGTCTAAATCTTCAATAACGATCTGATCATAATCATTAACCAGCTTAGTGGTGAATTTTTGGACAATGTCATGCTGGATATTGGCAACCCGCCGATAATCACGCTGCAACTTGGCTCTCGTCTTAACGTAATTGTTTGTCTGCGTTGCTTTCTGTCCATTTACTGCTCGTTTCCTAGCCAATAGACGTTGGTAATGCTTGATGCGCTTGTATAAATTATTTAGATTATGCGGTAAAGTGTTAATCCGCCCGTTAGTATAATTAAAATGCCCTACATTGACATCAACTGCCGTCTTTTTAGCGGTATCAGCTTTTGCTTCTGTCTTTCTTTCAAAGGGTAAGCTAGCCCAGTATTTACCGTTTTCCCGGTAAATTGAAACGACTTTTAATTCACCGTTCAACGATTTGGCACCATTAAACCGAATGTCGTACCATTTCTCAACACCATGCGGCTTATCTAAGCGCAACCTGCCATCAACAATCTTAGCCCGGTCAGTTTTAAATCCTTGTCTTGGAGCTTTCTTTGATTTGAACTTGGGCTTGCCCCAATCTGGTTGAGCCTTGTTAAAGAAGTTCTTCCAAGCCTTGCTAAGATCGGCAATTGCAAGCTGTAGGCACCGAGCGGATAGCTGATACTGCCAGTCAGCTTTATTGGCGACCAGTTCATCACGAACCTTGCGCTCATTTGGACGCAACTTTTTGTCTTCTAAAATCAACGAAGCATCGTACATATCATTCCAAAGCGCCAAGCCTTGATTCCAGCAGTAGCGCCGATAATCGCAAAGCTGATCAATCGCCTTTTGCATCGTTTTGTTCGGATACAGCCTGACCTTTTGCGTTCGGATCATCTTTTTCACCACCTTTCAAAGATTTGTCGTTTTGAATTTTAGTCTGATACTTTCGCAGACCAGATAAACGACCAGAAAAAACATGTATGATACTGACCATATCATCAATCATTTCTTGGCTGGGGCTAGTTTCCACGTTATTCAGCACCACGATTTTTGTGTCGTACATTTTACATAATCGTTCAAACCATTCATAACCAAAGCGAACAAATCTGTCTTTATAGGTAATGTAGATTGTATCAATTTCGTTCTGCATTACTTTTTCTAGCAGTTCGTTCCACTTTTTACGGTTATAGTCAAGCCCGCTGCCAATCTCAGTGATCGTATCGTCTAAGATAACACCCTTAGCATTAACGTATTGTCTAATAAAGCTAATTTGATTTTTTAAATCATCTTTTTGGCTATTATTTGACACTCTAGCGTAAGCCACGTTCAGACGTTTACTTTGCAATGATTGACCAGTATATTCCAGGTACTGTTCTTCTGTATAGTATCTTCGATTAGTGGGTGTTCGATAAGCTTTTAGAATTCCTTTTTTATCCCATATCTGTAAGGTTCTAACCGTAACACCTAATCGTTCAGCCATTTCTTTTGGTTTCATCATCGTCATAACAATAACCACCTACATTTTTTCTTTCTATGGTTATATTATAACGTATAATTCTATTTTATTCTGCGTTTTATTTAACAGTTAATCAGCTCCCTAACGTTTTCAAATATCTTCATATAATATCGAAACGGATTAGGCAGCAAAAATCAATCGACAAAGATCGGATGAGTGTCGCGTTAAAGTATTTAAAACGTTTAATGTCCCAATAGAGCAAATGAAATGACGGTTAGGTATTAGTGAATACGGATTAAGGAGCCTGCTGGGGATGGCTTTTTGAAGGAAATCAGATCATGAATGGCTACGGGGACGAGGACTAAAATTACCTACGATGCCTTGTTTTTTTGCCAATGATCGCCAAAACATAAAAAGTCCTGCAAAACTTCATGAGTCTTGCAGGACTTTGCTTAATCTTTTAATAGTTCTTTGGCAGCTTTAATCTGGGCTTCGACTTGAGCAAAGCCGGTTCCGCCTGCTGAATTCCGTCGTTCAACGGCTACTTTTGGCTGCAGCACGTGATAAACGTCTTCAGTGATCAAAGGACTGATCTTTTGATATTCCGCCAGGCTGATATCGCTAAGGTTCTTACCGGTCTTCAATCCCTTTAAGACCAGCTCGCCAACGATTTCGTGCGCCTGTCTAAATGGAATGCCTTTGCTGGCCAGATAGTCCGCCAGCTCAGTAGCATTTGAAAAATCATTGTGGACGGCATGTTCCATCTTATCTTGATTGACCTTCAACGTTTCAACCATGCCAGCCATGATCTTGAGACTGGGGATGATGGTTTTGACGGCATCAAAAACGCCTTCCTTATCCTCTTGCATGTCTTTATTGTATGCGAGTGGCAGGCCCTTCATGGTAGTCAAAAGTCCCATTAAGTCGCCATAGACCCGGCCAGTCTTGCCCCGAATCAGTTCTGCCGTATCAGGATTTTTCTTTTGCGGCATGATCGAGCTGCCCGTGGAATAGGCATCGGAAAGCTCAATATAGCCGAATTCATAGCTGCACCAGTAGATCAATTCCTCGCACATCCGCGACAGGTGCATCATCAAAATGCTGGCGCTGCTGAGAAATTCCAAGACAAAGTCACGATCAGATACCGCGTCCAGCGAGTTGTGATAAATATCTGAGAAACCAAGGTACTTCGCACTCAATTGACGGTCGATTGGAAAGGTCGTTCCCGCCAAAGCCGCCGCGCCCAACGGAGAGACGTCGGTATGCTGCATGTTGAATTGGAATCGTTCAGCGTCACGCTGCAGCATCTGGAAATATGCCATCAGATAATGACCATATGAGATCGGCTGGGCATGCTGCATGTGAGTATAGCCCGGCATGATGGTTTCAACATTGTCGCTGGCCTTGTCAACCAGGACCTGCTGCAGCTGCTTGATGGCCGTAATTACTTGAGGCAGCCGCTCTTTGACGTACAGATGCAGATCGGTGGCAACCTGGTCGTTTCGACTCCGCCCAGTGTGCAGCTTGCCGGCTACCGGACCGATTTCTGCCGTCAAGAGTGCCTCAATGTTCATATGAATGTCTTCATTTTCAATATTGAAAGACAGTTTGCCTTGCTTCAGCTTTTCAGCAAGCGTCTCCAGTCCTTTGATGATGGCATCGGCGTCGGCAGCGTCAAGGATCTTGGTTGCCTTAAGCATCTTGACATGGGCCAATGATCCTTGAATGTCTTCTTGGGCCATCTCTTGGTCAAAGGTGATTGAAGCCCCGAATTTATTTACCAAATCGGAGCCAGACTCTTCAAACCGTCCACCCCACATCCGCTTAATCGGCACTGATGGTTTCCCCCTTTACGCTAGGTTCAGATTGGTTCTTGGCAGCATTGGCCTGCACTTGAGCATAGACCTTGTCAGGCAGTTCCCAAAGCTTGATGAAGCCACCAGCAGCTTCCTGATCAAATTCATCGGCAGAGGTGTAGGTAGCCAGATTCTTGTCGTATAAGGAATTAGGTGACTTCCGACCTTCACAGACAACGTTGCCTTTAAACAACTTGACCCGAACCGTGCCGTTGACGTCTTTTTGCGTTTCTTTAATGAATGCTTGAATGGCTTTCATTAATGGCGAGTACCACAGACCATTGTAAATCAGGTTGGCCATCTTCAGTTCAACGACCGGCTTGAAGTGAGCTGCTTCACGTTCCAGAGTCAGGTCTTCCAGATCTTTGTGCGCCTTCAAAAGAACCGTAGCTGCAGGACATTCGTAGATTTCACGCGACTTGATACCGACCAGCCGATTTTCAACGTGATCGATCCGGCCAATTCCGTGCTTGCCGGCAATCTTGTCGAGCTTCATGATCAGTTCGGCCAGTGGCATGGCTTCACCGTTAAGGGCAACCGGCTTGCCGTGTGCGAATTGAATCTCCATGATTTCTGGCGTGTCCGGCGTTTTTTCAATTGGGTTGGTCCGGTCATAGGCGTCTTCTGGAGCGCTGGCCCATGGATCTTCAAGAATCCCACATTCATTGGCACGGCCCCACAGGTTTTCGTCAATCGAGTAGGGGCTTTCCATGGTGATTGGAACGGGAATGCCATTCTTCTTGGCGTAGTCGATTTCTTCTTCCCGTGACCAGTGCCAGTCACGAATTGGGTCTTCAATCTTCATGTCGGGAGCCAGTGCATGGATGCCGGCTTCAAAGCGAACCTGATCATTGCCTTTCCCAGTGCAGCCATGGGCGATGGCGGTAGCACCGTATTCCTTGGCAACGGCAACGAGCTTTTGAACAATCAGAGGTCGGGAAAGAGCAGAAACCAGGGGATATTCTTGTTCGTACATGGCATTACTTTGCAGAGCGGGCAGGACAAAGTTTTCCGCAAAGTCTTCTTTGGCATCGATAACGACGGATGCATAGGCGCCGACTTGACTTCCTTTGGCCTTGATGGCTTCCAGGTCCTTGCCTTCACCAACGTCAATACAGCATGCAATTACGTCGTAGCCTTTGTTCTTAAGCCAGGCAATAGCGACTGAGGTATCCAGGCCGCCAGAATAAGCTAAAACGATTTTTTCCTTTTCTTGTTTCATAAGTTCTTCCTCCGATATTTCTGTTTCTGATTGCTCTTAATTTATAATTGATTTATAAATTGTCATTAAATATACAGAAAAACGAATAAAAAGTCAACAATCCTTTATATTTTTTAGTTTTATGCAAAAGATAAACACGAGTAATCAAAGGCTGCATAATTGCGTCAAACGTTTGCAGCATGGTATTTCACGTCCTTGGGAACTAAAGTGAGAAAATGGTTAAAAATTTTTATCCATTTTTCTATGCACCAAGCAGGCCGTCATCAGTCAGCTTGCTTGGCTATTGATTCAATGTTTTTGAAAGCGATCTCAAAACGAAGCATATAAAAGGAAGAGAACCTTTTTGACTTGATAAAAAATATTTCACAAATGTGGTATTTTACACTTGTGTTATAACACGGATGTGATATAATAAAAAACGTAAAGGAAGTGAGCATGGTGCGAATCGACATCAAGCATTATTTGGACGTGAATCACTTGACGATCTATCAAGTGTCCAAACGATCCGGCTACGGCTACACGACCTTGCACAAATCGTTCAACAAGGAGCAGACCAGTGCCACGCCGCTGAATCTGCGCGACTTGGATGCTTTGGCGCGGGCACAGCACCGCAAAATGTGGGAAGTGCTAAAAGAGCTGGAAGAGCATTACTTAGAGCGATAATCGCATAGTGTAGCAGTAGGAGGTCGAGTGTAACAGCATTGGGCCTTTTATTGACCACTGATTTAGCGAACTACAATTGAATATCAACAATAGGGGGAATAGCTTATGGCACAAATTCCAGTAGATCCATTCGATGACATGAATGACATTTTTAACCAGATGATGGGCGGCTTGAACGGTTTTAATACCGAAAATCGCCGCTATCTGATCAATGGACGTGAAGTGACCCCAGAAGAGTACGCTCAGTATCGAAGAACCGGCAAGCTGCCGCAAGCAGATGTCAAGCAGCCAACTGCGAAGGCACCTAAAAAAGGCGGCATGCTGGCCAAGCTGGGGCGCAATCTAACCGAAGAAGCCAAGGCTGGCAAATTGGATCCAGTGATTGGCCGTAACAAAGAAATTCAAGAAACTGCAGAAATCCTCAGCCGCCGGATCAAGAACAATCCAGTCTTGGTCGGTGATGCCGGGGTTGGTAAGACGGCGGTCGTTGAAGGATTGGCCCAGGCCATCGTCAACGGCGACGTGCCAGCTGCAATTAAAAACAAGCAGATCATCAGCATCGACATTTCCAGTCTGGAAGCCGGGACGCAATACCGGGGCAGCTTTGAGGAAAACATGCAAAAGCTGGTTGATGAAGTCAAAAAAGCCGGCAACGTGATCCTGTTCTTTGATGAGATTCATCAGATCATTGGTGCCGGCAGCTCTGGCGATGGCAATGGCTCAAAAGGGATGTCCGACATTTTGAAACCCGCCCTGTCCAGAGGCGAGATTACGATTATCGGGGCTACGACGCAGGATGAATACCGCAACACGATCATGAAGGATGCAGCCTTGTCGCGGCGGTTCAATCCAGTGGTTGTCAACGCGCCAAGCAAGGAAGACACGTTTAAGATCCTACAGGGAATTCGGGGCCTGTATGAAAAGCACCATAACGTAACCTTGCCTGACAACGTCTTAAAAGCTGCTATCGACTACTCGGTTCAATATATTCCACAGCGCAGTCTGCCGGACAAGGCTATTGACCTGGTCGACATGACGGCCGCGCACCTGGCAGCCAAGCACCCAGTCAAGGATGCCAAGGAGATTGAAGCTGAGATCAAGCGGATTGAACAAGAACAGAC
Organism: Limosilactobacillus mucosae DSM 13345; assembly: GCF_001436025.1. Taxonomy (GTDB): domain Bacteria; phylum Bacillota; class Bacilli; order Lactobacillales; family Lactobacillaceae; genus Limosilactobacillus; species Limosilactobacillus mucosae. The sequence continues at coordinate 81,101 of NZ_AZEQ01000007.1, read as the reverse complement.
CGCAGCCGCCGAAAAAGAAGACTATCAAAAGGCTCAAGAATGCAAGGATAAGATTGCCGAACTGAAAAAAGAACTGGCTGATCACTCGGCTTCCGAGAAAGTTACGGCAACGCCTAGCGATGTCGCTGACTCGGTAGAACGGCTGACTGGCATTCCGGTTTCTAAGATGGGCGCCAGTGATATTGAACGACTTAAAGGCCTGGCTGGGCGCCTCAAGAGCAAGGTCATCGGCCAAGATGAAGCCGTTGATGCCGTTGCCCGCGCAATTCGGCGGAACCGGGCCGGCTTTGATGAAGGCAATCGTCCGATCGGCAGCTTCCTGTTCGTTGGGCCAACGGGGGTCGGTAAGACTGAACTGGCTAAGCAGCTGGCTTTGGATATGTTTGGCAATAAAGACGATATTATTCGGTTGGACATGTCTGAATATGCTGACCGGACAGCCGTCTCCAAGCTGATTGGGACTACGGCTGGCTACGTTGGCTACGATGACAACAGCAACACGCTGACGGAAAAGGTTCGTCGTCATCCTTACTCAATCGTACTGCTTGACGAAATTGAAAAGGCTGATCCACAAGTCATTACGCTGCTTTTGCAGGTGCTGGATGATGGTCGGCTGACGGATGGACAAGGCAATACGGTCGACTTTAAGAACACGATCATTATTGCCACCTCCAATGCCGGCTACTCCAGCGATGCTATGATCAAGGCAGCCGACAATAAGGAAGAAAGCCTGACCAAGCGGCTGGAGCCATACTTCCGTCCTGAATTTCTCAACCGGTTCAACGCCATTGTCGAATTCCACCATCTGACTAAAGAAGATCTTAAGCAAATCGTTGACCTGATGCTTAAAGACGTCAACAAGACCCTGGCTAAGAAGGGCATGGACGTTGCAGTCAGCGAGGAAGCCAAGAACTTCTTGATCGACCAAGGCTATGATGAGGCAATGGGGGCTCGTCCATTACGGCGGGTCGTTGAACAGCAGATTCGCGACCAGGTTACCGACTACTATCTGGATCATCTGGACGTTAAGCACCTGCGCGCCGACATGCAGGATGGCAAGCTGGTTATCAGTGAAAACAAAGACTATCAGACACCAAAAGCAGAATAAGCAAATCAAAAAGAGCTGGCCAAAAAGCCAGCTCTTTTTTTATCGGCGTTGATTTAAGTAGATGGCCAAAACGACGATCAGCGCCAAGACGATAATCGCCAGTCGCGGATTAGCCTTGAACAGTTCATGAAACAGATGATACTGGCCGATTCCCAATGGCATTGAGTCAAACATGGTTGTTCATTCCTTTTTAAACCTTTCAGCAATAACTGCCAGATTTAACTATATTTCGAAAAATTATAGCGCAATTAAGTTGTTGGTTCGAATCAAAAGGTGCGTTAGAATAAAAAAAGCAAGCGAAAGGAAGGTAGAACAATGCTTTTAACGACGTGGCAGATTATCAAGTTGATTATTTGGGGAATCATCTTAATCAACGAAATTGCCGCGCTTTATACGGTGTTTCGTGAAAAGCGCGATATTGCCGCGACCTGGGCATGGCTGCTGGTCTTAACCCTAATCCCGGTGCTGGGCTTTATCCTATATGCATTTTTGGGACGCAAGCTGCCGCAGGACAAGATGGAGCGGATCCAATCGCAGACGGAACTGGAACTGAGCGCGGCCTTAGAAGAACAGAAAAAGCAGTTTTTGGATATGCCGCGGCCTAAAAAACAGACCATGCGTATGTATCGACGGACGATCATGCTGTTTCAAAGCATCGACAACGCATTTTTGACCCGGCATAATCAGGTTGATATCTATACGGATGGGCAAAGGCTGTTTCAAAAGATGTTTGATGATTTATCCAATGCACAAAAAAGCATCCATATTGAGTTTTACACGATCTATAACGACCGGATCGGCAATCAGCTGCGTACGCTGTTGGAACAGAAGGCAGCAGAAGGCGTTGAGGTCCGAGTTTTATATGACTCGTGGGGATCGATGGGCGTTAAGCGCAGTTTTTATGATGCTTTAAGACAAAATGGCGGTTTGGCGGAACCTTTCTTGATGACGCACAGCAACTTGTTTGATTTTCGGCTGAACTATCGTGATCACCGAAAAATCGTCACTATTGACGGCAAAATCGGCTACGTGGGCGGCTTTAACGTAGGTGACCAGTACTTGGGAAGACTGCCTAAGTTTGGCTATTGGCGTGATACGCATCTGCGCGTGATCGGTGGCGGCGTCTACTCATTGCAGCAGCGATTTATTCGTGACTGGAATGCCTCCCAACGCCACGTCCAGGACAAGATCATCCACTATCGGCCATATTTCCCACCGATTACGGTTAAACAGGGCAACACCGCTTTGCAGATCGTTTCCAATGGTCCTGAATCACCATTGGAAAAAATCAAGCTTGGCTATCTGCGGCTGATCAACGCGGCGCAGGATCATATCTGGATTCAAACGCCTTATCTAATTCCTGACGACAGTGTCTTGGATGCTTTGCGGATTGCCATTCATTCTGGTGTCGACGTTCGCATCATGATTCCATGCAAGCCGGACCATCCTTTTGTCTACCGAGCAACGCAGTACTATGCTCGTCAGCTGGCTAACGAAGGGGCAACGATCTATTTTTATCAAAATGGCTTCCTGCATGCCAAAACCATGGTCGTAGATGGCAAGATGGCTTCAGTTGGATCGGCCAACCTCGATTTTCGCAGCTTCAAGCTTAACTTTGAAATCAATGCCTTTATGTATGACCATCACATCACGGATCAACTAGAACAGATCTTTGTTAATGATATTCGTAACTGTAAGGTAATGACGCCGGAAATGTTCGCGGCTCAACCAGTATGGCTGCGCTTTAAGCAAACGTTCTCGCGCCTGTTTTCACCGATTCTGTAATGCTGGATGGGCGGTACAATAAAAAACACGATGACCAGGGATTGGCCATCGTGTTTTTTATTTCAACGGGTTAGGACGTCAGCTGGACTGACACATCGAAAAAGTTATCATTGAGGCGATTAAAAACCACCAAGTATGGAGTAGAGAGATTTGAATTTGAGATAAAAGATGACTTTATTGGGATGGAAGTCCTAACCTTGACTTAGTTATTGCTCACTAAGTAACAATTACATTAAACCACTTTTATCTGACAAAGACAACCAAGAAATCAAAATTTGCGATTTTTATTTTAAAACGGCTTGAAATGTTGATATCAAAGGGATTATTAACACGAGGTATTATTGATCATAAAATCACAATCTTTGTTGATTATAATTAAAAACAGAATTGACAGTCGCGGTCTTTAACGGCGGGGGTGCATGATAAAATTAAGTCAATCAATCAAAACGGAGGAGCGATTTAATGAGCAGCTTAAAGTTTATTTTGGGGACAGCCGCGGATGATCATCAGGCTGGGCTGCTGGCTGAAATGAAACAGCAGCTGGCCGCTGATCCTAAAGGCGAGTTCTTCTACCTGGTTCCCAACCATATTAAGTTTGCAACCGAAATCGAAGTACTGAATCGGCTGAAAAATACCGCTGAGCAGGATCCGGATCAGCCATATGCTCAGATGAAGGTGCAGGTACTGTCGTTCAGTCGGTTGGCATGGTATCTGCTGCGCGACACGCCGGCTTTTCAGGCACCACGGCTTTCGCCAACGGGGCTGACGATGCTGACGGCTCAGATCGTCAACCAGCATCAAAATGAAATGCAGATGTTTGCCGGCGAAATCAAGCGGCCAGGTTTTATCAAGGAACTGACACAGCAGCTGACCGAACTGCAGACGGCTCGGATCGCACCGACTGACTATGCGGCCATTATGGAACGTGCACAGACCTGGGCCAAAGACAATCGTCAGATCTTAGATGATGTCTGGCAAGCTAAGCTTAAAGTCATTTTTCTGGTGTATGGCGAATTCGTGAAGGCTCTGGGCGACTATCAAGATATCAGTCAGATTGACGCGCTTTTGGTGAAGTATCTGCAGCAAAAGGATCTGTCACACGCCTATTTTTATCTGGACCGGTTTTCGCAGTTTACGGCTCGTGAGCTGCAGATCGTACAAGCGCTGATCAAAAATGCCCAGGCGACCACGATCGCGCTGGTTTTGGATCGCCCATACCAAAATCAGCTGCCAGATGAGCATAATCTGTTTTATGAATCAGGGCGTCAGTACTATCGCTTGGCAAAATTCGCCAAGCAAACGCCGGGCGTCAAGCAGCTGGCAGACGTGATGGCCGACCAGCCGCGCGTTACTGCGGATCTGCAGGTGCTGGATCGGGTCTTGGCGGCTCAGGCTCAGATGCTGAATGAGCTGCCGAGCGCGCCGCTTCAAGATTCCCAAAGCATTCAGTTCTTTACGGCCCCCAATCGCGTGGCGGAGCTGAATCTGATCGCAGCCAAGATTCGTCAGCTGGTCAGCACGGGTAAATACCGCTATCGGGACTTCTTGATTTTGACGCGCCATCTGGACGGTTATGCCACGATGCTTGAATCGGTTTTTAAAGCGCATGAGGTGCCGATTTTTAATGACCTTGAGCGCTTGATGAACAATCATCCCTTGGTAAATCTGATTGAGGCGCTGTTTAAGGTCTATCAGCGTCATTTTGCAACCAGTGACGTGATGCACCTTTTGAAGACAGGATTGCTGATTCCGCAACAAATGCATGATGATCTGGGCCGGCTTGTTACCCGAAAATATTTCCAAAAGGCCGTCTACCAAACGGAAAACTGGTGTCTCCAATATGGCCGCACGGGTGATGATTGGCTGAGCAGTCAGCGGTGGCATTTTGATCCCAACGTAGATGCTGAAGAGCTGCGGCACCATCCGGATATGCAGAAACGCGATCAGTATGCCTCGGCACCATTAAACGTCGTCAAGGATTACGTCAGCGGACTGCAAAAATTTTTCAGCCAGCTTGATCAGGCAGAAAACGGCGCGGCGGCAGCCAAAGCACTGTACGGCTTTTTGGTCAATGCCGGCGTTGTCAAGCGGCTGGAGGAATGGTCGATTGCCGACAGCCGGTCTGATCTGGCAAGGGCGCAGGAACCTCAGCAGGTCTGGCAAGTCTTTTGTAATCTGCTGGATGAGTACGTGCAGATCTTAGGTCAGCAGCAGCCATTTTTAATTGATGAGTTTGCCGATTTATTGATGGCTGGTTTTGAGGCCGCGCAATACTCGCAGATTCCATCAACCTTGGATCAGGTCGTGATTTCGGAAACCGGGATCGTGCAAACCACTACGCGCAAGGTCGTCTTTATGATGGGCGCAACCAGCGACGTCATGCCGGAAGCCAAGTCAGCTACGGGACTGCTTAGCGATCCGGACCGTGAGCTGTTGAATGCCTGTCTGGATGACGAACAGTTTCTGCCAGCCAGCGGTGTTGAAAAAATGAGCAACGAGCCGTTTTTAAACTACCTGGGCTTTATGAGCGGCCGCCAGCGTTTGATCATTTCGGCACCGCAGATCGGCAATGATGAAAAACCGCTTAGTATGTCGCCTTATATGATTGATCTGGCGATGGCGTTTGATCGCTGGGATGCCGACAAGAAACGTCTCAAGGATGATCTGCCGTTTATGGCTCAGCCACAGGATACCGCGACCGTAGCCTGGCCGTTTGTCAGTACGCCATTTGCAGTATTGGGTACGCTGATGCAGGTTAAGCGGCAGGCATTGGATGATCATCAGCCATTGGGCGCGGCCTGGAACTTTTTAAGCGAACTGATGGCGCAAAAGGTCAAGCGCTACGACTGGACGGCGCAAAGTCTTGACTATACCAATGAAACGACGCCGCTGCCGGCTGATCTGGCAGAACGGCTGTATGGTCAATGGGATCCAGAAGCACTGGATGCACGAACGCAGGCACTGCAGAATGGTGAACGGCCAGGAGAAATAGCACCCGCGCTGCAGCATGACACGCTGTATGCTTCAATTTCTCAATTGCAGGACTATTATCGCAACCCATATGAATACTTTCTTAAATATGGCCTGCGTATTCAAAAACGAGAAGAGCTGGAAATCTCGGCCGATAAATCCGGGACGTTTTTCCATGACAGTCTGGATCGCTTCATGCGGCTGCTTAGTGAGCAAGGCTTAGCACTCCGCCAACTGACCGATGATCAGCTGCAGCGTCTCACCCATCAGGCAATGGCCTGGGCCTTTGATCAGCAGCCACAGTTGATTCAATTAACGCAGAACTATCAGCGACTGGCCTTTCGCAAGCGGCAGCTGGAACGTCTGGTCGAAACGATGACGAAGGTTTTGCGTGATCAGTCCAAGCTGACGCGCGCCAAAAACGTGGTAACGGAACAGAAATTCGGCGTGATGGACTTGAGCGATCAAGGGCAGCAGAGCTTTGCGCCATTGATCTACCCGCTTGATCATGGTCATAAGGTCTATCTGCGTGGCCGGATCGACCGGGTTGATTCCGTTGAGCTGAATCAGGAGCCTTATTTGATGGTGGTTGATTACAAATCCGGCAATCAGCAGTTTAATATGGTCGAGGCCTATGACGGCTTGGCACTGCAGATGCTGTCATATCTAAACAGTCTCAGCCACCAGCTCAAGCTGAATCAGCAGTCGGCCAAGATCGCCGGGGCTTTGTACCTGCATCTGCAGAACCCCGTCTTTAAATGGGAGGATCTCAGCGGCAGTCTGGCATCTGAAGAATTAAAGAGTCATCGCTATCGAGGGGTTCTGCTGAACGATCGGCAATTGCTGAATGATCTGGATCAGGGCTTTGACAATTTCAAACCGCAGATTCTGAACCTGCGTGCCTTTAAGAACGGCAACATCAAGGCCAACAGCGGCATGGCACTGGTTGATGAGTCACAGCTGGCTGCTCTTTTGCAGCGTAATCAGGAACGCATCGTCAACGCGGCGACGCAGATTTTTGCAGGGGACACGTCTTTGCGGCCATATCGGCTTGATAAGCGCGACGGCCTGCAATACAGCGACTATCAAGACATCTACCGCTTCGACCCAATGCTGGATCAAAAGAACTATCGCGATGTTTTGCTAACCGAGCGCGATGTGCAGAAAAAGCTGAAACAAGAATCACAGGGGGAAAAACATGAGTGATACCAGGTTTACGCCACAGCAGCAGCGAGCCATTGATGCCAGAACCCATGATATTTTGGTGTCGGCATCAGCTGGCGCGGGGAAGACAACGGTATTGGTTGACCGCGTTATCAAAATGCTGAAAGAAGATCCGAATCTCAATATCGATCAGCTGCTGATGGTTACTTTTACCAACGAAGCCGCCGATAACATGCGCGAGCGGATTCGGCGCCGTTTGGAAAAAGAGGCCAACAACCGTCATCTGCGCGATCAGATCAACCGGCTGGCGATTGCCCACATCAGTACGATTCATGCCTTTTGCCAACAGCTGATCAAGCGCTACTACTACTTGATTGATCTGGACCCACAGTTTCGCCTGCTGACTGATGAAACCGAGACGACGCTGCTGCAAGATCAAGTCTGGGATGATCTTAGAGAAGAACTGTATGCCAGAGACGCGCTGATTGAAGATCCCAGCCAGCGACCATTTGAGCGGCTGGTGATGAATTTTGTCAACGACCGCAGTGATGACGCATTGAGCGATATCGTGATGGAACTGGATCGAGTTGCCAACGCACAGGCCGACCCGCATGCCTGGCTTTGGCAATTGCCTAGATTATATGAGCTGAATGATGATGAGCTGACCAAGTCGAACTTTTACCAAAAACAGCTGCTGCCGGTCCTGCAGCGTGAACTAAAGCAGATCCATGCTGATTTTGTCACGCTGACTCATCAGGCCCAGGCAGCTGACTTGACGACGACTTCGCAGATGCTGGCTGACGATGCCGAACGGGTAGAGCAGCTGCTGAAACTGACCGAAACCGGTACTTGGGACGCAATCAGCGCCCAACTGACCAAAAAAATGTTTCCAACGATCAAAGGCCGGCCCAAAAAAGATGAAACGGCTGCATTGGCGGCATACGATGCAATCAAGGATTCACGCAACGAGCTGCGCGAACAGATTCAAAGCCTGCATGATCACTACTTTATGGATGCCAAGTTGCTGATCAAGCTGTCGGCAGGGGCCAAGAAAGTCGTTGATGAGTTGGTTCAGGTAGCCTGGCAGTATCGCCAAAACTATCAGCAGATCAAGCTGCAGCGGCACCTGCTTGATTTTTCCGACTTGGAGCACTATGCCTACCAGATTCTGACGGTTGATACGAATGCCGGTAAGCAGACTTTAAAGAATCTGCAGCGGCACTATCGCGAAATTATGATTGATGAGTATCAAGACACCAATCCGCTGCAGGAAAAGATCCTCCAGCAGCTCCATGATCCAAGCGTCAACCAGCTGTTTATGGTTGGCGACGTCAAGCAGTCGATCTATCGGTTCCGGCAGGCTGACCCGACGATGTTTCTACATAAATATGAAACGTTTGTCAGCGAAGATCAGCTGCAGCCGGATTCACCAGGCGAGCTGATCAATCTGGCTGAAAACTTCCGCTCCATGCCTAACGTGACCGATTTTACCAACCTGCTGTTCAGTCAGCTGATGGATCATCAAGTTGGTGAGATGGACTATGATGAGGCTGCTCATTTGAAATTTGCCGCGCAATGGTATCCTAAAGAGCAGGTCAAGCCAGTTGAGGTGATGCTCTATGATGCCAATGCTGAGGACAACGACGCCAATGCCAGTCATGAGGCTGATCGTCAGTCAGGCGAGCTGCGGATGGTCGGCATGCGGATTCGCCAAATGCTGGACAATCATGAACAGATTTTTGATCCCGACGCTCCCGATGGTCATCGTGACATCAAGCCAGGCGATATCGTGCTTTTGGAACGGGCCAAGTCAATCAACAACACGCTGGTCAACGAGTTTGCCTCGTTGAATATTCCATTGACCGTTCATGGCGTGGAAAACTACTTTAAGTCGACCGAGGTACGGACGATCGTTTCATTGTTGAAGATTATCGACAATCCATACCAAGACATTCCACTGGTTGCCGTTCTGCGCTCGCCAATCGTTGGGCTGACAGAACCGGAAATGGCCTATCTGCGCATCAATGACCGGCATGATCAGTATTTCCAGGCATTGGAGCGTTTCGTGACGACCTACCATGACTTAAAGCTGCCTGATGATCATCCATATGGTATTGATCTGGCCGTGCTGCATCAAAAGACGGCCCGCTTTTTGGACCAGCTGCATGAGTTTCATAACATTGCCCAGCGACGTTCATTGGTTGAATTGATTTGGACGATCTATCAAGAAACTGGCTATCTGGACTATGTGGCCGGCATGCCAGGGGGACAGCAGCGGCAGGCCAATCTGCATGCCTTGTATGAACGAGCGCATGGCTATGAAGAAAGCAGCTTTAAAGGACTTTATCAATTCATTCGGTTTGTCGAACGCATGCAAAAACGCAATCAGGATCTTGGCGAGGCTCCGGCACAGCTTGCCAGCGATACCGTGAACGTCATGACGATCCATGGTGCCAAGGGGCTGGAATTTCCCGTGGTCTTTTTGATCGACACGGCGCATGGCTTTAAGGATGAAAACGGCAAGGCGATTATTGATGCCAACGCGGGTTTGGGAATCAAGTATCTTGGCCGGGCCGCGGATCAGGCACCTGATGCATTGCCACAGATTCTCTATGACCTGCCGCAGCGCAACCTGATTATTGAAGCCCAAAGAGCCAGCAGCCGAGCAGAGGATCTGCGGGTCTTGTACGTTGCCTTGACGCGAGCTCAGCAGCGTTTGATCATTACAGGCTCAGTCAATGAAAACAAAGAAGGCCCTGGCCGCTCAGGATTGAAGCAGACCGCCAAGACTTGGCAAAAAGCCCTGCAGAGCAGTACTGCCGTCATTGGTTCCCAGGCTCGGCTCAATGCCCATTCGTTTTTGGATTGGATCGGCATGGGAATGGTGCGGACAGCTGATTTTGACCTGGCTGATCTGGGGATGGAAGCCAACGATGATGAAGCCGCCTGGCAGACCAGCGCAGGTGATTTTTTTGCCCAGCGCTATAACCAGACGCAGGTTCAAAAACAGCTTGATGATCTGGCGGCGCAGCGTGGCGAACAGGCTAAGGAGACGACCGCGCCGGCAACCCAGCTGACGCCTAACCAGCAGCAGGCCTTTAAGCAGGTCGTGGAAATGGAATATCCGCATCCTGAAGCAGTGTTGACGACGGCCTATCAAGCGGTCAGCGACATCAAGCAGCTGTTTGCCGTCCAGGACCCTGATGATCGTGAAATGGGCCGACTGACGTTTGATCAGCAGCAGGTCAAGACAAGCGGTTGGTATCGCAGCGATGATTTTGCCCAGCCTAAGTTTATGACGACTCAAAAACATCAGCCCTCGGCATCTGAAATCGGAACGGCAACGCACCTGGTCTTTCAAAAACTTGATCTGAGCAGTGGTCAGGTAGATGCCAAACTGGTCAGCCAAACGATCGCTCAACTAAGAATGGATCAGCTGCTAAGCACGGATAAACTGGCTGATGCCATTGATATTGACGGCATCGTGGCCTTTTATCAAACTGAGCTTGGTCGGCGGATTTTGGCGCACGCGGCCAGTCTGCGGCGTGAGGCTCCTTTTTCCATGCTGATCAATGCCGCCCAGCTCTTTAAGAATCTGGCAGATGAAAAAGAGGATGCTCCCGTATTGATTCACGGGATTGTTGATGGCTATTTTGTCGGTGATGATGGCTTGGAACTATTTGACTATAAGACCGATCATGTTGATCAATCAACGGCCGCGCTTAAGGAACGTTCTGAGCAGCGTATCGTTGATCGTTACAGCGGGCAGCTGAACTTGTACGCCGGCGCACTGCAGAATGTCGAACGGCAAAAGGTTGCGCACCGGTGGCTGTATTTGGTGGCTACGCGTGAATTAAAAGAGATCTAAAAAATGGGGCTCGGCAGCTGTCGAGTCCCATTTTGGCTATTTTTCAATGATGCTTTCCTGCAGCAGACCGTCAAAAAAGTGCTGCAGCGAGATCTGACCGCCATTGTTTTGAACGCCTTTAAGCTTGAGTACTTCATTATGTACGTTTTTGTAGCCGAAAAGGTTGTTGGCATATTCCATTAAGATCTCGTTTTCCGGATAGTCCAAAAACATATTGGCAAGATTGTTGAGGCCGACTTTTAAAGCCCGGCGAATTCTTTGAAAGACGATTTTTTTGGTGTGTGCGTCAAAATGCAGCACGCTGGCAAAATCAATGTCGCTGAAGCCCAGTTTTTGATCCACCATTAATGAAATAATGCGAATGATGTCTTGGCAGCCGGTTTCTGCCGTGATGCCCAAAAAGCGCAGAATCGATTTGATGCGGTCAACCTGCTGCCGCTGCTGAGACTGTGGCAGATGATAGGGGGCACTGCTGCCAACCAGCTCAAAGATGCGGTTGAGCTTGTCGGTCATCAGCGTATAGCCGGCAATGAGTCGAATAATATGCTTGGTTTCGGCCAGGTTGATTGGCTTTTCTAAGAAGAAGTCAATGCCAGCCTGGTAGGCAGCCGTCCGCGTCCTAGCATCACTTACTGAAGACATCATGATAAAATGCGGCTGACTGTTGGCGGCTTTAAGCTTTTCAATCAGCTGAATTCCTGACATTACTGGCATGCCATAGTCGACCAGCATGATGTCGACGCGCAGCCTTAAAAGGTCATCATAGGCCTGCTGAGGATTATCGGCGACCCCAACGATTGAATTGTTAAAGTCGTTCTCAATCAAATCGCTAAGCAGATCAATGGTATCAGGATCATCGTCAGCAATGTAAAAATTCATAAAAATACCTCCTAAAGCATAAACATTCTCAAATTGAAGTTTTTGGAAACTTTTTGATGCTTCTTGAATTTTAACATTTTTATTTAACCAGCAACATCCCTTTTTGAGCGGTGATGTTTTATGCACCGATTTAATGCATATTTCTAAGATAGCGTTTACATTCCTTGATATATCAAGATTAAGATAACCTAAAAAATAAATTTTTCTTTTGAAGTATTTTGAATCAATGTGAAGATTACTGAAAACGGTTTCTATGATAGAGACTGTAATTAAGAAGGAGGAACTTAAAAATGTCATTTAACTTACGTAACCGCAGTTTCTTAACCCTGGCTGACTTTAACACCCGTGAAATGGAATACATGCTGAACCTGGCCGAAGATTTGAAGAAGGCTAAGTACACGGGCAATGAAGGCAAGCGTCTGGAAGGCAAGAACATTGCTCTGATTTTTGAAAAGAGTTCTACTCGTACCCGTTGTTCATTTGAAGTTGGTGCCAAAGACGAAGGTGCTCACGTAACCTACCTTGGCCCATCCGGCTCTCACATTGGCCACAAGGAATCCGTTAAGGACACGGCTCGCGTATTGGGTGGGATGTTCGATGGTATTGAATACCGTGGCTTCTCCCAACGCAACGTTGAAATTCTGGCTAAGTACTCTGGTGTGCCAGTTTGGAACGGTCTGACTGATGAAGACCACCCAACCCAAGTTCTGGCCGACTTCCTGACTGCTAAGGAAGTTCTGAAGAAGAACTACCAAGACATCAAGTTTGCCTTTGTTGGTGACGGTCAAGACAACGTATCCAACGCTCTGATGCTGGGTGCCGCTGTTATGGGTATGGAATACCACGTTGTAACGCCTAAGGAACTTGAACCAACTAAGGAAACGCTGGACAAGGCTAACGAAATTGCCAAGGAAACTGGTGCCAAGATCGTCGTAACCAACGACATCAAGGAAGGTGTCAAGGGCATGGACGTTATCTACGCTGACGTTTGGGTATCCATGGGTGAATCCGACGACATGTGGGAAAAGCGGATCAAGCTGCTGAAGCCTTACCAAGTAACGATGGACGTTATGAAGGCTACTGAAAACCCTAACGTTATCTTCGAACACTGTCTGCCTGCATTCCACAACCTGGACACTGAAGTTGGTCGTGAAATCGAAAAGAAGTTTGGCCTTAAGGAAATGGAAGTTACTGACGAAGTCTTTGAAAGCAAGCACTCCGTTGTCTTCCGCGAAGCTGAAAACCGGATGCACACCATCAAAGCCGTTATGGTTGCCACTCTTGGTGAATAATTAAACATCCACATCATTAATTGATTCTATTACCAAGGGGGAACTGCATATGGCTAAAGTAGTAGTTGCATTAGGGGGCAATGCTTTAGGCAAGACACCTGAAGAACAGCTTGAATTGGTTAAGAACACGGCTTGGTCTTTGATCAGCCTGGTATCTTCAGGCAATCAAGTAGTTATCAGTCATGGGAATGGTCCACAGGTTGGGGCGATCAATCTGGGTATGAACTACGCCGCTGAAAATGGCAAGGCACCTGCCTTCCCATTCCCAGAATGTGGTGCGATGAGCCAAGGCTACATCGGCTACCACCTGCAGCAGAGTCTGCAAAACGAACTGCACCGTCGCTGGATGAACAAGAACGTGGTTACGATGGTTACGCAAGTTGCTGTTGACCCAAAGGACCAGGCTTTTGAGAATCCAACGAAGCCAGTTGGTGATTTCTACACTAAGGAACAAGCCGAAGCAATCGAAAAGGAAAAAGGCTACACGTTTGTTGAAGATGCTGGCCGTGGCTATCGTCAAGTTGTTCCATCACCACTGCCAAAGCGGATCTTGGAAATCGACAGTATCAACAAGCTGATCGAAGCCGGCGACCTGGTAATCGCAGGTGGCGGGGGCGGGGTTCCCGTTATCTTTACTGATGATGGTCTGCAAGGCGTGCCAGCCGTTATCGACAAGGATCGGACGAGTGCACTGCTGGCCGACAACATCGATGCCGACAAGCTGATCATTCTGACGGCGGTTGACTATGTCTATGTTCACTACAACCAACCAGATCAAAAGACGCTGAAGAAATTAACGATTTCCGAAGCCAAGAAGTACATCGACGAAAAGGAATTCGCTGCCGGCAGTATGCTGCCTAAGATCGAAGCCTGCATGTCATTTGTTAAGGATCACCCAGACCGTGAAGCTATCATCACTTCACTGAGCGGTTTGAAGGATGCCTTGGCTGGCAAGCTGGGCACGGTTATCGTTGATGGCTAGTTCAAAATAACTCCTTAAATCCACTGACGTAAGTCTCCCAAGCATTAATACCAATAGCAAAAAGAGTCGTCTCGCAAAACGCGGGGCGACTTTTTTAGTGCTGCCAATATAAATAAAAAAGGATCAGCCTTGTCTGGACTGATCCTTTTGATTAATAGTCGCCGTTTAAGATGGAGTTTTTAACGACCACATAGTCAACCTTGGTAATTGACTTAAGGTCGCGGCCCCCGGCATATGAGATGGACGACTGCAGATCTTCTTGCATTTCCAGCAGCGTGTCTTTAATCGAACCACGGAATGGCACCAGCATCTGCTTGCCTTCAACATTGCGGTAGGCGCCTTTTTGCACTTCGGAAGCAGATCCCCAGTACTGCTTGTAGCGCTTGCCGTCGATGGTGATCAGATGACCAGGTGATTCTTGATGGCCGGCCAAGAGTGAGCCAATCATAACCATTGAGGCACCGAAACGGACTGATTTGGCAATGTCGCCGTTGTGACGAATCCCACCATCGGCAATCAGCGGCTTGCTGGCGGCCTTACTGCACAGACGCAGTGCGGCCAGCTGCCAGCCACCAGTGCCAAAGCCGGTTTTGAGCTTAGTGATGCAGGCTTTACCAGGGCCGACGCCGACTTTGGTAGCATCGGCACCGGCGTTTTCCAGTTCACGAACGGCTTCCGGAGTGGCAACGTTGCCGGCAGTTAAGAATGATTCAGGTAATTGTTGCTTAATATAGCGAATCATTTTAATTACATAATCTGAGTGTCCGTGAGCAACATCAATCGTAATGTATTCTGGGACTAAATGTTCGGATTTTAATCGATCGATAAAATCGTATTCACTATCTTTGATTCCAACCGAAATGGAGGCAAACAAGCCGCGATCATGCATGCGCTTAACAAAGTCGGCACGGTCTTCGGGCTGGAAACGATGCATTACATAGTAGTAGTCGTTTTGGGCCAGCCAGATTGCCAGATCCTCGTCAATTACGCTTTCCATGTTGGCAGGAACAACGGGAATCTTGAAAGTCTTGGGACCAAACTTAACGCTGGTATCGGCTTCGCTGCGACTCTTGATGATGCACTTGTTAGGCACCAGTTGAATGTCATCGTAATCAAAAGTTTCCATGAGTCAAGGCTCCTTTTTGGTAAAAATGTAATACGTTAAACCTTAGCTATTATGCACAAACAAATTCATGGCGTCAAGTATAAAACGCACATTTTTAATCGGTCTTTTTGAAAACGTTCGGTTAATATCTTGCAAATTTTTGGTAAATCGTATAATATCATTAAGTAAGTACGTGCTCATAAAGAAATTTTGGATGAGGTGACTAATTAATGGCATCAGTAGTAATCGTCGGCAGTCAATGGGGCGACGAAGGCAAGGGCAAAATGACCGACTATCTCAGTCAGGAAGCCGATGTCGTCGTTCGTTCGCAGGGGGGCAACAATGCCGGCCATTCCATTAGCTTTGACGGCAAGAAATTTGCTCTGCGCTTGATTCCATCAGGGATTTTCGGCGCTAAGAAGCTTTCCGTGATCGGTAATGGGGTTGTGGTAAATCCTAAGGCGCTGCTCGAAGAAATCCATTACTTAAACGATAATGGCATCAGCACGGATGGTCTTAGAATCTCTAACCGCGCCCACGTTACCCTGCCTTACCACCTGCTGCTTGACAAGTGCCAAGAAGAAGCCAAGGGTGACAAGAAGGTTGGCACGACCCAAAAGGGGATTGGCCCAACCTACATGGACAAGGTTGCGCGGACTGGGATTCGGATGTGCGATCTGCTGGAACGCGATGTCTTTGCTGAAAAGCTGCGGGCTAACCTGGCTGCTAAAAACGAGCTGTTTACGAAGATCTATCATGTTGAACCGCTCGAATTCGATGACATCTTTAATGAATATTACGAGTACGGTCAAGAACTGAAGAAATACGTTACCGACACTTCGCTGTTGGTTAACGATGAATTGGATGCCGGCAAAAAAGTACTATTTGAAGGTGCGCAAGGTACGATGCTGGATATCGACGATGGTACCTACCCATACGTTACCTCTTCTAATTCTGGAGCTGCCGGTGCGCCAACTGGGGCGGGCGTTGGACCTAACCAGATCGATACGGTCGTTGGCATCTGCAAAGCCTACTGCACGCGGGTTGGGGCTGGTCCTTTCCCAACCGAGCTGCACGATGAGATTGGCGCCCACATTCGCGAAGTTGGTCATGAATACGGGGTCGTAACCGGTCGTCCACGGCGGGTTGGCTGGTTTGACTCGGTTGCCATGCGTCATGCCCGTCGTGTTGATGGCATGACCTACCTGAGTCTGAACCTGCTTGACGTCTTGTCTGGCTTAAAGACGGTCAAGATCTGCAAGGCCTACCGTTTAGATGGTCAAGAAATCGACTACTACCCTGCCAGCTTGGCTGAACTGGATCGCTGCGAACCGGTTTATGAAGAGCTGCCGGGCTGGGAAGGCGACATCACGCAGATCAAGAGCTATGATGAGTTGCCAGAAAACGCCAAGAACTACTTGAAGCGGATCTGTGAACTGTCACAAACGCCACTGGCTACGATTTCAGTCGGCCCTGACCGTGAACAGACGATTATTCTGCATGACCCTTGGCTGGGTTAGACCTTGGCAAATCAATCAATCAGATCCAGCCGTCTTTGATGGTTGGATCTTTTTATTATGGTTTGATTAGAATTGGTTCTGGCGGTTGACACTGCTAATCGAGGCAGTTACACTAACAGATAAAGTATGAGCACCTTTAACTTGGTCCCGTGAGGCTGAAAAGGAACGGATAAATGTTGCGTCTCCTCGTTTTGGTGCGAAGAGACGTTTTTTCTTTCAGCAAATAAAATAAAGGAGTGAACTTCATGGCTCATGAAATCGTTGACGGTTCAAGCATGCAACGGGCACTGACCCGCATTACCTACGAAATTATCGAACAAAACAAGGGTGTCGAAAACCTGGTCTTTGTTGGAATCAAAACGCGCGGTGTCTACCTGGCCCAACGTCTTGCCAAGCGCATGGAACAGTTGGAAGGGGTCAAGGTACCAGTAGGAACGCTTGATATTACGCTGTATCGTGATGACCGTCATCGTCCAGATCATAAGGTTGAGCCAGAAGTCAAGACTACTGACCTCGGCGTCGACATCAACGATAAGCACGTTATCTTAGTCGACGACGTTTTATTCACGGGACGAACGGTGCGGGCTGCTTTAGACGCCTTGATGGATATGGGCCGGCCTAAGCGCATCTCGTTGGCGGTCTTGGTTGATCGTGGTCACCGCGAGCTGCCGATTCGGCCTGATTTTGTCGGCAAGAACATTCCAACGTCAACTAATGAAACGGTACACGTGGCGGTCGAAGAATACGATGGTCATGAAGATATCTCAATTGAATAGTCTAACTTAGCGTTGCCATTTAATGAACTCCAGAGAGGGTCAAACGGTGCGGTGAGGTTTTTAACCGACCTTAAAAAGCATCAGTGCTCTCCTGAAGTGAGCAACTGATGCTTTTTTCGAAAGGGGAAAATTATGAGTCGTTTATCAGTTTCACTTCCAGGCCTGCATTTGAAGAATCCGGTAATTCCTGCCAGCGGAACCTGCTGGTATGGTCAAGAGATTGCCCGCAACTATGATTTAAACAAATTAGGCTCCTTGGTCATCAAGTCAACCACCAGTCAGCCACGCAAAGGCAATCCTGCGCCACGGGCCTGTGAAACATCTGCCGGCTGGCTGAATGCCTATGGTCTGAACAATGCCGGGGTTGACAACGTGGTCCAAGAAAAGCTGCCATGGCTGGCGCAAAACTATCCTGAACTGCCAGTGATCGCCAGTGCGGCCGGTTTTAGCGAGGAAGAATATGAAGCAGTGGCGGCCAAACTGGGAACCTCGCCTTACGTCAGTGCCATGGAACTTAATGTCTCATGCCCCAACGTCAAGCATGGCGGTCTGGCAATGGGGACCGATCCGGAATTGTTGGAACGCTTGACGCGGCGGTGCGTAGCGGTTTCTAACGTGCCGGTCTACGTTAAGCTGACGCCAAACATTACCGACATCGTTCCGCTGGCCAAAGCCGCAATCAATGGTGGCGCGGCCGGTTTGACGATGATCAACACTTTAACCGGCATGGCAATCGATCTGAAGACGCGCAAGCCAAAACTGGCCAACGTCACGGGCGGGCTTTCTGGGGCGGCCTTAAAGCCAATTGCACTGCGCATGATTCACCAGGTTCGCCAATTCTCCAACATTCCGATTATTGGCGTTGGTGGGATCGAGACTCCAGAAGACGTTTTGGAATTTATGATGGCTGGTGCCAATGCGGTTGAGGTTGGCGCGGCCAGCTTCCATGATCCGCTGGCCTGTCCTAAGATTATTGACCAGCTGCCGACGGTGATGGATTATTATGGTATTGAAAAACTGACAGATCTGAATGAGGTACGATTTTAATGGAACGATTTGAACCAATGGTGGCCATTGACGTTGATACGAAACAGGCCGCATTGAAGCTTTTTGATGAACTCGCCAACGACACGGATCACACGCCGATCGTCAAAATCGGGATGGAGCTGTACTACGCGTTTGGTCCCGGCATTGTTAGAGAAGCCAAGCAGCGCGGCTTTAAGATCTTCTTGGATTTAAAGCTCTACGACATTCCCAACACCGTTAAGCGGGCAATGACGGCAATCGGCAAGATGGGCGTTTCCTTTGTGACGACGCACGCGGCTGGCGGCAGTGAGATGCTGCAGGCAGCTAAGACGGGGCTGGCAGAAGGTGCCAAAGCGGCCGGCTGTCCAATGCCTAAATTGCTGGCTATTACGGAACTGACTTCGATTGACGATCGGATTCTGCATGAGGAACAGCACGTTGACTTCAGCTTGATCGAAGCCGTACAGAACTACGCGCAGCTTTCGGAAAAAAACGGTCTGGACGGGGTCGTCTGCTCAGCTCAAGAAGTCAAGGCGATTCGCGAAGTTACCGGTCCCGATTTTCTGTGCGTTACCCCAGGGATTCGGCCAAATCTGCAGGTTCATGATGATCAAAAACGGGTCGTTACGCCACAGCAGGCTCGCGAGCTGGGCAGCAATGGGATCGTGGTTGGCCGGCCGATTACGCTGGCAGAAGATCCAGTCAGTGCCTACCAAATGATTCGTCAAGCATTTATGGAAGGGGAAAACTAAACATGTCAACACAAGCCGAAATCGTTGCTAAAGATCTTTTAGACATTCAAGCAATCACCTTAAGCCCCGACAAGCCATTCACCTGGGCCAGCGGACTGCACTCGCCAATCTATACTGACAATCGCCTGACGATCTCTTATCCAGCTGTTCGCCGCAATATCTATGAAGGCATGGTCCAGCTGATCAACGAACATTTCGAAGACGTCGACGTAATTGCTGGGACCGCCACGGCCGGGATTCCACACGCGGCCTGGGTTGCCGAAGAAATGGGTCTGCCGATGATCTACGTGCGTTCCAAGCCTAAGGATCATGGTCAGGGCAAGCAGACGGAAGGCGTTCTTTATGAGGGGCAGCGCGTGGTTGTGATTGATGATCTGATCTCGACTGGCGGCAGCGTCTTAAAGGCCGTTAAAGCCGTTGAAAAAGAAGGCGCCGATGTGGTAGGCGTGGTTTCCGTCTTCACCTATGAACTGCCGGCCGCCGATGACAACTTCCAGCAGTTTGGCATTCCATACTACTCGGTAACCAACTACACGACTTTGATTGAGACTGCTGAAAAGACTGATTTAATCGACCGCAATCAAATGAAGGATCTGCATGAATGGCGCAAGGATCCCGCCGCTTGGTCAGCTCGTCATTAAAAATAAAAAACGATAGCCAGATTCGCTATCGTTTTTTATTTTTGCCGATATTTTTCTTTCCAATAGCCGGATTGGGTCAAAAGCTCTTTTGAACGCTCATCGGCTGGATAGAATCCTTTGGTGAACAGATGTCTAAAGTACATCATGTTGTAAAAGAAGCAGAAGAACAGTGTTGGCCATGGGAAATCAAGCATCCAGTTCCATTTGAAAAACAGGCCGACCAAAACATAGTCCAGATCCAAGACGATCATTAAAAAGAAGTTGTACCAGTCATTGCGAAACAAAGCTGGAAACGGGCCAAACAAAAAGACGGTCCAAGAAAAGCCTACCTTGGCAATGCGCATTTCGCCCTCATCATTTTTGATCTTGGCATAGTTTGGCGGTATTGGCAGATTATTAAAAAAATCCTGATTATTTTGATTGTTATTGCCAAATGGATTCTGCATCCGTCCAGGCCTCCCTTTGTACGTTTATCCATTAATCATAACATAACTGAGAATGCGGACCTAATAATGTCAACAGTTCAATCATGCTTTCTTCATATTCAAATGTTAAACTTAAGCAGTAAGTGCGAGCAAAGAAAAGGGTGAAAAAATGCTGTTATTTTTAAATGATAACCTTCAGCGCAATCAATCAGGAATTGAGCACGCCCAAATCAAGCGACTCAATCTGTTTAAAAAATTCAATCAGCCAGCCAAGATCGTGACGCGGCAGTATTCCAACGAGCTGCATCTGGTCGTGGAAGCAGCTGGGATTAAGGATCAGGATTTTATCAATCTATTCGACTATTTTCAAAATGCCTGCCTGGTGCCGCATCGGATCGTCAAGCTTCAGGATCTGCATCTGAATCCAAAGTGGAAACGCAAGGCAGACGGCATCAGCTATAACTATTATGATGGGAAGACACGGGTCATGTACGTTCGCCGTCGCAATGATCGCGATCGCAGCATCATCAATCTGCAGTATTTTGACCATTTCGGCAAGCTGTTGAAAGTAGTCTGGTATGACAATCGGGGATTTGCTTCGGTTGAACAGCTGTATGACTGGAATGGTCAGATTGCCGTGGAAAACTATCTGCGTCCCGATGGCCAGTTGGCGCTGCAGAAGGTGAACTTTAAGGATCGGCGCCAGCAAAAAGCAACCAGCTATCATTTGTTTAACTGGCGTGGTCAGGACTGGCAGTTTGCCAATTTTGACGAATTGACGCGCTTTTTCTATGATCAGTTGGCCGTGGACCCGGCCTTGAATAGTGACGGTCCGCTGGGCTTGGTCGTGGATCGAGTCTATGAGTTGGGCTGGGCAGTCTTAAATATGCACCATCGCGTTTTCCGCGTCATGCAGCTGCATAATGATCATGTCAATAACCCCAACGACATGCTGCACTCAACGCTAAACTACAACTATCAATGGGGATTGGATCATCTGAAAGACTGGGATGGCATTATTGCTCTAACGCCGCAGCAGCAGGCTGACGTCCAGGCACGGTTTGGCAAGCAGGGCGTCAAGATCTATCGGATTCCAGGGCCAATCGTGGCTGATGAGGTTTTAGCAGCGCCGCATGTTGATTTTGCCAAGCGGCAGCGCGATCTGGTCGTGATGGTAGCGCGGCTCTCGCCAGAAAAACAGCAGGATCATCTATTGCAGGCGTGGCCTAAGATTCTGCAGCAGGTTCCGGATGCCCAGCTGGAGCTTTGGGGATATGCCAATGATAATTTCGACCAGAAGCTCAAAGCCCAGGTCAGTGCTGAACAGATCGAAAATTCAGTGACCTTTTGCGGCTATACGACTGATGTCAATGCAGTCTATGAACGGGCACAGCTATTGATTTTGCCCAGCCGTGCGGAAGGCCTGCCGCTGTCTTTGGTGGAGGCGCAGTCGCATGGGCTGCCGATTGTGGCCAATGATATCAAGTACGGTCCGGCCGATGTCGTGATTGATCAACGGGATGGCCTGTTAACGGAAAATGGCGATATTGACGGTTTGGCACAGGCAATTATCAGCTTACTGACCAACCAGACCAGACTGGCTGAGTTTAGTGCCCACGCCTATCAGGACAGTGCTCGTTACTCGGCGGCCAATGTCATGAAACTATGGAACGAGCTGCTTGATGATATGCCAAAGGAGGTCGCTGACTGATGGATTTCTTTGTTAATCAGTATCTGCTGGGGAAAAACTCTAGTGTCGAACATGCCGAATTAAAGCGTCTGCAGCTGTTTAAGGATCATCAGACGCCGGCTCAGCTGGTTACGCGCGATTTTGATCCAGTGCTTCACCGCACGATGCAGCGTTTTGGCGTTGCTAATGACCAACTGACCAACCTTTATGATTTTTTTGCCCAGACCACTGACTACCAGGGCCAGCCAATGCATACCGAGGATCTGAAACTGGCCGTCGACTATCAGATCGGCACGGGCAACAACTTTCGCGAGGTTAGAGATGGCGGTCGCTTGGCAGCAACGATCTATTTTGCCGGTGGGACGATTGGTCAGATTCATCACATCGACTGGTACGATCAGACTGGCAGCCTGACTTTGCGCAATACTTATGACATTCGTGGCTTTAAGGCTGTTGATGAGTTCTTTGGTCAAGATGGTCATGAGTTCAATGCCCGCTACTATCGCCCCGATGGTCAGCTGTATCTGGAACGCTACTTTGTCAAATCGGTCCAGAACACGCCAATCAATTCGCTGAATATTTTAAAAAACTGGCATGGTCAGGATCATTGGTTTGCCAGTGAAAATGAAATGTTTGCCTTCTTTTTGGATGAATTGAATCGTACTCATGGCGAGAACAACGTCTTTATCGCGGATCGGCCGGCTGTTGCCATTGATCCGATTCTGCACATGCATTCCAAGGTCCATCGCTATCTGTGGCTGCCGATGAGTCACGTCAATGATGGCCAGGATCCATTGAAGGCGCCTTTGAACAGCCTTTTGCAAAACGCTCTGACGGAAAATCTGCAACGCTGGGATGGCATTATCGTGATGACGCAGGCCCAGGCACGCGTCTTGAGTCAGCGCTTGGGCAAATCGGCACGTGTTTTGACGATTAACGGCACACCGGTTAAAAAGGCAGCCAAGCGCGTTAAGATGGCTACGCGAACGCCTAACCAGCTGATCAGTGTCGGCCGCTTGGGCTATGACAAGCAGACTGATCAATTGCTGCAAGTGTTTGCCAAAATCAAAGCTGCTGTGCCTGACGCGAAATTAACGCTTTATGGCTATGGTGCACCTAATGATACGGCTAACTTCAAGCAGCTGGCCAAAGACCTTCAGATTGATGATGCAGTTGAGTTTGCCGATTATCAATATCCGCTGGATGCTGTTTTTGATCAAGCCCAGCTGCTGCTCAATACCAGTCGCATCGATGCGCAGCCTTTGTCAATGGGGGAGGCGCTGGGGCATGGCGTTCCAGTCGTCAGCTACGACTTTTCGTATGGTCCAGACGAGATGATTGCAAATTATGAAAATGGTCGATTGATCGCGCTGAATCATCCTGCCAGCATGGTTAAGGCTGTTGTTGAGCTTTTAAGCAGTCCGGCTAAGCTCCAGCAACTGAGCGATCACGCCTATGACGATCTGGACAATATCAGTGCCGCGGTAACCTGGAAACAGTGGCAGGCAGTCAAATAATAGATGCGTAAAAAGCCTTATTCATCAACAAAAAAACATGCAGCCACCAGCTGGACTGCATGTTTTTTATTATCTTTAGAAGCGGCGACTGAGCTTGACGACGGCTTCACAGCGCGGCGTCTGCGGCATCATATCGACAGGCTGAATCCAGTCGACGCGATAGACGCTAGAAAGTCGTGCCAGGTTTTTGGCCATGGTCGACATGTTGCAGGAAACATAGGCGAACTTGGCAGGCTTGGCTTTAAGAATCTGTTCGATTAAGGCCTCATCCAGACCAGTGCGCGGCGGATCGACGACTAGAGCATTGAATCGGAATCCTTCAGCCTGCCAGCGCGGCATGACTTCTTCCGCGGTACCGACTTCATAGCTGGCGTTTTGGATGTCGTTAAGCTTGGCATTGCTGTTGGCATCGGCCACGGCTTCTGGAATGACCTCCATCCCGCGTACGCTTTTGACGCGGCTGGCCAAGGAAAGTCCAATTGTCCCAATCCCCGCGTAGGCATCCACCAAGACGTCATCGGGCCCCAGCTCCATGGCTTTGGCTGCCTGTTCGTAGAGCGTTTCGGTCTGAGCCGGGTTCAGCTGCAGAAACGAACGGGCACTGAGATGAAAATCAAGTCCCATCAATGATTCGGTAATGTATTCCTGACCGGCCAGATGAATCGTTTGCTCACCCCAAACCAGCGGCGTATCGCCAGGGTTGACGTTTTGCTCGACCGATTTGACCTCAGGCAGCTGTTCAGCAATCATGGCCAAGAGCGGTCCCTTATGAATCAGCTTGGCAGTATTGGTAATCAGGGTCACTTGCAGCTCGCCGGTTGCCAATGACTCCCGAATCGCAATCGTTTTAATGATCCCGCTGTTGCTGGCCTCATCGTAGGCCGGAATCTTTAGCTCATCCAACATCTTGACGATTGCGCGCATGGCCTTCATCGTCCCTGGCATCTGAACGGCACATGTTGGCATGTCGACCACGTCATGACTGTTGGCGCGGTACAAGCCGGCAACCAAATGGCCATCTTGTTCGCGAACTTGGAATTGCGCCTTGTTGCGGTAGCCGTATTGTTCTGGGGCGGCAATCGTTGGGCGTACGTCATAGTTTTGCCATCCCCGCGGCTTAAATTTGGCCAGACTGTCTAAGACGACCTGCCGCTTGAACTTTAACTGCTCTGGGTAGGCCAGGCACTCAAATTCAAAACCGCCTGCTTGATCGGCATAGCTGTCGCGCGGCTCAACTCGGAAGCGGCTGGGTTTGCGCAGCTTATGAATCTTGGCTTCCAGGTAACGGGGATGGATGGCAGTAACCTCAGCTACTACGACTTCATCTGGTAGGGCACCAGGGACAAAGCAGACCTTGTGTTTAAAGTAGCCGATTCCCTGGCCCTCGATCCCCAGTTTGCGAATGGTCAGCGGGAAGCGATCGCCAAGGCTGACTTCGACTTGGGGCTGTTGGCGTGGGCTTTTTTGTGGCCGACGATGATTGAAGCGGGTGTGATTTTTTTCCATTGTTTTTCTCCGTTCTGTTGCGTTCCAGTGGTCTTATTTTAGCACATTGGTAGAATGGCCAAAAATTATTTGTGATTTTTATTAAAAATGCATTGACGAAAAATTAACGTTGCATTAGTATATTGTTAAAAGTTAATCATATCGAATGCAATGAAGAAAGAAGAGTAGTCTTTGGCCACCGTCAGCGAGTCCTGCTAGGTGTGAGAGGATCGGTTAAAGTCTTAGGCGAAAATCACTTTCTAGTTTTCATCCTTAAACCAAGTAAGGATGGATGGTCGCACCCATTACCGTGCACGCGTATCGCTCCAGCTTAAATGGGGGCCGTACGTAAAAGACCGTGTCAGCGATGGCATGGTGAATCAGGGTGGTACCACGCGATTGCGTCCCTTGGCCGAATTTTCGGTCAAGGGACTTTTTATTTTCGGCGCAGCCAGTATTCGACATGAGTGATTTCTAATCTTAATTCATTTCGGGGGCAAAAAAAATGGAACAACTCACATCGAAAAAACTAACGACCAAGCAGTATCTGGTCGTGGCATCATTGCTGTTTGGTCTCTTCTTTGGGGCCGGCAACCTGATCTTTCCCTTGCATCTGGGTCAGCTGGCTGGCAGTCACTGGGTCGGCGCGGCAGTCGGCTTTTTAGTAACCGGGGTCGCTTTGCCGCTGCTGTCGGTCCTGGCCGTTGCGGTAACGCGGGCTGAAGGGGTTTTTGACATCGGTCGGCCATTAGGAGTTGGCTTTGCTTTGGTCTTTATGGTCTTGATTCACTTTACGATCGGACCGCTGTTTGGGACGCCACGGACGGCTACGGTTTCCTACACGGTTGGGGTCGCACCGTTTGTTCCCAAGGCAGATCAGACGCTGGCCCTGTTCTTGTTCTCGTTGGTCTTCTTTGCTTTGGCCTTTGCATTTGCCTATCGTGAAAATGACATCTTGACCAACGTCGGTAAGGTTTTGAATCCAGTCTTTTTAGTCCTGTTGTTTGTCGTTTTTGCCGTTGCGTTCGTTAATCCGTTTGCCAATCCATTCCAAACGCAGGCAACGACGGCTTACGTGCATGGCTCGTTCGTCAATGGCTTTTTGCAGGGCTACAACACGATGGATGCCTTGGCTGGTCTAGCTTTTGGGGTTACGGTCGTGACAGCGGTTCGTCAGCTGGGCCAGAAGCGGGATAGCGACGTTGCCAAAGTGGTTGCCAAATCAGGCGTTCTGGCAATGAGTGCCGTTGCTTTGATCTATGTGCTGCTGATCGTAGTCGGCGCGATGACTCTAGGCCGGTTCAAGGTTTCAGCTGATGGCGGGGTGGCCTTTACGCAGCTGGTTAATGCCTATGCTGGCCGACTGGGACAAGCCGTCTTAGCTGTTTTGATCACGGTCACCTGCTTAACGACGGCGGTTGGTCTGGTGGCAGCCTTTGCACAGGACTTTCACAAGCACTTCCCACAGTTGAGCTATCATGCCTGGCTGTTCTTGACGACTTTGGCCTCATTTTTGGTTGCCAATTTTGGCTTGGAACAGATCATTGCCTGGTCAACGCCAATGCTGATGTTTCTGTATCCATTGGCCATGGTCCTGATCCTGCTGTCGGTTGCCTCGCCGTTGTTTAAGCGGGATGGTGCGGTTTACTTCTTTGTTGTCTTGCTTACCGTCGTGCCGGCATTAGGGGATATGGTAGTTTCCTTCCCAAGCGTAGTCAGTGCCAGCGCGTTTGGCAAGCTGGTGGCTGGCTGGCGGGATTCCTTGCCACTGGCTGCCTATGGTCTGTCATGGCTGGTTCCAGCGCTGGTTGGATTGGTACTGGGCTTGATGGTGCACTGGTATCGAGAGCACAGTCTGGCAGCAGCTGGTGAAGAAAACTGATCAAGAGGTCAATATATTTCGTAATTAGGTTTACCAGACAGTTGGTAAAAAGTAGTTAAATCATTATTGAACAAACTAAGCTGTTATCTAAACGTTGAGATAACAGCTTTTATATTGATCACAAGTTATTCCACTTCACAATTTGAAATTATTTTCACAAAATTTGTGCGAAGCTATACAATTTCGCCAAAATTTATATTAAAATAGGCTAGTGCAATAATGCCAAGTATGGAGAGTATTATCATTAATAAGGAGTGAATGAATTTGAAGATTGTTGGGATTCCTGGCTCTAATGCCAACCATTCGTACAATCGCATGCTACTTGAATACATCAGCAAAGCCTATGAACATGATATGACGGTCGTTGACGTGCGCAAGATTCCACTGTTCAACGAAAGTGCCAAAGAAACGCCGGCTGCCATCCAGGCCATGTCAGACGCGATCGATGCTGCCGATGCCGTAGTGATTGCCTGTCCTGAAACTGATCACTCAGTACCTTCTTCTTTAAAGAGTATCATTGAATGGCTTTCCTATCAGCTGCATCCATTTACCAACAAGCCGGTGCTGCTGGTTGGGGCTTCTACTGACGCGCAAGGCTCTTCACGGGCTCAAGTTGACCTGCGTGACGTTATGATCTCGCCGGGGGTCAATGCGCGCGTCTTTCAAAAAGAAGACTTCTTTATGAGTTTTGCCCAGAATCTGTTTGATGAAAACGGCGATATTACCGATCCTGGTACGATCAAGTTCTTAGACAAGTGTCTGCGCGACTTTGAATGCTTTGCGATCGCCAATGATCAAGAAGTTAAGCTGGAAGAAGCAGCATTGGCCAAAGCGGAAAAGGAGGCTGCCAAGTAATGAAATTTGTTGCAATCGTCGGTACGAACGCCGACTTTTCCTATAACCGCGTTCTTTTGCAGTTTATGAAGAAACACTTCTGGCGCATGGCAGAGATTGAGATTGCCGAAATCAAGGATCTGCCGGCTTTTAGCAAGGACGTGCCTTTTGAGGAAACGACGCCGGTTTGGAAACTTAAGCAGCAGATTAACGCTGCTGATGGGGTTATCTTTTCTACTCCCGAATATGACCATGCCGTTCCAGCCGCAATGAAGAGTGCCGTTGAATGGCTGTCGTATCAATCCAAGGTTCTGCATGGCAAGCCAGCTATGATCGTGGGGGTATCCTATGGTCGCCAGGCTTCCGCACGAGCTCAGCAGCAGATGCGCAAGATGCTTTTGAGTCCTGACTGCAATGCCAACCTGCTGTCTGGCAACGAGGTGCTGATCGGCAATGCTGCCAAGGTCTTTAGCAAGGATGGCCGTCTGACTGACCAGGCCTACGTTGATAATCTGGAAAAATGCTTTACCAATTTTGTTGAATATGCGGAACTTTTCAAAAATGCTTCTCGAGGTGAACAACTCATGTCTGTAAAACGTCCTATGATTGAAGATGCCTACGTCAGCTTCCCGACCGGCCGCCTGTCGCTGCGAGAAGTCCAAGCTATCTTCAATACGATTCCATTTGAAATTGACTTGATCGATGCCACGGATCGCTTTGCCTACTACTCAGACAAGCCTAACCGTGAACACGTTCGTAACGTCAACCAACTAGGCGAAACCTACAGTGAATGCCACCCACCAAAGGCTGTTCCTGCGGTTAAGGCCATTATCGACAGCTTTAAGAACGGCACCAAAGACGTGGTTGCCCGCCCATTGATGATGAATGGTCACCGTGTCTTGATTCGCTACTATGCGCTACGGGATGTTGATGGTCACTACCTGGGGACGATTGAATTTACGGGTTCAGTTGATGACATCTTGAACCTGGCTGAAAATGGTGCCTGGAATGCGGATGCAACCTCCAGCGCCTCGCATGGCCACGCTGCCCCGGCACCAGTTGAAGAACCTGTTCCAGCCATGGATGCGACGACGGGGGCTTCTGAAGATACCGATGAGGAACCGGCTGCACCTAGCGAACCAGCTGCTCCAGTAATGTCGGCGGCTGCTCAACGTGCTGAACAGGCCGAAACTGACGCCAACACAGGGGCTTCGGATGCTGTTGATGATCCGGAAGAAACGGATGCTGATGCGATGACAGGTGCTTCTGAAAACTAAAATCCTGATAAGATGCAAAAAGAGCTCGCAGCTAGCTGCGAGCTCTTTTTTTTGGTTATTTATCAAGGTGATCCTTGGTAAATTGATTTAAGTTGGCTGTGGTTGGATTAAGGTTTTGCCATTCTGAGGATAGAAAGGCTTTATTCATATGGTAGTGAGGCTGCGGCTGTTTTTGCTCCAAGAACGGTGCAATGCGATGATCAAAGTTGACCCAGCCGGCCCAGCCAATGTGAATGGTGTCTTCCATAAAGCCGGGCTTACCGCCATCATGTGAATAATCAACGATATTGTTGAAACCTTGCGAACGCAGCTGATATTTGATCTTATTGGCAGTCTGATAGTACATCGGCATGGAAAGACCAGTCATCTTTTCCCACTTGGCATTAACCGGCGTGATCATAAAGACGACGTTGGTATTGGTCTTTTTAAGCTGATTCAAGACGACTTCCAGATCGGCATACTCGGGCGATTTAAGGTAGCTGTAGTGTTTTTGACTGCCAGGAATGTCCTTGAGATGGCCTTTGACGCGCCGATCATAGAACTGATTTAAGATGCCAAAGCGGTTGTTGTTGCTGGAATGCTTGGCGTCGCTGATGGCTTCTTTGGTCAGGGCACTGTAGCTGTAAGTCTTGGGCAGCTCGTTGATGCGTGGCTTAATACGATCATTATAGTTGTCTTTTAAGAACCAGCCGGAGAACAGCTCATCCTCATGCTTGAGCAGCGTTGATTCCATGTCGATACGGGTACGATCCCATGAGCTGAGGTGCTTGCCGTCAGCGATTTTTTTGGCATAGTTGGCAACTGAGCCTTCCGCGCCTAAAAGTTTAACCAAGCGCTTAGCCGTGTAGCGATCGTATGGCGAATCAGGGTTGGCCTGTTTCAGCCAGGTTAGATTAGCGTAAGTGCCGTTGTAGTATTTAAAAGCTGATGGCATGACGCCTTCTTTGACGAACCATTGTGGCGAAATGATATAGACGGCTTTGCCATTCTTCATTTCGGGGGCCATCATTGTCATGTTAAACAGCTGCGGCAAAGACTGCGTACCACGGGAACCGAACAAGAATGGCGTGTAGTTGTGGTAGCGAGCAGCCATCACCGCGGGATGATAGCGGTCCATTCGATTCAACTCACTGGAGCCGAAGAATGGAATGTAGTTTTTCTTTTTATCCTGCATGGCTGCCACTTTAATCGAGCTGTTTTTAAAAACGCGCGGACTAAGCGAATCGGCGGCTTTCTGCAGGGTTGCCTGGGAATGCGAGCTGCTCCATGGCAAGGCAAAAAAGCCCAGTACCAATAGACAGGCTACGATAACCGGGCCAAAGATCGACCACAGTTTGCGACGGTTATTCATTTTCCAGTTCCTTTACCCGATCAGCGATTTTATCGATCGTACTCCATTCGCTGCGGTCAAATTCGGAAACGGGAACCTGAATGTCGAATTCGTCCTGCAGAGCCAGCAGCAGCTGAACGGTTGCCATGGAGTCCAGTAGACCATCGGCAAACAGATCTTCAGTCGTGTCGGCAAAATCGCTGGCGTCACGGCCGGTTGCTTCAGCTAAAAGTTGTTGAATTTGTTCTTGCATGATATAACCTCCAAAAATAAGTACTCAGATTAATGTTTGACAAACCACAGCGTGTTCAAAAAGCCGTAGAAGATCAAGAATGAAAAGACGACAAAGTTAAACGTAATAAACATGGCCACGCCCTTGGTAAAGGCATTGGTCTTGATGTGCAGGTGCTTGCGCTTATAACGCAGCCACCAGTCATTGATGACCAATGCGCTCCCATGCAGGAAACCATAGAGAATGTAGTACCAGGTAACCCCGTGCCAAAAACCCATGACCAGCATGTTGATCATGTAGGCAACCGATGACAGGACGTTGCGGTTTTTAAACCAATGCTTCTTGCTGGCCAAAAAGACGAACCGCATGAAGATGTAGTCACGGAACCAGAACGAGAGCGTCATGTGCCAGCGATTCCAGAATTCCTTGATGTTTTTGGAAACGAACGGCTTGTTGAAGTTCATTGGCGTCTCGACACCCATCAAATAACTGATGGCCACGGCAAACAGCGAGTAGCCGGCAAAGTCGAAGTAAAGATCGCCAGCATAGACGTAGGCCACGGCAACGACCCACCAGCTTAAATGCGGTGCGTACATTAATGCCTGATGCTTAACGAATGGCAGCCAAACCTGACCAAACAGGTAGGCCAGCACGAACTTGTATAAAAAGCCGATGAAAAGATATTTAACGGCCTTACCGACCATTTCAAGGTATTTTTCACGACTGGGGACTTTGCGATAATCTTTTGAAAAACGCCGGTAGCGATCAATCGGTCCGGAAGTAATGGTTGGCATAAACAGCAAAAAGCGGATGAACTTCCACCAGTTGAGGTCTTTAACGGCGCCATCACGCGTTTCGATAATCGTTCCGACCGCCCGAAACGTCAGGTAGCTGATGCCCAAAAAGCCCAGCAGCGAGTTATGACCGACCATTGCCGGCGTGAACTTGACGATGATGATTGGTAAAAGCGATAGCAGCGTCATCAGGTAAAAGACGCCCGCTGCATTCTTTTTTTGCCGATAATGGAAATATCCCATTACCAGGATCGTTTGATAGACCACGTAGCCGATCAGAGAAAGCATCTGCGGGGCACTGGAACCATCGAACATAAAGAAGATAAACAGGAAGCTGACGATGGCCTCATACCAAGCCAGCCGCTTGCCAAAGTACAGGCTGATTCCCATTGGCAAGACGGCAATCAGCAGGTAGATAAAGTACGATGGCGTGCCATAAGCCGTGTAGTTGGGAAGACTTTCAAGCCAGCTCATTATTGATTGGCCTCCGCGATCATCTGCTTAACCGCAATCTTGCC
The DNA here is from genome assembly GCF_001436025.1 of Limosilactobacillus mucosae DSM 13345. Classification (GTDB taxonomy): domain Bacteria; phylum Bacillota; class Bacilli; order Lactobacillales; family Lactobacillaceae; genus Limosilactobacillus; species Limosilactobacillus mucosae. Next base: position 49,249 of record NZ_AZEQ01000007.1, on the reverse strand, counting down.
ATTTGCGGACTTCGGGAAACTATCAACGTAGACGAACTGGGTTGGCATCATATAGTCCATGATCTTGCCAGCCAGACTTTGACGAATGGCTTGAGTCAGTTCCTTTTCATCTTTAAAGTCGTTGGGCTGTGCAATCACGTAGCCGATCAAATGACTGACCTGATGCTTCTTGTTGTACTTCGGCACGGCAATGGCCTGCTTGATGTATTCGCTCAGTTCCAGACTGTTGCGGACCTCATCCAGCTCAACCCGGAAGCCGTGCAGCTTGATCTGAAAATCCATCCGACCGATGATGTGGCGGATGCCGTCTTGATCGATAAAGCCTTCGTCACCAGTGCGATATGACTGGACGCCGTTGTATTTAAAGAAGTTTTTAACCGTTTTTTCAGGGTTATTCATGTAGCCCTTAGCCACGCTGTCCCCACTGATGATGATCTCGCCATGGACGTTTGGCTCATCAACGGGCTGCCCGTCCTTCCAAATCGTGGTAGTTACGCCAGGCTTGTCGTAGCCGATTGGCAACCGTTCGTGACTGTTGGCCATTGCCGGCGTGATTTCCATGCTGGTAACGGCCACGGCAGCTTCGGTTGGGCCATAGGTGTTAAAGACGCGCGCATCGGGGAACCGTTTGAACAGTCGCTTGACGGTTGAGGTCGTCAGCTCTTCGCCACAGAAGACAAAGTACTTTAGGTTCGGCATCTGTTCGTGATTGAACTGAGGACTGAGCAGCGCCATGTCGCCAAATGAAGGTGTACCGACAAAGACCGTAATGTCAAGCTTAGGCAGCGTGGTAAACAGCTGACCCAGGTTTTGAACAACGGCTAGTGGCAGGGTCTGCACCGTGCTGCCGGACAAAAGACCAGTCAGCCAGTACATATGCGAGACGTCAAACGAGAATGGCACCTGACCCAGGTAGATCTGGTGAGCTGGGATGTCAAAACTGTCGCCCAGCATCCAGTTGGCAAATGAACAGATATTGTCGTGGCTGATCTCAACTCCTTTTGGCGAGCCGGTGGTACCAGAAGTAAACAGCACGTAGAAAGGATGGTCGCCGGTGACTTCATGCGTAACCTCGTATGAAGTCTTTTGGGCAAAGATCTGTTCCAATTCATATTTATTAATCACGGCCCCGTCGTAGTTCAGCTTTTCAACGGGAAAGTCATCGATGGCGACGACCAGCCGCGGATTAGCCGCATCAATAATCGACTGCATACGGGGCAGAGCTGAGCCGACTTCAACGGGAATGTAGGCGTGACCTGCTTTTAGGCCGCCGACAAAACCGGCCACCATTTCAAATTGATGGTCGCCATAAAACATGATCGGACCATCTTCAGGAACGATTTTTTCTTGATCGAGCCAAGCCGCAAAGGCATTTGAGTCAACCAATAAATCTTGGTATGTGTGAGTCCGACCCATTTCGTCATAGACGACGCGCGTGGCGTTTTCTTTTGCCACGCGGTCAAACTCGCGAACAATGTTAGAAATCATTTTTTCCTCCGCTAGAATTCGTTATAGATAAACGGTGCCTGGCCAGCGCCATAGTATCCGTACAGGTAGATCAACAGCATTAAGACGATGAAGTAGAAGAATGTTTTAATCAGGAATTCAGCGACAGGGTGGCGTTTGAGAGCTGCCAACATTCACTAATCACTCCTTTACCTAAATTGAATTTAAAAAGGTACCCTCATTACTATATACCAAGTTTAAGAAAAAGAAACTTAAGTCTTGCTTAAGGAAAACATATTTAAAGTCTTGAAATGACGGCGCTTTTTCCGATCAAACATTGATGTATTAACGTTTGCGTGAACTTTAACTAGGGGCTGGATCTAAATAAAATGCGAAGAAAGTTTGAACTTTACCATGCTGAAATTTCTGATTTATCTGTGCTATAATGTTATCAATGCGAATGTTTGTTCGATAGAAAGGAAGATCTCATGAGATTTTTACATACCGCCGATTGGCATATTGGTAAGAAACTGCATGATTTTTCGCTTGCTGAAGATCAGGCTGCGGCGTTTGATCAGATTGAACGGCTGGCTAAAGACTATCAAGTCGATGCCGTTGTTATTGCAGGTGATCTGTATGATCGGGGCTTAGCCAGTGAGCAGGCGGTTGAACAGCTCAATGGAATGCTTAAGCAGCTGAATCTAAATGATCATTTGCCATTATTGGCGATCAGCGGCAACCATGATTCGGCCGCGCGCCTGGCGACGGGCAGTGAATGGTTTGAAACGACCGATTTTTATCTGCATACCACGCTGGCCAGTGCGTTTGAACCAGTCACGATTATGGATACGCAGTTTTTCCTGCTGCCATTCTTTAACCTGCAGGCAGTCCGCAATTATTTCGAACAAGACGTTAAGACGATCAGCCAGGCGATGACTTTAATTGTTAATCAAATGAAACAGCTTTTCGATCCTGATAAAAAGCATGTCTTGGTGGCGCACTTTTTCGCGGCGGGCAGTACGCATACCGATTCTGAGATTCAAGTTGAGGTTGGGGGATTGGATGCCGTGCCGACCACGCTGTTAAAAGACTTCGACTACGTGGCACTGGGGCACCTGCATAATCCGCGGGCGTTAAATGAAGAACGCATGCGCTACAGTGGCTCGCCACTTAAGTTTTCGGTTTCAGAGGCCAATCTGCAAAAAGGGGTCTGGATTGTCGATACGAATCCATTCAAGCTCACTTGGGCCCCCTTGCAGCCTAAGCATGATCTGATCATTTTAGAAGGCTCATTTGATGAACTGACGCAAGGGAAAATCGCGGCTCAATACGATCAAACCGAAGACTATGTTGCCATCCGCCTGACCGATACCAAGCTGATCAGCGACCTGATGAATCGACTGCGGGCTCGTTATCCTAAGATTGTTGAGATCAAGCGCCCCAACCAGCAGGACGACGCCAGCATCGCGACCATGACGATGGCCAGTCATGATCCGCTGACGCTGTTGGATGAGTTTTATGAAAAAGTGCATCCTGATCAGCAGCTGGATGATCAGCAGCGGCAGTGGGCATCGGCAGCTTTGACCAAGGTTGAGGAGGAAGAAAATTGAAGCCTTTAAAACTGAAAATGGAGTATTTTGGCTCATATGTCAATGAGACCGTTGATTTTGCTCAATTTGACGAAGTGCCGCTGTTTTTGATCAGTGGCAAGACGGGCAGCGGCAAGACCACGATTTTTGACGCGATGTGCTTTAGTCTGTTTGGTACAACGACTGATAATAATCGCAATGGACGGACTGCTGAAAAAATGCGCTCTGATTTTGCCAAGGAAAAGGATCTGACACGGGTCTCATTTTGGTTTGAGCATCAAGGCAAGACCTATCAGATCATTCGGGAGCCGAAACAGGATCGGCACAAGAGTCAAAAAGTAGACCTGTTTTATGAAAAAAACGGTCAAAAAGAAGAAATTACCAAAGTTACCGACGCCAATCAATTTATTGAAGATCTAATCGGCATCAACGCTGATCAGTTTCGCCAGATCGTTTTGCTGCCACAGGGTAAGTTTCGTGAGTTTCTGGAGTCGGACAGCAACAATAAAAATGAATTGCTGGCGGAGCTGTTTGGTACGCAGCTATACGCGGACTGGACCCAGCAACTCAAGGATCAGCTGACGGCAGCACAGGATGCCAGCCATGACAGTCAAAAGCAAATGGAACAACTGATGACCAGCATTGAAGAGCTGTCTGACCAAACCGATCCCGTTCAATGGCTACAAGCCGCCGCGACGCTGTTAAAACAGCATGAACAGCAGCTGACTCAGCAAGTCGAGGCTGCTGTGGCTGCCCAGGCAAAGGCTAAAAAACTCGATGAACAGTTTCACGTGGAACAAAATCTGCAGACCGCCTATGATGAGCTGGCCCAAAACCAAACCGTTCAACAACAGCTGAATCAGCAGCAATCAGCAATCCAAGCCAAGCAGCAGCTGATTGACGAGCTGCAGTGGGTTCGCCATCAGCAAACTGATTACGTTGCCTGGCAGCATGCCCAGGTGGCTATCCAAGACTTGCAAAACGATCTGCAGCAACAGCAGACGGCAGCTACGGAACTTGATCAAAAACTGCAGCAATTGCAGCAGCGTGCTCAAGAGCTGAACCAGCAGCAGCCAGCCATTGATTCGATCAATCAGCAAAAAATTGCTTTGGCAAGCCTACTGCCCCGATATCAAGAAACGGCCGAACTTAAAGAACGCATTCAAACTGAACAGCAAAAACTGGCTAAACTCCAAAAAAGCCAGCAGCAGGTTCAAACCGTCAGCCAGCAGCAGACGGTTTTACTGGAGAAAACGGCACAGCAGATTCAAAGTCTGCAGCAGCAAACCGATCGGCAGTTGATTGAAAAAATGCTTGAGGAACGCAGCACCGGACAGGCATTACTCAAGCGACTGCAGGATCTACAGAGCAAGCACCAGACGATAACCGATCAGCAAGCCAGTCTGCAGCAGGCCCAGCACGAGGAGAAACTGGCTGGGCAGCATTATCAGACCGCGCAGACTGCTTTTCAAGAAGCTGATCAAAAGCACGCCGCCCTTCAGATTGCTGAACTGGCGACTCATCTGGTTCCGGGTCAGCCTTGTCCGGTCTGCGGCTCAATTGATCATCCCCAGCCAGGCAACCTAGCCGCTAAGATCTCGCTTGATGAGATTCAAGCTGCCGGTGTGGCTTTAAAACAGGCGCGCCAAGCTTTAGACGATACGCAGGCCCAAAAAGTCAAGGCTCAGGAAAAAACGGTCAATCTGACCCAGCAGTTAGCGCTTTTAAAAACCGAATACACGACTGAGCTGACGAAATTAAGACATGATAGTCAGCTGCCGGCGACCGATCTTGCCCAGCTGGCCGCCAAACTGCAGGAGCGTATGAATGAGACCACACAACGGCTTAAAAAGACTCAGGCAGCTATTGAAGAATTAAAGCAGGCGCAACAAGAACAGCAAAAACAGCAGCAGACATTGGATGAATTGACGGCTCGGCAACAGAAACTGGATCATGATCAACAGCTGCTGACGGCTCAACTGGCAGGACTCAATGGTGAGCTAACGGCTAAAGTAAAGCAGCTGCCGTCAGCATACGCTGATTTGCTGACAGCCAAAAAACAACTGCATGATTGGCAAATTCAGCTGCAGGATTATCAGCAAAAAAAGGATCAGAACCAAACCGAACTGCAGAATCAACAGCAGCAAGCCGCCGCAATAGCTGCAACGATCAGTCATGATCAAGAAAACCTGACGCAGCAGCAGCACCATCACCAGCAATTGGCTAAGACACTGCAGCAAGCATTAAAAGATCATGATCCCAATGCCCAGTGGTCACGCTATGCAGAAGACTTTGCCCAACTGGATCAGCTGGAATCGCTGCAGCAGACCGTCAATGAATATCAACAAGCGGTTAAGATCAATCTTGACCGGCGTCAGCACCTGCTGGCAGCCATCAATGAACGGCCCCGGCCGCAGCTGGCGGAGACGCGAAAAGCCCTGCAGGCAGCCACGACAATGCGCGATGAAAAGCAGCGGGAATTAGGGCGCTTGAAAGAACAGCTCCAGCAGCAGCAAAAAACGGTTCAGCAGGTTGATGAGATCCAGCAGGAACAAGGCAAACAGCAGGCCGAACTGGATCGGCTCAGTGATCTGGTCAATACCATGAATGGCAAGAATTCAATGCGGCTGACTTTGGAAAGATATGTGCTCAGACACTACTTCAAAGAGGTCCTGAACAACGCCAATCCACGGCTCAGACAATTAACCGCTGATCGCTATGAGTTCTTTTTGGAAGAAAGCACCGGCTCAAACAACAAATGGAGCGGATTGGAAGTCGGCGTCAGAGATCGTGATGCCGGCAAGGATCGCAGCGTGCATACCCTGTCTGGAGGAGAGACTTTTGCTGCCTCGCTGGCCCTGGCGCTGTCGCTTGGCGAGATTATTCAACAGCAGGCCGGGGGAATTCAAATTGATGCCCTGTTTGTTGATGAAGGCTTCGGCTCGCTGGATCAAGCCGCGTTGGATAATGCATTGCAGGCGTTGCAGACTTTGGAAGGCAATTCGCGCATGGTCGGGATCATCAGTCACGTGACCGAATTGGAAGAACGGATTCCTGACCAGCTCAAGATCAGTTCCGATAAGGGCCACAGCCATGTCAGCTATCAGCACGACTTTGCAATAAATTAGCCGAAAAGATTGCCAAATCAGGCAGGATGTAATAAGATAGCGATGATATGAAACACGAAGACATTTTAAAGTAGATCTCAAGAGAGCTGTCGGGTGGTGCAAGGCAGCGATCGAAACTCCGGTGTCGTTAAATGTGGGCGGGTAATGCCGCACGGGTTCATGGCCGTTATCCATGCAGAGCGTGACAAATCTTTGTTGAACTTGGGTGGTACCGCGGAACCAGAGCCATTTCGTCCCAAAATATGGATGAAGTGGCTCTTTTTATATACCTAGGAGGAATTTTAGATGCTCGATATCAAGAAGATTCGTAAAGACCCTGAATTCTTTAAGCAGAAGCTGGCAACGCGCAACGTTGATCCAAAAGACATTGACGAAGTATTGGCCCTGGATGAAAAGCGGCGTGAACTGCTGCAGCAGACCGAAACGCTGAAGGCTAAGCGTAACGCGGCCTCCAAGAAGATCGGTGAGGCCAAGCGCAACCATGAATCAGCCGATGACGCGATTGCCGAAATGCGTCAGGTTGGTGAAGACATCAAGAAGCTGGACGTTGAGGTCGAAGAAAACGACGCGATCTTAAACGACAAGCTGGCGCACCTGCCAAACGTACCGCGTGATGGCGTGCCAGTTGGTCCTGATGAAGACAGCAACCGTGAAGAATACAAGGTGGGCGAGCCGACTAAGTTTGCCTTTGAGCCTAAGCACCACTGGGACCTGGGCGAAAAGCTCGGTATCCTGGACTTCGACCGGGCAGCTAAGGTTTCCGGCGCGCGGTTCGTCTACTATGTCGGCTTGGGTGCTCAACTGGAACGGGCCGTCTACAACTTCATGCTGGATGAACACATGAAGGAAGGCTACACGGAAGTTCTGCCGCCATACATCGTCAAGGCTCAATCCATGTACGGTACTGGTCAGTTCCCTAAGTTTAAGGAAGGCGTCTACCAGGTCAATGGCGAGGACATGACGCTGATTCCAACGGCGGAAGTGCCTTTGACCAACTACTTCTCTGGTGAAGAGATCCCAACCGATAAGCTGCCAGTATACGTAACGGCGCTGTCGCCATCGTTCCGTTCTGAAGCTGGTTCGGCTGGTCGGGACACGCGTGGCCTGATCCGGATGCACCAGTTTAATAAGGTTGAAATGGTTAAGTACGTTAAGCCAGAAACCTCATTTGACGAACTGGAAAAGATGACTAAGAATGCCGAAAACATTCTGCAAAAGCTTGGCCTGCCATACCATGTCATTACGCTGTCGACTGGGGATATGAGCTTTACTTCAGCAGAAACGCATGATATTGAAGTCTGGATGCCAGCTCAAGACAAGTATCGTGAAATCTCCAGCTGCTCGAACTGTACTGATTTCCAAGCTCGCCGGATGCACATTACCTACCGTGACGAAAACGGCAAGCTGCAGCTGGTCCACACGCTGAACGGTTCTGGTTTGGCGGTTGGCCGGACGGTAGCCGCAATTTTGGAAAACTACCAAAACGAAGACGGTACGGTAACGATTCCAGAAGTACTGGTACCTTACATGCATGGCATCACCAAGATCACGCCAGAAAACGCGGTGCCATTCAACTACCTGCACAAGTAAAATCCGATCAGCGGTCGCGTTTGGAGTCTGCTGAGAATGTCTGGTAAACTAGAGACAAAGAAAGTTTCAACCAAGCCAGACACGGAAAAAATAAAGCCCCTTGCCGTGTCGGCTTGCTGCACGGAAAAGGGGCTTTATTAGTGCTTTAGAAAGGGTGCATATTTATGCCACGCCAATCAATCAAGCTCAAGTGGCTGTTCATGGCGAGTCTGCTTAATAATGCCGGCGCCGCGATGCTTTGGCCATTGACGACGATCTATGTGCATGAGTACTTGAACAAGTCGATGACGGTCGCGGGCTTGGTAATCTTTTTCAGTTCCATGGGGATGATGTTTGGCAACTACCTGGGCGGCTGGCTGTTTGACAACTGGAAGCCTTACGCGGCCGCGGTAATCACCGTGACGGTCGCCACTTTGGGAAATATCTTGATGATTTTCTTTCATGGCTGGCCGATGTTTCCGATTCTGCTGGCCGTGATCTGCTTTGCGGACGGCTCGGGACTGACCGTGATCAATTCCTATGGCTCGGCCGTCACGGGACACACTGCCCGCTATGTCTATAACATGCTGTACATGGCGCTTAACGTGGGGGTCGTAGTCGGGACGCTATTGGTCGGGACGCTGTTGGACCTGGGAATCGAGATTGTCTTTATCGTAGCCAGCGTCTGTTACGGTGCCTACCTTTTGATTACGGTGCTGCACTTTAACGTTGACGTACGGCCTAAGGCAACGGTTAAGAACCAGCAGGCCGCGGCAGTTAAGAGTCCACGTCACAACGTCCACATCGTCTATGCCTACTGTCTGTGCCTAGTAACGGTCTACCTCAGCTATGCCTTATGGGAAAGCGTCATGTCGGTGCACATTACCGATATGCATATTCCATTCTTTGCCTACAGTCTGCTGTGGACGATCAATGGGGCCGTCATCGTTTTGGGCCAGCCCCTGGTTACCAGACTGGCCGACTATCTTTCGGTTAAGCGGCAGATTATTATCGGGATTGCGATTTTTGCCATCTCGTTTCCGCTATTAATCTGGGTACACAGTTTTGCGATGTTTGTCGTTGACTTTGTGATCCTGACGATTGGGGAAATGGTCGGGATTCCTTCCGTGCCAGCCTATATCGATGTCTTGACCGTTGCTGAGGAAACCGGTAAGTATCAAGGAATGCCCAATGTTGCCATGTCGATTGGCCGGGCGCTGGGACCAGTGTATGGCGGTTGGGTTGTTGACCAGGCTGGCTATAACTTCTTGTTTGTTTCGGTCTTTGTCATGATGCTGGTGACCTGGCTGTATGCGATCATGGTTTCCCGACGCTCGGTCAAGGTAATCAAGTAAAAATGTCTTGTCGTGCTTAGGTACGGCAAGGCATTTTTTTGTGTTTGCCTTATTTTGGCATAGATAATGACAGCTATCGAAAATTGACGATCCCGGCAGCAACTGTCGACGACTATAATATAAGTAGAAATGAAATCGTTTTCGGAAAAGGAGTGGATATTTAGAAGGGAAGGCGATTGCAATGACGAATCCAAAGGTACGGGATAATCAATTAAGCTTTGCCGGGCTGGTTGCGATCTGTGTCAGCGCCATGATTGGTTCGGCAATTTTTGATCTGCCTAAAAACATGGCGACGGTTGCGGGGGCAACGGCGCAGATTCTGGCCTGGATTACGACGGGGATCGGCATGTGGCTGATTGCCGAGGTTTTTATGATCCTAAGTGCCGTGAAGCCAGATTTGACGGCTGGGATGTATGATTATGGCGTGAAAGGTTTTGGTCCGTTTGTCGGCTTTTTGACCGCGTGGGGATATTTTGTCTCCAACTGTGCGACCAATGCGGCGTTCGCAGTACTGGTCATGAACACGCTCAACTACTTTTTCCCTGGTACGTTTGCGGGCGGCAACAACTGGCCGTCAATGATCGGGGCCTCGCTTTTGACTTGGGGAATGACGGGCCTGACCTTAAAAGGCACCAAGTCTTCCAACCGCATGCAGAAAATCGCGATGACGCTGCTGATGATTGTGATTACCGTCTTAATCGTATCCTTAATGGGCAACTTCAGCTGGGAGAAATTCACGACTGACATGCAGGCCAACGTGGTGATGCCATCCGTGCACAATCTGAATCTGGGCAGCGTATCTCAGCAGACGCTGGCCACGATGATGGTTACACTGTGGATGTTCAGCGGGATTGAGGGAGCAGCGGTCATGGCGGGCCGTGCCAAGAAGCGCAGCCAGGTCAGAATGGCAACGATGGTCGGGTTCTTGATCTGCATTACGATTGATATTTTGATCAGCCTGCTGTCACTGGGAGTCTTCTCATATGGTCAGTTGATGCGGCTGGCCTCGCCTTCTACGGCCGCGATCCTGACCAGTATCTGGCACAACGTCTGGGGCCGCAACATCATCAGTCTGACCTTGATTTTGACGGTGCTGGCCAGCTGGATCTCTTGGCTGGAAATGATCTGTGAGCTGCCGCAGCATGCCGCCGAACAGGATGGCACGTTTCCGCGGGCATTTGCCAAGACCAACGCCAACGATCAGCCGGTGTTTGCCATTTTGGTTGCCACGGTAACGATTCAGGCCATTATTCTGATGGCGCATTTTGACGGCCAGGCCTACGAAAAGCTGCTTTTAATCAGTGCGGCGACAACTATTCCGCCTTATCTGGTTGCTGAGGCCTACCTGTTTAAGATCGCCATGTACCATGAATACAGCGGCCGGCATCATCCAAAACGGGGCATGATCATCGCGGGCTTGGCCTTTGTCTACACGCTGCTGATGGGCGTTTCTGCAGGCTTAAAGTACACGGTGGCCGAATTCATCGTCTACCTGGTGGGGATGCCAATGTATCTGTACGCGCGTCGTCAGCATGGCCAAATCGTCTTCAGTCATGCTGAAAAGATTCTGGCAGCCGTGATTATCGTCATTGCCGTTTTGGGAATCGACGTTTTAATGGGGCTGATCAAACAGCCGTTTATGACGCTGCTTTCCTTGGGCCATTAGAGACTAAAAAAGCTTTGCGCGAGTTGTGCAAAGCTTTTTTGATTCAGTTAGGCAAAGTAATCCAGCCCCATGGCATGCCGCACTTCCGCCAGCGTTTGGTTGGCAACCTCATTGGCATCGGCACAGCCTTGCTTGAGCATATCGTAAACGGCTGGAATGTCCTTGGCAAATTCTTCGCGGCGTTCCCGAATCGGCTTAAGCTCGTTGTTCAAGACTTCAAACAGGTAGCGCTTGATCTTAACGTCGCCCAGACCGCCAGCTTGGTATTGATCCTTCAATTCCTGCACGTGTTCTTTGTCAGGGTCGAAGATGTCTAGGTAGGTAAAGACCACGTTGCCTTCAATATGACCAGGATCTTCAACGTGAATGTGAGTTGGGTCGGTGTACATGGACATGACTTTCTTTTGCAGCGTCTTTTCATCATCGCTCAAATAGATAGCGTTGCCCAGCGATTTGCTCATCTTGGCATTGCCGTCTAGCCCAGGAATTCGACCTTGTCCTTTTGGTGGGAAAATTCCTTTTGGCTCAACCAAAACGTCGCCATAGATATTATTAAATGAACGGACAATTTCCCGTGCCTGTTCCATCATTGGCTCTTGGTCATCGCCAACTGGTACCAGCTCACACTTAAATGCCGTGATATCAGCTGCTTGACTGACAGGGTAGGTTAAAAAGCCGGCAGGAATCGAACGGTCAAAGTTCTTTTGCTGAATCTCGGCCTTAACGGTTGGATTGCGTTCCAGTCGCGATAACGTAACCAGATTCAAGTAATACATATTAAGCTCGGATAAAGCAGGAATCTGGGACTGGATGTATATCGTTGACTTGGCTGGGTCCAAACCGACTGCCAGATAGTCTAATGCAACTTGAATCAGACTGTTGTGAATCTTTTCGGGATCACGAGCATTATCGGTCAAAGCCTGTTGGTCGGCAATCATGATAAACATATTATAGTTGCCGCTGTTTTGCATCTTCACCCGTTCTTTTAATGAACCAACGTAATGGCCAATGTGCAGCTTACCAGTTGGCCGGTCGCCGCTTAAAACGACTTTTTTGCTAGGATCAAACTTCATAAGAAAAACTCCTTTCAGCACCTAAAAAAGACCGCCCTCTCCAAACGAGAATAGGACGATCTTTGCCGCGGTGCCACCTAATTTAGGGGAAAGCCCCTCACTTAAATGCTTTTGATTCAGTTGTCGGCACCGCTCCATTTCGCTTAGCCGCGATCCCTCTCAGCATTTGGAATCTCTCTGTCATTGGCCTGACTACTATTGCACCGTGCATGATAGCTATATTATAACGCGAAACCAGCTGCCTGGGTCAACTACTTCTTTACCATATTAGCAGCAACGCGTCTTATTCATAATCTAGGAACTGCTGTCTCGAATTATGAAGCTACTTCTTTACCCGTGCCAGCCAGTAGCGCTTCTTACCCTTGCGCACGATCACGAATTTGCCGTCAAAATGCGTGCTTGGATCGATTTCGGCATTCTCGTCGGTGATCTGCTCGCCGTTGATGCGGATGGCGCCGTTCTTGACGTCTTCGCGTGCCTGACGACGGGAAGGCTCGATCTTGGTGTCGTCAACCAGCCACAGGATAATGTTCTGCTTTTGGTTGGCAACCTCAACGGATGGCATGTTCTTAAAGCCTTGTTCGATCTCACTGGCAGACAGTTGGGCAACGTCGCCGGAGAACAGGGCTGCTGTGATGCGTTCGGCTTCTTCGACGGCTTTTTCACCGTGCACGAACTTCGTAACATCGCGTGCCAGTGCCTTTTGGGCCGCGCGCTTCCATGGCTCGGTCTTGACTTTTTCAGCCAGTGCGTCGATTTCTTCCTTGCTCAGGAAAGTAAAGTACTTCAGGTATTTAACGACATCGCGGTCATCCTGGTTGATCCAGAATTGGTAGAACTCGTATGGCGTCGTCTTTTCCGGATCCAGCCAGACTGCGCCGCCTGCCGTCTTGCCGAACTTGGTGCCGTCTGCTTTGAGCATCAGTGGAATCGTCAGACCAAAAGCTTTGGCGTCGGGACCTTCAATCTTATGAATCAGATCAATCCCGGAAGTAATGTTGCCCCATTGATCAGCCCCGCCGATCTGCAGGTGAACGTCATTATGCCGGTAGAGATGCAGGAAGTCGATGGACTGCAGGATCTGGTAGGTAAACTCGGTGTAGGAGATCCCGGTTTCCAAACGGCTGGCTACGACTTCTTTGTTCAGCATCGTGTTTACGCTGAACAACTTGCCGTAGTCGCGCAGAAAGTCGATCATGCTCAGTTTGGACAGCCAGTCATAGTTGTTGACGATGGTAAAGTTTTCCGTCCCGAACAGCTTGATCATCTGGTTGGTCAGAGCCTTAACGTTGTGCTCCAACTGTGATTCCGTCTGCAGGGTCCGTTCGGTTTTGCGCCCGGATGGATCCCCAATTGCACCGGTCCCACCCCCGATGATGATAACGGGATGGTGGCCGGCCAGCTGGAATCGCTTCAGCATCATAAATGGAATCAGATGGCCAATGTGCAGGCTGTCGCCGGTTGGGTCAGTCCCGCAGTAGAGGCCGATTTTTTCGTTTTCCGTCAGTTCGCGCAGGCCTTCCTCGTCAGTTACCTGATTAACGGCACCGCGCCAGGTCAGTTCATCAATAATATTCATTTAAATACCTCCAAAAAATGTCATGAGGAACGAAAAACGTCCCAGAACCGCTTAACGGCTCTGGGACGAATTGCTCGTGGTACCACCCATCTTCGTGCATGACGCACCTCATTGACTTCAGTTCAGCGACGTTGCTGCAGGATTGTAATTCGCCAAACGACTGTGTACCGGTTTTCAGCTGTGCCGGTTTTCTTTGAACAGGGAGTCGCTGCCTACTGAGTTCCTGCGCGTCTTAATTAGGGGTATTTAAACATAAATTTGTGCAAAAAGTCAAGTCGCTTAAGAATGTTAAATCGGCAACGGTTTCAAAATTAAAAGTTAATAGTTGCCAAAAATTTGGTTAGGTGAATTTTAGATTTAATTAATTAAGTTTTCTGGAGGATTTACCTTATTTAATTAATTTTAGTGGCCTAATAATATTAATTGTTCATGGTTTTGTGACGATTATATTTCTTTTTACATTAAAAAGGTGATAAAGTATTCAGTACGCGAATATTAATAAACGGTTAGAAAATAAGTAAAAAGGAGTGAGGAATTTGAAGAAGTCATGGTGGCAACGCACAATCATCAGCTGCGCGGTAATGCTGATGACCACGTTCGCTGGATTATTTGTCAATAAGCAGGTGGCGCATGCCGAACAGACCTACACGATCGGGGTTGTCGACACCTTTGCTCCCTTTGAAATTCAAAACAAACAAGGGACTTATACCGGCAAGAATCCCGGCATTGAACCAGAAATGATTCGAATGATCGCTAAGCACGAGCATTTCAAGTATCGATACAAGATCATGAGCTTTAACGCCATTCTGCAGGCCATGCAGTCTGGTCAGATCGATGCCGGTATGGGTGGGATGAGTGTTACCGATGAACGAAAGGCAACAATCGACTTTTCAACTTCCTACTACAAAGATGGAATCGTAATGGCGGTCGGCAAGAACAGCAAGATCACCAAGATGAGCCAGCTGAAAGGCAAGACGGTTGACGTTAAGTCTGGGGCTGCCGGTGCCTTGTATGCTGAATCCATCAAGGACAAGTACGGCTTTAAGATCAAGTACTTTACGACTTCCAACGCGATGTGGAACGATGTTAAGAGCGGCAACGGGGCGGCTACGTTTGATGACGGTCCGGTTCTGCAATACGGGATCCGTAATGGCATGCCACTGAAGATCGTTACTAAGCAGATCAATGCCACGCCAATCGCAATCGGCTTTAAGAAGGGACAAAACAAAGAGCTGCAGGCCAAGATCAACGATGGGATCAAGTGGATGCAAAAGACTGGTCGGATGCAAAAGCTGATTGACAAGTACACTAAGGGCAGCGGTACGAAGACTGAAAGCAGCAAGGACCGGACGATCTTTGGCTTGATCAAGAACAACCGCAAGGCCCTCTTGACTGGTCTTTGGGAAACGATTGAACTGACGATTATCGGTTCGCTGTGCGCGTTGGCATTCGGTCTGGTACTGGGTGTCATGGGCATCGCGGAAGGCAAGTTCTGGAAGGGCCTTTCCAGCACGATCATCTACATCTTCCGTGGGATTCCAATGATGGTTTTGGCATTCTTCATCTACATCGGGCTGCCAAACCTGACTGGTCAAAAGATTCCGCTGTTTACGGCTGGGATTTTGACTTTGATGCTTGATGAAGGGGCCTATGTCGGTGCTATTGTCCGTGGTGGTTTTGAGGCTGTTGACGTTGGTCAGTGGGAAGCTGCCCGCAGTCTGGGTCTGCCATACTCCAAGGCACTGGTTAAGGTTATCGCGCCACAAGGACTGAAGATCATGGTGCCATCTTTGGTTAACCAATTGATCATTACGCTGAAGGATACCTCGATTCTTTCGGCAATTGGGGTCATGGAACTGACGCAGACCGGGACCGTCATCATTGCCCGGAACATGGAAGGATTCAAGATGTGGCTGATCATCGCCGTAATGTACATGATCATCATTACACTGCTGACTTGGCTGTCGAATTACGTTCAAAAGAGAATGGAGGCATAGCATGGACAAGCAATACAAGGTACAAGTCAAGGACCTTCACAAGAGCTATGGCGAAAATGAGGTCTTAAAAGGGATCGATCTTGCCGTTAAGCCAAGTGAGGTTGTCTGCATGATTGGGCCTTCTGGTTCGGGTAAGAGTACGTTTCTGCGCTGCCTGAACCGCTTGGAAGTGCCAAACAGCGGTCATATCTACATTGACGGCTACGACATTGCCGACTCGAAGACTGACATCAACCTGGTGCGTCAAAACATTGGGATGGTGTTCCAACACTTCAACCTGTTCCCCAACATGTCGGTAATTGACAACATCACGCTGGCACCCGTGGAACTAAAGAAGATGAGCAAGGAAGAAGCACAAGAGGCCGCGCTGCATTACTTGGATATCGTTGGCTTAAAGGAAAAAGCCAACGTCAATCCCCGGACGCTTTCTGGTGGACAAAAACAGCGGGTGGCAATTGCCCGGGCTCTGGCCATGAAGCCGGATGTGATGCTGTTTGACGAACCAACCAGTGCCCTTGACCCAGAAATGGTTGGTGACGTGCTGGGCGTTATGCAGGACCTGGCCAAAGAAGGGATGACCATGATCGTCGTCACCCACGAAATGGGCTTTGCCAAACGGGTGGCTGATCGCGTGGTATTCTTCCATGACGGCAAGATCCGAGAAGATGGTACGCCAGAACAGATCTTTGACCATCCACAGCACCCAGATACCCAGAATTTCCTTAACAAAGTCTTAAACGTTTAAGGGTTCGTTCGATATTTCTGGATTTAATGTTTGACAAACGTTATAAAATCGTTATAATGATTAGTAACTTTTAATTATTGGTCGATTTACAGAGACCCGCTGCCCAGCTGCAAGCACGGGATCGATCTTATGGCATCAACGTTGAAATGAAGGGTGGTTCCTCTATCGACTGCTAGAGCGGCGGGCATATAAGATGTCTGCAAGATGGGTGGAACCGCGTTGAAAAACGTCCCTGACACAAGCTAGTGTCAGGGACGTTTTTATTTGCGTCAGTGTTGCCACCCTCCTGTACAGGAATGTTTGTCATTGAGAGTTTTACAGGAGAAAAAGTATGGATGAACAACAAGAACAAAAACTATCGCGGGCGCTGAAAAGCCGTCATATCACGATGATTGCCATTGGTGGGGCAATCGGGACCGGGCTGTTCTTAGGTTCGGGGACGGCCATTCACGCTGCGGGTCCTTCGATCATTTTATCTTACCTGATCGTGGGAATCTTCTGCTTCTTTATGATGCGGGCCTTGGGTGAACTGATTTTAGCTGATACTACCAAGCACTCGTTCATTGATTCGGTCAAGGAATACCTGGGCGACCGCATGGAATTCGTGGCCGGCTGGACTTACTGGTCTTGCTGGCTGAGTCTAGCAATGGCCGATCTGACCGCAACTGGGATCTATCTGCGCTACTGGTTCCCTAATCTGCCGCAATGGATCGGTCCGTTGGTCATCATCGTCTTATTGATGCTGGTCAACATGATCAACGTGGGGCTGTTCGGTGAAATGGAGAGCTGGTTTGCAATGATCAAGGTGATTGCAATTCTGGCCCTGATCGTAATTGGTTTGGTAATGGTCTTCGTTCACTTCCCAGTCAAGGGTTCTGACCCAGCCTCATTTAGCAATCTGTGGTCGCACGGCGGCTTCTTCCCGAAAGGCGTCCTGGGCTTTTTGATGAGTTTCCAGATGGTTGTCTTTGCCTTTGTCGGAATTGAAATGGTAGGTCTGACGGCTGGTGAAACCAAGGATCCCAATAATGACATTCCTAAGGCAATCAACACGCTGCCAGTACGGATTGGGCTGTTCTACATTGGTTCGATGATTGCCATGATGTCCGTTTACCCATGGAACATGATCAAGACGACTTCCAGCCCATTTGTTCAGCTGTTCCAAGCCGTGGGGATTCCGGGGGCTGCTGCAATCTTGAATTTCGTAGTTTTGACGGCGGCAATGTCAGCAACCAACAGTTCGATTTTTAGTACCAGTCGTTCACTATATGCTTTGGCAACTGGTCACAACGCACCGCAAAAGTTTGCCAAGCTGAGTAATCAAGCTGTGCCAAACAATGCTTTGCAGTTCTCGTCATTGATTCTGTTTATCGTCGTCATCTTGAACTACATCATGCCAGCCGGAATCTTTAATATTGTTTCCGGGGTCTCAACGATCAACTTTGTCTTTGTCTGGCTGATCATCTTGTGGTGCCACATCGTTTACCGCAAAAAGCATCCAAAAGGCGTGGCTGCCTTCAACATGCCCGGCTTCCCATTTACCAGCTGGCTGACGATCATCTTCTTTATCGGTGTTTTGGTAATCCTGTTCTTTGTTAAGTCAACGCGTTTGCCGCTGTTGATCAGCTTTGTCTGGTTTATTGCACTGTTTGTCGGCTATACCATCGTTGACAAGCGCAAGCAGGCCAAAGATTAAAAAGATTTTATACCAAATCAAAAAGCCTGTTTAGATCATTTAATTTAGACGAAAAAAATTGGATAATCGTATAATTAAGATAGCGCTTCCATTGGCTTGATGACGCGGTTTGAGTTGACTTTTAAATGTAGGGAATTTATAATAAAAGCATGGAAGAAACCTCATCCGTTGCAAATGTAAAAGTATCCGGCAATCGCCTTTAATCTGGGCGATGGCAGCATAACACACCCCACATCACACAATAAATTGAATTTCCTGAAGAAAGCTTGTTAACTAACTAAATTAGTGGCCGTATCTAATGTACAACCTTATTTGAGAACGTCGACAACTGAAGTTGCATGAGATCTCTTGGCATAAAGAGACCAGATTAAGTAAGCAAGGTAAATAATCGAGTTTTGATATTAAGTATGGCAACGGCAAGCGCTTCTTCCCCCAAGGCCTGGTGAATATTCACCGGGTCTTTTATTTTGCACGTTTTAGTATGGCATCAAGACCAGTGCGGATTGATCGTGAGATATCGCTAGAGCTGGGGCATGGCAGGTGTCCAGCCAATCGAGCAGTACCAATCTCGCTGTTTCATTAAAGCCATAACAGCATCAGAAGTGACAGCAAAGTCGATCAATTGCGCTGGAGAAAGCGTTTGAAATCCGCTGCCAAAGCCGGTAAACTGACAGCAACAGCAACAGCAACAGCAACAGCAACAGCAACAGCAACAGCAACAGCAACAGCAACAGCAACAGGTCATTTTCATGAGGTGTGATGTCAAAAGCGGCTCAAAAGCCATGGAACAGTAGTACAAAGATAGAGCCGCGATTACTGATCCAGAGCAGCTGCGTGAAGATAGAGCAGTGGTGGCTGATCCAGAAAGGCTGCGCGAAAGGAGGAGTGTGATGGCTGATTCAAACAAAATCGGCAAGTATGAACTGACGGCTTTGATCGTGGGCGCGACGATTGGCTCGGGAATCTTTGGCGTCAACAGTGATCTGGCCAACGCGGCGGCACCGGGACCGGTAATCCTGGGCTGGCTGATCGTCGGCCTGGGCGTGTGGTGCCTGATTGCCGCGCTGAATCATCTCTTGCTCCGCTACCCCAAGCAGGACGCCGGAATTTTTGCGTACGCGGGGCTTTCGTTTGGGCCGCTGGGCGAGTTTATTTCCGGTTGGGCATACTGGCTGGCTTCATGGCTGGGCAACCTCGCCTTTGCCACGATTGCAATGAGCGCGCTGGGAACGTTTTGGCCAGTTTTTCAAGGTGGTCAGAACCTGCCGTCGATTCTGCTGGCCATGCTTTTGACGATTGGTTTTACCGTGATCGTCAGCTATGGTGTTGAGGCTACCGCGCTGCTCAATTTAATCGGTACGCTTGCCAAACTCATACCATTGCTGATCTTCACCATCGTAGCGGCATTGGCGTTTCATTGGTCGACGTTTGTCAATAACTTCTGGGGCGCGGCTGCGCAGTCTTCCCGTCCCATCCTGGCAGTTGCCGATCAGGTCAAAAACTCGATTATGGTGATGATGTGGCTGTTTATGGGCGTGGAAAGTGCCTCGGTCATGGCGCACCGAGCTAAGCGTCAGCGAGATGCCGTCGTGGCTTCATTTGGCGGCTGGCTGATTCTGCTAGTCGTCTACCTGCTGATCTCGCTGCTTCCTTATGGCGTAATGACGCGCGCGCAATTGGCTGGGGCCGCGCAACCGGCGATGGGTACGATTCTAAGTCAGTTGGTTGGACCCTGGGGCGCGGCTTTGATCAGTTTGGGATTGATCGTTTCGGTACTGGTAGCCTGGCTTTCGTGGACGATGCTGCCGGCGGAGGCGTTTTTGATGATGACTAAAGACCGAGTGCTGCCGCGTTCGTTTGGCAGGCTCAATTCGCATCATGCCCCGACGACCGCGCTTTGGGTAACGGCGATCGTTCAGTGCCTGTTTCTGTGCTCGCTACTGTTTACGACCTATGCTTATCGGTTTGCCTATACGCTGGGGACGGCTGCGGGACTGATCGTCTATTTCTTTGTTGGACTGGCGCAGATTAAAGATGGCTGGCAGCAGCGTGCTTATGGTCAGTTAGTAATTGGCATCCTGCTGACGATTTTTGAGCTGTTATCGATGGCTTTGGCTGGCTGGCGGCAGGTGATGATTTTATCGCTGAGTCTGCTGCCAGGCTTTCTGATTTATTGGCAGGCTCGGCGCACGCGAAAGCTGAGACTTGCCAAAAACGAATGGCTGGCGATGGGCTTGATCAGTATTTTGGCTGTTGTTTCGTTGGTTTTGATTTTGAACGGTACGATTCCGATCGAATAGGGGGAAAATTTATGGTTGAGATTGCTCCATTTGGCGTGGAAGCCTGGTTGAACAAGTGGGAAAAAAGCGCCCGCTACGATATTTCGCAAAGCACGATCGCTTCATTGACGATGGATGAGCTGATGAATCTGGATGGTCATCATGGCGCGGAGTTTTACGAAATGCTCAATGCCCAAAAGATGAACTACGGCTGGATTGAAGGCTCCCCCAGCTTTAAGACCGAAGTTGCCAAGCTCTATCGCCACGTGGATCCGCACAACATCCTGCAGACCAATGGCGCGACGGGAGCAAATCTCTTGGCGCTCTACAGTCTGGTGGAACCCGGCGACCACGTGATTGCTGAATATCCTTCCTATCAGCAGCTCTATGACATTCCAAAATCGTTGGGGGCCACGGTCGACTATTGGCAGATTCATGAAGCCGCCAACTGGTATCCCGACATTGAAGAGCTAAAGCAGCTGATGCGCCCTGATACCAAGCTGATCTGTCTCAATAACGCCAACAACCCGACCGGCACCGTCTTAGACCAGGAATTTCTACAGCAGGTGGTTGACCTGGCAGCTCAGGTTGGCGCCTATATCTTGGTTGATGAGGTCTATCTGCCATTAGATCAGCCAGAAAAATTCGTTTCAATCGTGGATCTGTATGACAAGGGGATTGCTACCAACTCGCTTTCCAAGACTTATTCGGTTCCCGGCATTCGGATTGGCTGGACGGCTGCCAACGCCGAACTGACCGAGCGCTTCCGCAAGTATCGCGACTATACGATGATCTGCGGCGGGGTCTTTAATGATCTAATGGCTACCTATGTCCTGCGTCATAAACAACAGGTTCTGGCGCGCAATCGAAAGCTGGTCATGAGCAATCTGCAAATCTATCAAGAGTGGATTGCCAATGAGGAGCGAGCCAGCGTGGTCATGCCGCAAGCCGTTTCGACCTCGTTCCCCAAGCTGGATGTGCCGGTTGACATTCATCAATTCTGCGAGCAGCTGCTGGCTGACCAGGGCGTCTTGCTGGTGCCAGGGGATGCATTTGATACGCCAGGCCACGTCAGATTGGGGTATTGTGCCCCGCAAGCTACGTTAAAAGAAGGGCTGAAACGACTCTCGACAGCTTTGCATCAATACGACTGATTAACGACTTTGTTCAATTTCAAACGATTGTATTTTTCACTAATTAGCGCTGTTTTAAAAGTCAAAGCGATTTCAGCGTGGTATACTAAAGATCCTTGGCAGGGGCAGCGGGGCTGACTACTACTTAATTGTAAGTGGTTACAGTCTCGCTTTTATTTTGCATTATCAAATGGTCTATAAAAAAACATATGAAGCTTTAAACGTTTTACCAAAGAAATCAGAAAAAAGTTTGTGAAATTTGAATCACACTTCTTTAACAAATTTTTAAGTTTTGCCTTGATTTAAAACGGTTTACTTCCGAACAATACTGGTAACGGTTTCATAGTTTCACAAAGTTGATAAATGTATGCGGTTTACAGTTTTACAAAAGATGGGTATATTATTATGGCACGCAAGATTTTCTCAGTTCGACTGCAATTATTCCGCTATTCTGAGATACTGAGAAATTGCGATTGAGAAAAAGTTAGATTCAGTTTTTAAGAAAGGTGTTATATCCATGTATCTTGCAATTAACATTCTTGGGTTGCTTGTCTTCTTGGGTATCGGTTTTCTGTTCTCTAAGGACAAAAAAGCGATCAACTGGAAAGCAATTGCTATCATGATTGTATTGAACCTGGTCCTGGCCTGGTTCTTGACTGGTTCAGCTGCTGGTCGTGCCGGCGTTAAGGCCGCTGCCGACGGTTTTGCTTGGATCGTCAACATTTCTGCTAAGGGTACTGTCTTTGCCCTGGGTGGTTGGTACAATGTTAAGAACCTGAACTTCATCTGTTCTGCATTGATGCCAATCCTGATGATCGTTCCACTGTTCGACATCCTGACTTACATCGGCTTCTTGCCATGGATCATCAAGTGGATCGGTAAAGGTCTGTCATTCATCACGGGTCAACCAAAGTTCGAATCGTTCTTTGCCGTTGAAATGATGTTCCTGGGTAACACGGAAGTTCTGGCCGTTTCCGGGATGCAAATCCGTAAGCTGACCAAGGCTCGTAACCTGACTATCGCCATGATGTCCATGAGCTGTGTTACTGCCTCGATCCTGGGTGCCTACATCCAAATGATGCCTGGTCAATTTATCCTGACTGCCGTTCCAATCAACATCGTTAACTCACTGATTGCTACCAGCCTGCTGAACCCAGTTACGGTTACTGAAGCAGAAGACACGATTGAAAAAGTTGGTAGTTCTGAAGACGGTAAGAAGGAACCATTCTTCAGCTTCCTGGGCGACTCCATCCTGGGTGCCGGTAAGCTGATCCTGATCATCGTTGCTAACGTTGTTGCCTTCGTTGCCCTGGCTGCTCTGATCGATGCCATCCTGGCTCTGTTCTGGAAGCAATTGTCTCTGGAAAGCATCCTTGGTGTGATCATGTTCCCATTTGCTTGGCTGCTGGGTCTGCCTGTTCACCAAGCATGGATGCTGTCACAAGACATGGGTATGAAGCTGGTTACGAACGAATTCGTTGTTATGGGTGAAGTTACGGGCAAGATTGCTTCTTACCCACACCACCTGCAAGCCGTTCTGACCACGTTCGTTACTTCCTTTGCCAACTTCGGTACGCTTGGTATGATCATTGGTTGTTTCAAGGGTATCGCCGACAAGGAAACCAACGACTACATTGCTCAAAACATTGG
Organism: Limosilactobacillus mucosae DSM 13345; assembly: GCF_001436025.1. Taxonomy (GTDB): domain Bacteria; phylum Bacillota; class Bacilli; order Lactobacillales; family Lactobacillaceae; genus Limosilactobacillus; species Limosilactobacillus mucosae. Next base: position 26,344 of record NZ_AZEQ01000007.1, on the reverse strand, counting down.
CTACCTGTTGCTGTCTGGTATCTTGGTATCACTGCTGTCTGCAGCCTTTGTTGGTCTGTTCGTTTGGTAAGATCTACGACTGCATGCGCTTAACGCGTTTTGCCAGTCAAAAGGGGCTGGCCGTCCATTCCGGTTGGCCCTTTTGTTTCCCAGAAAAGTAAAAGCGCTTACTGACGCTTGATTGTAATTTTAAGGAGGAATTCATGATGACGACTAAGATTATTATGGACACTGATCCTGGTATTGATGACGCAGCTGCTTTGACGATGGCAATCAACAACCCTGAAATCGACTTGAAGCTGATCACGGCGGTTGCTGGTAACGTTTCGGTTGACAAGACGACGGCCAACGCACTGAAGATCGTTAACTTCTTTGGCAAGCGTGACGAGATTCCAGTTGCAGAAGGGGCCAAGGAACCTTTGATCAAGCCATTTGAAGATGCAGCTCGGATTCACGGTGCTTCTGGGATGGAAGGCTACGACTTTGGTAATGACTATGGTGCACCAATTGAAAAGAGCGCCGTTCAAGCTCTGCGCGATGCCATCATGGCTGAAGACGAAATCACGCTGGTGCCAACTGGTTCCTACACCAACATTGCGCTGCTGTTCAAGGAATTCCCAGAAGTTAAGAGCCACATCAAGCAAATCGTTGCCATGGGTGGTTCCCTGACTGGCGGTAACATGACCAGTGTTGCTGAATTCAACGTCTTCACTGATCCTCACGCGGCTGAAATCATGTACAAGTCTGGTGTGCCAATCGTAACGGTTGGTCTGGACGTTACGCTGAAGGCCTTGCTGACGCAGGACAGCCTGAACGCCATCAAGGACATGAATGAGACTGGTAAGATGCTTTATGGTCTGATCAGCCACTACAACGATGTCAGTGCTGAAACTGGCGGTCACCCAATGCACGACGTCAACACGATCTTCTACCTGCTGCACCCTGAAGCATTTACGACTAAGGATGTCTGGATTGACATTCAAACTGATGGTCCAGCAATTGGTGCCATGGTCGGCGACATTCGCGGTGCCTACCACGATGGCAAGACCAACGCCAAGGTATGTGTTGACATCGACGCGGCTGCCTTTAACAAGTGGTTTGTTGAAGAAGTCAGCAAGATGCGCTAAAACCAAATAATCATCTGGAAACTGGCTGCCCAGGTTTCAGATAAAAAGCCGATTGATTCGCCAAGCGCGTTTCAACCGGCTTTTTGCGTCTCTTGATCAAGCGCTGGAAATGATTCGATAGCGTTGTTGGACACGGGCTGCCAGCGGGTTTATCGGGCTGATGCGACGGCATTTAAAAATCCGCTGTAAATCGTTGGATCGCTTGAAACAACGGCTTTTTTGGGGTAAAGTAATGGAGTATGTGAAACATCTTCCTGTTTCACAAAGGAGGATTTATGACACCGGAAGAATTTCGACGGGCACTGCAGGATCACGGTATTGAACTGACTGATTCTCAGATGACCCAATTTGCGATTTATTATGAAGATCTGGTGGCCACCAACGAACACGTTAATCTGACGGCCATTACGGATCAAAAAGAAGTTTATCTCAAGCATTTTTATGACTCATTGACGGGAGCGCTGGCCGAACCTCGTCTGCAGACTGAAGCCCTGACGCTTTGCGATATTGGTGCGGGTGCTGGTTTCCCTTCACTGCCGCTGAAGATTGCCTTTCCACAGCTCAAGATTACGATCGTGGATTCACTGAACAAGCGGATCAAGTTTTTGGCCGATCTGGTTGCCAAGCTGGGGCTAACCGACGTCAATCTGATTCATGATCGCGCTGAGACCTTCAGTGCTAAAAAGAGTCCCTACCGCGAAAGTTTTGACGTGGTTACGGCGCGGGCAGTGGCGCGACTGGCGGTTTTAAGCGAGCTTTGTCTGCCAGCGGCTAAGGTTGGCGGCGAGTTCATCGCCTATAAGGCCAGTGCCGCTAAAGACGAGCTGCAAAAAGGCGGTAAGGCGGTCAAGGTACTGGGCGGCCAGGTTGAGCACACCACCAAGCTGACCCTGCCTGGTACGGATGAGGAACGTAATCTGATCGTAATTGAAAAAGTTGCCGCCACGCCGAAAAAATACCCTCGGCGGCCAGGACTGCCTAACAAGCAGTCAATTGAGTAGAAAAGAGGATTGAGACATGGCATTTTCACTGTTTGGCCTTGGCAAGCACCAGGGAACCGCCAGCGAAACCAAAAATCAAGTCGTTGAGATTCCGGTTGCCGCCATTGTGCCTAACCAATACCAGCCCCGGAAGGTTTTTGACCAAACCGAGATTCAAGAGCTGGCCCAGACGATCAGCGAGCATGGTCTGCTGCAGCCAATCGTCGTGCGGGAATTTCGACCAGGCGAATACGAGATCATTGCTGGTGAGCGGCGGTTTAGAGCCGTTAAGCTGCTGCAATGGGAAAAGATTCCGGCAATCGTTGAAAAGATGACTGACGCGGAATCAGCTTCATTAGCGCTGATCGAAAATCTGCAGCGCGCCCAGCTGAGTCCGGTTGAAGAAGCGCAGGCCTACAAGCAATTGATGGAGTTCAACCATCTGACCCAGGCAACGCTGGCCAAGGGAATGGGCAAGAGCCAGTCGTTCGTGGCCAATAAGCTGCGGCTCTTGAAACTGATCAAGCCCGTTCAAAACGCGATTTTGGATGGCCGGATTACCGAGCGTCACGGCCGAGCCCTGCTGAGTCTGGATGAGGATCAGCAGCGCATGCTTTTAATGGAGATCGTCAACCAGCATTGGAACGTTCGCCAGACTGAAGATGCCGTGGCACAGATGCTGGGCAAGCCAACCAGTGCGGAAAAGGCCGCGCAACAGGCTGTCCAACAAGATGCTGCTAGTGAGAACATGGCCCAGGCAGCTGGCGAAACAACGGAAACTGATGTCACGACTGATTCAGCAGCTGCGAAAACACCGGCCAAAAAGAAACGGGCTAAGAAAAAGCAGCCCAAATCAATCAAGGTCAGTGACCCACGGATTGCCGTCAACACGATCAAGCACTCCATTAAGTTGGTCAAGGACAGCGGCGTGGCAGCCAAGGTCAGTGAAAAAGACACGGCCGATTCATATGAGATTACCATTCGCATTCCGAAGCACTAAAGGAAGGACTGGCGAAACATGGCAAAAAAACGTGGCTTTAGTCTCGCGGCGCTGTTTGGCGATAATGATGCCAAACAAGACCACGAGCAAAGCGTAGAAGAAATTGAACTAACGGCGATCCGGCCTAACCCATATCAGCCGCGGCGTACTTTTGACGAAGCGGCCCTGCAGGAATTAGCAGCTTCGATCAAGGAATCAGGCGTCTTTCAGCCGATCATTCTGCGGCAGCCGGATCCAGATCTGAATCGTTATGAGATCATTGCTGGCGAACGACGCTTCCGGGCTTCCAAGCTGGCTGGCAAAACAACGATTCCCGCGATCGTGCGGACGATGAGCGACTCGCAGATGATGGAGGTTGCCGTCTTAGAAAACCTGCAGCGCGAGGATCTGACGCCGCTGGAAGAAGCACAGGCCTATCAATCACTGATGGACCGCCTGCAGCTGACTCAGGCCCAGGTCGCTGAAAAATTGGGCAAAAGTCGGCCTTACATTGCCAACTATCTGCGGCTGCTGGGACTGCCACAGCCGGTCAAGGACATGCTGGAGGATCACCGCTTGTCAATGGGACAGGCTCGCACGCTGTTGGGGCTAAAGGATGAACGAGCGCTTGTTAAGCTGGCTCAGCGCGCGGTTAAGGAAAATCTGACCGTGCGGCAGCTTGAACAGCTGGTGGCCGAACAAAATCAAGCCGTCAAGTCTGCCAAGCCCGCAAAGAAAAAGGCGACTGCCAAAAAGCCGGCCTACGTTCGTGAAGCCGAAGAACAGCTGCAGAGCCGGTTTGGCACCAAGGTCGTGATGACGGCGGGCAAACGGGGCGGCAAAGTCGAGATTCCGTATACCTCGGATGATGACCTGACGCGGATTTTGGATCTTTTGGGAGTCAAGTTCGATTAGAGAGGAGAGTTTGCGATGAAAACCTATGAACTAAACGACATTGTGCAGATGAAAAAGCAGCACCCATGCGGCACCAACCGCTGGCAGATCATCCGAACGGGGATCGACGTCAAGCTGCAGTGCACGGGCTGCGGTCATATCGTGATGATGTCGCGGCAAAACTTTGAAAAGCATCTCAAAAAGGTGCTAGAACATGCCGAAAACGAAGCAGACTAATTAAAAAGGAGCAATTATTTCATGTCTTTAACTGCAGGTATCGTGGGACTGCCAAACGTCGGCAAGTCCACGCTGTTTAACGCTATTACCAAGGCTGGTGCCGAAATGGCCAACTACCCATTTGCCACGATTGAACCCAACGTGGGGATGGTGGAAGTACCGGACAAGCGCCTGGAACGAATTCAAGAACTGATTCCCGCCAAAAAGATCGTGCCAACCACGTTTGAGTTCACCGACATTGCCGGGATCGTCAAGGGGGCCTCAAAAGGTGAAGGTCTGGGAAACCAATTCCTGGAAAACATTCGCCAGACTGACGCCATCGTGCATGTCGTACGGGCATTTGACGACACGGACATCACCAGTGTTTCTGGCAAGGTTGACCCCATCGAAGACATTGACACGATCAACCTGGAATTGGTAATGGCCGATCTGGATGCCGTTAACAAGCGCCTGGCCAAGGTTCAACGGGCAGCTAAGGGTCGCGACAAGGAAGCCCTGGCTGAACTGGAAGTCTTAAACAAGATCAAGCCGGTTTTGGAAAATGGTCAAAGCGTGCGTTCCATCGAATTCAACGACCAAGAACAAAAAATCGTCAAGGGTCTATTCCTGCTGACGAGCAAGCCGGTCCTGTACGTTGCCAACATCGCTGAAGAAGACATGGCCGATCCAGATGCCAACAAATACATGGATGCCATCAAAGAACACGTTAAGGACGATGGCGAGGTCATTGGCGTAGCGGCAGCGGCTGAAGAACAGATTGCCGAAATGGATGAAGAAGAAAAGGCTGACTTCCTGGAAATGGAAGGCGTTGAAGAACCTGGCCTAAACCGGCTGATTCGGGCAGCCTACAAACTGCTGGGACTGGAAACCTTCTTCACGGCGGGCGGACCAGAAACGCGGGCCTGGACCTTTAAGAAAGGCACGAAGGCACCACAGGCAGCCGGCATCATCCACTCTGACTTTGAACGCGGCTTTATTCGAGCTGAGGTCATGAGCTTCGCGGATCTTGACGAATTGGGCAGTGCCCAGGCCGTTAAGGAAGCCGGTAAGCTGCGGCTGGAAGGTAAGGAATACGTAATGCAGGACGGCGACATCGTTGAGTTCCGCTTCAACGTCTAATCAATTAAATAGAGAGGAAGAACATCTTGGCTGAATCAAAAGAACAACAACCACGCAATGCCGCTGCCGGCCAGCGACAAAAAGAATACGCCAAAGACCAGCGTCAAGAAACGGCGCGGGCTTTTGGCAAGCAGGGACTGACGCGTAAAAACGAAGAATTCATGTTCCAATTAAACAAGCAGCTGGACGCACAGGGCGCTGACCCAGCCAAAAAGCCAGCCATGCTTGAAGAAACGCTCAAAGCGCTGCAGGAAGGCCAAAAGACTGGTCAAACGGCGCGCGGCCTGTTTGGTACGCCAACGCAGCGGGCCCACGCCCTGCTGCACCCTGAGCCAACTGAACAATCCCAGACGCAGAGCTCATTAAAGCTGATGGCACTGGATAACGGGATCATGTTCTTTGCCATCTTTACCTTTATGTTTGGACTGATGGACTGGATCTCCCCACAATCAATGAAAGTTGCGCACAACGGCAATATGGGGATCACCTCAATCATCATCGTAGCTATTACTGGTGGGATTCTGTTTGGCTGGATCGCCAAGTACATGCTGCCAGTTAAAAACGAAGAAACCGGCAAATACGTCAAGCGGCCATTATGGGCACGGATCGTTACGGTGGTCAGTGGTCTGGTAATGTGGATTTTGATCTACATTCTGACGGCCATGATGCCAAATAGCGTCAACCCACGTCTGAATCAATGGTTCTACCTGATTTTAGGGGTGGCAGCTTTTGCCCTCGACATCTGGCTGCGGGGACGCTACCACATTACCAGCGCCTTTTCGCCACGCCGTCAGCAGCGGCAATAAAAATCAGCATCGCGGTTCCACGTGAAACGCGGTGCTTTTTATAAATTGTCAGAATCTATCACCGACAGATTTGGTATTTAGTCCTAAAATGGTGGTTAAAAGGAGTTAAAACCGAACAATCTGGAAAATATTATTAGAATTATGTTAGAATCACGATTATTCGTTGACCAATCGCCAAAAACCTAGTAAGGTAGTAGCTAATATTTAAAGAAGGAAGTGCAGATTGATGTCGAATTGGGATACTAAGTTTGCCAAGAAAGGCTTAACGTTTGATGATGTGCTGCTGATTCCAGCGGAAAGTCATGTCTTGCCAAATGAAGTCGATTTGAGTACGCAGCTGGCAAAGAATATTAAACTGAACGTGCCATTTATCAGTGCTGGGATGGATACCGTTACTGAAAGCTCAATGGCAATTGCGATGGCCTTGCAAGGCGGGATGGGGGTCGTTCACAAGAACATGTCCATCGATGCTCAAGCCGGCGAAGTAGCCACGGTTAAAGGCGTTGAACTGCCTGCCAACTCAAACTTCAACCGCGCTGCCGTTGATGAAAACGGTCATCTGCTGGTTGCGGCGGCCGTTGGGGTTACGTCCGACACGTTCCAACGCGCTGAAGCTCTGCTGAAGGCTGGTGTTGACGCGATCGTAATCGACACGGCTCATGGTCACTCGGCTGGGGTGCTGCGCAAGATTGCCGAAATTCGCGAACATTTCCCAGAAGTTACGCTGATTGCTGGTAACGTAGCCACTGGTGAAGGTACCAAGGCGCTGTTTGACGCTGGGGTTGACGTGGTTAAAGTCGGCATCGGCCCTGGCTCAATTTGTACGACGCGGGTGGTTGCCGGTGTTGGTGTCCCACAGATTACGGCAATTTACGATGCTGCTTCCGTGGCTCACGAATACGGCAAGGCCATCATTGCTGACGGTGGGATCAAGTACTCTGGCGACATCGTTAAGGCCCTTGCTGCTGGTGGGAACGCCGTAATGCTGGGCAGCATGTTTGCCGGTACGACGGAAGCCCCTGGCGAAGTCTTTGAAGAAAACGGCAAGAAGTACAAAGGCTACCGTGGGATGGGTTCCGTGGCGGCCATGGCTCAATCGCATGGTTCTTCTGACCGTTACTTTCAAGGTGGGGTCAACGAAGCCAACAAGCTGGTTCCAGAAGGTATCGAAGCTCGGGTTGAATACAAGGGCGACGTTGCTGACGTGATCTTCCAAATGGTCGGTGGTCTGCGCTCCGGAATGGGCTACGTTGGCGCCAAGGACATTCCAACCTTGATCGACAACGCTCAATTCGTTCAGATCACGAACGCTGGTCTGCGTGAATCACACCCACACGACGTTCAAATTACCAAGGCTGCTCCTAACTACAAATAATGGCTAAGCCTTAATTCAAAAGTGCTGCTTGATTTTAAGCAGCGCTTTTTTGCGTTCTGAAACGTCATTTGATGATTGTTTGATTGGCTGGTTGGCTAAATGTGTTAAGATAACAGTTAGCCAAACTTCGAAAAAGGATGAGTATTATAATGAAGAAACTGTTCATTTTGTTGATGATTTTAGCAGCCGTTTGTTTTGTCGGCGTCTGGATCTATCAGACACAGCGGCTCAAAAAGAATGCCCAGGCAGAAATCGGCAAAGGACAGGTAGTCATGAACTGGGGCTTGATCATTTTATTTGTGATCGGTCTGGTGGGAGCATTTGCTACGCCGAGAGATAAAACCAGTGCGCCGGCTGAACATCATCCTGCCAATGAACATGCCACTAAGGTCAGCAAGGCCCAGTCAAGCTCAGAGTCAGCCGCGGCCGCTTCTTCCAGCAGCTCGCAGTCAGCCAGCTCATCATCAGCGACTTCTTCATCTGCAAGTTCTTCATCCAGCAGTCAGCTGCAGGTCGATTTTCCGACTGACGTTTCCTTAAACAAGACCGGGGATGCGACCGTCAGCTTTAAGGCACCAGCCAACACGCAGTTTGAGATCAAAGACAGCAATAACAATGTCGTGACAACTTTGAACGGCAACGCGCAGGGGGCTGATCAAACCTATAACTTTAAAAAGCCGGGCAAATACCACGTTACCGCTCATAATGGCGACCAGACCATTGATAAAGATTTGACCGTGCGCGGTATTGGGCAATAAATAATAAAAAAATTTATTAACAAATTTTGTTTCATTAAATTATTTATAAAATATAAATATACAGCGTTAACAAACGTAACATTGCGTAACCGTGTATATAAATCAATAAATTAATCTTTTAACAATCGAGGCGTTAAACCTTAGTGCGACAAGACGTGCGGGGCTTGACGCCTTGATTTTTTTGGCGTATGCATGGATAATTTTAAGGTATGTAGATGTAAAATTTTTTTAAAAAATGGGACTATGTAAATATGAATGAAGAATCGAAGCAAAATCAACCGGTGCACCATTCGCACCATCACCACCACCACCATCATCATCGTCGGAAACGACTAGGTTTGAAGATTTTGTGGTCATTTATTGGACTTTTGGTGATTCTCGCCTTGATTTTCGCGGGGGTTGCCTGGCGAAACGTCCATGTTGCTACCAATAATATGTACAGCGAATCAGGCGCCAAGACATATCGGAATGCTGACAAGGTCCTCAAGCAGGGCAAGCCGATCAACATTCTGCTTCTAGGGACTGATACGGGGGCGTTGGGCCGCAGCTATAAAGGCCGAACGGATACGATCATGATGATGACGCTTAATCCGCAAAAAAAGACGACCACGATTGTCAGCCTGCCGCGGGACATGAAAGTTAATCTGCCCGACTACGCTGAATATTCACCGGCCAAGATCAACGCGGCCTATACATATGGTGGGGTTAAAGAAACCATCAATACCATTCAAAAATACTTTAACGTGCCAATTGACTACTATGTAATGGTCAACATGGGCGGGCTGGAAAAAGCCATCAACCAAGTAGGCGGCGTCAGCGTGACTTCGCCTTTGACGTTTGACTATGAAGGCTATAGCTTTAAAAAGGGTAAGACGTATCACATGGATGGTGCCCAAGCCCTGGCCTTCAGTCGAATGCGCTACGATGACCCACAGGGTGACTATGGCCGACAAGAACGGCAGCGCCTGGTCATTACCGCTTTAATGAAGGAAGCTGCTTCATATAAGTCAGTGCTTAACCAAAAATTCTTGAATTCGATTGCTGATCAGTCTAAGACCAATCTGACGTTCAGCGACATGACGACTTTAGCCATGAAGTATCGCAAGGCTAATGGCAAAGTGATTTCTGATCACGCGCAGGGCCATGGCGACAATGAAGGCGGCGAGTCGTTTGAAGTCGTGCCAACCAGCGAGATGCAGCGCGTGTCCGATGAGATTCGCGATGCCTTGCAGCTTAAACACGTCAGCGTGACTGATTAAAGGAGGAAAACATTGGAAAACAGCAGCAACAATACGATCGATTTGCGTCGCCTGTTTAATCTGTGCCGTAAACATCTGAAGTTTTTGATTACTTGTACGATTGCTCTGGCATTGGCGGGCTTCATCGTTTCTAAATTCATTATGACGCCGAAATACACGGCAACCACGCAATTATTGGTTAACCAAAAAAATGAGAACAATGCCAATGGTCAGGCCTACAACAACCAGCAGGCCGATATTCAGGTTATTAATACATACAAGGACATTATTACCAGTCCGGTAATTCTAAAAGAAACCAAAAAAGAGCTGGCCAACCCAGTTAAGGTCATTCGCAAGGCCCAACCAGCCAAGTACAAGACGCTGGCTGATGGGACCAAGCGGCTGATCAGCGCGGCTAAGCCAGCTAAGGTTGAACACACCGGTCAAGGCTACAGCATGACGACCAGCCAGCTGTCAGACGCGATCACGATCAAGACGCAGACCAATTCGCAAGTCTTCTCCGTCAGCGTAGAAACCGATAATCCAAAGAAATCCGCGGCGGCCGCCAACACGATCGCCAGCGTCTTCAAAAAACGGGTCAAGAAGATCATGAATGTCAACAACGTGACGATCGTGGCCCGCGCGACAACGCCCACCAAGCCATCATCGCCTAACGTTAAGCTGTTTACGCTGGCGGGGGCCGTTTTGGGGCTGTTGATCAGCTTTATGATCATACTGATGCGTGATTTGATGGATACCAGTGTGCGGGACAACGACTTCATGGTCGATGAACTGGGCTTGACGAATCTTGGTCAGATTACTCACATCAACCTGGATGACGGTTTCTCAATCAAGCGGCGTTCGCAAAACACGCAGACGCGCCGAGTTTAAAGGAGGGTTATGATGGGAATCTTTAAACGCAAATCGCGAGTTGACAACAATACGATGAAAAACGGCGCCAAGCTGATCACGGTGGCTAAGCCCAAGAGCGTCGCCGCGGAACAGTTTCGGACCGTGCGTACCAACATTCACTTCATGGCCGTGGATCGACGCTTAAAGACGATTGCTTTTACCTCCGCCAACATCAGTGAAGGGAAAAGTACCGTCGCGGCCAACCTGGCGATCGTCTGGGCGCAAGAAGGCAAGAGCGTGCTGCTGATTGACGCCGACATGCGCCGCCCAACGCTTAATTCAACTTTTGATTTGACCGGACAGTCAGGCTTGTCAACGGTTTTGAGCAGTGATCAATCAGAAGTCAACTTAAACGATGTGATTCAGGAAAGCGGTATTGAAGGATTAGACCTGCTGCCAAGCGGGGCGGTACCGCCTAACCCAGCCGAGCTGCTGAGCTCACAGCGCATGAAGGTACTTTTGGAAGCCGTGCAGGCCCAATACGATCTGGTCGTATTAGACGTGCCACCAATGCTGGAAGTTACCGATACGCAAACGATTGCGGGCAGCGTGGATGGCGTAGTGCTGGTCGTCCGGCAAGGTGTGACGCAAAAAGCTGGCGTGCGGCGGGCCGTTGAACTGTTGAAGATGAGTCACGCGCATCTGTTAGGCTATGTCATGAATGACGTCGTACCAGAAGACGACGCGGGCTACGGTTATGGCTACGGCTATGGATATGGCTACGGCTACGAAAAAGAATCGGAAAACTAGGCTCGTCGCATACATCAGGAAGGGTGAATCAGGATGGTTTTGATCGATCTGCATTGTCACTTGTTGCCAGGCGTGGATGATGGTTCACCTGACCTCGCGACTTCTTTAAAACTGGCCCAGGACGCGGTTAATGATGGCGTAACGCACGCTTTATTGACGCCGCATCATATGAATGGGCACTATGTCAATCATAAAGCCGACGTACTGCAGCTGACGGCGGACTTTCAGCAGGCTCTGAATGAAAACGAGATTCCATTAACGGTTTTTCCAGGTCAGGAAGTTCGCATCAATGGCGAGCTGTTGGAAGCCTTGCGTAAGGACGATATTTTGTTCGCGGATGAAGGCGGGCGCTACATGCTGCTGGAGTTTCCCAGCCAAGAAGTGCCACAGTACGCGAAGGAAATGGTCTTTAAGCTGCGGCAGCAAGGCATCGTGCCGATTATCGTCCACCCCGAACGGAATGCCGAGCTATTGGAACATCCGGAAAGACTGCAGCCGTTTTTGGAGCAGGGATGCCTGACCCAATTGACGTCCAGTAGCTATCTGGGCCGGTTCGGCAAAAAGATTGAAAAGGTGACGACCAGCATGATCAAGGCCGGGCAGGGAGCAATCTTTGCCTCTGACGCGCATGCCTTGAGTCATCGCGAATACGAGCTTAGTGAAGCGTTGCAGAAATTGCGTAGTGAATTTGGCGCCGAGCTGGCTGATACATATGAACAAAACGCGCGCGACATTATTAATGGGGAACAGGTTAATTTAGATTGGCAGCCACTGCCTAAAAAGAAGCGTTTTTGGTTCTTTTAGTTAAGAAAATTAGGCGGGGGGGGGGTAACCTCGCCCTCTTTTCGACTAAAGAGGATGATTAAGGGAGGAGGAATCGTGTAATGATGGCAACAAAAACTAAAGCATACGTCAATCAACAGCGCGTAAAAAAGCGGCTGTTTTATCCAGCCTGTAAACGCGGCTTTGACTTACTGGCTAGCTTGCTTGCCTTAGTGCTGCTTTCGCCATTGTTTTTGGTGATTGCATTGCGGATCAAGCTTGAAGATGGTGGTCCAGTAATTTATTCACAGACGCGACTCGGGAAAAACGAAAAGCCGTTTAAAATGTACAAGTTTCGGTCAATGGTACAGAATGCCGATCAGATTAAACAACAGCTGCTCGACCAGAATGAGGTTGAAGGCGCGATGTTTAAGATGAAGGAAGATCCCCGGGTTACCAAAACCGGCAAGTGGATTCGTAAATACAGCTTAGACGAACTGCCACAATTAGTTAACGTCCTCTTAGGGGATATGAGTCTGGTTGGCCCACGACCACCGCTGCCAAGCGAGGTCGCTGAATATACTGATTATGATAAGCAGCGACTGTTGGTTACGCCGGGTTGCACGGGACTTTGGCAGGCAACGGTTCGCAATAAGGCCAGTTTTGATGAAATGGTCAGTTTAGATATTGAATACATAAATAAAGCCAGTTTTTGGTATGACGGCTGGATTATCTTTATGACCGTCAAGATTATGATCTTTCCGAATAGTGCATATTAGGAGTTAGGAGAATACATAATGAAGGGCATTATTTTAGCCGGGGGCAGTGGGACGCGGCTCTACCCAATTACCCGTGGTATTTCTAAGCAATTGATTCCGGTTTATGATAAGCCGATGATTTATTACCCGCTGTCGACTTTAATGCTGGCGGGAATTCGTGAGGTTTTGGTGATTTCAACGCCAGAATATTTGCCGTTATTTGAAGAACTGTTGGGGGACGGTTCGGAAATCGGGATGAGTTTTTCCTACCAAGTACAGGAACATCCAAATGGCTTGGCCGAAGCATTTATTTTAGGTGAAGACTTTATTGGCAATGATTCGGTTGCATTGGTTTTAGGCGACAACATCTACTACGGCTCGGGACTTTCCAAGCTGGTTCAAAATGCCGCACAAAAAGAAAGTGGGGCAACAGTGTTTGGCTACCATGTCAATGATCCAGAACGTTTTGGCGTGGTTGAGTTTGATCAAAACATGCATGCCCTCTCACTCGAAGAAAAGCCAAAACAGCCTAAGAGTAATTATGCAGTGACTGGGCTTTACTTCTATGATAATGATGTCGTTGAAATTGCTAAGCACATTCAGCCTTCAGCCCGAGGCGAATTAGAAATCACTGATGTCAACAGAGAATACTTAAAACGTGGGCAACTGGACGTGCAGTTGATGGGGCGTGGCTATGCCTGGCTCGATACCGGCACGCATGACTCAATGCTGGAAGCAGCCAACTTTATCGCCACGATTGAGAAACGGCAAAATCTGAAGGTTGCGGCAATTGAAGAAATTGCCTACCGGATGGGATACATCAATAAAGAACAACTGATTCAACTGGCACAGCCATTAAAGAAAAACGACTATGGTCAGTACTTATTGCGTTTGGCAGAGGAGAAATAGACTATGGGTAAATTAAACGTTCAAACGACAAAACTACAAGACGTTAAGATTATCACGCCGGCTGTCTTTGGTGATCACCGCGGCTTCTTTGAGGAAACCTACTCTGATCGTGACTTTAAAGCTGCCGGCATTGATTTTGACTTTGTCCAGGACAACCAGTCGCTGTCCACCCAAGCCGGTGTGTTGCGCGGCTTGCATTTCCAGCGTGGTCAGGCCGCGCAAACGAAACTGATTCGCGTGGTTACCGGCGCGGTTTTGGATGTTATTGTTGATCTGCGGAAGGGTTCACCAACGTACAAGCAGTGGGAAGGCTACATTCTTTCCGCCAGCAACCATCGTCAGCTGTTGGTACCACGCGGTTTTGCTCATGGATTCTTGACGCTGACTGACAATGTCAACTTTGTCTACAAATGCGACAACTACTATGATGCTGAAGCTGATGGCGGGATCTCGTTTAAGACGCCTGAACTCAACATTGACTGGCCAATTGAATTTGACAAGGCGATTACTTCCGAAAAAGATGCCAAGCAGCCAACCCTGACGGAATTTGAAAAGGACAATCCGTTTGTCTACGGTGAAATCTAGGAGACGCGAACATGACGGAATTTAAGAATATTATCGTAACGGGTGGCTGCGGCTTTATTGGCTCCAACTTCGTTCACTACGTAGTCAACAACCATCCGGAAGTAGAACATATCACGGTATTGGACAAGCTGACTTATGCTGGCAATAAGGCCAATCTGGCGGGACTGCCAACCGATCGGGTGGAACTGGTAGTTGGCGACATCTGTGACAGAGAACTGGTCGATCAATTGGTTTCAAAGGCTGATGCTGTAGTTCACTACGCGGCTGAAAGCCATAATGACAATTCACTGCAGAATCCCGATCCATTTATTCAAACCAATATTGTCGGCACCTACACGCTGATTCAAGCCTGCCACAAGTATGATGTCCGTTTCCACCATATCTCGACTGATGAGGTTTATGGTGATCTGCCATTGCGGGAAGACTTGCCTGGCCATGGTGAGGGTCCTGGTGAAAAATTCACGCCTGATTCACCATATCGTCCATCCAGCCCCTACTCCTCATCCAAGGCCAGCTCTGATTTGCTGGTACGGGCATGGGTTCGTTCCTTTGGATTAAAGGCAACGATTTCCAATTGTTCAAACAACTATGGTCCTTACCAGCACATCGAAAAGTTTATTCCGCGGCAGATTACCAATATCTTGAGTGGTATTCGGCCAAAGCTTTATGGCTCAGGTAAGAACGTGCGTGACTGGATTCATACCAATGATCATTCACGAGCGGTTTGGACGATTTTGACCAAGGGCAAGATTGGCGAGACTTACTTGATTGGTGCCAATGGCGAAAAGAACAATAAAGAGGTTCTGGAATTGATTCTGGAACTGATGGGGCAGCCTAAAGACGCCTATGATCACGTTAAGGACCGTCCCGGCCATGACCTGCGCTATGCGATTGACGCTACTAAGCTACGGACCGAGCTGGGATGGGAACCTAAGTACACGGACTTCCGTGAAGGCTTGAAGGACACGATCAAGTGGTATACCGAACACCGTGATTGGTGGGAAGCGGAAAAAGCCGCTGTGGAAGCCAAGTACGCTAAAAATGGTCAATAAAAACAGATAACAATCGATGAATTGAATTTCTCTTATGAAGGTCTCGTTACTGGGGTAGGAGAAATTTTTAATATGAAAAAGGGAATGGATAACGAAGGATGCAAGATGTATTTATTATTGGGGCCAAAGGAATTGGTAACTATGGCGGATATGAGACCTTTTTAAAAAAGCTGATTGAAACTGATCGCAACAATAAGCGGATTAAGTATCACATTGCTTGCAAATTTAATGGCCAAGGAGCAATGGACGAAACTAAGCTGCCAAATGCCAAGACAATTGATGATCATCATTTTACCTATTACAATGCCGATTGTTTTAAAGTTGATGTTTCAGAAAAGCTTAAATCAGCTCAAGCAATTTATTATGATATTGCCGCGTTTAAGGAATGTATCCGGCAAATCAAGCTTCAACAAATCAAGCATCCAATTGTTTATGTTTTGGCTTGTCGAATTGGGCCATTTGTCAATAAATACGTCAAGCAACTGCATCAGCTTGGGGGACAAGTTTTTGTCAATCCCGATGGTCATGAATGGATGCGGGCTAAATGGTCCAAGCCAGTACGGAAATACTGGAAAGTTTCCGAGGCTGGAATGGTTAAGCATGCCGATCTGCTAATTTGTGACTCAGTTAATATTGAAAAATACATCCAGACTACCTATGCCAAGTATCATCCTAAGACTACGTTTATCGCTTATGGAGCTGACGTGACGGCAACCAGCTTAAAAACAGACGATGCTAAGGTACGTACTTGGTATCAGCAACATAATGTTCAAGAAAACAACTATTTCTTGGTAGTTGGTCGTTTCGTACCCGAAAACAATTATGCAACCATGATCAAGGAGTTTATGAAGAGTAAGGTTGACAAGGATTTAGTATTGATTACCAATGTTGAACATAATCAATTTTATGATGACCTTAAGGCAGAGACTCATTTTGATCAGGATTCACGAATTAAGTTCGTCGGTACGGTTTATGATGGCGAGTTGCTAAAATATATTCGAGAAAATGCATTTGGCTACTTACATGGACATTCAGTTGGCGGCACCAATCCGTCATTGCTAGAAGCTTTGGGCAGCACAAAACTGAATTTGCTGTATGACGTTGGTTTTAACCGTGAAGTTGCTCAAGATTCAGCGTTATATTGGACTAAGGAATCAGGATCATTGAGTGAGTTATTGAATAAGACTCAGCAAATGACGCCTGAACAGATTGAAAGTCTTGGTAAAAAGGCTAAACAACGGATAAAAGATGCCTATAGTTGGCAATTGAGTACTGAAGAATATAATCGAGTATTTTATTAGCAATGAGTATTGCTGTTATTTTTTACAAACTGTAAAAGATATGTAAAAGCTTTAGAAGAACAATTACTATTCATAAATGTTAATTGGTAACGAAAACTAAAGGACTAAAGATGAGTTTAAAAGAGATATTTAAAAAACAAGGCGGTATGAAGCTAATAAGGCAATATTATAAAAGTGGAGCTTTAGGGACAGCAATCTGTGAGTTTGTACTGCTTGGAAAAAGTCGAACAGCTTTAGAGATTTTACGTCTAACAACTGAATTAAAAACTAAGCAGCATTTACTAAAAAAATATCAAGCAGCTTTAAATTCCTTTCAGTATGATGAAAACTGTGAACACAAATCTTCAAATAAGGTTTGGGTTTGTTGGTTACAAGGTATGGAAAATGCTCCGGAAATAGTCAGGGCTTGTTATAACTCGTTAAAGAAAAATTTACCAAATAAAGAAATTATAATTGTAACAAGTTCTAACTTAAATAAGTATGTAACGCTTCCTAGTTACATTGAGAAAAAATGGAAACAAGGTATTATTAGTAATACTCATTTGACAGATTTATTGCGTTTAGAGTTGCTGACCAAATTTGGCGGAACTTGGATTGACGCTACAGTATTATGTACAGAGCGGGAATCTAAAATTCCAGATTATTTTTTTAATTCTGAATTATTTTTTTATCAGTGTTTAAAGCCTGGTCGTGATGGACATTCTACATATATATCAAGTTGGTATATAAATGCAAAATCACATAACAAAATTTTAGAAGCTACAAAGTATTTATGTTATGAATATTGGAAACGTAATGATGAATTGATAGATTATTTCTTATTGCATGATTTTATGTCAATAGTTTTAGATGTGTATAAAGATGATTGGCATAAAATAATTCCAAGAGATAATGCAACACCACATGAACTATTATTAAGGATGTTTGACAAATACGATGAAGAAATGTGGCAAGCAATAGTTAAGCAAACACCATTTCATAAATTAAGTTATAAATTTAAAGAGTCAAATTCAAAACTTGATAATACTTTTTATAAAAAAATTAATTCCTTTTATAAAGAAAGCGTAGTAGAAGATTATGCAAAAAAATAATACGGTGTCTGTAGTAATGTCGACATACAATGGTGAAAAATACATATTAGACCAATTAAAATCCTTGAAAAATCAAAGTAATTGTGTTGATGAAGTTTTAATTATTGATGATTGTTCCAAGGATGCTACGGTTGAAATGGCTAGAAGATATATCTCTTCTTATAATTTAAACAGCAAATGGAAGATTATTCAAAATAAAATTAATCAAGGATGGAAACATAATTTTATGTTTGGCGCACAACAGGCAAAAGGAGACTTGGTTTTCTTTAGTGATCAAGATGATATATGGTTTCAAAATAAGATTGAGATTTATGATCAAATTTTCTCAGAAAATGATAATATCAATGTTTTAGCAAGTCATGAAACTGAATGGATGGGTGAAAGTAGTTCGGTTATGTTAAGTATTACTAGTAATTCTTATGATTTAATTCCATTCAATAATAAGAATTATTTAATTCAGTGTTCAGGTTGCACTATGGCTGTGAGAAAAAAATATTTAATGCATGTTTTGCCTTTTTACAAAGACGGTTGGGCACATGATGACTTTCTATGGAAAATGAGTACCCTAGATGATAGCTTCGCATTATTAAATTCGAGTACAATTTTGCATCGAATTCATGAGAATAATGAATCTAGAAAAAAAAGAGATAAAGGTAGTACATTAAAAGGTATAAATTTAGAAAAAAATATTACTAATTCATTACTCAGCAGATTAAATGAAGATACCACTATAGATAAGATTAACTTAAAAAAGAGAATAGTTTATCATAAACAGCGGGGAAATTTAAAGAGGGAAAAATTTTTTGAATCTAAGAATTTACTTTATGTTTTTCAAATTTTAATTAATTATATGGACATTTATAGAAGGAAACGGCAACTAATTGGTGACATTTTACTACTTAACAAATAAAGGTAATTAATAATGAATAAAATTTGTTTAATTGTTCCGTATTTTGGAGACATTCCACAATACTCAAATTTATTTTTTAAATCATTATCTAATAATAAAAATATTGATGTTTTATTATTTACAGATACAGATTTTGAATTATCATTAAAAAATTTACGAATAGTTCATATTACGTTTCAAGAATTGGTGCATAAGATACAAAGCCTTTTTGACTTTAAAATTGTGTTAAACGCTCCATATAAGCTTTGCGATTATAGACCTGCATATGGGTTAATTTTCAAAGACTATTTAAAGGACTACGATTTCTGGGGATATTGTGATTTAGATATAGTTATGGGAGACTTTGACAAATTTTTAACACCAGAAATACTGGAAAAATATGACAAAATATATCAACACGGTCATTTGTCATTATATAAAAATACAGATGATATTAATCGAGAGTTTATGAGTTCGTATGGTATGGACTATAAAAAAGTTTTTACAACTTCTGTTAATTGTGTCTTTGATGAGTTATTTGGCATTCAACAAAAATTTGACCATGATAACTACAAAACGTATAAGAGCTGGGATTTTTTTGACGTGGATCCTTGGAAATATCATCTTACTAGAGTTACCTCTAATGTTCCGCAAAATATATTAAAAAAAGATTTTGATTTTAAGCACGAATGCTTTTATTGGAAAAATGGGCATTTATGTAGGATTGCTGCAGATAATATGAATCTATCAAATAGTGAATACATATATTTTCATTTTCAAAAACGAAAGTATATAGTACCCAATAACATTCAAAGTTGTAATGATTTTCTGTATCTAACTAACGATGAGTGTTTAGAAGAACCGAAAATAGTTAATAATGTTTGTGACATAGATAAGTATAATAAATTTTCATCGTTTCAACAGATTAATTTTTATCTAAAAAAGGAAATTTTTATTTGGAGACGCAGGTTTAATAAGTATATTTTAAAAAAAGGTTAGATAATGATATTTGGTGTAATTTCTTTAATCATAATTTTATATAGTTTTTTTAATTATAAAAATGCCTTTTTTGCATTTTTGCTTTATAAAATTATTTTAGTTCAGAATATATCATTTATTTCAATTCCAGGTGTTCCGTTATTAACAGCAGATACTGTTTTATCTATGTGGTTCTGTATTTATTACTTCTTAGGTGGTAAGAAATATAAGAGGACCTCTGTAGAAATGCCATATAAAGTACCTCTATTAATTTTTTGTGTAGTTTGGTTTTTGTCTTCGGTATTTTCTGTCGATGGTTTTGGTTCCGAAATAACTAGGTATATTCAAAATGTTCTAGACAATGTAATAATGATTTTTTTAATTTGGAATTTAGTAGAAACTAAAGAGGACTTTAAAGTATTATTTAAAGGTATTACATTGATAATGTTTATCACGTGTATTTATGGTTTTGTAGAGTTTTTATTGCAATCTAATCCATTGCAACAGTATGAAGCAACTTTAGTTCAGGATCCTGAAAAGGTAATTGACTACTCATATGAAACAGAAAATCGAGGTTACAGAATTTCTTCGGTTTTTTCTCATAGTATTGGAGCTGGGCTAACTTGGGCGCTTTATTTTATTACTATTGTTATTCTCAAGGTAAAACGCAATAAAAAATTACCATGGCAATTTTTTTCTACTGTTACAGCAATATTATGTTTTCTTTGTGTTTTTCTAACAAAAATGAGATCTCCTTTAGTATTTATGGGGTTGAGCTTACTAAGTGTTGTTGATTTTCGTAAGAAGAGATTTTATTACTTTTTAATAAGTGCATTACTTATTGGAATATGTCTAGTACCTCTAGTACAAAATAATACTTTAGTTGTTTTAAAATCTTTATTTAATCAGTCTGCTGCCGCTCAAATACAAGGAAGCAGTCTACAACAACGAATTGGACAATTTCAAAGTGGATTTCAGCTCCTAAAATATAATCCTCTGGTTGGATTAGGAGATAAATTTCAAAGTACAGTTACGGATATTACTCAAGTTGCGTTAACACAACAATTATTGGGAATGGAAAGTGTATGGTTAAGCACTATGGTTGAATATGGAATTTTAGGAATCTGTGCGGAATTTATCTGGATTGGATATTTTCTTATTAAAATTCCTAGGCTCTATAGATCTTTAGATGTTTTTTTTGTAGCGTTATCATATGTAATTACCATTAGTATTACATCAACGCCAGGTTTTCAAATATATTTACTGTATTTATCTATTTTTTATTTGTTAAAAAGCACAGATTTTTACAGAAATGGGAGTTTGAAATAGTTTATATTAAGATATATACCTATAGAAATGATAAAATTTAGCATGATAAAATGAGTTATTTTATGCTATTGTACTTAATTTGTAATATGAAATTATAGCCACTTGGAATGGTGAATTGATATACATTTAGTTTGATTTTATCAAATAGACATAGATGCAAAGATTAGTAACTTAATTAATTATAAAATTTTTGAAATTAGCTGTAAAAAGTATCCAGTTTTATAAAAATATTAATGAGGAAAGATGATGCTTAGTAAATTTAAATGGGCAATTATATCGCTGATTGACTATTTTAAGTTTTTATTATTTATTAGTAAAATAAATAATAATGAAAAATTATTAATTATTGTTGGTCATGATGGTTCTTCAATTGGAGGAGCTTCAGTTGTATTGAATAAATTATTGCTTAGTTTGGATACACGAAATTATAAAGTGGTAATGCTTTATAAAACTGGGGGTAGTTTATTAAAGAAAGACAGAATAAATGGATACTATCCTTTTGTATATCAATATTTTTCACAATTATATATAAATTCTTTAAGAAGAAAAAAAGTACAGGCTTTTTTAGTTAATACTATTATCTGTTCTAATGTAATCAAACAAATTCAAAATAAATTTGCTTGCCCAATAGTTTGGTGGTTGCATGAAGGTGAAGATTTATTCAAAAAAATGGCTAATAAAATGCCCAAAGACTTATCGAAAAATTTAACAGTATTATGTGTTAGTTCGAATACGGAAAAGGCTTTTAAAAAGTTTTATCCCAACGAAAAATCATGTATTTTCCATTATGGAATTAAAGATGAGTTCTATAATGTTAAACACTTAGAGAAAGATAAAAATAAGTTTGTTATTGGTGTCGTGGGTATGTTATGCGATCGAAAAAACCAATTGCAAATAATATCTTTGTTAAAAAAAATACCTGTAAAACTGATTAAGAATGTAAAAATTAATGTAATTGCTGGAACTTGGGACAATGCTTATAAACATACTTTTTTGAAAAGAGCTCAGAAATTTAAACAAATAAATTGGATTGATGGTCTGGATCATAAAGCTTTGTTAGAAGAATATACAAGGATGGATTTATTACTTTGTTGTTCAAAAAACGACCCATTACCTGTAGTTGTAACAGAGGCAATGATGATGGAATGCCCTTGTTTGGTGTCATCTGGATGTGGTCAATATGAATATATTGAAAATGGAGTAAATGGTTATAAATATGATGTTAATAATACTGATGAAATGGTAGCTCAGATAGTAGATGCATTTAATAATAAAGATATAGAAAAAATTAAATTAAATGAACGTAAAATATATTTAAAAGAGTTTTCTATGCAACAATTAGTTGACAGAATGTCTTATTATTTACTACTTCGATGAATTAAAGTTAGCAATGAAATAAGAGCAATTATTAGAAACGTGGTATTTTTTTGAAAACGAAATCATTAAGTGTTAACGCCTTTTTAAATAGTCTTCAAACAATTTTAAATCTTATTTTTCCACTAATTACGTTTCCGTACGTTTCGAGAGTACTCTCGGTTGAAGGAATTGGAAAATATAACTTTTCAAATTCAATAGTGAGTTATTTTATTCTAATAGCTGGACTGGGAATTAGTAGATTTGCAGTACGAGAAGGTGCTAAATTACGTGATGATAGAAAAAAATTTAGTGAGTTTGCAAGTAGAATTTTTACTATCAATTTGTGTTCTACAGCATTCTCTTATTTGTTATTATTTATAACTTTATTATTTGTTTCAAGTTTACGGAGTTATAAAGAAGCGATACTTATTTTTAGTATGCAAATCTTTTTAACGACTATAGGTATGGATTGGCTTTACACCATATATGAAGAATATGGATATATTACTGCACGAAATATTATATTTAAAATTGTATCAATTATTTTGCTTTTTACTTTAGTGAGACATAGTAATGATTATTTAAAATATGTTTCGGTAACGGTATTTGCTTCCACTGGGTCTTATCTTCTAAATTTTTTTCATGCCAAAAAATTTGTCGACTTAAATTTACAATGGAACTTTAATTGGAAGGAATATCTAATTCCAATCTTTTACATCTTTGGAACAATGGTGGCAGTTACTATCTATGTCAGTTCTGATACTACTATACTGGGTTTTTTGAAAGGTGATTATGCAGTTGGTATATATAGTGTTGCAACTAAAATTTATGGAACGATTGCGCCAGTTATAGCATCAACTATGGCTGTAACTATACCACGTTTGGCAATGTTAATAGGTCAAAAGCGATATCGCGAATATCATTCTTTACTAGCAGAAGTCATAAATACTATTATAGTAGTAATTTTTCCAGCTATAACTGGATTGATATTGGTAAGTAAAGATGTAGTTTTATTGATTGCCGGCAGAAGTTTTTTAAGAGCAGCAGCCTCGTTAAGAATACTAAGTGTTGCTTTACTATTTTCAATAGTCAATACAATATTTGTGGAATGCGTTTTAATTCCAGCAAAACGTGAAAATAAAACACTGGTTAGTTCCATTGTTGCAGCGATAGTTAATGTTTTATTGAATTTTATAATGATTCCTATTTTTGTGGAAAAAGGTTCAGCAATGACAACAATAATTGCTGAATTTACGTCTACGTTACTTAACTATTATTTTTGTAAAGATATAATTGGAAATATTTTTTATAACAGACGGTTTTTTAGTAATTTATTAACTGTGGTAATTGGATGTAGTGCCATCATTATAGTATGTTACTTTCTGAGTAATATCGTAACTAATTTAATTTTAAGATTGATGAGTACAGTTGTTCTGTCTTCGTTAATATATATATTAATATTATATCTTTTAAAGAATACTATTGCTAAAAATCTTATTAATAAAGTGAGAAGTAGGATTGGTTAGTTCGATTATTAAAGTATTAAAAGAGTTTGTTAGTTACCTCTACTATTATGATAACTACTTTCTAAAGAATCATCGTGGTACGTTGAGATTTAGATATTATAGATTTATATATATATTAATTTTATAAAAAGTGAGAGAAGTAGGATGATTTCCAAAATGAAAGTACATATTAATAACATTGATGGATTACGAGCCATATCATGCATTGGTATTATTGCAATGCATATTTTGGCTAATTCTAATTACAGTGCTACAGAAGGGTGGATGAAAAACACTTTTATTCCTTCCCTGACACTATTAGTTTACCTATTTATGATGATTAGTGGGTTTGGAATGTCCATGGGTTATTATGAGCGTTTTAAAAACCATACTGTAGATTTTAATGCATTTTATAAAAGAAGATATATAAAAATTTTACCGTTTTTCTCTTTATTAGTTTTTTTGGATATTGTAATTACTAGGTCAAGGGAGCATTTAATTCAAGGATTAGCTGAACTAACAATGGTATTTGGTCTGTTGCCTAATAATCAACTGGATGTAGTTGGTGTAGCTTGGTTTTTAGGTGTAGTTTTTCTATTCTACATGCTATTTCCTTTTTTTGTATTTTTGTGTTGGACAAAAAAACGTGCTTGGGTATCATTCATTATATCTATTATTTTAAACGTTGCCTGTGCTAATTACTTTTATACATCAAAATTTGTAATCTCCGGATTTAGTAATAGACATACATTATTATATTGCTCACCATTCTTAATTTTGGGTGAATTAATATATTTATATCGCTTAGATATTTCGCGATTTCTTTCTAAATTAAAAATAGGAGTAGTTATACCAATTACTATTACGGTTTTCTTTTACATTTCATTATTTTTTAATGCGAAGCAGAATTTTTCAAATGATGCAGTTGATTTAGAAACAATTATTGTTTTTGGAAGTTGGTTAAGTTATGCAGTTGGTACTAAACAAAATAACTATTTTCTTAGCAATAGAGTTATGAAATATTTAAGCAGTATTAGTATGGAAATGTATTTAGCGCAAATGTTCGTGTTTGATGCTTTAAAAAAATTAGGTGTTCTTTATCTACTTGGAAGGGGATACTTATCCTATACTTTGACACTGTGTATGACAATTCTTGGGCTTATTATTCTTATTGAAGTTTATAAATTAATAATCAAACTATTTAAGCAAGGACATTCTAAATTACCATTTTCAGTATAAAAGCTACTTGAGCGTACAATAATAAATTTAATTATAATTAAAATGATACAACCATTTATGAATAGAATTTGAGTTTTAAATTTATTCAAGCTTAAGAAAAATAAGAATTGTTGAGATAGCTATTTAGTACTTTTTAAAGTAAGGTAAGTTTAGTAAAATATGAAAAAATTAAATATTAAAGAAACACAAAAAATCTCTTTAGAATTATTACATACTATTACAGACATATGTGAAATGAGGGGCCTACGGTATTATCTAATGTATGGCACTTTAATAGGTGCTATTAGACATAAAGGATATATTCCTTGGGATGATGATACAGATATAATGATGCCTAGACCAGATTATGATATTTTATTGGAATATTTACATAAAAATATAAATAAATACCCAAACTTAGAAGTGTTTAATCATGATACAAATAAAGATTATCCTTATATGATTACGAGAATTAGTGATAATAGGTATGTTACATATGCACAGAACGAAGTGTCATACGGATTAGGTGTATTTATTGATATATATCCTTTTGATGGTTTAGGAAATAATAAAAAGGAGGCGTTGAAATATGGCTTAAAGGGTGATCGATTGTCCTCAATTTGTTATCAAGCTACTCGTAAGCATTTTACTTTAGGTACTACAACTAAACCAATAAGAAAAATTATGAAGTATCCTTTTTTTATTTTTTCAAAACTTATTGGAAAAGACAAAATTCAAGATAGACTTGAGAGTCTAGCACGAAAAAAACAGTATGACGACAGTAAATACGTTGGATGTGTCGTGTGGCTTTCAGGAGGGGTGAAGGATATTTTTGAAAAAAAATGGTTTGATAATTATATAATGGTACCATTTGAAAACTATAATTTTAGAGTGCCTAAGAATTATGATGCAGTTTTAAGACATGCGTATGGAGACTATATGCTTTTACCTCGGGAAAAAGATAGAATTGGTCATCATGATTATAGTGCTTATAAAAAATAGGTATTATTTTAGCGGAAGTAAAAAGTATTCTTGCAAATAGCAAAATTATGAGACCATATTGAGTTTTTTGCTTGTATAACAATGGGGACTATTCCCTGTCAAGGTAACACTTAAAAAATTAGTCTATATGTAGGCACACCATAAAGGTACTGGGTAAAAAACTGAGGCATCTCGTTGTTTGGCGAGGTGCCCCATTTCTCATATTAGTAATTTTATTTGTTGCAGTTGGATTTCTATGGCCAATAAAATTTAAATCCAGGTTCTAAATGAATGTATTTAACCATCTAAAAAAATCCAATGGTTGAGTTTTATCAAGTATAGAAGGTTAGTTTGGTTGCTAAATATGTGTTACTATGGTGTGCTTATACTTTACAAATAATTATGAAGGATCTATTATATGTTCATAAAATCAGGAGAGTGTCAATAATTTTGTG
>NZ_AZEQ01000069.1 GCF_001436025.1 Limosilactobacillus mucosae DSM 13345 | reverse complement strand
ACCAATTCGTAGCCTTGATCTTCATAATCCTTGATCTTATCTGCCGTCGTGTAGTTGATCTTGGAACCAACCTCACCACTTGGCAGACTATCTTGATCCAGCGTTACGCCAGTCGTGTCGTCAATGTACGTAATCGTTCCCGATACAACGACTGGGTTATTGCTGTAGACAACCGTTGCCGTCAGATCAGCCTGGCCAGGAACTACCGTCACTGTAGATACCGCCGACTTATCAACATTGTCAAAGCCCAGTGTCTTTGGATCGGCTGACTTAACTTCGCTAAGTTTAGCACTCAGCGGCGTCCAGGCACGATCTGCACTTTCGGTGTCAACCTTACCATCATTGTTGGTGTCGTAGCCTAGGATCTTACCCGTGACCTTATCAACGATTGCCATTCGTTCAAATGTTACGGTCTGTTCGTATGAACTGGTACCATCAGGAGAACCATTGACCGGGTTACCATTTGCGTCAACATAGTTAATCGTCCGTTTTACCGTGTCAATCAAGTCATCCTTGGCAACGCCATCTGGATAGGTCACGTTACCCTTAGGATTGATTGGTTTGCCTGGCGTGGCTGGGTTGGTTGGTGTAACCGGAATCGTTTGGTGACCATAGTAAACTTTTTCCGTTACGTCGGTCGTGTTGCCATCAACCGTTACCGCCGCTACCGAAGCGCGGTCAGGTGCCGTGTAGCCGTAGTCGGAAAGGTCGGAAGAATCCTGCTGCGTCCAAGTCTGGGCATCAACTTTCCAGCTGTCATCGATCGTGTAGCTGGA
>NZ_AZEQ01000068.1 GCF_001436025.1 Limosilactobacillus mucosae DSM 13345 | reverse complement strand
ACTATCACTACAACGTATCGTCAGTACCCGTTCCACTCCCCTTATCCGCCAAGCGATTAATACAAGTTTCGTTTGCTAATTCTAGATATTACAGATCAAAAAATCAACTAAAAAAGCCCGATACATCACTGTACCGAGCCTTATTTGATTTAATTAGTTTTCACGCTTGGACTTGAAGCCAAACAGACTGCCCAGTGCACCCATGAAGGCCAGCATTGCCAGAACAATGGCATTCTTAGCCTCATCATTACCAGTTTGTGGAAGTTCAGTCCCTGGCGTCAAGTTTTTGGTAGTCAAGACAACTGAGTTGCCTTCTGGGTCAAAGGCTTGACCATTCTTGACCGTCCAGCCAGCTACAGGATTGCCATTGGCATCAACAACTTGGCCATTAACGATCATGTAGCCGTTAGCCTTAGCTTGGCGTTGAGAAGCGGCTTGCGCTTCAGCACGCTTGATTGCGGCTTCTTGTTCAAGCTGGGCCGTTTGAGCCGCCTTGGCATTAGCTAGATCAGCGTTAGCCTGATCCAGTGCGGCTTGTGCTTCATTGGCCGCTTGTTGAGCCGCATCTACCTGAGCCTGCGTAGTATCAGCCTGAGCCGTTAATTCAGCCAGTTTTGCCTGGTCAGCGGCCAGCGTTTGTTCTGCCGTTGTAAGCGCTGATTGTGCATCAGCCAGTGCTTGTTGAGCATCTGCCAAAGTTTGTGGTGCATTTTGCAGATCAGCCACTTTTTGTTGCAGAGCCTTCAGCGTAGCTTGATCAGCTTCAACTTGAGCTTGCGCATCAGCGACGGCTTGCTTCTTGGCATTCAG
>NZ_AZEQ01000067.1 GCF_001436025.1 Limosilactobacillus mucosae DSM 13345 | reverse complement strand
TCAATCTTATCCAGCATATGCTCACGGCTGACCTGATCAAGCCCGAGGTAAGCCAAGGTCATGGCCTCGCTGGAATGGTTCAATAGCTTCATGACCAGACCGATGTTGTAGTTGGACTGGACGTACACGCGATATGCTCCAGTCTTACGCATTGTGTGTGTGCCCAGGTAGTTGATATCTAACAGCTCTCCGACTTTGGCCATCACGTTGTAGAATTGGCGCTCGTCAATGTGTTTCTGAGGCCGCGTGGTAGAAGGAAACAGCCACTCTGTTGTACCCTCATAGCCGTTGCGCTTAAGCCACTGCTGATACATCACCAGGTCCATCATTACCGGCTTGAGGTATAGCGTGTTTTGCTTGCCGGTCTTCTTATCTTTGATGAACGCGTGCTGCTTAATGGCGCCATAGTCATCGAAAACGTCCGCCTGCTTGAGCCGCAGCACGTCGCTGACCCGCAGCAGCGTTGCCTTGCCGACTTGAAAGATGGTGTAGTTGCGCCGGCCAGACTTGAAGTTGTTCAACAGCGTATCCTGCACCTGCTTGAGAACCTCATCATCCTTAATTGGCAGTACGATCTGTCGCATTTAATCACCCTTGCTTTCCCGTCAAACGGAAGCTTTCATCAATCAGTCTCATTACGTCATCGTCGCCCAGCTGATCGTCAAGTACGACTGAAACCCAGTACTTATGGTTCATATGGTAGGCCGGAAAAACGGATTGACCATCAACTGGCAGCGTGTTGCTTTTCAGATTGATGATATCAACGTTTTGTTCATCACCATCTTTAGTAACGAGTCCCCGCCGGCCATTCATGATTAAACCAAA
>NZ_AZEQ01000066.1 GCF_001436025.1 Limosilactobacillus mucosae DSM 13345 | reverse complement strand
TAGATGAACGTTGCCGTTTCATCACCGTTGCCAAACGTGCCCCTGGTGTTGTCCTGCTTTACCAGAACGTAGCCGTTGATGACCTTGGCATCGCTAGTCACATCAAAGCCGTCGCCACTCTTGTAGGAACTGCTCTTGTCAACGCTTGGTGACAGTTCGTTGCCATCTTCGTCCACGAACTTCTCCGTCAAACCGTATTGGTTCTGCTTGTATGGTACCGGCGTGTCCTTACCAGGATCAGTTGGCGTAACCGGACTTGGATCAACCGGCGTGTAGCCTGGTACTTCTGGAATTGGTTCGTTTGGTACGACCTTCGTTGGATCGTTAGGGTCCGTTGGGTAGGTTGGCGTGTCGGCACCTGGAATTGGATTACCATTTGGATCAACTGGCACCAGCTTACCGTTTGGTGCGTAAGTTACCGTTTCTTCAACATTTGGATTGTCGGGCGTTGCCGTCAGTCCACCAGCAACCTTCTTGTCGGCATGGTAGCCATCAATGACTGGCGTATCTTCCGTACCGAACGTCTTGGTACCTTCCCAATCACTCATGGAGATGACTTCACCAGCTACCTTATCAATCGTAATGGTCCGCGTGAAGGCGTCCTTTTGAGTTTGAACCTTGTCAGTTGGCGTCTGGTCACCGGCGCCAACGTAATGAATCGTTTGCGTGGCATCTTTGATTAAGTTGTTGCGGTCAGCATCAGTTGGGTAGACTGGGCTGTCGGGATCATTAGGATTGATTGGCTGCCCAGGTGTTACCGGCGTTGGATCGTTAGGCGTGATGGTTTGCGTCTTGTGCTTCAGGCGCACTACAAAATCATTGCCTTCCTTAGCATAAGTCTGCGTACCATCGACAAAATTATTAGAAACCAATTCGTAGCCTTGGTC
>NZ_AZEQ01000065.1 GCF_001436025.1 Limosilactobacillus mucosae DSM 13345 | reverse complement strand
TGGCATCGCCAGTCACGTCAAAGCCATCGCCGCTCTTGTAGGAGCTGCCCTTGTTAACGCTTGGCGACAATTCGTTGCCATCTTCGTCCACGAACTTCTCCGTCAAGCCGTATTGGTTCTGCTTGTATGGTACTGGCGTGTCCTTACCAGGATCAGCTGGTGTAACCGGGCTTGGATCAACTGGCGTGTAGCCTGGTACTTCCGGAATTGGTTCGTTTGGCACGACCTTCGTTGGATCATTAGGGTCCGTTGGGTACGTTGGCGTGTCGGCACCTGGAATTGGATTGCCATTTGGATCAACCGGAATCAGTTTACCATTTGGTGCGTAGGTTACCGTTTCTTCCACGTTTGGATTGTCAGGCGTTGCCGTCAGTCCACCAGCAGCCTTCTTGTCGGCATAGTAGCCATCAATGACTGGCGTATTTTCCGTACCGAATGTCTTGGTACCTTCCCAATCACTCATGGAGATGACTTCACCAGTTACCTTGTCAATCGTAACAGTCCGCGTGAAGGCGTCCTTTTGAGTTTGAACCTTGTCAGCTGGCGTCTTGTCGCCGGCGCCAACGTAGTGAATCGTTTGGGTGGCATCTTTGACCAAGTTGTTGCGGTCAGCATCGGTTGGGTAAACTGGACTGTCAGGATCATTAGGATTGATTGGCTGGCCCGGCGTTACCGGATTTGGATCGTTAGGCGTGATGGTTTGCGTCTTGTGCTTCAAGTGAACCACAAAGTCGTTGCCAGTTTTTTCGTAGACCTGACTGCCATCAGTAAAGTCGTTGGA
Organism: Limosilactobacillus mucosae DSM 13345; assembly: GCF_001436025.1. Taxonomy (GTDB): domain Bacteria; phylum Bacillota; class Bacilli; order Lactobacillales; family Lactobacillaceae; genus Limosilactobacillus; species Limosilactobacillus mucosae. The sequence goes on along the minus strand of NZ_AZEQ01000065.1, from coordinate 149 downwards.
TACCAATTCGTAGCCTTGATCTTCGTAAGTCTTGATCTTGTCGGCCGTGGTGTAGTTGATCGTTGAACCAACCTTGCCGCTTGGCAGATCAGATGAGCTTAACGTCTTGCCAGTCGTGTCATCGATGTACTTGATCGTACCAGTAACTA
>NZ_AZEQ01000064.1 GCF_001436025.1 Limosilactobacillus mucosae DSM 13345 | reverse complement strand
CCATTCGCAATATGTCTTTCATTTCGTCTACCAGTTCCTTAATTGAAAAAGTTTGGTGGCGATACTTAGTTACCCAGATTAAGTAATAATGAAAATTATAGACAAAGCGATGAGTATAAACAGCGGATTGAATCTTTTCTTTAGTCATTAAGAACACCTCAATCGTTATAGTCATTAGCTGATGATATAATCCAATTAAAGGAGGTGAAAAAATGAAGTCAATGGCACAGTTAGAATATCATTATGGATTGAAGATTCGCATCTATCCGAGTGATTACCAGAAACAAATAATCAAGGTTAACAGTGATGCCAGTCGTTTCGTCTATAATGAGATGGTTGCGATCGGTAAAGAACTCTGGCAATTAAACCGAATCAAACTGTCAATTGATACGGTTCAGGATCGGATCCAACAGCTAAAGCTTCGTCAAAACGCTAAGCAGATGTCAAATCATTTCCAGTTTTTAGAAGATAAGCGTATTGACAGTCTTGCTAAGGCTAATGCCATTCAAAACTATCACAAGGCTTGGAACGCTTTTCGCAAGGTTCATGAAGCCGGTGTGCCAAAATTTCATCGTAAAAGCTATTCCTGGCGATACCAGACCAACTGTCAATATCCAAAACAAAAGACGGCCTGGCTAGACAACGGTACCGTCTGCTTTGAAGACCGCAAACATATTGTGGTGCCTAAACTAGGACGTTTGCGGATCAAAGGCGCTCAGCGGCGACTATTGGATCGTCAAGGCGAAACACGCATCGGTACGGTGACCATTTCCAAAGATGCAGCCAATCGGTTCTTTTTGTCGCTGCAATTAGCTTCCGATACACCGTTTGTTCCTAAGCTTAGCCGCACTAATCGGCAAATTGGCATTGACCTAAATACAGAAAACTTTCTGACTGCCAGTGATGGTCGAACCATCGCTAACCCACGCTACTATCGA
>NZ_AZEQ01000063.1 GCF_001436025.1 Limosilactobacillus mucosae DSM 13345 | reverse complement strand
TTGAAGCTACGTTGTAGTGATAGCTTGTTGAGGAAGACGAAACATAACTATTGACAACGTTTGCATTTCCAAACAAATTGACCTGCATCTGCATTCCTGAGTCAGCTGCTCCTTGTGGAGTACCCTTGTATGTTTCGTTATAGTCAATCTGATAGAAGTTGAACAAGAATTCAGTTCCGTCAGAAAGCATCATTGCCGTACCTTCAGGTGTGCTATTAAATCCAAAGTCAACATTAGCCGAAGAGGTAATCGTAGTGGTAGCACCGTTTTTTGATACGTCTAATTTTGAACCGCTATCCGTTACCGTGGCTAAATTACCAAAGGTTGTTTCAAAATATTGGTCATTATCAATATCGCTAATCAGTTGGTTGATAATAACCTTAGAACCTGTGGTTTCGCCGTTTTTAACAAAGGAAATCGTGAATGGAAAGTTACCCGAATTCTTAACCTGAAATTCAAAACTACCATCTTTTGGATTAGTCACAAAGAAGATGGGACTTTCACCATTTTGAGACCCAATAATATCTCCAATTTTAATTTGCAGGTTATAGCTATTGCTGTACTGGTCAGTTGCAACATCGGTAAACGTAAGGACGCTACCAGAGTAGAAATATTTGGATAGATCAATATATTTTGAGTTATTCTCGGCAAAAGTGAGATCATTTAGCTCCTTAGTAATCTCAGTATTCCGAATATCATTGAGTACCTCATTGCCGTTGGTATCAAGAACTTTCGTATCAGTATTCCACTGGATATTATTTAGCACCGGCGTACTGTTCTGACTACCATCTACATATAAATGGTAACCATCGTAATAATCAACAGAATTAGCCTTTGCTGTATCAGCAGATCCAGCTAGAGTAATGCCATTTGCAGAATAGATGACGTTTGTCTCAGCTTTAAGACTATTATTAAAGGACTCATTCTTTTGCTTCTGAGCA
>NZ_AZEQ01000062.1 GCF_001436025.1 Limosilactobacillus mucosae DSM 13345 | reverse complement strand
GGGTTGTCTGGCAATACATCAGCTGGCGTCTTTGGATTGTCTGGCGTAACGGTTGTTGTAGCGTGCGTGAAGTAGTACTTGAAGTATTGGTGAACTTCGGAATTCTTGTCGTAGATCGTGCCGGCAACAAAGACATTATTATTAGCATTGTCCTTATCAAAGACGTAACCTTGCTTTTCGAGTTCCTTAACGACTTCATTTGGATCCTTGGTAAAGCTGATCGTTTCATCAGTCTTGCCAGTTGCGAATTCACGCGTGTTGCTGATTTCCTTGCCCGTTGTTTCATCATAGAAGATGGCTTGAGCTTCTTGAGGATCACCAACATAAACGACCGTCTTGACAATGTCTTTTGAATCTGGCGTAACGGTGAATTCGTTAATTTGCTGATGGTTTGGCGTGTAGCCTTCAACCGCTGGACTAGTTACAGCTGCAAACGTCTTGCTGTCAGCCTGCTTGCCGTCAATCGTCCATGGATCGTAGGAAACAACCTTGCCGGTAACGTTATCGGTCGTGTAGCCACGCTTGAATGTTACTGCTGCCGTGTAGTCTGGCTGAACAGTCTGGTTGTTTTCGTCAACGTAGTGAATCGTTTCCGTAACCGTCTTTTGATCCGCATTTTCGTCGGTTGCGCTCGTGTGTGTCGTGCCATGCTTGAAGTGAACTTCATAGGTTGGCGTGCCGACACCAAACTTAGTACCTGGCTTGAAGCCGTCCGATACCAGAACGTAGCCGTCGCCTTCGAACTTCTTGATGCCTTCAGCCGTGCTGTAAGGAATCGTTTCATCCGTGTAGCCGTGCAGATCATCTTGACGCAGCGTCTCGCCGGTCGTGTCATCAATGTACTTGACGTAGGCCGTTTGCGCGTCCGCCGTGTAGATGACCGTAACCGTTGGTCCCTGCTCGGCATCGCTGTTGGAACTACGCTTTACTACTGCTTCACTTGGCGTGTAACCGGCAATCGTTGGTGAAGTCAG
>NZ_AZEQ01000061.1 GCF_001436025.1 Limosilactobacillus mucosae DSM 13345 | reverse complement strand
GGGAGTGTAAAATATTTTGTGTAAATTTCTAAATTAAATTGAAAAAGGGAAAGCCTTCCCCGTATGATTAAATCGCTAAACACAATCAAAACGGAGGCTTTCCCTATGAACCAGTTTAACAAAGAAATTCTTGACGCGCTATCTTCTGACTCTAAAACATCATTAAAAGATGTCTTTCGCAATCAGTTGGAACAAACCGTCAATACATTACTTCAAGAAGAATTGTCGGCAGTCTTAGGCTACCAACCCTATGAGCGTAACGACAGTTCCGCTCATGGGGACAACGCCAGAAACGGATCGTATCAGCGAACCATCGATACTGAATTTGGACCAATCAATATTACGGTTCCGCGCGATCGTAAGAATAAATTTCGTAACGCTTTATTCGAACCATATTCACGGCGGACAGATACTCTGGAATCGATGATCATTAAAATGTATTCCAAAGGCATCACAACTCGTGAAATCGCTGATTTAGTTGAGCGCATGTATGGCGACTACTATTCACCAACTACCGTTTCAAATATTACTAAGCAAGTTGGCAACTTGGTTGAAGAGTTTCATGACAGGACCTTTAAGCACTCACAGTATGTTTGCGTGTTCTTAGACGCCACTTATATTCCGCTCAAGCGCGGAACTGTTGAGCGCGAAGCGGTTAATATCGCGATTGGAATTCGTAGTGACGGCGGTAAAGAAGTCTTAGACTTCTCGGTAGCACCAAACGAAAATGGTGAAGCATGGCGTGAACTACTTGAAAGTTTACGCAATCGAGGAATTGAACAGGTTCAGTTATTCATCGCCGATGGTTTTATTGGGCTCGAAAATGTGATTGCAGAAATTTATCCAACTGCTAAGTTTCAGCGCTGCTTAGTCCATGTGCTTCGTAATCTCACATCACATGTGCGAAAAAGCGATATGCGAGATTTGATGAGCGAATTTAAAGAAATTCGCCAATCTGAATCAATTGAAGAAGCAAAACAAGCTTTAGATAACTTCATTTTGAAATGGAAAAGCAAATATAGCAACCAGATGCGAAAATTGGGTAAGTTAAGTAACTTATT
>NZ_AZEQ01000060.1 GCF_001436025.1 Limosilactobacillus mucosae DSM 13345 | reverse complement strand
TTTCATTAGTGTGACCATCAACTGTGTCAGGGTCCTGCAAGTCTTTACCAGTCTCGCCATCAATGTACTTGATTACAGCACGTTGGGCATCGGCACTGTACTTAACGACATAGATAACATCACTGTCGCCGGCATGGTAGGTAGCAGCTGGAATCTCACTGGTATCAGCAGTATAGCCCTTAAGAGTTGGACTGGTTACGGCACTGGTTTGTTGACCGGCAACCGTTGACCAGTCTGGCCAGGTTACTTTCCCAGTAACGAGATCCTCGTCACCTGTACGCTTGAACGTCAAGGTTTGAACATTGTCTGCTAAGCCCGTTGCCGTACCATCAGCGTATTGGTACTTGATTGTCTGCGTAACCGTCGTTTGACCATTTTGTGAATCTTGGTCTGGCGTTACTGCTGCATGGCCGTGCTTCAGGTAGTACTTGAAGTATTGGTGAACTTCAGAATTCTTGTCATAGGCCGTACCAGCGACAAAGACATTGTTGTTAGCATTGTCCTTGTCAAAGACGTAGCCCTTAGCTTCCAGTTCCTTAACAACTTCATTTGGATCCTTGGCAAAGCTGATCGTTTCATCAGTCTTGCCAGTTGCAATTTCACGCGTGTTGGCAATTTCCTTACCCGTCGTCTCATCATAGAAGATAGCTTGGGCTTCTTGAGCATTTCCAACATAAACCACCGTCTTGACAACGTCTTTTGAATCTGGCGTAACGGTGATTTCATCGATTTGCTTACGGTTTGGCGTGTAGCCTTCAATTGCTGGACTCTTTACAACGCCAAACTTCTTGCTGGATACCGTCCATGGATCGTAGGAAACAATCTTACGCGTAACTTTGTCAGTCGTGTAGCCGCGTTTAAAGTCAACTGCTGACGTGTAATCTGGCTTAGCGGTTTGATTGTTTTCGTAAACATAGTGAATTGTTTCCGTAACAATCTTTTGTTCAGCATTCTTGTCGGTTGCATCGGTATGCGTCATGCCATGCTTGAAGTGAACTTCATAAGTTGGCGTGCCGACACCAAACTTAGTACCTGGCTTGAAGCCATCCGATACCAGAACGTAGCCATCGCCTTCAAACTTC
>NZ_AZEQ01000006.1 GCF_001436025.1 Limosilactobacillus mucosae DSM 13345 | reverse complement strand
TACACAAAATTATTGACACTCTCAATTAAAGTATTGACCATATATAGATATATATAATGTTATTTAACTTAATAATATTAATTAGCAATTGTTTTTTATCAAGCAATAGATCTTAGGGGAGAGCTATTATGTTTCTTATTATTCTTATAATTGTATTAGGTATTTGTTGGTATCTTCACGCTAAAAAAGGCATTAAGTGGGGTCATATGCTAGGAGCAATTGGTTTAGGGATCGTATCTATCATTTACTGGGCATTTAAGGTAGATGCAGACCTCGATAAAAAGGTCAGCAATAACTTCGAAAAAACTCATAATGCCACAAAAGAAGATCTCGTATATTGGGCAACTCAATCCAATGATCTAATGCTTAGCGGCTCAGCCGAAAGAGAACTGAGAAGACGTTATGGGGAGAACTGGCGCCAAATTCTTTAAACACAATCAATACCATAAATATATCGACATTTCTTATCATACTAATTTATATATATAAAAACAGGCTTGAGAAAATTTCTCGAGCCTGTTTTTGCTTTTGTCCGATTGTTTTGTTATTCAGTTGCCGACATCCCTGGATTGAATACCGGTAATTCAGCATCACTAGTCGTAGAATGAACCGTCTTCTGCAAAAACTTTGGCCAGTCCATCAACTGCCCGCTTAAGTTTTTCCATTGAAGCCGCATATGAGATTCTAAAGTAGCGCACGGGAAGCTTGGTGAAGGCCGCTGCCGGAACAATGGCTACTTTAGCTTTTTCTGCCAGATGCTCTGCATAGGCCATCGAATCGCCATCAAAGCTGTCTGGAATCTTGACCCACAGATAAAAGGCCCCCATTGGCTTAGTGTATTGGAAACCAATCTTATCCATAGCGGTCATTAAGAACTGCCGCCGCCGATCATATTCTGCTTTCATTTGAGCAGTATCAGCCTTGCCATGACGGAGGGCTTCTTCAGCGGCATCCATGTTCATCGTGGCATTGGTCGAGATTGCGGCTTGATGTACCTTGGCCAGTGCTCCTAAAACATCACGCGGTCCGCAGATATAACCAACCCGCCAGCCAGTCATTGCGGCATTTTTAGACACCCCACTGACATAAAGGGTCTGGTCTGGCAGCAGCTTAGCCATTGGCAGATGCTCACCTTCATAAAGCAGGTCGGCATAGATCTCATCATCCAAAATGGCAACGTTGTAGTCCTTGAGGAGATCAGCCAGTGCCCGGACCTCATCAGGAGTATAGGTGACACCAGTTGGATTGACTGGATAGTTGAGAACCAGCACCTTTACCTTTTCACCATATTTGTCCAACGCCTTTTTCAATAATTCCGGCGTCACCTTAAAGTCAGGCTCGGCAGTTTCCAGTTCAACCGCTTTGGCATCACGCAGCTCGGCATTGATTCGATAAAGCGTGTAGGCAGGGCAAGGGATCAATACGACGTCACCTGGCTGACATAAACCGGCAATAATCGTACTGATGGCTCCACTGGCACCTTCTGTAACGAAGATTTCGCCTTCTGGATCATAGTGAAGGTCCAAGTCGTCTGCCAGATATTCGCTGATTGCCTTACGCAGACCTAGTGTCCCCCAGTTGTGCGGATAGTGCGTATGATCGTCAAGAATACTTTTGATTGCCGCCAGCTTAACATGATCGGCCGTTTTAAAATCCGGCTCGCCAACTGTCAGATTAACGACTTCTGGATCACTGCCGTATTTATTGTTAAGCACTCGAATCAGTGATGGCTTGGATGACTTTAAACTTTCTGGAACCAGTGATGCAATTTTACTCATGGAAACTTCCTCCTTAATGACGTGTCGATAAAAAATCTATCTACTTGACTACCAGCACATCGGCCTTGGCATGACGAACGACATAATCGGTATGCGACCCCTGCAGCATTTTTTCAACGGCATTGATCCCGGTACTGCCAAGGACAATCAGATCAATATCATGCTGATCAGGAAAATCATAAGCAAGCACGGTTTTAATGCTGCCGATAATCACCGTGGCACTGGCATCTGCTCCTTTATCCTGTGCTTTTTTCAAATAGATCTGCAGCTGTTTTTTGGTACGTTTGGCAAAATCCTGGTAGAAATCCTCATTGACTCCAAATGATGAATCCATCCCGCGGTCACGATTGACTACCCAGACCAAGTACAGTTTGGCCGAAAAAACCTTGGCCAGATCAACCGCTGTTTCAAAAGCTCGTTCAGCACGTTTAGAACCATCAATCCCGACTAAAATATTTTTGTAGGCCATTTTAATCAGCTCCTTTGTAGTTTGGATTTAAATGAGAATGCCGCCGACCATAGCCAAAGTAAAGCGCCATTCCCAGAGCCAGCCAGACAAAGAATCGAACCCAGGTTTCCCAGTTAAGTCCTGCTACCAGCGTTAAGCAGAAAATAATCGAAATGATCGGGGTAAACGGAACGCCCGGTGCTTTAAAACCACGATGCAGATCAGGCTGCGTATAGCGCATGATCAAGATTCCCGCCGAAACCAGGATGAAGGCAGTCAGTGTCCCAATGTTAACCAATTCAGATAGAATGTTTAAGTTGATCAAGCCGGCTCCAAGCGAAGTAATGATGCCGAAAAACCAAGTCCCTTTAAAAGGCGTTTGGTGTTTTTCATCAACTTGACCGAAGAACTTCGGAAAAAGGCCATCCCGTGACATTGAATAGCTGATTCTTGATTGACCATACAGCTGAACCAGAATAACGGTGGTCATCCCAAGAATAGCACCAATCGATACGATAATCGACAGCCAGCTTTGACCAGTCTTCGCCAAAACCGCCAGCACCGGCGCATTGATATATTTCCGGAAAACTGGGTAGCGAACGACGCCAGTCATCGTAAGCGTCATGCAGAAGTACAGAATCGTTGAGATAATCAGCGAGAGCAGAATCCCACGCGGTAAAGTCTTGCTAGGATTGATCGTTTCTTCGGCACTGGATGAGACCGAATCAAAACCGATAAACGAGAAGAAGACGATCGAAGCCCCCGGAATAATTCCGGTCGCCGTACCATTATGATGCGAATACCATCCATATGGGCTGAAAGGATGCCAGTTTTGCGGCTTGATGAACCAAACCGTGCAGGCAATAAAGAGAATAATGACCAGCAATTTGACAATTACCATTGTATCGTTGACTCGCTTAGTTTGCGTGATTCCCATCGAGATGACCCAGGTAATGATCAAAACGACCAAGAAAGCCGGTAAGTTGAAGTAACTAGTAACACCAGGCGTGGTCCCAGCCGCCGCCGTTAAAGCCGTTGGAATATGAATCCCAAAATTATCGAGCAGGTTGACAAAATAACCCGACCACCCAACGGCCACAGTTGCGGCACTAAGCGCGTATTCCAGGATCAGATCCCAGCCAATAATAAAAGCGATGATTTCACCAAATGCAATGTAAGAATAAGTGTAGGCCGAGCCAGCAATTGGTGCCATTGATGCAAATTCAGCATAACAAAGGCCAGCAAAGCCGCAGCAAAGTGCCGCGATCAAAAATGAAATGGAAAGGGCTGGTCCAGCAGTAAGGGCCCCTTTCCCAGTTAAAACAAAAATCCCCGTACCGATGATGGCACCAATTCCCAGGAAAGTCAGATCCCAGGTACGTAGCGTTCGCTTTAATGGCGATGCGTGACTAATCAAGGCATTGATATCTTTTTTGCGTAGTAAAGATGTCATAAGCAGGCTCCCTTCTAATCAAAAGTTAATACAAAGTTTATTTGCTTTTAATCTAAGAGTAAAGATAATCAGCTAAAAATGTATCAATCTTTGGACTGGAGCCGTTTTATGGTGAATAACGTTAAGCTTCCCGCTGGTTTGGATTTTTTTAATAAAGCCTTCGTATGATCACGTTTCATAAAAGAAAGCGTTGCCAAAAAATTACATTGAATGATGATTAAAAGACGACCTATACAAATAGACCGCCTTTTTCAAATTTCATAATTGAATTTTACCTAATCGATTCAAGCAAAAATGCCCTGCCATCATCAGCTTATTTCTGCTGACAATCACCGGGCATTTTTAGTTATTATTTTTTATCTGACTCGTAGAAAACTGGGCCATCATCTACAGTTTTCTTTGGCGATGCGTCTGGGATAATCATTGCCGCAATCAGGTAAAGAATGACTGATGGTACAATCGCGGTGAAAAGAGCCAGGGCGGCAGTCACCAGTCGTACGATCGTTGCGTCAAAGCCAAAATAATCCGCGATCCCGCCACAAACACCGGCAATAATCCGATCGTTTGATTTCGTCAGCTTTTTCATAATAATCCCCCTATCTAATCGTTACGTCACCATCAGAAGCCGTGACCTGCAGGCGATTTGGCGCGGTATCGTTTTGAGTAAGCGTGCCGCCATTGTCATTGGACTGATTGAATAAGCGATTGTCGCCGTCGCTGACCGAAGTTGAGTAGCCATCCGCTTTAGTATTTAATGCTTCCACGTCGCCATCCTTGGCTGTAATCGTGTAGCCATTGGCAATCGTGATGTCGTTAAAATGAACGTCGCCATCCTGGGTACTGAGACTGCCGCCATCCAAGGCAACGGAATTCATTGTAATATCTGAATCAGCCGTCTGAATCAGCATCTTGGTTAAAGTAGAATCGTTAACGGCAAGATCATTGTCGCTAAGATGCAGCTGGCCATTGTTGATCGTTACGCCATTAAAAGCAGTATCCGTATCATTGAGTCGGAAGTCGGCCCGCTCAATTTCCAGATTGCTCAAGCTGACTTGACTGGCATCATTTACCCGTAAATCATATTTTTCGATTTTCATCTTGGCAGCTGGTTCTTGAATGACTTTGCCATCACTAACCCGCAGCGCCAAATGCTTGAGATTTACGTTCTCTGGTACCGTAATCGTCAGCTTGTCATTTGCCGCGCCATGATAAAAGCCAGTTGAAGAAAAACTGAAGCCATTAAAGCTAAAGCCATGCTTATGACTCTTAGAATTGATGATCACCGTACCGTTTTTCTTTTGAATGGTTGGCTGATTGATCTTTTCACCGGCATACTTAACAGAAAAGGTCTTGCCCGATTTGACAACGACATTCATATCGCTTACGTCTGCCTTAATCCGCTCAGCTTTGGCATAGGTTTGGGTCCGTGTTGTCTTGGCCTTTGATATCACGTGCGGAGTCAAGCCGTCAAAAATTACTGCCCGCTGACCATGCATCCCAATGCCAAACGCCAGCACAACAGCGCCAATCACCGTGATGACCAGGCCGCTTACAATGGTCTTTTTCATTTTGCCGCCTCCTTTTTGATGTACTTGTAATAGACGTGCTGAACGAGGCGCGTGCATGCCTTAACGATCCAGACAGAACAGCCCCAGACGAGTGGAATCACGATCAGCAACAGTCCTAATCCGAGCAAGCCAATCCCTAGGTAGAAAAGTCCTGTCCCCAGGTTGGTAAACAAAAGACTCAGACCGGTAAAGATAGCCGCCGCCGTTAGGAAGATGCCACCCCCGGCAAGCGATATAACTACCACCACGCCACTAAAGACGACTGCAAAGATGGCAATCAGCACGCTCAGCAGAATCAAGCCGATAATCAAGGTTGCCGGAGTGGCCAACAGCGCAAGAATGATCAGCCATGTCGTCTTAATCTTGGTTTTTGAGACTACCCGCTGATCTTCAGCCTCTTCTTTGATGGAGTGATCAGCAAGTATCTTTAATGCAAGCTGACGCGGTGTTCCTAGTTCCTGTTCAATTTCTGCTTTGGTATCAATGCCGGCATCTGCCAAATACTCACTGTAGAATTCAACGATGTCATCAATCTCATCATCTGGCAGCTTGCGAAGGTAACGTCTTAACATCTGCATGTACTTTGCAGTTTCAGAAGTCATGTGTCTGATCCTCCTTTACAGGATATTTGCTGACCTCAAAAATCGAATCGAGGCTTTCCTTATAGTCTTTCCATACCTGCTTAACGCGTGCCAGATGTGATTCACCAGCAGACGTAATGCGATAATAGCGGCGATTGCGTCCATGATATGGCTGATCATACGTTTCAACGAACTGATCTCTTTTTAGCCGGCGCAATACCGGATAAAGAGTGGATTCTGAAATCGTAATCGCTTTTTGCATGTCTTGAGTCAGCGCGTAGCCGTAGTAATCTTTGCGTTCAAGCAGCGCCAGCACCAAGCCATCCAAAAGATCAGCTGAAACTTGAATTTTCATCTCTCGTTTCGCCTCTTTCAGTTTTATTTTATAATATTATATCGTATATAATATATTGAGGCAAATAGATACCACTGAATTTTAATCAGTTGATTCCTAACTTTTCCGATAACACTTGATCTTTTATCGTTTAGTCCACTGCCATCTTAGGAATCATTAGGTAATGAAGGATAGCACGTGATTACCATTTTCCGCCTATAATAGCTACCGTTTTCTTCTGGTTCATCGCCAATAGAACTAAACTTCACGATCAGCTGAAAATCAAATCATTCGCCCCATAAACATTGCGATGTACTCAAACACCTCTGCTTAATGATCGATCCGCCAAAATCTAATAACCGACCCGATTTCAACAACATATTCGATTGCGGCTTTTGCGACTATCCGCTGACTGACTCGATGATCGTAATTCGATTTCGATATTCATCATTTGCTTCTTTGACCAACAAGTTAATTCAATGATCAAAGCTTGATTTTAAGCAGTTTTTACACTGATTGGATAGCAAGCCAATAAAAAATGGGACCCCAGTCGTTTGACAAGGAGTCCCATTTTTACTTTTCACCAAGCTGATTTGTATCCTTAATCGAAAATTCCGTAATCTTAGCGGCAGCAGCTGGATAATCGCATCCATATATTTCAATCCAACTTCTGCACGTTCACGGATGTAAAGCACCTAGCAGCTTAACGTGACGCACCCGCAAATGCTAAACCTAGCGTGGATTATGAATGCGCCATCTGCAATAATTCTTTAGCATGCTCGCGACTCAGCTTGGTAATTTCTTCACCTGAGATCATCCGAGCCAATTCATTAATTCGTTCTTCAGGATGCAGAATCGTAACGTGCGTCGTCGTACGGTTGTTCTGCACGGTTTTTTGAATCAGAAAATGATGCTGAGCAACGGCGGCAACCTGCGGCAGATGCGTAATGCACAAAACCTGTGAATGCTGGGCAATCAGCTTGATCTTATCGGCAATGGCCTGAGCAACGCGACCGCTGACCCCCGTATCAACCTCGTCAAAAATAATTGAGGTAACGCCCTCATGCTGCGCAAAAATCGTCTTTAAGGCCAGCATGACCCGCGAAAGCTCCCCGCCAGAGGCAATCTTTACCAATGGCCCCATGCTTTCGCCAGGGTTGGTTTGAATATAGAACTCAACATTGTCAATCCCATCCGGATAAAAGGTCATCGACTCATTTTGATGAAACTTAACCTCAAAAATGGCTTTGTCCATATAGAGTTCTTTTAGCTGCTGATGAACCTGGCCATTGAGCTGATGAGCGGCTTTTTGACGAACCTGGCTCAATTCACCGCCCAGTTTTTGCAGCTCACCAGTCACCGCGGCCAGCTGCTGCTTAAGCTCATCATCTGAATCGGCGGTCTGCTCCATCGTCGACAGTTCCTTATGAATCTTTTCATAATATGCCAAGACGTCTTCAACCGTATCGCCATACTTGCGTTCCAAATCACCAATAATGGTCAGCCGTTCATTGATCTGTTCCAGACGGCCGTCATCGAATTCAAGCATGTCTAACTGACGACTGGCGGCATTGGCAGCATCCTGAAGCGAATAGTAGGCATCCCCAAGCGACTTGCTCAACTCATCATAGGCCGAGTCAAACGGTGCGATTTCTTGAACCTCATTCATTGCCTGGGCAACCTGATCCAAAACCGGTGCCTCGCCTTCATTTAAGATTCCGACGACCAGCTGCAGCGCATTGTTGATCTGTTGAAAATGCTCTAAGCGGTCGCGCTCGCTGGTCAGCTCATCTTCTTCATTGGCGTGCAGATCGGCAGCACTGATTTCTTTAACCTGGTAGCGCAGCATGTCCAGACGCTGGGCCCACTGCTGCGAGTCAGCCTGCTTGCGGCTCAGCGTTGCCTTCAATTTGGCATAGCGCCGATAGGCCTCTTGATATTTGGACAACAGCGGCTTAACCTGGTCGGCTGCAAACTGATCGAGCATGTGTAGATGGTTTTCTGGCTGCATCAGCTGCTGATGATCGTTTTGCCCTTGAATATCAACCAGATGAGCACCGATTCTACGCAGCGTGGCAGTATTGATCAGCGCGCCATTGACCCGGATCACGTTGCGGCCATTGCGATGAATCTCGCGCGAAATAATCAGCGTGCCATCATCACGTTCAATTCCCAGATCATCCAGTAATGCAAAAACGCGCTGATCATCCGGTAATGTGAACTGGCCCTGCAGATGAAGCTTTTCTTCGCCATGCCGAATAAACTCCTGTGAGCCGCGATTGCCAGCCAATAAACCCACCGCATCGATAATAATGGACTTGCCGGCCCCGGTCTCACCAGTCAAAACCGTCATCTGATCGCTAAAATCCAGCGTTAAATGCTCGATAATCGCTAAATTATCAATTGTCAGTTCCTGTAGCATAGCCGATCACCCAGTCTAGCGCAGTGCCTGCAGCGTACGTTCAAATTCAACGGCAGCCCCGGCAGAGTGACAGACGATCAAAACCGTAGCGTCATCGCCAATCGCGGTAAACACCGTGGGATATTTCATCTGATTGATCAGCATGGCGGCTACCGGACCGTTGCCTGGCCGCATTGACAAGGATACGAAACGATCGCTGCGTTTCATTTCCTGCAACTCATTCCCCATCACGTTTGCCAGCCGTTCTTCTTTATTGTCCTGACGCCGGGCTGGCAGGCTGTAGTGATAGCCGCCGCCTACGCTTGGCACCTTGAGCAGCTGCATATCCTTGATGTCGCGTGAAATCGTAGCCTGCGTGACGCGAATGCCGGATTTGGCCAGCAGCTTGACCAGATCTTCTTGACGTTCGACGTATTGATTGGAAATAATTTCTTGAATGTGTCGCTGACGTTCTGATTTTTTCATTGACAAAACCTCCAAAACTAATCCTGCTTGTTCAGTTCTGCATAAGCCGCGCTGATCGTCTGGTCGATGTCAACTTCTGGTGCGATGCGGCCTTCTCGATCAACCAGTTGCAGGTGCGCCAAAAATTCAATATTCCCTTGACCGCCTTTGATTGGCGAGAAATCCAAACCTAAAACATCGAAATGATCTGCGGTTGCAAAGCCCAGAACATGCTGCAGCACTTCTTCATGCACCTTACGATCACGAACGATGCCATGCTTACCAACATGCTCCTTACCGGCTTCAAACTGCGGCTTGATCAAGGCCACGACCGAGCCGCCCATTTTCAGAATCTGGGCCAGTGGCGGCAGAATCAGACTCAAAGAAATAAACGATACGTCAATCGAGGCAAACTCCGGCTGACCATGCGTAAAATCAGCCAGCTTGCTGTAGCGGAAGTTGGTCTGCTCCATTACCACGACGCGCGGATCGTCCCGCAGCTGCCAAACCAGTTGATTGGTACCAACATCTAAGGCATAGCTGAGCTTGGCGCCGTTTTGCAGCATCACGTCGGTAAAGCCGCCGGTCGAGCTGCCAATATCCAGTACCACTTTGTCTTTAACCGAGATGTCAAATACCTTGAGTGCCTTGGCCAGTTTCAGACCACCTCGGCTGACGTACGGCATCTTCTTGCCCTTCATGTGCAGCGTTGTCGTAACGGGAATCTTTTGCCCTGGCTTATCAAGGCGCTCATTGTTCTTGCCTAGGATCTCGCCAGCCATTACGGCACGCTTGGCTTGTTCTCTGGAATCGAACAGGCCCTGCTTGACTAGTAAAATATCAACGCGTTCTTTTTCAATCATAATCTCGTCCTATAGTTTAAAGTATGCCAAAAATTGATCAAAACCAGCCATTGATCGTCCTGTCAGTTCTGCCAGCTGCTGTTGAGCATTTTTTGCCTGAACAAGGGCTTTTTGCAGCTGTTCTTTAGCACCATCAAGTCCCAACAGTCCTGGATAAGTGTTTTTTTGCTCAGCGGCGTCTTTTTGAGTTGCCTTGCCCATCTGTGCTGGCGTGGCTACCACGTCCATGATGTCGTCATAGATCTGAAAAGCTAAGCCAAACTGCGCGCCAAACGTTCCTAAAAGGTCAATGACTGTAACCGGCTGCTCAGTGATGATGCCACCTGCCTGAACCGCGTATTTGAGCAGTGCTCCCGTTTTTTGGCGATGCAGATACTGCAGCTCGGTTAGCTTCAGATGCTGACCCTCGCCCTCGATATCGCGTGCCTGTCCAGCAACCATACCGCTGGGACCGGCCGCCTTAGCCAAAGCCAGCGTTAGATTTGCCTGAACGTCAACTGGCAGCTGATTGTCCGTCAGCCATTGAAAAGCCAGCGTCAGCAAGCCATCACCAGCCAGCGTCGCCATCCCCGCGCCAAACTTGACGTGATTGGTTGGCTCGCCCCGCCGCAGATCATCATTGTCCATTGCTGGCAGATCATCATGAATCAGCGAGTAGGTATGCAGCAGCTCTAAGGCACAGGCAGCCCGCAGCGCATTCTGGTCGATCTTTTTGCCCAGCATCTCAATCGTTGCCAATGTCAGTGCCGGCCGTAAGCGTTTGCCGCCTGCTTCAACCGAGTAGCACATTGATTCTTTTAAAGTCGGCTGGTCGATGTCCATTGGCAGAGCCTGGTCCAGATAGGCATCGATCCGTGTTTTAAGTTCCGTTATCGTGCTGACCATTTGCTCATTCCTTTCATTAATCGCAAATTAGAAAAGATCAACGTTATCGTCCTGACCGTCTTCAAATCCCTGGCCGCTAAACTGTGAACGGTATCCCTGGTGTCCTGAGCCATCATCGCTGCGGCTGTCGGTTGGATCCTCGACTTCCTTGCCATCGTCTTTCATCAGATGGGCAACCGTGGCCTCAGCGTTTTGCAGCTGTTTTTGCAGACCGTTTGCCAATTCCATACCGGTTTTGAATTCATTCAATGATTCTTCCAAAGACAGATTGCCCTGCTGCAGCTCGTTGACGATTTGCTGCAACTGACTCATCTGTTCTTCAAAGCTAGGTTGTTTTGCCATTTTTTACCTCTTATTGATTTTTTTGATTACTGCTTCAGCCGTGCCATCACTAAAATGCAGCGCCACTTGCTCATCAGGCTGCAGCTGACTGGTGCTGGCAACGACTTTATTATCTTCTTTGGTCACATAGCTGTAGCCGCGCGCCATCACTTTCAGCGGACTCAGTGAATCCAGCTGACTGAGCAGATTCTTGAACCGATCGCCTGCCGACAGCAGCTGCTTATCCATGGCATGAACCATTGCCTGCTGCAGTTGTGTGAGCTGTTGTCGATTCTGCTGCAATCGATTGGCTGGCGCATTCAATAAAAGCGAATCCAACAAGCGCTGCCAGTCGTGGCTGGTTTGCGAAAGGCGCCACTGCATGGACTGCTGCAGCTTTTCAGTCAGCTGATCAACATGCTGCTGTTCGCCTTCATACAGACGAGCAGGCTGAGAAAATACATAGCTGCTGGTCAGGACCTGCAGCTGCTGCTGGGCCTGCTGCAGTTGGTTCTGAATCGTATTAGCCATCTGCGTACGGGCCCGCTGCAGTTCAGTCAGAATGTCCAGCAAATGCAGCTGGGTCGCCATTTCCGCTGCCAGTCCCGGTACCTGAGCCCGATAATCAGCCGCCAGATCACAGATGGTCGTATCAGTTTCATGACCAACCCCTGAGATTACGGGAATCGGGCTGGCCGCTACTGCTCGCGCCACGATTTCTGAGTTGAACGGCATCAGATCTTCTTCCGAGCCGCCGCCCCGCGCCACGATCAGCGTATCAAACGTGCCATTGATGCCAGCGCGCTGTATCTGGCGGGCCAGATCCTCAGCAGCCCGCTCGCCTTGTACCTGCGCTGGATAAAAAACCACTTGAGCCAAGGGATTGTTGTTGCGAATCCGCGTAATCATATCATGCTTAACGGCCCCATCATTGCTGGTTACAATCGCAATCCGCTTAGGAAACCGATTCAGCGGCCGCGGATTTTGCGCATGCGAAAATACCCCACTGGCCTTCAGTTTTTTATAGGTTTCTTGAAATGCCAGCTGGGCTGCACTGACGCCAACCGGCAGCATCCGATTGACATAAAACTGATAGCGGCCGTTTCTTTCATAGACCGTCACCTTGCCGCCCAAGATAACCTCCATGCCGTTTTCCGGTGTGAAGTCGACTTTTTCCCAATCGCTGCCAAACATGACGGCATCGATTACGGCCTGCTGATCTTCAGGCGCGTCATCATCTTTAAGCGAAAAATACTGATGGCGTGCTCTTTGCTTAAAGTTGGTCAGCTTGCCAACGATCCAAAGATTTTTTTGCAGATAAGGATCAAAATCAAATTTGCGTTTGATATAGCGAGTCAGTTGATTAACCGTCAGGCAATCCTTTTTATCCATTAATTTCCGCGCTCCATTCTGCCAAATCAACCGTTTGTTCCATTAAAGAGGCGATCGTCATTGGACCAACCCCACCTGGAACGGGCGTAATCATTCCCGCGACCTCTTTGACTGATTCAAAGTCAACGTCGCCAACGATCGTCCCGTCATCCAGCCGATTGATGCCGACATCGATCACCGTGGCTCCCGGCTTAACGGCATCGGCCTTGATCAAATTAGGCACGCCGGCTGCTACGACCAGAATATCAGCTTCACGCGTTCGCTTAGCTAAATCCTTAGTGCGCCGTCCGGTAATCGTTACCGTGGCATCCTCATTGATCAGCAGCGCCTGCAGCGGCCGACTGACCAGCGTGCTGCGGCCAACGATCACAACGTCCTGGCTGGCCAATGGAACGTGGTAATGGCGCAGCATCGTCATAATTCCCCGTGGCGTGCAGGCAACTGGATAATTGCCTTGAACGTTGTTATAGAGCTTACCGACATTGATGGGATGAAAACCATCAACGTCTTTGAGCGGATCAATCAGATTAACGATTGCCGTGTCATCAAGATGATTAGGCAGCGGCTCTTGCACCAGGATTGCGTGAATCGATGGATCACTGTTTAAGTGCTCAACCGCCTGTACCAGTTCAGCTTGCGTAGTTGAGGCCGGCAATTGTTCTCGTACCGACTTCATCCCCAGACTGTGCGCCTTTTTTTCCTTGCTGCGCGTGTAGATCTGGCTGGCTGGATCATCACCAACCAAAATCGTTGCAATCCCCGGCGTAACGCCTTTTTCCTTTAGCTTCTCAATACGCTGCTTAGTGTGGGCGTTGACTTCTTTAGCCAATGCCCGACCGTCGATCAATGTTGCCACTAAAATCTCTCCTTATCAGACTGCATAAAAATTGCATATGTTTATATTCTAGCATTAAAGCCGCAACAAAAAAACTCATCCCCGCTTTGGAGATGAGTTTTTTGATTAATTTTGCTCGCTTTCAATGCTGCCTAAAACACCATTGATAAAACGGTACGACTTTTCATCGCTGAAGTCGTGTGCCAAGCGTAAGGCTTCGTTAATAGCCACGGCATTTGGTACCTGCGTGTATTCCAGCTCGTACAATGCCAGGCGCAGAATCACCAGATCAGGGCGAGCCAAGCGTGATAAGGTCCAGCCTGGAGCCAGCTTGGATTCGATCTGAGCGTCCAGTTCATCTTGGTGAGCCAAGACGCCATTGACCAGCTCTGGCAAGTAGGCCGGCACCTCTTCATCCGGCTTGAGCCCCAAGCGTTCTGCGTAGATTGCCTCGCGATCGATTTCCGGATCCGAAGCCAATGCAAAAAGCGTTTGAAAGGCGCATTCACGGATCGCATGACGACTAATTTCCACTATTCTTCACCATCTTTGTTTTCGTGTTCCCCAAAAATATCATTGGGGTCAACCTGTTGCTCTTCTTTTTCCGTAATTACGCCCTGTACGTGAACGTTGACTTCCTTAACGCTCAGATCAGTCATCAGCGTAACCTGCTGCTTGATTTTATCTTGAATCTCAGCAGCAACTTTAGGAACGGAAACGCCATATTCCAAGTAAACGTCGACGTCAATCGACAGTTCGTCATCACTGTTGGAAAGCTTAACGCCGCGACGATGGTCAGAACGCCCCAGTAATTCACTGACGCTGTTGGCAATCGAGCCATGCATGCGTGAAACGCCCTCAATTTGACCAGCGGCAATCCCTGCAATGATTTCTAAGACACGTGGAGCGATTTGAATCGTACCCAACGATTGATCTTCGCTGTTTAAGATAATGTTGGAATCTTCTGCCATTTGTCAGCCCTCCAGTTTTTTCGTCATTAAGACATCCTTTTAATTATGCACTATTCCGCCAAAATTGGCAACCATGCTAGCTTAGCGCGGTCAGTGCAAATTCGTCAATTACTTTTACATCATGATTGTACCAATCGTGAATTACCAAGTCTACCTGCTTGACGACAAAGCTGCCAAATCGCAGTTGATCCATCTTGGCCAAGTCAAAAAGCAGCCCGTTTGGATCGTTCAATGGCGCTTTAAAACGGGCAATCGTAACATGACCGGATGCTGTCTGATAACGCTCAGCAAGTGGTAATTCTTTAGCCAGCTTTAAGCGCAGCGCCTCCCGCAGCTCAAACAGCTCATCAGAATAATATCCCGCTGCCAAAATACCGCTGGGACTGGCAATCAAGCCTTGCAGCGTGACTGAAAACGGGCGGCAATTCGCCAGCAGTTCTTTGATGCTGTTTTGATAGGCCGCTAAGTCAGCCGGTGCCAGCGAAAAATCAGCCCGTGCTCCGATCAGATCCAAAACGGTCAGATGCAGATCGGCCAATGGATAACAGTAGAGATTGGGATTGGCGATTCGCAGTTTCTGCTGAGCATAGCCGATGTTTCTGCCGACATGAACCGGCAGCCGAGCAAGCAGCGTCAAGCCACGTCGCGAATCTGCCTTATCTTGACATAGATAAGGATCAGTAAACTGATTTTTTAAGATGGCTGCTTTGCCTTTTTGATCAATTGACTTATATAAACTGTCTAGCTCTTTTTCCATCTTAATATTTAACGATTTCCAGCTCGGTTGGTGCCGTCGTCAGCACTTCAACTCCGCCATGCGTTACCAAAATATCGTCTTCAATGCGCACCCCGCCGATTTCTGGAATATAGATCCCCGGCTCCACGGTAATGACCTGGTTGTTTTGTACGATCACATCGCTGGCATTGGGACCATAGCTGCTTGGCAGTTCATGAACGCTCAAGCCAATGCCGTGACCCATGCCATGATTGAACTCATCGCCATAGCCAGCAGTTTCAATGATCTGGCGGCCGGCAGCATCCAACTGATCACCGTGGATTCCGACCCTGGCAGCTTCAATCACAGCCTGGCGAGCTTCATTGACGATTTTATAGACGTCCTTTAGCTCTGGATCAATATTGCCAATTCCAAACGTCCGCGTCATGTCTGCCGTATAGCCTTCAACAAAGTAGCCAAAGTCCAGCGTAACGATATCGCCGTTTGCAATCACCTTGTCACTGGCCGTAGCATGCGGCATGGCAGCATTGGCACCACTGGCACAAATCGTTGGAAACGAGGCGGCCTGCGCACCGTGTTCTTTCATCCAAAAATCCAGGCGATTGGCCACTTGTCGTTCTGTCATCCCTGGCTCAATAAAATTCAAGACGTATTCATAGCCAGCTGACTGTAATTGAGCTGCCATGCGGATTTTTTTAATTTCATCGGGATCCTTGACTGCCCGCATGGATTCGATCAGACCATCAAAAGGCACGATATCGGCTTCCATAATTTCGTCTAAGACGTCATAGATCCGATAGTCAATCGTATTTTCAAAGCCAACGACTTCAATTTCCATGCCTTGGCAGATCTGGTTTAAGGCTCCCCAGTAATCGCGCGTGATCATACCCACGACCTCATCGCTTTCAAATCCTTCCAGCTCGGTAGCATAGCGATCGTCTGTGATCAAAATCGCGGCGTCTTTGGTAATCAAAAGCTCGCCATCACCTTGGGTCAAATCAAATCCCGTCAGGTAAAAAATGTTTGCCTCATCGGTTACCAAAAAAGCATCAATGTATAAAGCGTCAAACCGCTTGCGCAGCCGTTCAATTCGAGAAGCCATGTCTAATCGTTCCTTTCAGTTTTTGCTTGTCATTATTAATCAATTCTGCGGATGCTCGTCAAAAACACCCCGTCTGGTCAGCAGATCTGCAAACGGCCGCACCGAAAGCTCGTAAAATTCAGTATCCGAGATTCGTTGGTTACCATCCCAAAACCGGCTGCTCCAAAATTGACCGACGTTAAGCCAGACAAAATTCAAGGCTAATTGTCGATAATCAATATCATCGCGAATTTTTTCGGCTTGCTGCATTTTTTGGAAATAGTCAATAATCATCTCCACGCCATAATTACGGATTTTTTCAATCATACCCCGCAGCTGCTGTTTTTGTTTAGGATCTTTAGTGGTATTAAACATAACCAGCATCACGTTTTGGCGCGGCCACTGCTGGCGAAAGCGTTTGGAAAACTCAATCAGATCATCTTCAAGCTCCCAAGTTGGCACAAAATCATCCATCAGTTCAACAATCAGGCTGCGATACCTTTTGACCAGCTCATTAGCCAACCCCATCTTATCACCAAAGTGGCGGAAAATCGTACTTTCATTGACGCCCGCTTTTTTGGCCAGCTGACTGGTTGTCGTTGCGCTGTAGCCCTGCTCGTTGACCAAAACGGCAAAGGCATCCATAATCTTGTCGTCAGTCGCTGCTTTATCCTTCACGTTTTAGCTCCCTTTTTGTTTTTTATCATTTTAGCACATTATTGCAAGTATTTACTTGCACTTTCTTTTTGAGTATAATGTTTCATTAGATTAAGCTTATGTTAAGTTTAAATTGGCTACCGTAATTATAGAAGGTGAGAAGTATGGTAAAAACAATTTATTATACCGAACCAACTGATGACGTAGTACAAAGCGCTCATCAAGACTTTCAACTGCAAGATGACTTTCGCTGGCTGCGCACTAAGCCGGCTGAGCGCTGCTGGTCATGGATGATTCGTGGTGGTGCCAAGGCATTCGCCTATCTATATACTTATGGCTGGCGCAGAGCCAAGATCGTGGGGCAAGCAAAACTGCAGCCATATCAAAATCAGGGATATTTTGTTTATGGCAACCACACGCAGCCGGTTAACGACGTCTTTATGCCCTTTTTAATCGGCCAGGCACAGCACTTTTATGCCTTGGCGGCACCGGCCAACTGGGGCATCCCCATAATCGGCCTATTGCTTTCCTATGGTGGAGCCTTGCCAGTGGGCAATTCGCTTCATCAAACCGCACAGCTCTTAAAAGCCGTACAGACCGTCAGTCGGCACCAAGGTCACGTCTTTATCTATCCTGAAGCTCACGTCTGGCCCAACTATACTGAGATTCGACCCTTTCCCGATACCAGTTTTCGGTTTCCGATTAAAAATCAGCGGCCAGCATTTGCCATGACGACGACCTATCAAAAGCCGCGCTGGGGAAAAAAGCCACGTCTGACCGTTTTTATCGATGGACCGTTTATTCCCGATCATAATCTGTCACTAAAAAAACAGCAGTCCTGGCTGCATGATCAAATTCAAGCTGCCATGGTCAGCCGGGCCCGCCTTAGCAATTATGAAGCCATCAAATATATTCAAGAAAGAAGATGAAACCGTGAATATCCTGTTTTGCGGCGATCACCGCGCTGAAGATGGCGTTTTGATCGTTACGCTGTCTTTGCTTCATCATGTTAAAGAACCGCTAAACATTTACATTCTAACGATGAAGACGGCCACCAAGTCGTTGCAGTATGAGCCTTTCAGCAAAAAAGCCGCCAATCTTTTGACCCAGCAGCTCCAATCGTATAATCCCAAAAATTCACTTCATTTAATCGATTGTACCGAGCTGTTCAACGAATCACAGCCCTTGGCCAACATGAACTCGCGCTTTACGCCTTACTCAATGCTGCGACTGTATGTCGATCTGATTCCTAACATGCCGGATCGCCTGCTTTATTTAGACAACGACGTAATCTGCCGTGAATCATTTGATGACTTTTATCATCAAGATCTGACCGGTGTCCAGGTCGTTGGCGTACTGGATCATTATGGGAAATGGTTCTTCCACCATCAAATGCGCATGGCCGATTATATCAACTCAGGCATTTTGCTTTTGAACCTGCCTGAAATCAAGCGTACCAATTTATTCGTCAAGGCACGCCGCATGATTGCCACCCGCCATATGTTTATGCCCGACCAGGCTGCAATCAATCGACTCTCACATGCCAAAAAGATTGCACCACGGCGTTTCAACGATCAGCGCCGACTCCATCACGACACTGTATTTCAACACTTTACCACCAGTTTTCGCTTCTTCCCCTGGTTTCACATTCTGACCGTCAAGCCATGGCAGATCAACAACGTTCACAAAGATCTGCGCTTGCATGAATATGACGGTCTCCTGGAAGAATATCGTCAACTGAAGTCCGAACTATAAGGAAGGTTAATATGACACAGCCAATTCCAATTTTTTATACCATCAGCAATGACTTTGCCCCCTATGCGGCTGTAGCGATTCAGTCGCTGCGTGATCATATCTCGCCTGAGCAGCACTATCAGGTTATCATCGTGCATCAGGGACTGACGCCAGTGACGCGGCAAAATCTGCAAAGCCTGGCCAGTGACAATCTTGAGCTTATTTTTTATGAGATCAATGATGAAGCACTCAATGCCATCCAAAATCGCAAAGAAAATTACCTGCGGGCCGACTTTTTTACGCCCAGCATTTTTTACCGCTTATTTTTAGCCGATCTTTTCCCTCAATACGACAAGGCCATCTATGTCGATAGCGATACGGTCTGGAATGGCGATCCAGCCGACATGTTTGCAATTGAGCTTGGCAATAATCTGATTGGTGCGGCACCAGATCATTCCGTTGAGCACGTTGGCCCAATGCAGCTTTACATTAAAGAAGCGGTCGGCGTCCCCGCCAAACAATACCTCAATTCTGGTGTCTTATTGATGAATTTCAGTCAGTTGCGCAAAGATCAATTTACCCGCCACTTTTTAAATCTGCTGCAAAGATACCATGTTGACTGCATTGCCCCCGATCAAGACTACCTAAACGTCATGTGCAATGGTCGCATCACCTATCTGGATGAAAAATGGAATGCCATGCCAAAAGATGAAGAGTTTGCTGATGAACGCGTCAAAGATCCTAAGCTGATTCACTATAACCTGTTTTTCAAACCTTGGCATTTTGATCACGTTATGTATGATGAATACTTCTGGCAAGCGGCTAAAAAAACGCCTTATGCTCAGCAGCTAAAAGACGTCCGAACTGACTATACGATTGCTCAACAGCAGCTGGATCGGCAAAAACTGATGAGCATGCTTAATCATGCCGATGAGTTGCCTGATAATCCCGTAACGTTTAAAAAACTGCAAGAGCAAGGAAAGCAGGTACGGCTGTCATGATTATCGGCGAACATCGCGATCAGGTCATTAAAAACATCGCCGACCATGCGCAAAAAGGACTTTTTAACGAAAAGGTCGAAATCGATGACCCACAGACCTCATCTGAAGAAAGCATGGCGATCGTCAATCAGTTTTGGCAAAATCAAAATCACTGGCGCGCAAGATTCGACAATTTGATTGCTAGGACCACAATGCGTGGCATCACAGATTGGTTCAATCTCAATACCACGTTCTGTGGATTGGAAAATCTGAAATCGTTAAAGCCCACGCAAGGTGCCGTAATCACCAGCAACCATTTCAATCAGTTGGACAACACCGTCATTCGCAAGCTTGCTCAGAAGAATCATCGTCGGCTGTTCATCGTAATTCAAGAAACCAACTTGAAAATGGATGGTCTGATCGGCTTTTTGATGAATCACCTCGATGTTTTGCCACTGACCAAAAACGTTGGCTATTTGGGCCGTACGCTGCCCAAAAAACTTGAGCAGCAGGTTCAAAAAGGGCACTGGGTTTTGATCTATCCTGAACAGGAAATGTGGTTCAACTATCGCAAGCCGCGGCCCGTCAAGCGTGGTGCCTACTATTACGCTGCCAAGGCCAACGTACCAATCATCTCTTGTTTTACGGAAATCATTGATCAGCCCAAACCAGAAAAAAACAACGATGAATTTTATCAGACTAAGTATCGTCTGCACGTTTTGCCATTGATTTGGCCTGATTCCAAGCTTTCAGTTAATGAAAATGCCAAGATGATGATGGAAAAAGACTACGCCCAGAAAAAAGCCGCTTATGAAGCTGCCTATCAAAAAAAGCTCAGCTATGATTTTGAGCCGCATGATATTGCGGGCTGGCGCGGTTAATCACCGTTTTTTAATAATTTTTTGATAATCTACTTGCATTTTGTAAGATGTCATGTAAAATAAGGGCATGTTTAAAGATGCGTTGATAAATAACCAGAAAGGAGAGGTGCATCATGATTAAGTCTAATTTTGCTATGAACATGACTTGTTGCTGCCTTTTTCTTTCTGCGGAAAAGGCTTGTTTTGCATTCGTATAAACAGCCCGATCGACAACCCAGTCGATTGCAAAGCCCCGCAGACTAGCAATAGTTTGTGGGGCTTTTTGTATCCATCGCACTTTAAATTATGACAAACTCACCGGTGAAAGTCTGATTGTTTAACTATCGCAATCGTTAGGAAAGGAGCACCTGATGACTAATCCGCGTCTTAAAATCGGTATCTTAAACTTGATGCATGACAAGGCTGCCACTCAGCAGCGTTTTTCATCAATCTTTAAGGCCCTCGATCCCACGGTTGAGCTTACTTTTTTCTATCCCGTTGACCACTACCGCAATCGGCCGGTCCCTGAACTGGTTCAACAAATCTCTGAACCGCTGGACCTTAACAAAGTAAGTCAGCTGCAAGGATTCATCATTACGGGTGCCCCGATTGAGCAGATTCCATTTGCACAGGTCGAATATCATGATGAGGTCACGCGCCTGATTGATACGCTGGTCGACCTAAACATCCCGCAACTCTACATCTGCTGGGGTGCCATGGCTGCCGCCAACTATCTGTATGGCATTGAAAAACGGCAATTGACCAAAAAATACTTCGGCGTCTTTGACAATGAGGTTTTGGTTGAAACCCCCGTTTTAAATGGCCTGACCATTCCCTTCCCGGCACCGCATGCACGCTATGCCGAGCTGGACCATGACCAGATTCGCCAAACGCCTGGACTGACGATCAACGCCGTGTCTAGTGATGACTACCTGCTTTCGCTAACCGGCAGCGACAATCAAGACTTTTTGTTTGCCCACCTTGAATACGATCGTCTGGCACTATTAGCCGAATACCAACGGGAAACAGCTGCCCATCCTGATCGTCACTACGCATTGCCTAAGAATTATTTTAAAGACATTAATACGCTGACTGATCCCCAATTCAAGTGGGAAAAGGTCCAGCAGCTGTATTTTAAGAACTGGCTGCAAAAAACAGCTGAATATTCACAAAACGCACTAACCATTGCCTAAAGGAGAAAAAATTATGTCAAAAATCTACACTTCAATCGACCAGCTGATCGGCAACACGCCTCTTTTAAAGCTTAACCGTATTGTTCCCGAAGATGCCGCCGACGTCTACGTAAAGCTGGAATTCTTCAATCCTGCTGGCTCCATCAAAGACCGGATCGCGCTGGCAATGATTGAAAAGGCTGAACAAGAAGGCCAGCTTAAGCCTGGCGACACTATTATCGAACCAACCTCAGGCAACACTGGGATTGGGCTGGCCAGCGTAGCAGCTGCCAAGGGCTACCACCTGATTATCGTAATGCCAGAAACGATGAGCGTTGAACGACGCAAGCTGATGCAGGGCTACGGGGCTGAATTGATCCTGACACCTGGTGCCGAAGGGATGAAAGGCTCAATTGCCAAGGCCCAAGAACTGGTTGACGCTAAAGGCTACTTTATGCCAATGCAGTTTGAAAACCCAGCTAACCCAGCCATTCACGAAGCTACGACCGGCCAAGAAATCATCGATGCTTTCGGCAAGGATAATCTGCCAGATGCCTTCGTTGCCGGTGTTGGTACTGGCGGTACTTTGAGTGGGATTGGTCATGCCTTGAAGCAAGCTGATCCAAGCATCAAAGTCTATGCACTTGAACCAGCTGAATCTCCAGTGCTCAAGGAAGGCAAAGCCGGTAAGCATAAGATTCAAGGTATCAGTGCCGGCTTTATTCCAAAGACGCTGGACCAAGAAGTTTATGATGGTATTATCGAAGTTGCCAGCGACGATGCTATCAAGACCGCTCAAGAAGTCGGTCATCTGGAAGGATTTTTGCCGGGTATCTCAGCCGGGGCCAACATCTATGGTGCGATTGAACTGGCTAAGAAGCTCGGCAAGGGTAAGAAAGTCGTAACCGTTGCTCCTGATGGCGGTGACCGCTACTTGTCAACTGAGCTGTTTGACTACTAAAATCTAATCAATCAAAAGAGGCTGGGAATTAACCCAACCTCTTTATTGTTTTCTGGATAATAATGCCTCAGCGCAGTAGCTGGCTGGCAGTTCAAATGCTGATAAATCAGCATTTGACCGACCTAGCCATCCTTGCGGAGGTTCGAAGACAAACTCCGAAAATCGGTCGCAAGCTGATTTTCGGAGTTTTTTCTCAATCTCTTTATTTTGCAGTTGTTGCTAAACGCCTCAAATAACAATCATTTAGTATCCATTTAGCAGCTTCCTTATTCGATTTTTCCCAACGTTCAACTGTTTTCAATCAGCTCAGCCACCCGATCCTGCAGTTCCGCAACCGTATGACGCCGCGAACGCGCACATTCCTTGGCTGGTCGCCCACAGATCAAGCACGTCCGTTTAGGCAGCCCCAGCTCGGTCCGTGACATTGAAACCGTCTGTCCAGCTTGACGACTCAAAACGTCCAGATCAAACAGTCGATTTGAGGCATCAGCTTCTTCAAATGCGGTCGTCAGCTGCTTAACCTGCTCAGCGGGACCATCAACCAGATAGAAGCGTTCCGGTCCAGTTGATTCATCAAGCCATTGCCCAACCATTTTAAAATCATACTGAGCCTGCAGCTGCTTTTCAAAAATCGTCAGCTTGGTCACAAAGAAGTTCTTGATCATCTCGTTATTCTTGATTGGTCCGGGAATATTAAGCTTAGCGGCAATCACGGTCTGGTCAGGATGTGATTTTGTCAATTGATTCTGCAAGGCCACCCGACGATCCCGATTGGCCAAGACTTCGGGAATCTGCTGCGGCGTGCCTTTGGCAAACAAATTGTTCATGTTTTCTTCCCCCTTTAGCAAAACGCCAAAAGAAAAGTCCAGTTCGATGACATGTAAGCACACATCAGTCGGACTGGACTTTAATTTATTATTCGGCAACTGGGTAAACCGAAACTTTGCGGTTGCTGCGACCCATGCGTTCGAACTTAACAACGCCGTCGATCTTAGCAAACAAAGTGTCGTCACCACCGCGACCCACGTTTTCACCTGGGTGAATGTGAGTACCACGTTGACGGTAGATGATAGAACCGGCCGTTACGACAGAACCGTCAGCAGCCTTGGTTCCCAGACGACGACCAGCAGAGTTACGACCGTTGGCAGTCGAACCGCCCCCTTTGTGGTGGGAGAAGAATTGAAGATCCATAATCATAGTTTTCACCTCCAGCTTAGAATTTGTTTTTAAGACATTTTAATGTCAATATTTTCTGCATACTGTTCTTGAATATCAAGCATCGCTTCCAAGAACGTCTGCATTAAAATCTGGGAATCGTGTCCCGGATCAATTGAGCTGACCTTAAGCAAACCGCCGTTAGCATGGTCTGCCGTAATCGTGGCAGGCTGCCTGACGACTCTTTCCAATCCATTGACCGTAGCGATTGCCAAAGCAGAAACCGCAGCACAGACAATGTCTTGACCATAATCGCCATGATCGGCATGCCCAGTCATCTCAAACGAAGCTATTCCATGATCCTGATTGGTATGAAAAACCGCGCGAATCATTGAATCACCCCATTAAGCGTTGATCGTGTCAATCGTAACCTTAGTGTATGGTTGACGGTGACCCTTCTTGGTGTGGGTGTGCTTCTTTGGCTTGTACTTAAAGGTAACAACCTTCTTTTCCTTGCCTTGCTTGTCAACAGTACCTTCAACAGAAGCACCATCAACAAATGGCGTGCCGACCTTAACGTCGTCGCCGCCTACGAAGATAACCTTGTCAAAAGTTACCTTGTCGCCTTCTTTTGCGTCCAGCTTTTCAACGTAGATAGCTTGACCTGCTTCTACCTTGTATTGCTTGCCGCCAGTAACGATAATTGCGTACATCAGTTTGTGCACCTCCTTAATTTCTAAGACTCGCCGGCCGAGCAGCCGAAGCTTTTAAAACTCGGTTGCGTGCGGTTGTAGTTGTTGGTTCACAAATACAACGCTAATATCATATCAAAACATTTTGATCACGTCAATAAAAATCAGACCAATGCAGAATAAAAAATCACCGTGGCAAAAAGGCCCGGTGATGCTTGGCTAGATTTCCAATGCAGATTTTACCTTACCATCAAAAAACGAGGTTAAAAGCATTCCCTCACCGCTGAACTGCTGCAGCATCTTCATCATGCTTTGCGTCATATAGCGTGGCGTATAGATCATGCCATCCTGCAGCCAGCTTTTGATTACGCCCAGCACGGCGGATGCCAAAAATGAAACCTGCATTTTGACTGGAACATCGAAATCGTCAAATTCACTATCCAACTGTTTGGCATATTTCGTTAATTCCTGGCAAAGGCGATCGTAGAGCTGTGCATAGAAGAAATCATTGCGTTCATTATTCAATAAGACATCAAAGACTTCTGCACTGTTTTCGATGCATTGAAAGGCTTCATTTAAAGACAGCACCTGAACTGAGTTGCCAGACGTTGAGATCTGGCGCTCAACCATAATTTGTGCAAACAGATCATCCAGAATCTCATTCATTGCTGATTTGATAAAGTCGCGTTTGTCCTTATAATGTAGATAAAATGTACCTCGAGTAATATTTGCCGTTTCAGTAATCTTTTGGACGCTGATGTTTTCAAGTTTCTCATGCTTCATCAGATATACAAGTGCCTTGCGGAGACTACTGCGGGTCTTGACTACACGGGGATCAACCTTGCTGCCCGTCATTGACACTACGCCTCCAATCTAAAAAACGCTCTTTAGGTTAAAACATGTAGCTGGTCTACAAACTTGTTCTAACGTTAGATTAAAACGATGTAAGCGCTTTGTCAATAAATTAGACTTCCATTAACATATAATGTTTTGCAATGGTCTAACCAACTGTATTATTGACATTTTCGTGGAATATAATATACTTAATTAGGTCTGGGGCAATAGCTCAACTGGATAGAGCATTGGTCTTCTAAACCAAAGGTTGTGGGTTCGATTCCCACTTGCCCCATATAAGAAAATCGCACAGTTCCATATGTGCTGAAAACCTTGTTATATCAGCTTTTTAGATTAACGTCTCAATAATCTGTTACCGTACGTTTATATTCTTTTGTTACCTTTTTGTTACCTTTTTTATCAAAATATCAGCATGGTTGTTCGGTATTGGTTGTACGCCTTGTTTTATTTAAAAACGTCACTAATCATTAATTTGATTAGCGGCGCTTTTTTAGTCCCAATAACCGTTATCATACTGGTATTTA
Organism: Limosilactobacillus mucosae DSM 13345; assembly: GCF_001436025.1. Classification (GTDB taxonomy): domain Bacteria; phylum Bacillota; class Bacilli; order Lactobacillales; family Lactobacillaceae; genus Limosilactobacillus; species Limosilactobacillus mucosae. The sequence continues at coordinate 78,820 of NZ_AZEQ01000006.1, read as the reverse complement.
TAAATATTATAGCCATGAATCACATCATCAAGCGGTACAATCCCTTCCCCAGTGTCAGGATCAAGCGTAATTGTGATTCCTTCAAACACTCGCAACGGATCAATATTGTCAGCTTTAAACCCCATTAAGCGATTGCATTCATCAACTGTAAAGCCATTGCCAATCCATTTTGAATGAACACTCAAAACTGCTTCACGAATATCGCCAATTTGATTAAGGTAAACTTTTTTCCCTGCTGCGGCTTCAATCTTATCAGCTGGCACATCAAAAGCACGAGCGATTTCAGCAGCTGTGAAGTAATCGCGACATTTACGTGGCATATTCCTACCTCCATAAGATTAAACACGGCTTAGATCGGTCTTGAGACGTTCTGAAACCATCAATCCAAGCCCATTGATCATCTCAAAGCCGCTCATAGCGTACAAAAGGAGCCATTCGTGGTTGAATGACTCCTCTATAAGGTTTTTATTTAACGCTTGACGTACAGCAAAGCTGATTCCCAGAAACAAGCAATAATAGTGTTTTTGAAGCGATTCTCTAAAATGGCGACGATGGTATGTTTTTCGCCATCTTGACAGATAAAGTGCAGCTTTCGTCCCACACCTCTAAATTCATCAAACGCTAAGTGTTTTGGCAAAGAATAGCAATGAAGGAGTAAATCGAGCGCTGCAGTGGTCTAAGCATCTTTGCACAGTAGTCAGCGATACTGGTCATAGAATGATCTTTAGTGAGTCCGACAATGATCTTACGTTTAACGGCGTTAGAGATGTGGCAATACTTGTCAACGATTTGGGTAGACGGATAACTGTATAGCTCACAGTTCTTACAAAAAATACCGTGCTTCTTGACTTTGATAATGACTGGATTGCTTTCGTCAGCTGAAATATAAGGGATATGAACGATCTTGAAGCCGTTATATATAGTCATCAGCGGATTTACAATTAGGACATGTGTCGAGCTCGGCAATGGCTGTACACATGATTACTTTTCTCCCCTTGTAAGTCGTTTGAGAGCAATCTACAAAATTTAGGCAAGTGTCTTTAACATTAAGAAAGTTTTCAATATAATTAGCAGTAGGGTTCATAGAAACCAGCTCTCTATACTTAGAAGAATTGTGGTAGAGGATTTTAAGTTACGAATAGCGAGGCCTATGGACCTCTTTTTTATTTTAAACAAAAAAATCTTACCGACGGATGTATTACTTGACATCCATCAGTAAGAAATATTATAGAGCCAAGATTTTGAAAAGGAGCAATTATGGAACAAAGACCAGCCTGCATTGAGGTTCGCGGCGGCCGCGTGCACAACTTGAAAAATATCGACGTCGATCTGCCTTTAAATAAAATCGTCGGAATCGCCGGAGTGTCCGGCTCTGGCAAGTCCAGTCTGGCCCTGGGCATTCTCTATGCTGAAGGGTCAAGACGGTATCTGGAGTCCTTGTCGACTTATACCAGGCGCCGAATGACCCAGGCCGAAAAGCCGCAGGTTGACCAGGTCTTATACGTGCCCGCCGCCCTGGCTTTGCGCCAGCGCCCCGGGGTGCCCGGGATTCGGAGCACCTTTGGGACTGGGACGGAGCTGCTAAACAGCCTCCGGCTCATGTTTTCCCGGCTGGCCAGCCACCGGTGTCCCAATGGCCACTACCTGAAGCCAACGCTGAATGTCGCGGCCGGTTTGCCCCTCAATTGCCCGGAGTGCGGGGCGGAATTCTACGCCCCATCCGCCGAGCAACTGGCCTTTAACAGTCAAGGGGAATGTCCGACCTGTGACGGGACTGGCGTCGTGCGGACGGTGGATGAAGCTTCTTTGATTCCAGATGAGAATCTGACCATTGATGAGGGGGCAGTCGCTCCATGGCAGACCTTGATGTGGTCGTTGATGAAGGACGTCGCCCGGGAAATGGGCGTGCGCACCGATGTTCCTTATAAGGAGCTGACGGCTAAAGAGAAGGAGATCGTTCTCCATGGTCCCGCGGTCAAGAAGCATATCCTCTATCTTGACAAGAAAGGCCAGTCGACTGAACTGGACTTTACCTACTATTCAGCCGTTCACACCGTTGAAAATGCCTTGGCCAAGGTCAAGAACGAAAAGGGGATGAAGCGGGTCGCCCGCTTCCTTAAAGAAGGCACCTGCCCAGACTGCCGTGGCACGCGCCTGAGCGAAGCTGCCCGGGCGCCGCGCTTGGCCGGCCTGTCTTTGGCTGATGCTTGCCAGCTGACTTTAGGAGAGTGCAAGAAGTGGGTGGACGGCGTGCCAGACTCCTTGCCTGCTGAAATGCGGCCCATGGCCAAGAGCATCGTTGCTTCTTTTGACCTGGTGGCCAGACGCTTGCTGGACTTAGGCCTGTCCTACCTGACTTTGGACCGCTCCGCGGCGACCTTGTCCAATGGCGAGCGGCAAAGAATGCAATTGGCGCGGGCAGTGCGCAACCGGACGACTGGGGTTTTGTACGTGCTGGATGAGCCGTCGATTGGCCTGCATCCCGCCAACCTCGAGGGGCTGAAAGGCGTCATGCGTGACCTGGTCGCCGATGGCAATTCCGTGATCCTGGTTGACCATGACACCCAGGTGCTGCGTGAAGCGGACTGGCTGATCGAAATGGGCCCAGGCGCCGGGGAAGCGGGCGGTCAGATTCTGACGCAAGGACCAGTGGCCCAAATCGCGCGAAATCCCCAGTCAAAGATCGGCCCCTTCCTGACTGGGCAGGAAGTGATCAATAAGCGGTCCCAGATTACCAGGAAGGACCTGTTTAAAGAAGGCACGATCCACCTGGAAAGCCGGCAGATCCACACGGTCAAGCCCCTGAGCATTGATTTTCCCAAGGGCCGGCTGTCGGTTGTGACCGGGGTGTCCGGGTCAGGGAAGACGACCATGATTCTGGAAACTTTATTGCCAGGCCTGCAGAGCCAGATCAAGGGAGAAAAACTGCCCCAGGCCGTCAAGGCGCTCAAAGCCGATGGGATCAACCAGGTTAAGCTGATTGACGCCACGCCAATTGGAATCAACGTCCGCTCAACCGTGGCCACTTATGCCGGAATCCATGACGAATTGCGCAAGACCTTTGCCAGAACTCCAGCGGCCAAGCGCCTGGGCTATAAAGCCGGGGACTTCTCCTACAACACGGGCCGTCTGCGCTGCCCAACCTGTGATGGGACGGGCGCGATCGTCCTGGACGTGCAGTTCTTGCCTGACGTGGAGATTGCCTGCCCGGACTGCGGCGGGTCACGCTACCGAAAAGAAGCAGACTTTGTCAGCCGTACTTCCAAAGTCAAGAAAGGGCAGCCTGAAGCTAAGGCCTACACGCTTCCCGAGCTAATGGACATGTCCGTTGACCAGGCACTCCGGGCAACCCGCGATCTGCCGCTGGTTCAAAAGCGCCTTCAGGTCCTTCATGACCTGGGCTTGGGCTACTTGACCCTGGGTGAGGCGACGCCAGCTTTGTCAGGCGGTGAGGCCCAGCGGTTGAAATTGGCCAGTGAGCTGGGCAAGGAGCAGGCTGATTCGGTCTTTATCTTCGATGAGCCAACGATTGGCCTGCATCCCCTGGACGTTTCGTCTTTGCTCGATGTCTTTCAGCGCTTGATCAGCCAAGGAGCGACAGTCTTGGTGATTGAACATGACCAAGACATGATTGCCAATGCCGACTATGTCGTTGACATGGGGCCAGGTGGGGGCCAGGAAGGCGGCCAGGTGGTTTGTGCCGGAACGCCGGAAGAGATCATGGCTTGCCCAGCCAGCCTGACGGGCAAATATCTGAAGTTTAACCGAAATAAATGAGCAAACACAAAAAACCATTGCTATTCACTAATATCAATGGTGGACTGTTAACGCCAAGTAAACCTGGCAAATGGATGCATCAATTAGAAAAGGATCATAATCTACCGTACGTCACGCCCCACGGTCTCCGACATACTTATGGAACACTGCTTTTGGAAGCTGGAACACCTATTACTGATGTTTCCAAGTTATTAGGCCACAGCAATGTCGCTACAACGATGCAAGTTTATATTGACTTACACCCGGTAACCAGTCATCAGGCTGCCAATACCCTAGCTGCATTAGCTAATGACTAATTTTGTTGCCTTTATGTTACCCTTACAATTATCTTAAACGGTATTGGTTATATATCTCATTTAAAGAAAACATCGCTAATCATTAATTAATTTGATTAGCGATGTTTTTTGTCTCATAAACGTTCATCTAAAAAATCTCTTTTTAGTCTATTTAGCAAAAAAAGTTTAAGATTTTATTAAGATATAGTTTTATGTTACAAAACTATTGCATTTTTTAATAAAAGTAACAATAATGAAATATATAGACAATGCTTTTGATGGGATCACAAAATGTTGCCACTCTTTATCATTTCGTTGATTCTTTCTTTATCTGTAGTTGGTCAAATCTTTTGGCAATAAAATCCCCGCCGCTAAGTCCCATAGCTTAACGGCAAGAAGCATCGCCTTTCCTTATCAACAAAAACGGCATCCGTCTCCATGGCGGATGTCGTTTTTTAGTCATAAAAAAAGCCCTCCCAGAGCACTTGGCGACTAGCAGGGCTAATATATTTAATAGTTGTCTTCTTGGCGCTGAATATTGATTTTCAGCTTTTCTTCATAGGCATCCATGATCTCGTCTTCAGTAAAGCCAAAATCAACCAGTCCCATCTTCAAAAACAGGTGCCAGGCATGACGAAAATCTTCTTGACGGTGATTGAAATAACTGCCATACAAGAAGTTTTTGATGGCCAGATATTCCTTGTTCCAGTCTGGGACTTTTTCAGCAGGCTTGCCATTTTTAATGCGCGCAAGCATCTGCTCATCCAAAACAATCAGATGCGTCCATTGCTTTTTGGCACTGAAGAGTAAAAAGAAGTTCAGCGCGTCCACGTATTCTTCCAGAACGGTCTGATGATGCGTCCGGCCAGGCAATTTTTTGCCAAGGTGCTCTTTCCAGACTTTAAACCATTCTGCAGCGTTGGCAATCTCGGCCAGCTCAACGTCCAATGCAGTAAAGACGTTTTGCACGCGGGCTTCGGCACCAAGTTGAATATCATGATCCTCATCCAACTGCCAATCAAATTCAATTGACTCATGCAGCAACTTAGTAATATCTAACAAACTAATCTTCCTTTTCTACTTCTGTTTGATTTTCCAAATTTTCAGCCGTCTGTTCTGCTGATTGAGTTGGTTGATCCGGCGTCGTCATGGTCAGCGTCTCACCAACATAATCCTGATCGGCATTGTTGGCAAAGATCATCGCATCCGTTCTAACGGCTAAGAACTCACGGTTGTCCAAGTACCATTCCCGTACCAGCGGATAATGCAATAAGACGTCAAAGAACGAGACGCGCTCTTCTTTGTCCAGAACCCGGAAGCTCCATTCCTGAGCATAGTCGTCTGGATCAAACGCCAGCTGCAGTCGTACGTTTTGATCCAGTCGCAGCTCGGCGCCATTGTTTTGTGGCAGGTTCAGCAGCATGTAGTCGGTATCCGTGGTTTTGACAAACAGCCGGTCGATAATCGTCAATGGCAGATCTGGTTTTTGCAGGCGGAAACGGGCACCGTTGCCAGTTTCCAAAATTCCCAGATCAATGACGAAATTAAGCTGCTTTTCCAACAGCAAGGCAAACTTAATCATTGGCGAAACAACGGCCTGCAGATCCAGATCACTGAACTTTTGGGTCTGGCGAACGATGAAAAAGTCAACCAGCGCCCGGTTGCTGAACTTGAGAATCTGATGCTTGAGGTTCAGATAAAACAGCGGCTCGTGATGATGCTGCTCGGCAAAGAAGGCCCCACCGTTATGCGGATCGATTTCAAACGTAAAGCGCTCTTGATCCTCCATTGGCGAAATCTTAGCCAATAACTGGTGGTGAATCTCATTTTCTTCAATTTCCAGACTGTTTTCGCCATTCAATTCCAGCATGCGTGCCATTAGCAGTAGATAGTAGTCAGCCAGTTGATAGTGCTGGGGAAACTTCACGAAGGCATTAGCCAGGCTGAGTCCTTCCAGCTTTTCAGTAGCATCAAGCAGTTCAGCCGGATCCTTGGTTTCAGTCAGCTGATTGAGTAAAGCAACGTAGCGCTGACCAACTTCCAAACCTTGGGCAATCGAGTCGCTGAGCGAATGAACGCGATCGGCTGCCGTTGAGATCATTTGATTACTGCTCATCTGCGCTCACCCCCGCTTTTTTGCCGCCTAGGCTGTTAAGATAGCTGGCATACAGATTTCGGTTGGCCAATTCGAAGTCCTCAAACGTGCCAAACGTATCAATGATGCTCTTTTGCTCGTAGCTTAGAATCGTATTTTCTTTTGAAAGATCCAGTACGACACGTTCATTTTCTTTGATCGTGTCCGCAGCCGTACGGGATTCTTGTTCCTCATCTTCCAGCTTGCTGATCTGTTCAACGATTACCTGACGTGCTTCACGATTCTTGTTGGACTCAAACAGACCGCTGCGTGAGCTGGCATCTTTGAGCTGCTCTTGTAAGGCTGCCCGCTTTTGTTCACGTTCCAGACGACTGTCAATCAGTTTTTGCAGACGATCGTTTTCACTCGAGATCTGTTCAATGCGATCACTATTGTAGCGCTTGTTTTGCTTGCTTAGTTCAAAGGCGCGCGCCAGTTTTTGGTATTCTTCTTGATCAAAGGCAAAGCGGATATTTAAGACGTCCAGTTCACCAAAGCGCCGCCGATCCCACCAGTTCCCAAAGTAGATGCGGTAGTGACCGGTTTTGTATTCTTCATAGTAAAAGAATGGGTATGCCTTGCCCAAATATTGAATCAGGTTGGCACTCAAAAAGTTGCTCAACTGGTCAGCCAGATCATCGACCAGGTTCATAACCCCCTGCTCGTTTGGCTGCTGTTCGCGATGCTCAATTTCCGCAGCATAGCGCTGATTGTCCAGCAATTGATATACCTTGCAGTCATCATGATGTTCGACCGCGGTTTCCAATTCTTGTAGATACTTGATCTTGGCCGCAATCTGCTTGTTGATTGCTTGGCTGATATCAAGCGCACCATTTGTCTGTTCAACACTTGCCATAGCTTTGACTCCTTAATTTAATACTGCTTTAATCTTAGCGGATTTTTGACAACTTTTAAAGCGATTAATCCAGGTAGTTGTAAAATCTTTACCATTTGCGATAACGGTTGCAAATTCTTAAAGAATGACTATAATAGAATTGTTCGAGTATTACACACATGTGGACTACTTGAATGTCAAGAAAAGAGGCGAAACTATTATGGCACGTAAGTTGAGTAAGCAAGAACGAAAAGAAATGGCCCGCAAGGCTATGGAAAAGCGTGGCAACAAAAAGCCTAGTGGTTCAGGCTTCGCTAAGCTGGATGCAGATGCCAAAAAGCTCAGTGAATAGTTTTTGTCACGATTCTGATTTAAAAAACGCAGCGTCACTTGCAACGCTGCGTTTTTTTCATCGCTAAAATAAAAAGACCTGCAGCTTGGCGGGCCTTTTTGGCAAAACACAAATTAGTATTGGAGCATGTACTTGTCACGTTCCCAGTCAGAAACGTGTTGACGGTAACCGTCGTATTCACGCGTCTTGGCTTCAAAGAAGTTCTTGTAGAGGTGTTCGCCCATCGATTCACGAACGACTTCATCAGCACGCAGGCTCTTCAAAGCGTTGTGCAGGTTGGATGGTAGATCCTCAATGCCCTTGGCTTCACGTTCTTCTGGCGTCATCATGTAGATGTTTTCCGTAACTTCCTTCATTGGCGTCAGGTTGTTGCGCAGACCGTCCAGACCGGCTTCCAAAATAGCAGCAATTGCCAGGTATGGGTTAGCCGTGCAGTCAACGGAACGCATTTCAACCCGCGTTCCCATCTTACGGTCGTCTGGAATCCGAATCAATGGTGAACGGTTAGATGCAGACCATGCAACGTAAACCGGTGCTTCATAGCCTGGTACCAGACGCTTGTAAGAGTTAACGGTTGGGTTGCAGATTGCCGTCAGTGCGCGCGCGTGCTTCAAGATACCAGCCAGGAAGTGGTAGGCCGTGTCAGACAATTGCAGTTCGCCTTTTTCATCGTAGAAGGCGTTGTTGCCGTCCTTGTCAAACAGTGACATGTTGGTATGCATCCCAGAGCCGTTGATGCCGGACAATGGCTTTGGCATAAACGTAGCGTGCAGACCATGCTTTTTAGCAACTGACTTAACAACAAACTTGAACGTTTGAATGTTGTCGGCAGCTTCCAGAGCATTAGCGTACTTAAAGTCGACTTCGTGTTGGCCAGGAGCAACTTCATGGTGCGCAGCCTCAACGTCAAAGCCCATCTTTTCCAGTGCCAAAACGATGTCGCGACGGCAGTTTTCGCCGGCATCGGCAGGTTCCATGTCAAAGTAGTTTTCGTTATCGTTTACTTCAGTCGTTGGGTTGCCCTTTTCGTCAGTCTTGAACAAAAAGAATTCTGGTTCCGGACCGATGTTGAATGAAGTGAAACCAGCTTTCTTCATGTCGTCTAAAACACGGATCAGGTTGTTGCGAGGGTCACCAGCAAATGGCGTGCCATCAGTCATGTGCACACTGCAGATCACGCGGGCAACCTTACCGTGTTCCTCACCCCAAGGAAAGACCAGCCAAGTTGACATGTCTGGGTAGAGGTACATGTCACTTTCGTTGATGCGGACAAAGCCGTCGATTGAAGAGCCATCAAACATCATCTTGTTGTTCATCAGCTTGTCCAATTGGCTGACGGGCAGGTCAACGCTCTTCGTCGTACCAAACAGATCAGAGAACATTACCCGCAGAAAATGAACGTTTTCCTTTTCAACTAATTCATGAACTTCTTCTTTAGTGAATACGTGTTTTGCCATTTTATTCCATTCCTTCCACACTTACGGTTTCACAACTAGTCTCAGATGGCTAGACCAATTATTGAATTGGTCTTGGTTAATGCTTATATTCAGCCTTCCCTCTGATTACTTTAATAGCCTACCAATTGGAAGGAAATAAGTCAATTTTTGATAGGGCTTTCATGATCGATCACGTTGATTAATTAGTTTGACTAATGTTTAACTTTAATTTTTTAACCACTCCTTAACGTCAGCTTCAATTTCATTAGTCGTATTCCGACCGCTAACCAAATCATACCATTGAACGTTCATCTTATTTCTAAACCAGGTTAACTGACGCTTGGCATAGTGACGGGAATCCTGCTTGATCTTGGCAATTGCATCCGCCAGCGTCGTCTCACCCTTAAAGTACGGAAACAGCTCTCGGTAGCCGATTCCCTTGCCAGACTGGTAATTTTCACCGCCTTGTTCATACAGCCAGCGCGCCTCATCAAGCAGACCTTCTTTAATCATCAAATCAACCCGTTGATTGATGCGTTCATATAAAACCGAACGTTCGGTAGTCAAACCGATCAGCAAAAATTCATTGTCGCTTTTGGTCTGCGTCTGCTGCGAAAACAGTTGGCCCGTTTTTTCAATAACCTCTAGTGCCCGAATTACACGTCTTAAATTACCCACCGGGATCTGTTTGGCAGCCTGAGGATCTTTTTGGTACAGCTGCTTCCAAACGGCTTCAGGGCCCTTTTGATCGGCCATTTGATGCCAGTAGTCGCGAATCCGTTGCGATTGTTCATCGAAATGATCAGCACCCAGCGCCAGATTTTCAGTCAGTGTCTGCAGATAAAAGCCGGTCCCACCAACGACCATGGGCAGATGATGACGAGCGGTAATCTGATCAATTTGTTCATTAGCCAGTTTTTGGAATTCTGCCGCCGAAAAGCGCTGGTTAAGATCGCGAATATCAATCAAGTGATGCGGTATGCCATCCATTTCAGCAGGCGTGATCTTAGCCGTACCAATGTCTAAGTGACGATAGATCTGCATCGAATCGCCTGAGATCACCTCGCCGTTTAAATCATGGGCCAGCTGAATCGACAGTGCCGTCTTGCCGACAGCAGTTGGGCCAACGATGGCTATTGCTTTAGTCAAAATTAAAACCTTCCTTGCTTAAAATTACTGGTAAATCTATTCAAAATCAGTCATAATAAAGCCAAATGACATAAAGGGGGCTACTCTTTTGAAAAAATTTACACGTGGTTTTGTATTGGGTGCCTTAACGACTCTGGGTGCGGTGGCAAGTGGCGTGGCTGCTTTCCACAAGACCGTCGTTAAGCCAATCGAAGAAGAAGAAAATCGTTTTGATGAGAACCGTCGCGCCGCTACGCGCAAGGGACGCTCTTCTCACCAACTGTAATCCATTACGATTATAAAAAAGGCTGTTGCATTTCTGCAACAGCCTTTTGTTTTTAGTCAGCGTACTTGGCTTTTTTCGTCTTGCCATGCCAGTCAGCATAGCCGCCCTTTAAGATATAGAGCTTGTGGTAGCCTTTTTTGGCTAAGAAAGTCACGGCCTGCGTGCTCAGCTGCATGCCGTCATCATAAAGGTAAACCGGCAGATCCGGCCGCAATTCGCCATACTGCTGCTTAAGATAGATGTATGGAAGACTGCGGGCGCCTAAAATGTGCCCCTTGTCAAAAGCATCCTTTTGCCGCAAGTCGATTACCTGCGCCTTACGCATGCCATCACGGAAGGCATCTTCATCCAGCACCGTGGCATAATGCTTGCGCCGGTAAGCACTGATCCCAGCACTTACGCCCCAGCCAATCAAAAGTGCCAATACGATGATATCAAAAGCCAGCCATCCCGAACTCATTCCCAGTACCACAACAATTCCTCCAAACATGCTTGTCTTAATTTAAGAAAGGCAATTCATCACGTAAAACGTGCCTCCTTGCCTAACCAAAAATAGTTTTCAAATAAATAGTTTATTTTTCATCGGCAGTAAAGTCAAGTGCCAATGAAGCAGCCCCGATCACACCAGCATCGTTACCCAATTGTGCCAGCTTCAGTTGAGTAGAAGTGCGAACCGTTGGGAAAGCAAATTTTTGGAAGTTTTGCTGTACGCGCTTGAGCAGGAACTCACCGGCTGCCGAAACGCCACCACCGATAACAACCGTTTCAGGGTTCAGCGTGTTGCTGATGTTGGCACATGCCAGACCCAGGTAGTATGTAACCTTGTTAACAACTTCATTAGCCAGGAAGTCGTTTTCCTTGGCCAGATCAAAGACGATCTTAGCTGTGATCTCATCACCGTTGTCGATCATGGCCTTCAAGCGGCTGTTACCTTCGTATTCTTCAGCAGCATCTTGGGCCAGATGAACGATCCCGGTTGCCGAGGCATATTGTTCCAGACAGCCGTGGTTGCCACAGGTACATTCATAACCATTTGGCTCAACGATGATGTGACCGACTTCACCACCGGCACCATTGACACCATGAACCAGCTTGCCATTGGCGATGATCCCACCACCAACGCCAGTCCCCAGCGTGATGAATACAACGTCGTCACCTTCATGACCAGCACCCTTCCAGCGCTCGCCAAGGCCGGCACAGTTGGCATCGTTGTCCAGAGCAAACTTCAGGCCAGTACCCTTTTCAATTTGTTCCTTAACTGGCTGCAGCGTCTTCCAGTTAAGGTTGTAAGCACCAATTACCGTACCTTCTTCACGGTTAACCGTCCCAGGCGTTCCCATGCCGATACCAATAAATTGACTGCGGTCCATCTTGTACAGATCAATATGGTGGTTGATGGATTGAATAATGTCGGGAACGATGTGCGAACCTTCATCCAAAATGTTGGTACGCAAAGACCACTTTTGTTGAATTTCACCTTGGTCCGTTAAAATAGCAAACTTGATCGTAGTCCCACCAAGGTCAACACCGATTAACTTCTTGTTCATGCTCAAATTTCTCCTTTAACCTCAATAAATCCCTTGCCTCAGTCTAATAAGGCGACTTGTTTTCTTGATTCAGCTCTTCTTCGATGCGGTGCTCTTTTCTTAAAACCAGCTTGGCCTGCATATACAGATCCTTATCCAAGACGCCAGCCCGATAAAGATTGTCGACCTCAATGGCCATCAGCTCGATATCCCAAAGCCTTTTGCCTACGTAAACGAAGACATTAAAGCGTTTCAAAAGCTGTTGAACATCATAAAGCGTGCGAATCTCGCGAATTGGTTTCATTTTAGCAATCCCATTTCCAAAAAAGCTGCAATCGTTACAATCAATATAGTGCCACTTAGAAAGCGTTTTAGCAAGTCTATCCTGCCCAAACGTGGAGCACCAACCACGGCTGCCATAAAGAATCCACCCAGCAAACCGCCCAAGTGACCAGCCAGATCGATTCCTGGCACTAAAATGTCGGTTCCCAGATTAAGCAGCACCAGAATCAAAAACTGATGAGCCAGCGAATGAATTGCCGGCTCGTCCCAAAAAGCCAGCCCCAACATCAAAAAGGCGCCAAACAGGCCAAAAATACCAGTACTGGCACCCGCTGAAATCGACTGTGGCAAAAAGACCGCACTAGCTAGATTACCCATCAGCGTACTCATTAGATAGATCGCCAAGAATCGCCAGTGGCCAAATAAATTTTCAATATACATGCCGATAAAATATAGCGTTACGCTGTTGACGACCAGGTGCGTGAGTCCAATGTGCACGAACCCGGGCGTAATCAATCGCCACCATTCACCTGCTTTGATCAGGGGCGTATAGCGTGCGCCAAATTCAATCAGCACTTGCGTATTGGTTGAGCCGCCAGCCAGCGTCATCAAGATGAACACAATGACTTGGATCAAAATAATCAGACTGGTCAGCGGCGCTTTTTGCCATGCTTCTCTCATTGTTATGCCTGCTCTAAATTAACGACCTGACCAATTTTAACATCATGGTCCTCAACCGGCCACTCAGCTGCATCAGCCAACTGTGTAGTCAAGGCCAAAGAAACCGTCTGGCCTAAATAGTTTGCCAAGTAACGGTCGTAATAGCCGCCGCCAAAGCCCAGCCGCTTGCCATCAGCAGTAAAGGCCACTCCTGGTACAACGATCAGATCGATCTCCTGTGGTTGCAAGACCATCCCTGCCAATGGTTCCAAGACGCCAAATCCAGTTTCTTCAAATTCGGTATCCTCATCAATTTGAACAAACTCCATTTGCCTTTTCGGCAGCGTGCGCGGAACCAGCACTCTTTTTCCCTCATGCCTGGCATGCAGAATCAGCGGTGCCGTATCCAGCTCAAACGACTGGCTCATGGTCAGTGCAACCGTCTTGGCATTGGTCCACTGCGGCAGATCATAAAGCTTTTGCGCTAGGCGATGCTGTTCGCGCAGCCGCGTATTTTGATCCAGCTGCTGCAGCCGGGCAAGATACGCCTTGCGCATTTCCTTTTTTGAATGTGTCAATTTTCTCTCTCCCTCCGTAAAACGTATTGACAGACGTTTACAAAAAGTAATTATCACCGCTAATGGCAATTTATGCAAGCGTTTTTGCGCAAAAATTGCAACCGTTCGCATAATTTGCACCAAAATACCAAATTGCTTCCCCCAATCCATAAAAGCAGTCTTCAGCTTAAAGGCCAGCTATGCCAACGATTGATCTGCCAAACGCCTTCTTCAACAACCAAGCGTTTCAGATCAGTATCATAACCAGAGGTCATCATCAAGCTAAGAAGATGCATCAGCAGCCAGACATGCTTCTTTTTGAAAAGAAAAAAAGACTCAACTGCCAGTCAGCAGCTGAGTCTTGGTTAGATTTGAATTACTTGGTTTCGCGGTGCAGCGTAACCTTGCGTTCCCGTGGGCAGTACTTGTTCAGTTCAAGACGGTCCGGGTTGTTACGACGGTTCTTACTGGTCAAGTAAGTCCGTTCGTGGCATGAAGTACATTCAAGAGTAATGTTTACACGCATTGGTGGCAACCTCCAAACTTTTTTCAGATTTAATTGGTTATTCGTAACCCTAACTCGTACAACTATATCATCAATTCACTGCTTTGGCCAGAGTTTTGTCCAAGATTGTTAAGGAAATTCCCTTGACAGTGATATTTTTTAGTCGAATCTGCAGCTTTATTGATAGTCCTTAGAACTCTTAACATCCTTCCAGAAAGCCTTAAAGATCTGTGAAGCCATCGTCAGGTTGGCCCCACCATCAGAATTGCTTGCGCCTGGAATAGCCAGAGCAACTACGACCTGTGGATTATCAGATGGTGCATAGCCGGCAAAGCTGAGCGTAACCGTGCTGTTGTTCTTGTAGAACGTTTCGGCCGTACCAGTCTTACCCGAGATCGATGGCGTATCGCTAGCCAGCTTCTTACCAGTAATGTAGGTACTTGAGCCGTGAACCACGTCATAGAGACCTTCTTTGACGATCTTCCATTCGGCAGCAGTGGCTGGGATGGTTCCCAAGACTTCCGGCTTAGTAGTATATTCAATGGCTCCCAGCGAACCGTCCTTGTTGGTTCCCCGCACCTGCTTAACGATGTATGGCCGCATCCGATAGCCGCCATTGGCAATCGTGGACATATACTGAGCCAGCTGAATCGTTGTATAGCCATCGTAGTTACCATACGAAAGGTCAAGTGCCGAACCGATGTTGGACTGTTTGGAAGAACCCTCATAGCCGGAGCTTTCGCCTGGCAAGTCAATCCCTGTCTTAACCCCTAAGCCGAACATCTTGAAGTAGTAGCGCAGCTTGGTAAAGATCGATGGGTCAAGGTCAATCGCACCACCAGAGACATATTTCATGCCCCCTTCTTTCATGGCCAGCTGCATCATGTACGAGTTGGATGAAACTTCCAAAGCCGTGGCCGCATTCAAGGCAATGTTGGCACTACCAGTCTTGTTGAACCAAGAAGTCTTGGCACTGGTCCCGGCCAGCTTGATCGGCATATCGGTCAAGGTATTGTTGCTTGGCGTGATGACACCGCTCATAAAGCCACCCATGATCATGGCCCCTTTAACAACCGATCCCATTGTAATCGGATGGTTAATGGCCCCGATCTCATCGGTAGTCTGCTTGCCAGTCGTTGGGTCCCGGTCAATCCCAGCCATTGCATAGATCTCGCCGGTATTTGGATTCATTACGACGGCATAGACCCCTGTTGAATAAGCGATCCCAGCTGATGAGTAGTTCTTTTCCAGAATGCTTTGAACCTGCTTTTGGAACTTGGAATTAATCGTCAAGACCAGGTTGTCACCCTTCTTGCCGGCATACTTAACCTTTTCTTTGGTGGTATTGCCAGTCGTCATAACCTCAGTCTGCGATTTCGAGCCGGCTAAAGTCGATTGATAGAGCTTTTCCAGATAGCTTTGCCCAACGTCATCGTTTCGTGAGTATCCTTGAGCAAGCATGGAGTTCAGCTCATCACTTGGCAGCCCAGATGAAAGCGTCCCGGTTAAGGTTTGAATGTCTTTACCCTGTGGATAGTTTCGCGTCCAGGCCTTCCCAATCTTAACCCCTGGCATTTCGCTCAGGTGCTCGCCGACTTCAGCCAATTCCTTAGCGGTAACGCCGGTTGACTTGATATAGGTCGTCGACAGCGAGTAGGCGCCGCTCATCGCAGCATAGATCCGCGCCTTATTCTGCTGCAGCTTGGTCAGCTTGTAGACTTCTGGATGCTTGTTCAAGTAGGCCAATGCCTTGTTGTATTGACCATTGCTGGTAACCTGACTGGACAGGTGCAGCTTCTTGACAATCGCCTTTAGATTATCGCTGTCGGCCAGATAGTAGTCTTCTGCCTGACGCTGCGTCAGCTTGGTCTTAGTGCCAACGTTGACGTAATTACCGAGGCGATTGGCGATCTTATACAGATCCGCACTGGTAACGTCAGCGCCTTTAGTATAGGTAATTGCCTGATGGACCTGATTGCCGACTAAAACCTTGCCAGATGAGTCATAGATCATCCCCCGCTGAACATTGTTGGTCTGCACGGTCGTATCCGAGCTTTTAACCTCAGCCTTAAAAGATGATCCATTCAGCACCTGCAGATAAAACAAGCGGGCAACCAAGGCCAGTAAAAGGAGCGCTACGACCCATAGCAAAAAGTTCAATCGCGATGGAATCACGGATTGCGCGGTTTTTTTGCTCTTTTTGCGTTGATCGAAGATGCCCTTAAAGCGATTTAAGAACTTCAATTTTAATAATCTCCTTAGACAGAATAAGTCTATTTTAACAAATTTTTTGCAGCACGACCGAATCGAACTGCAAGATTGTCCTCAAGAGTTTAACTATACACTTTTATTTGCAAGATTAAACCTATTATGAGATGATTTAACGAATTTTAAGCAAGGAAACCACGAAGTTTTCACACTTTATGGCTATAATGAAAAACGTAATTTTCATTCCTAAAGATAAGGATCTGTTTTGATATGACACATACCGTTCGTCAGCGCCGTTTGGTTTTGCTGATCAGTTTTTTGCTGCCTGTCTTAATTATGGGCGGCTACTTTGTTTATCGCGGCATGGCACCATTTGGCAGCAGTACTGTCTTGACTGTAGATCTTGGTCAGCAGTATGTCGACTTTTTTGCCTATCTGCGCTCATCGCTTCTGCATCATCCCAGCAGCCTGCTCTATTCATTTAGCAAAGGGCTGGGCGGTGAGATGTGGGGTACCAACGCCTACTATCTTTGGAGCCCGTTAAATCTGCTATTGCTCTTCTTCCCCGCGCAGCATCTGGCCAGCGGCATTGCTATTCTAACGCTGCTTAAATACGGACTGGCTGGTTTGGCGATGGCCTGGGTGCTTGACCGTGAAAAGATTCAACAGGGGCCGCGTATTTGGATTTTTTCGACCCCCTACGCCTTAATGGGCTGGATGGTGGCCAACCAGTTCAATCTGCTCTGGCTGGACGTCTTGTTTCTGCTGCCGCTGATCATTTATGGTGAGCGCAAATTATTGTCCGGCCGCAGTCCCTGGACCTATACGCTGTGGCTGGCAGTGGCTTTGATCGACAACTACTATATGGCCTGGATGGTTGCCATCTTCACCATTTTATTTGGAATTTGGACGATTGCCAGTGAGAAAACGACCTGGCAATGGCAATGGCATGCAGCCGGCTATACCCTGGGACGCTATCTGGGCAGCTCACTGCTTGCCGGAGCCATCAGCGCGTTCGTTCTGCTGCCGACTGCCTATGCCTTAACGCAGAGCAAGGGCACTTATACGACCACGTCATGGAACTGGAAGCTTGAGTATAATCCATTAAAGATGCTGGCCAAATTGGTGCCCGGATCATTTAATTTCAATCAGATGCCAAGCGGTCAGCCAAATATTTATGTTGGCATGCTGATTATGCTGGGCGCCGTCCTTTACTTTTTCAATCGGCGCGAAAAAATTGCCGGTCGTCTGACAGCCGGTCTGATTACTTTGTTTTTACTGGCCTCTTTTTGTATTGAGGCACTGGATCTGTTCTGGCACGCTGGTCAGTTCCCAGTTTGGTATCCGTATCGCTTTTCCTACCTGTTTTCATTTTGGTGCATCTGGCTGGCCGCGCGCACTCTGCAGCCTGACTTTCGAATCAAATGGCCGGCCGCGCTTGGCTTAGCGGTTTTAGTCGGCAGTATTTTTGCCTACCTGATGCTAAAACAGGTCAGTCATCTTTCGTATATCAATCGCAATCAGCTGCTGATCGGGCTTGGCTTTGCAGCGATTGCCATTTTGGCGCTGTTGATCCCGCGTTACGGCAATTCACGACTCTATGACCTGCTGCTGATTCTGTTGGCGGTCTGTGACGTCAGCACCAGCGCATTTACGGCGCTAAACAACATTTCTTATGTCTCACAGGCTGAGTTCGGCAATTATACCAAAGAGCTGGATAAAGCCGTTACCAAGCTCAAGTCCCTGGACAGCGGCCTTTATCGAACCGGCAAGACCTTTATGCGGACCAAGGATGACCCATTCCAAGCTGATTTCAACAGCGGCGATCACTTTGGCTCAACGCTGGAACCCGCTCAGCCAGCATTCATGGGAGCAATTGGGCAACCCGATGGCGATGGCTTTATCACCTACACGGATGGCACACAGGTTACCGATTCACTGCTGGGCTTTAAGTACTTCTTACAGGAACGGCATAATGGCAAGCAGAATGGCAGTACCGTTTTGCCGTCGACCAGTCTCAGACCCGATCTCAAGCAGCAAAAAACGATTGCTCAGACTTCAATGGTCAATATCAAGTCCAATCAAGCTGCGCTGCCGATTGCATTTGGTGCCAGCAGCCAAGTCTTGAATCTGACGCATAACACGCTGGATCCATTGGCCTATCAGTCGCAGATCTTCCAGTCGCTGGCGGGTCGCGGCGTCAATCAGTCGCTGTTCCAGGTCCAGAACTTTAACCACGTCACGTTTGGCAATGTCCAATCCGCCGTTCAGATTACCGGAACCACGTTTAAAAAACGCAATCTGCTGACGCCAGCAAGCATTGAGCTTGAGTTTACCCCGACGACCAATAATTCTTATTACCTGACTTTAGGCGCCAACGTCAAGAACAATGCCACGATTACGATCAACGGCAAGGCCTTGACTCAATACGATACCTATCGCAATACGGTAACGGTCAACGTCGCCAACCACGCTAAGGGTAAAACCATCAAGATCGTCTTTAGTCTCAAGAACTCAACGCTCTGGATGCAAAACGTCAGTCTCTACATGCTTAATCAAAAAGCCTTCAATGCCAGTCTCAAGACTTTAAATCAATCGCCATTAAAGGTCTCCAGCTATGCCGCCAACCGAATCTCGGGCACGGTCAATCTCAAAGCTGGCCAGGATCTTTTAATGACTACCATCCCTTATGATCAAGGCTGGCACGTCAAGGTTGATGGCAAAACCGTTACGCCTAAAAAAGCTTTGAGTACCTTCATGGCCATCTCAATGTCTGCTGGCAAGCATACGGTCTCAATGTATTACATCCCACCATACTTGATCTTAGGTACGGCGATCACGCTGATCAGTCTTGGCGCCAGTCTCTGGTGGATCAGATCTGGCACTCGACGCAGACAGTAAAATTTATTTGATTACTATATAAAACAACTTTAATAATAGAAATGGCCGAAGATCAACGTTTTAAGTCACGCAATCTTCAGCCATTTTTTGTTTTGAGACTTTATTCCCAGCCTCTTTTTTTCATTCGTCAATTTTAGCAACGTTTAACAGCAATGAGCTGGCAACCACCGAAGCTGAGCTAAAGGCCATTGCCAACCCCGCCAAGGCAGGACTGAGCTCAATTCCCCAATGCGCGAAAACACCGGCCGCGATTGGAATACCGATCAGATTGTAGATCAAAGCCCAAAACAGATTCAACTTGATGCGGGCAAAGGTCTTTTTAGCTATTGAAAGTGCCTTGACGACATCTTTAAGACTGTTCTTGATTAAAACAATGCCACCCGTCTCAATTGCCACATCAGTTCCCGAGCCCATCGCAATGCCGACATCCGCAGTTGCTAATGCCGGTGCGTCATTGATCCCATCACCGACAAAGGCTGTTACACCTTGATTTTGCAGATTTTTGACTCGTTGTGCCTTATCGCCTGGCATAACCGAGGCAATTACCTCATCGATGCCAACCTGCTTGGCAATTGCTTGGGCCGCCTGCTCATTGTCACCGGTAATCATAACCGTGTGATAGCCTTGCTGCTTAAGCTTTTCAATCGCAGCCTTGGCAGATGGCTTAGGGACGTCTTGAATTGCAATCAAGCCGATTACTTTGCCTGCTTGGCCGATTGCTGCTACCGTCTTGCCATCTGACTGCAGCTGATTCATTTTGACTTGCAGTGTTTTGGCAATTGACTGGCTGGCCAGATCCGGTTTGCCGACAAAAACGGTTTGACCATTGATTATGCCAGTGACGCCTTGGCCTGTTAGATTCTTAAAATCAGTAACAGTAGGCAGCGTAAGCTTTTGATCCTGTGCCTTTTTAACAATGGCACCAGCCAAGGGATGCTCAGACAATGATTCCAAACCGGCTGCCAGTGTTAAAGCTTGTTCTTGCTCCCCGATCACATCGGTAACGACTGGCTGTCCCTGCGTAATCGTCCCGGTTTTGTCAAAGGCCACGTTTTTAATATGGCTGGCAGTTTCCAAAACCTCGCCATTCTTGATCAAAATTCCCAGCTTGGCAGCACGTCCGGTACCAACCATCAAGGCAGTTGGCGTGGCAATTCCTAAAGCACACGGACAGGCAATCACGATTGTCGAAACGGCAAAAGTCAGTGCCTTGGCTAATTCAGCATCCAAAAAGACGTACCAAACGGCAAAAACGGCAATTGCAATCATCAAGACCACTGGAACGAAAATATCAGCAATCCGATCCGCCAGTTTTTGTATCGGCGCATGGCTGGACTGAGCATGCTTGACGATCTCAACGATTTGAGCCAGCATGGTATCCTTGCCAACTTTTTCGACGGTATATTCCAGCATCCCCGTTTGATTGAGGGTACCACCGATCACTGCATCGCCGGCCTGCTTTTCAATCGGCATGCTCTCACCAGTAATCATTGACTCGTTGACCGTTGAATGACCAGCAGCTACCTTGCCGTCGGTAGCAATTTTTTCACCAGGACGTACCAGCAGACGATCACCGATTTTAACGTCTTCAATCGGAACTTCTTTGGTTTGGCCATCTTTAATCAGCGTGGCGTTTTTAACCTGCAGCTGCAGCAGTCTGGTTGTTGACTGTGAGGCTTGCGTGCGCATCTTGTCTTCCAGGTACTGCCCAAGCAAAACGAAGACAATGATGTAAGCGGCACTTTCAAAAAATACGCCTTGATGATGCAATAGCGCGTAGATACTGTACAGATATGCCGTCATGGTCCCAACGGCAACCAACGTGTCCATGTTGGCATGGTGATGCAAAAATGCTGCCCAGGCACTCTGAACAAATGCACGGCCTGAGATCAGCATGATCAACGTTGTCAAAATCAATGCCACCAAGTCACCGTTTGGGATCATTGGCCAATTAAAAAACATAGCCAGCATGTCATATAACATCGGCAATGCCAGCATCAAAGCCAGCCAAAAACGCTTTTTGATGCTCATCATTTTACGATCACCTTACCATGAAACATATTCATCCCACAGGCAAACTCATACTCGCCAGCCTTGCTGGTATCAACTTTAATCTGGTGCAGCTGATTTTGTGGCAGTTTTTCGTTGATTCCCATATCTGGAAAGACGACCCGTTCCAAGCAAGATGAAGGATCCTTGCGATAAAAATCCAGTTCTGCCGGTACGCCTTTTTTTAAGACAATCGTACTTGGCGAATAACCACCATTAACTTCTACTTTTACCTTCTGATCCTGGCTGTCGGCACTAACGTCAGCCGCAACGGCCTTTTCTTGATGACGGCCAAAGAACCACCAGATAATTGCAGCAATTAATAATACAGCAATCAATAAAACTAAGATTTTAATCATTATTTCATCCTCCTTTTGTTTACGATTGTAATCTTTAACCGTGATCATTTTGAACTTTATAATTACATTTGTCAACACAGACGTAATAAAAAATTCCCCACTTTGCTTTTGAAGCGGGGAATTATTGGAAGCTTACTTAACTTCCAAAATCTTGACCTTCATCGTGCCATTTGGAATCTCAATTTCAACTTCTTCGCCAACCTTGTGACCAATCAAGCCCTTAGCCATTGGCGATTCGTTTGAGATCTTGCCGTTCAGCGGATCAGATTCGGATTCACCAACGATTTGGTAGGTTTCCGGTTCTTCGTCCGGCAGTTCTTTAAACGTTACCTGACGACCCATTGATACCTCGTCAGCAGCCACGTCATTGTTGTCGATGATCACCGAATACTGCAGCATGTGTTCGATCTGTGAGATCCGGCTTTCAACAAATGACTGCTCGTCTTTGGCTGACTCGTATTCGGAGTTTTCCGAAAGGTCACCATAGCTGCGGGCAATCTTGATTCGTTTGATTACTTCTGGGCGCCGTACCAGACGCAGGTTTTCCAGTTCTTCTTCCAGTTTTTGCTTACCTTCAGCCGTCATTGGGTAGCTTTTTTCTTCAGCCATTTCAATAACTCCTTTGATTTTTATTTAGAAATGATTTTAAATTTCGTCTTTTGCAACGTTAACATGCTAAACATTAATTGTAAACCATCATTAATGTTACTTTAGTTCAGTATGACCGCGCTTAACCAGAATATCGCGAACCTTGGTCGATAAAAGATCGATTGCGACCTGGTTCTCACCACCTTCTGGCACGATCAGATCAGCATAGCGCTTGGTTGGTTCGATAAATTGGTGATACATCGGCTTAACCGTTGCCAGATACTGACCAATAATCGAGTCCAAAGACCGACCCCGCTCTTCCATATCACGCTGAATACGGCGAATGATGCGAATGTCATCATCAGTATCAACATACACCTTGATATCCATCAGATTACGGAGGCGCTCGTCATCCAGGATCAAAATGCCTTCCAGAATAATTACGTCTTGTGGTTCCACATGCACGGTCTCCTTAGCCCGCGTGTAGGCCTTATAGTCATAAACCGGCATTTCAATGGCTTGATTATGCCGTAATTGGTCCAGCTGCTCAACCAACAGATCCGTGTCAAAAGCCAGGGGATGATCATAGTTAACGGCCTTACGCTGCTCCATGGTCATGTCGGCCTGGTCGTTGTAGTAGGTATCTTGAGTAATAATCTGAATGGACTGGCCATGCAGCTGATTGTAGATGGCACGGCTGACCGTGGTTTTACCACTGCCGGAGCCGCCCGTTACGCCAATAATGATTGGACGTTTGTCATCATTGTTCACGCTAAATTTCTCCTTTATTTGTCAATACAAAATTTAGTATAGCGCAGCCAGATAGCAGCGACAAGGTTATTCACTGGTATTTGTCGTTGCAGTCGGTTTTTGCTGCAGCTTTTCTACAATCTGAGGCGTTGACTGACTCCGTTTTAGATAAAAGCGCCCGGCCTTAATTCCCTGCGTCTTGTGCGTTTGCAAATAATAGTCGAACACATAGGCATTGCGTACCAGTTTTTGTTTTTTTAGCAAGGACCCGGTCTGTTTATCGGTCGTACCCTTTGGAATCACCACCACACGTTTGGTTTGATCACTAGTATCAACTGGCAGCAGCTCATGATTAAACCAGCCATGAATCACTAATCCGCCAATGATTAAAATAGCAATCACAATTATGGTGACGATGTTTTGGCGCCGCAGCTGTTGTTTGGTAAAATTGGGCATTTTTAATTCCTCTGACAAAATGACAAAAAGGGACCGCCAGTTTTGACGTTCCCTAATCAGTCATAAATTAACGAATCTCAGCATTCAAGACGTCTTGCAGATGTTTTTCTACTCGAGCAAAGGCATCGTTAACCTGATCTTCAGTCAGCGTCGTGTCGTCAGCCTGATAGGTCAGCGTGTAGGCCAGCGACTTTTTGCCAGCTGGCAGCTTGGCGCCCGTGTAAACGTCAAACAGATGCACGTCCTTGAGATATTGACCACCCTTTTGATAGATCAGATCAACAACTTCTTCATTGGTTACGTCCTCATCAACCAACAGGGCAATGTCACGCGTTACGGCTGGGTACTTGCTGATGTGCAGGTACTGTTTTGGCAGTTTTTCAGCCGCCATCAATGTTTCCAAGTTCAGTTCAAAGACATAGGTAGCTGGAATCTTTAAGTCCTTAGCAAATTGTGGGTGAATCTGACCGATAAAACCAATCAGCTTGCCATTAAGCAGAATATTGGCGGTCCGTCCTGGATGCATCTCCTTGCGCGTGCTGTCGGCTACGTATTCGATCGTACCAGCAATTGCCATGTTGTGTAAGTAGCGTTCTACAATTCCCTTGATCTGGTAGAAGTCAACCGGACGCTTCTCAAGATGCCAGCTGTCAGCCAACAGACTGCCGGCCATGGCCCCAGCAACGTGCTCTTGTTCTTCAGGACGCTCATCGCCTTTAGGAATAAAGACGCGACCTTGTTCGTAAAGCGCGATGTCTTCAACCTGGCGAGTCGTATTGTAGGCTACGTCAACCAAAAGACCACTAATAATGCTTTCACGAGCCGTCGTGTGATCAGAGCTCATTGGATAGTCCAGCTGCATTGGCGTAACGGCTGGATCAATCGTAAACTGCTGAGCCTGCTTTTCATTCATCAATGAGTAGCTGATAGCTTGGTTGAGCCCCATGCTTTGCAAAGATTGGCGCGTAGCTTTCAAGAATTTTTGGCGTGGATTTAAGCCACCCAGCGTCCGCGTCATAGTTGGTAAAGTTGATGGAATGTTTTCATAACCATACAGCCGCGCGATTTCTTCGTTTAAATCGGCTGCAATGCTGATATCCCAGCGCCGGGCCGGAACATTAACGACCAGTGCATCATCACCTGACTGCGTGTAGGCAAACTTCAAGCGATCAAAGATGTTTTCAATCTGCTCAAGCTTCAGCTCCGTACCCAAAACGGCGTTGACCTTGTTTACAGACATCGTAATCGGCGTGGATTCAACCGGTTTTTCACTGCCAGTAACGATCCCCTGTTCAACTTCACCGTCAGCCAATTGCTGAAGCCAGTAAGCTGCTTCGTTCAGTGCCGTTTCCACGGTTTCTGGATTGATGCCTCGTTCAAAACGCATTGAGCTTTCACTGTGCAGATCTAAGCGTCGAGCCTGCTTGCGAACCATGACTGAGTCAAAGATAGCCGCTTCTAAGACCACGTTTTGCGTCTGATCGCTGACTGCCGTATTCAGTCCCCCCATCGTTCCGGCCAGGCAGACTGGCTCGTCGTTTGAGGTTACCACGATGTCTTCTTTTTGCAGCGTTTGTTCAGCCTCATCAAGCGTTACGAACTTTTCGCCCTCATGCGCATGGCGAACGCTGAGCTCATGCGCTGGCAGCCGATCATAGTCATAGCTGTGCATTGGCTGACCATACTTGAGCAGGATATAGTTGGTAACGTCCACGATATTGTTGATTGGCCGAATGCCCGCATTCCACAGGCGAATCTGCAGCCACATTGGACTCTCGCCCAGCTTAACGTTCTTGATGACCCGGGCTTTGTAGGCTGGTGCAATCTGTGGATCAGGGATCGTAATCTTCAGCATGTCAGCAGCTTTTTGCGTACCGTTTTCCTTAACGTCATGTGAAACGAAATTATTCGGCAGATCATAAATCGCGCTCAGATCATTGACATTGCCATACATACTCAGCATATCGCCCCGGTTAGGCGTCAGATCGGTATCAATGATCGTGTCATCCATTCCCAGGTAGCCAAAGACGGCATCGCCTACCTTGGCATCGTCTGGCAAGAACCAGATGCCTTCTTCATAAGCCTTTGGTGCAATTTTGTCACTAAAGCCGATTTCCTGCAGCGCACACAGCATGCCGTTTGATTCTTCGCCACGAATCTTGCCGCGCTTGATCTTGGTGCCGTCTTTAAGCTTGGCACCAGCTAAGGCAACGATAACCTTCTTACCGGCTGCCTGACTGACATTGGGTGCACCACAGACAATTTGAACGACCGCTCCTTCGCTGATCTTGACCTGGCACAGATTGAGATGATCAGAGTCTGGATGCGGCGTGACCGATTCGATCTGGCCCACGACGATATTGCTCAGGCCATCGCTTGGCGAGTAGACCTCATTAATGTCAACCGAGGTCAGAGCCAGTTTTTCAGCCAGCGCGCTGGGTTCAATCTGGTTCTTTTCAAGCGGCAGATATTCATTTAACCATTGGTATGAAACTTTCATTGAAATTATCCTTTCTGATCAAATTGCGTCAAGAAGCGCATGTCGTTTTGGTAGAAATCACGAATGTCTTCAACACCGTATTTAATCATGGCAAAACGGTCCGGCCCCAGTCCAAAGGCAAAGCCGCCATATACGTCAGGATCAACGCCTGACATCTTCAAGACGTTTGGATGAACCATCCCGGCACCCAAGACTTCAATCCAGCCATTGCCCTTACAGATTGCACAGCCCTTGCCCAGACAGTTGAAGCAGGTAACGTCGGCTTCAACGCTCGGCTCGGTAAATGGGAAGTAGCTTGGTCGCAAGCGAACCTTCAGCTGATCGCCAAACAGGTTTTGGGCAACTACTTCCAGCGTCCCTTTCAAATCAGCCATCGTTACGTGCTCACCGACAACCAGTCCTTCTACTTGGTGGAACTGATGACTGTGCGTGGCATCATCAGTATCGCGCCGGTAGACCTTGCCTGGCGAGATCATCTTCAGCGGTCCCTTAGAAAAGTCGTGTGTTTCCATCATCCGCGCCTGCATTGGCGAAGTCTGCGTCCGCATCAGAACTGATGGCGTGATGTAGAAAGTATCCTGCATGTCGCGGGCCGGGTGATCCTTGGGCAGGTTCAGCTTTTCAAAGTTGTATTCTTCTTGTTCAACTTCATCGCCGACTGCGACTTCATAACCCATCCCGATGAACAGATCAACCAATTGATCAATGATCTGCTGAATCACGTGTGGCTGGCCTTGTGCAACCGGGGTTCCCGGCAAGGTCACGTCAATTGACTCGCTTTGCAGCTTAGCATTCATCAATGCCTGTTCCAGACTGGACTTTTTGTCTTCTAAAGCCTGCTGCAGCTCATCGCGAACCTCATTGGCAAACTTACCGACTTTTGGCCGTTCTTCAGCGCTCAGATCACGCATGCCGCGTAAAACGTTGGTGATTGGCCCCTTTTTGCCCAGCAGCTTGACCCGGATATCGTTGACGTTCTTTAGGTCATCACTGTTTGCAATTTCATTGAGACCTTGTTGACGCAATTCTTCAAGTTTTTCTCTTAAACCCATCAATTTTCCTCCTTAGCGTGGCCACAAAAAAACTCGTCCTTCGACGAATCGAGGGACGAGTTGTTCGCGGTACCACCCTGGTTTATGACAATGTCATACGCTCAAATGACTTGATAACGGTCGTCAACCGGGATACAAGGTACCGACTCCGGAAGTGAAATTCACTGATGAAAGCAGAAATGACTTGCAGTCGATGATCATTTCTCCCTAGGTGCCGTCGGTTCAGCTACTAATTTCCATCAAAGTCGTTTTAGTTAAATATAAGGCTATTTTAGGCAATCATGGCAACGCGGTCAAGTCCTAATTTTAGTCTTTGCCGCACCACTGATTGCTCCATTCGTGCACGGCCTCCATAACTGGCGCCAGATCACGACCTCGTTCAGTCAGCGAATAATCGACCCGACTCTCGCCAGGATAGGTATTGCGTGAAACAATCCCGTCTTCTTCCAGCTCCTTTAAACGCTCGCAAAGCACCCGATCGCTGCATTTATCAACGTGCGCGGCCAGATCCTTGAAACGCTGTGTATGTTCATGCAGCAAGACTTCAATGATCAGTCCGTTCCATTTTTTGCCCAGCATGGCAAACGTTTCAGTGAACTTTGGACACAGCGTAAAATCATCTTGTTTGACCTTTACTTGATCCATGTAATCTTCCCCTCTTCAAAACTAAATCTTTTTACTGTTTTTGGAAGGAGTCACATGCCAATCCACAACCTTTTTTTGCTGCTCCAGTTTTTTGCGCAATGGGCCGAAGAATTCATGCTCGGCCTCGTAGTTGTCGACCATTGACACGATCAGACTCTCCATATAACGCGGCACGGCCATCGTAGCACCAAACATATGCTTTAAGATAATGTCACGTTCTTTTTTGTTCAGATGTGTAATCTTTTCGGCATTGCGCAAAGCAACCCGTGGATGAATAAAGGCATGCGATCCCAGATTGAATTTGGTAGTTCGCCAGTCATAATAAAACAGATCATGCAAGAGTCCGGCGCGAGCAGTACTCTTGTAGTCCAGATGCATTTTCTTTGCCAGCTTGTAGCTGTCGAAAGAAACGGCAATCGAATGCTGCAGGCGATTGGAATGATGATGCTGCTTATAGTGCGCAAGCCTTTTAACGGCCGGCTGTTCCAGCAGATCTTTGACCAAGGATACATATTCTGGGTCTTGACGCCATTCGTTTTCGGTTTTCATAGTAACTGGCCCCTTCCTTTATTTGTCAATATCATACATGATTTGCCATTAAAAATAAATTAATAAGCTCTTATAAAATGTAAGTATTAATAGTAAGCAACTCAGCAGGATTGACGACAACTGAGGATTTAGTTTTGGGCATTCAGCTGAAACATTAAGATGCCGGCTGAAACTGCGACGTTGAGTGACTCTGCCTGACCACGCATTGGAATATACAGATTATCCGTCGTCTGCTTTAAAAGCTCATCGCTCATTCCTTGACCCTCGTTGCCCATAATCAAGGCAAAATCAGTCCCAGGATGCACATCGCGGAAATTCTTGGCGGCTGGATTAAGCTGCGTGCCATAGACTGGCGACTGCTGCTGTTTAAAATCGGCAATCCACTTGTTTAGATCGCCTTCAAACAGCTGCAGGTGGAACTGGCTGCCCTGCATGGAACGGACGACTTTCGGGCTGTAGAAGTCAGCGGTCCGATCGCCAGCAACTACTCCCGCAAACCCGGCCGCATCAGCAGTTCTGACCATCGTTCCTACGTTACCCGGGTCCTGCACCCGATCCAGCAGCAGCCAGGCCCCCTTTAATGGTAAAGCTGGCTTGCGCTTGAGATTCGGCATGTCAACGATTGCCACGATCCCTTGGGGCGTAATCGTCTCTGTAATATGACGCATGATTTCAGGCGTGACCTGATAGACCGCGTTGACCCGTGATACAATATCACTATGTTCAGCCAGCGCTGCCTTGGTGCCGATCAGCTCATGAATCGTCAGTCCGCTTTGAATGGCTTCTTGAACCAGATGCCAGCCATCCAGCATGTATTGGCCGGTTTGCCGACGGTACTTGCGCGTCTGCAGCTTTTTCCAGTTTTTGACGCGTTGATTGTGAATTGAAGTTAATTCTTTCATAGTCTAATTTTTCACCTCAGTTTATCGTTAACTTAATTATACCATTATCCTAATGATCCTTGATAATCGTCAACCGCTTATGGGAGGGGTTTTTATGCTTAATTATCATATTGTCGTTACTGGCCGCGTCCAAGGCGTTGGTTTCCGCTGGTCTACTCACGAACTGGCTTTACAACACGGTCTGGTCGGCCAAGTCAAAAATGAATGGGACGGCAGCGTGACGATCGACGTCCAAGGTCCAGCTGCAGCGGTCAAAATGTTTGTCAAAGAAGTTCAGGCTGGTCCCAACCCATATGCCAAAGTTGCCGGCATGCAGATCGAGCCACGCGCCATTGAAAGCGACTGGCAGGACTTTAAAATGCAGTGATCTTGTTGAAGTTGCTAGATTTTAAGCTCTTTTTAAGGTAAGATACAAAATGTTAAATTTATTGAAGTCAAAGGAATGAGCTATTTAAAATGAAGAAAAAACGTCTCACCGTGGCCACGCTTTTAAGCGCCATGCTGCTGATCTTAAGCGGCTGCGTACGTACTGACAAGCATGGACATCCAATCGGCTGGGTCTACAACTACATGGCCAAACCCATGCAGCACCTGATGACTTGGCTGGCTCAGCACATGGGAAACAACTATGGCTGGGCAATCGTCGTGATCGTTGTGATCGTCCGCTTGATTCTTTTGCCGGTCATGATGAGCCAAATGAAAAAATCAACGCTGATGCAGGAAAAAATGGCAATGGTGCAGCCGCAACTGCGTGAGCTGCAGCAGCGGCAAAAAGACGCCAAGACGCCACAGGAACAAGCCGCGGTCAGCCAACAGATGATGCAGCTCTATCGTGACAACAACATCTCGATGACTGGCGGAATCGGCTGCCTGCCATTATTAATTCAGCTGCCAATCTTTGCTGCCCTGTATGCAGCCATCCGCTACTCGCCAGATCTTTATCATGCTACGTTCATGGGAATGCCTTTAGGGAAGCCAAGCGCAATTTTGGCAATTCTGGCGTTTTTGGCCTACATGGTCCAGGGGTGGCTTTCCATGATCGGCGTACCTAAAGAACAGCGCAAGCAGATGGGCGCCGCGATGCTGATGAGCCCCGTTATGATCCTGTTTATTGCCTGGTCTTCTTCTGCCGGATTGGGACTGTATTTTGTGGTCAGCGCCCTGTTTGCCATTCTGCAGACCTGGCTGGTAAATGCCTGGCGACCAAAGCTGCGTGAAAACATCAAACAAGAAATGAAGGATCACCCAGTTAAGATGCCAGACCCGATTCCAGCCCAGCCAGCTGCCACCAAGCCGACGACTGATACGATCGAACAGCTCAAAAAGTCCCCGGCCAAAACCAAGCCGACTGCCAATAAGAATCGGCGTCGCAATGCCGGCAAGCAGCACCATCATTCATCCAAGTAATTGATTCTAAAGCATCGCGGTCTGATCATGACCCGGTGCTTTTTATAAATCCAGACCAAAATCATTAGAAAGGAAGCTCGTAATTATGATCAAGCCAATCTGTCGCAACCTGCAGATTCTAGCCCAAAAAGCTCGCCCTGCCACCAAACAAGACATCCCTTTAGCTAAAGACCTTTTAGAGACGCTCGCGGCCAATTCCGCGGATTGTGTTGGGATGGCAGCCAATATGATCGGCGCGCCAGTTGCGGTAATTGCCGTATCTTTGGGACCAGTCAGCGTAGCCATGCTGAATCCAAAACTGACGAGCAAAAAAGAGCCTTACCAGACCAAGGAAGGCTGCCTCAGTCTTAATGGTCAGCGCCCAGCAACTCGCTACCAGCAGATCGTCGTTGAATATTTTGATCTTAACTGGCAAAAACAGTCGCTTTCATTAACTGGTTTTGCTGCCGAGGCCGTCCAGCATGAGCTCGATCATTGCAATGGCATTATCATCTAAATCATCAGAGCCGATTTATCTCAACGATTCTTTTTTGAGACGAATCGGCTTTTTCTTTTTGATCTGATGCAGCTTAACCATTACGCTGACTGGTTTTTATTTTATAATATGAGCAAGGTTTGTCTAATCAGCGATCCTAAAGCAAAGGGGTGGTGAAAATTGAAACATCATGAATCGATCATCGGCGAGTTAAACAACTACATCGTCCGCAACGTTACCGCTTCGGTCGGCCTTTCAATCTATATTCTGATTGATACGCTTTTTATCTCAATGGCTGCCGGAGCAATGGGCTTGACCGTCTTAAATCTGGCGCTGCCCATCTATAGTCTTTTCAGCTGTACCGGCCTGCTTTTAGGCGTGGGCGGCGCTGCCTATTTTTCATTGAACAAGATTGACCATCCGGAACGCGTTAAGACGCTTTACAGTGAACTGGTTATTTTTGCCGTTTTGCTGGGGACCGCAGTCATCATTTTAATCAATCTGTTTACACGGCCGCTGGCAACGATTCTGGGGGCCAATGATCAGACCATGGGCATGGCAATCAAGTATCTGCGGCTGATGTCAATTGACGCGCCGGTTACTATGGCCAACTACATTTCCGTTAATTTCATCCGCAATGACAATCACCCTGGTTTAACCATGCGTGCTGCTCTGATTGAAAGTTTTGTCGTTATCATCTTTGACTGGTTCTTTATTTTTGGCCTGCATCTCCAGATTGAGGGGGCCGCCTTGGCAGCAGTCGTTTCGCCAGCAACCAGTCTGATCGTGCTTTCTTTTCATAAGCGTTTTCCATATCGGCAGCTGGAATGGCACTGGGTCTGGCCAAGACTTAAAACGCTTAAAACGGCTGCCAAGCTTGGCGTTTCAGCATGCTTAAACGAATTGAGCACCGGCGTTTCAATCTATGTCTTCAACATGGTTTTGCTAAAGCTCAGCGGCAACTACGCCGTGGCAGCTTATGGCGTGATCTCAAACATTGCCATCGTCACCGTTGCAATCGCTAATGGGGTCGCTTTAGGGGTTCAGCCGCTGGCCAGTCGCGAATATGGGACGCGGCATTTTCGCAACGTCCGGCTGGCTTTAAGACATGGTATAAAGATTACAGCGGCAATTGCAGTTTTGGCATTTGTCGCCCTGGTTGTGTTCCGTCATCCGATCATTACGCTGTTCAATCATGATCATTCTCTGCAGCTGACTCGCTATGCCATGGCGGGAATGCCGATCTACTTTACCAGCACTTTATTTTCAGCGATCAATCTGTTGATGATTATTTTCCTGACCGCCATTAACTGCGCTACGCTTTCGTTTTCACTATCACTTTTAAGAGGCTACGTTGTCTTGCTGCCGGCCATCATCCTAATGGGTTGGCTGTTCGGCATTAATGGCGTTTGGGCTGCCGTACCAGTAACGGAGCTTTTGATCACGCTGGTTGGCTTTTTCCTGGTTCATCAGCAGGATCACCGGCTCAAACTGATGGAAGACGCCCAAAGAAAAGCAAATCTGACTAAATCAGCCTAAATATAAAAACCTCGCTTCAGCATTTGAAACGAGGTTTTTATTTACGTCAGCTAAATACTGCGCTTATTTGTCTTTTTCAATCGGTTTTTCCTTCACGATCGGTAAAGTAATCCGAAACAGCGATCCAGAGCCGACCGTACTTTCAACGGCAATATGACCATGATAGCCTTCTACCAGCCGCTTGGCAATTGCCAGTCCCAGACCGTTGCCGCCTTTTTTGCGACTGCGAGCCTTATCAACACGATAGAAACGGTCAAAGACATGCAGCACGTCTTCTTGCGGAATCCCCTCGCCAAAGTCCTGGACGCCGATTTCAACGGAATTCAGGTTGCGCGATAAGGAGAGATGAACTTCCCTGCGATCCTTAGAATATTTCACGGCATTGTCAAACAAGATGATCAGAATCTGTTCAAGATGGTCACGATAGATGTGTACTGGAACGTCTTCATGCAGATCGTCATCAAAACGGAAAACGTAGTCAGGGTACAGCATCTTGAAATTGTTAAAGACCTGTTCAACCACGTCTTTAACCTCAGTGACGGCATCGTGAAACTTAACGTCAACTTGTTCGGCACGAGTCAGATCAAGCATTTCTTTGATCAGACTGTTCATCCGTGTCGTTTCTTTTAAGGCAGCGGCAATTGACTCATCCAAGACCTGGGGATCATCCTTGCCCCAGCGCTGCAGCATTTCCATGTGTCCTTGAATAATGGCAACCGGCGTTCTGAGCTCGTGTGAAACGTCACTGACAAATTGCGTCTGCTGATCAATATAGCGCTGAGTCTGATCAAGCATTTGATTAAACATGCGCGATAATTCGCCCAGCTCGTCATTTAATTCAGTAACGTCTTTTGGCACGCGCGCATCGCTGGTTGGATCATCTCGTACCACCGTCAAGGTATCATGAATATCGTTTAATGGACTCAGCCAGTAATAAGACAGGAAATAGCCCAGCAGGCCGCTGGCAATCACGACCAGACAAAGGGCCAGCACCGAAATCAAGATCAAGCGTTTAAAGACTTGATAGTACTGCTTGAGATCATTTTCGACCTGAACATAGCCAATGATCGTGCCGTCATGCGATAGGATCGGCTCGCGGCCAACCATGATTTGATGATGGCCGCCTTTGACCATTTCGGTTTTAGCTTGTTTGGACGTTTTAAGCGGCAGCGTGGCCTTGGCAGTTTGGAAAATCTTTTTCCCATTACTGTTCATCACGGTAACCGTCACTCGTGAATTGCTTAAGCCCTGAACCAAAGGCTGACGATAAAATTCGGTCGTGCTGCTGAGATTGGTCTCATGCTCAAAAATCGACCGCACCTTGCCCTTGGTCAGAGAACTTTCGCCAGCATTCCCCAGCTGACGCACCACGACGGACATATTATGATTAAGCTCGCTGCGTTCTTGCTGTAGTAGGTTTTGCGTGAAGGCACTGAACAGCGAAATCACCACGATCATTGAAATGATTAAAGATCCGATGGCCGTACCAATGGCCCACTTTACCTTGAGCGAAACGAAGCGAGATGATTTTGATTGCTTTTCGCTCATAAAGACCCTTCTTTATCGACTAGGAACGAATTACGTAGCCAGTACCCCGCACGGTTTGAATGTAGCTCTTTTCGCCAGGGCGGTCGATCTTATTACGCAGATAACGGATATAGACATCCACAACGTTGGTCTCAACCTTGGAGTCATATCCCCAGACCTTGCTGAGCAGTTCCTTACGCGACATGACGACATTGATGTTTTCCATCAGGATTAAAAGCAGTTCATATTCACGCTTGGTAAGGTTGATGATCTCATCGCCACGACGAACGACGCGATTTTCCTTTTCAATCGTCAGGTCCTTATACGTAACCGTTGTCTGATGACTCTTGGCATTACCGCCTTCAATGCTGATTCGACGCAGCAGTGCCCGTACGCGGGCCAGCAGCTCTTCGATGGCAAATGGCTTGACGATATAGTCATCGGCACCATGATCCAGGCCAGAAACCCGGTCAATAACTGAATCGCGCGCTGTCATGATGATAATTGGCGTGTCCTTGACTTCCCGCACGCGACGGGCAACTTCAATCCCGTTCAGTTCTGGCAGCATCAAATCAAGCAGAATTACGTCAAAGTCTTGATTTAAGGCAGCATCCAGTCCGGCGCGGCCATCCAGCTCAACATCGGTTTCGTATCCTTCATGCTTTAATTCTAGTTCTACGAATCGTGCCAGGTTTTCTTCATCTTCAATAATTAAAATCCGACTCATATTAAAACGCTCCTCGTTTAAATTGGTGGGTCTTACTCCCACATAATAACCACACCAATTTTATCACAGAAAATTAATCTACCCTACCTTTGAGATTAATTAAACTGTGTTAAAATTAAAATTTTTTCAATCTTTACATAAAAAAAGACCTTCCCAGGTCCGGCGCCTCGAGAAAGGTCTTTAATCGAATAAAATCGACGTGATTAGTTGTTTTCAACAGCTTGCTTGCCGTTGTAGTAACCACAGCTTGGGCAAACCATGTGTGACTTGCGCAGTTCACCACAGTTTGGACATGGAGCCAAGCCAGGCACAGTCAGCTTGATGTGACCACGACGATTGCGCTTACGCGTCTTGGATGTCTTCCGTGCTGGTACAGCCATGTGTGACACCTCCTTCAAATAATCTATCCACTAGTGGTTTTTAACCGTTCGCTAATTTTGGTTATCCTGATCAGGAAATAAGTTTTTTAGCTTAGCGAAACGTGGATCAACATGTTCCTTATCCGGTGCCTGATTGATATTGTCCTCGGCAATGACTTCCCAGCCCTTGCCATTTGGCATCTGCGAGCTGTTTTTTTCATCTTCGGACAATACCTGCATTGGAATCTGCTCAATGATATTTTCCGCCAAAACATTGTCAAAATCAATCGTATCATGCGGATCAGGCAAGACGAAAACCAAGTCATCGTCTTCATAGCGACCAGCATGCGTCTCATCATTGACATAGGTTTCAGCAAAAGCAAAATCCAATGGCAATTCGACCGGTTTCAGCGAACGGCTGGATGGTACGGTCAGCGTTGTCTTAACGTTGACGCTTAAAGTAGCATCACCCTGATCATAGACCACGTAGCCGTCAACCTCAACAGGCTGACAGTTAAGGACTTGATTAGGGAACCGTTCTGTCAGTGATGCGTTTAGATCAAAAGTACTTTGAATATGCAGCGGCTCATCATGATAGCGATGAAGTTCAGCCAACGTCCATTTCACGGTACTAACCTCCTAATGCAACAAGCGTTATTATACTAGTCCCAAGTTTGCTTGTCAATGTTTATTCCTTGACACCCTTAACAATCACCGGCGCATGCTTTAAATCCTGCTCAACCGGCGTAAAAGTCTGGTAAAGCTTACCTGCGCGATAGTCAAGATTGAGCAGATCGTCACGCAGATTTTGATCAATCTTGGTTAAAAGTGGTAATTCAACCTGCTTCTTAATCGAATGCAGATAGTCTCTGCCGCGTTCATTAAAGCCCAAAACATGCAGATAGGGCCGTTTAAGATGATCACTCACCTGCGACTCGGTAAGCTGCAGGATCGTATACAGATAGACTCTTAACAGATGCGCATAGGTATAGCGCTTTGTTTTGACTGCCTTCATAAAGCCAGCAAAGCTCAGATTACGCTGAGCCGCGTCTTTCATGCGGTATTCCAGCCCTTCTGCCATCTGATAGATCTGGACCAGCTGCTCGACGGGGGATTGAATCAGCTGATTGCGCAACATCGGGTACATTGCGTCCCAGCTTGGCACTTGCTGAAGCTTTTGCAGCTGCTGGGCCGTCTGGACGGGAACTGCCTGCTTAAAATCGCCATGCTCTAAAACAGCCTGCCGAATCGCACTGGCACTGGCAATCTTTCCCTCAATACGCTCATCATGGTACTGACTGCCACGCCGCTGAATCGGGTGGAGACGAAGCGGCAGTTGTTCATTGATCTGTGCCTTATAATAGCCAAATGACAGGATATCGTTAGGGTCAGTCAATGACAAACCGGTCTGATCTTTCAGCTGTTCATTGAACTGCGTGGCAAAAGTCGCGTTGTACTGACTAAAGCCGCTAGCCGTAAAGTTTTGCTCCGCGGCTACCAGCTGTTTAAAATCCCATTTTGGATGTTCAGCGCCAAAGACCACGTCATCAACTCCTAAGGCTGCTAACAGTTCCAAGGCTCCGGCCGCAAAATGATGGGCTGGCTGTACGGCCATAAAGATTGGCAGTTCAACGACCAGGTCGACGCCGTTGGTCAGTGCCGCCTGTGCGCGCTGCCATTTATCAAGCAGCGTTGGTTCGCCGCGCTGCGTAAAATTGCCACTCATTACGGCAACGACAACCTCAGCATGGGTTAGCTCCCGCGCTTGGCTAAGGTGATAGCGATGACCGTTATGAAAAGGATTATACTCGGTTACCAACCCCACGGCATGCATTAATCCACCTGCTTTCGACAAATAAAGAACCAGCGCGTTGTTTTTTCGTCAATCGCTTGACTGCCAAAATCAGCTTTAACCTCAATCTGATTAAAGCCAGCCTTTAAAAGCGCCTCTCGCCATTCCTTT
This sequence comes from Limosilactobacillus mucosae DSM 13345, assembly GCF_001436025.1. GTDB lineage: Bacteria > Bacillota > Bacilli > Lactobacillales > Lactobacillaceae > Limosilactobacillus > Limosilactobacillus mucosae. The sequence continues at coordinate 42,111 of NZ_AZEQ01000006.1, read as the reverse complement.
AACTCATAGGCTCGCTCAAAATGCGTTTCATGCAGCCGCTGGTAGTGATCATCGGGCAGGCGGTTAAAAAAGGTTAATTCATGGATCACGCCATGCTCAACGTCATCATCGGCATAGCTGCGCCATAAAAACGCCCGCTGCTCATCAGAATCTTCATAGTTGTACATATAGCCAGGGTAGATTTCATCGGTCTGATACGGCGTAATGACGTCAAACAGCAGCCAGCCATCATCTTTTAAATGCGCCGCCATCTGCTTAAGCGTTGCCTGGACATCGTTAAAATCATCCAGATAGCAAAGCGAGTCGGCAAAACAGGTAATCGCATCATACTGTCCCAGGCCGTTCAGATCGCGCATATCGCCTTGTACCAGCGTCATTGGCACCTGCGCTTCTTGGGCATGCTTAAAGGCCAGACTCAGCATCTCTTCTGAAAAATCAAAGTCCACGACTTGATAGCCATCTTGTGCCAATAAAACGCCCAGTCGTCCCGCGCCCCCAGCAACGTCCAAAATCGTCTGCGCGCTTTTTGGCAGCCGGCTCTCGACAAATTCACGCCATTGCTGATACATATCGCTTTCAAACAATTCATCGTACAGCTGGGCAAACGTTCCGTAGATCATGACTATTCTTTAACCCATTCGCTCAAGTCAACCAGCGGCGCGTCGGACCAAAGCTTTTCCAGATTATAGTAATGACGCGTTTCTTCACGAAAGACGTGTACAACCACATCGCCAAGATCAATCAAGACCCACTGTGCTTCCTGCTTGCCTTCGACGCTCTTAATATCGACGCCGTTTTCATGCGCGGCTTCGATAATCGCGTTGGCAATGGCTTGGACCTGACGATTGGATCCCCCGGTCATAATAACGAAATAATCAGCCATTGGCGTAATCGCATCGACTTTTAAGGCCGTAATGTCTTCGGCACGCCGACCATCAGCTGCCTGTACGGCCATTTTTAGTAATTCTTTGCTGTCCATTAATCAATTTCCTTTCCATATTGCGGCACCCATGCATTAAAGGTTGCCAGAGTCTGTGGATGAATCGGGGCGTTGTTTTTGATCAGGTAAAGCAGCGTATGCTTGGTCTGATAGGCAACGCCAGCTCCCAGATCCTGCCTGGTAAGCTTGCGTGCTTTTTTAACGACCGGAAAGTCACGACCTGGTTCAATGTAATCTGCCATATAGATGATCTGTGCCAGCTTGGTCATATAGGCTGCCCCCGTTGTATGGAAGCGAATGGCATTCAAAATATCTTCATCATGCACGCCCAGTTCGTCTTTAACCATCTCAGCACCGACAAAACCATGCCAGATCGCGTTGCCATAGTTTAATAGATCGGGATCCAGCTTCTTGGCTTTGATTACCTTGATAAAGTCCTCATCAGCACGCTGCTTGGCATAATCATGACAAAGTCCGGCAATGCTGGCCGCTTCTACATCAACGCCATATTGTTTTGCCAATTCAATTGCGGTTTTCTCAACACGCAGCACATGCTCAAAACGCTTATCACGCAAGGCGGCCCGCAGATGCTTAATCAGCTCTTGGCGCGTCATTGGAATCAAATGCTCTTGATAAATCAATTCATCATTCATGATATAGCTGATGCTCCTTAATATATTCGGCAACCTTATCGGGAACCATATAGCGGATCGAACGGCCCTGCTTGATCCGATCGCGAATATCGGTTGAGCTGAAGTCGACGCCTGGTACATCAACCCAGATCACCGGATACTGCGAGTCATTTTGCGCTCCAGGACGCCGTACACCGACAAAGTTTACCAATTTAACCAACTTATCGATCTCGTGCCATTTTGGCAGATAGTCCACCATATCGCCACCAATAATGAAGTAATAATCGGTATCGGGGTGCTTTTCTTTCAGATATTTCATCGTATCATAGGTATAGCTGATGCCGCCTCGCTCAATTTCAGCCATTTCAATACCAAACAAAGGATTATCCTCAATTGCCAGCTGCAGCATATTGACGCGGTCTTCAGCATCAATGGCCTCTTTATGATCAACATGCGGTGGAATCATATCAGGCATGAAAAGCACCTTGTTCAATAGGAGCGTTTTGCCAACTTGATCCGCTGCCAGTAAATGAGCATTATGCACAGGATTAAAGGTACCGCCATAAATGCCGATTCGCTTGCGATGCTGAAAGCTGGTACGCTGAACTTGCGGCTTAGGGATAGCGATCGTTGCTTTAGCCTGCTGCAAGAATCACACCTCGTTTCTAGATGCGTTCAACACGCTGTGAGAGTTCCCGCAGCTTGGGATTGCTTGATACCTTAAACAAAACCAGCACCCGGCCGATCTCTTGGACGACCTGGATATCACTGTTTTGTTCGATGAACTCTTTGACATCGCCAGTCGTTTCATCGGCATTCTGCAAAATGCTGACCTTGATCAGCTCACGCTTGTCCAAAGCACCATCCAATTGCGCGAGCCAAGCCTGGGTTAGACCATTCTTACCGACTGCAAACAATGGCTGGAGATGGTTAGCCTGTGCACGCAAAAAACGCTTCTGCTTTCCGCGAAGATTCATAGATTATTTTCCTTTCTGTAATTAAATCAGATCATTGCGCGACGTACCAAGACATCGACTCCTTTAGGCGCCCAGCCGGCTACCGTCGTGCCAGCCGGTACCGTGATCCAGCCCAAGCCCTCAAAGACCAGGTCGCTTTTTTCCTTAATGGCAAACTCATGCCGTTCAAGCGGCGGAAAGTCTGCCATTTCATCACTGGTTGGCGGCGTCAGTAAATCGCCACAGTGTTTTGCATAAAATTCATCCGCATTGACCAGTTTGGTTCGGTGCAGCGGCAGACTGTTTTCAAAATAGGCCACGATGCCGGCATGCGGTCCCTTGACGTAATCAAAACGAGCCACGCCGCCTAAAAAGATCGTCTGTGAATCATTAAGCTGGAAGGTCCTTGGCTTGATTTCCTTTTGTGGGGCCACGATTTTCAAGTCCTTAGCCGATAAGACATGCGCCATCTGTTCTTGATGAATGATCCCTGGCGTGTCAACCAGCTTATGACCATCATCCAGCGGAATCTCAATCTTATCCAGCGTCGTGCCAGGAAAACGCGAAGTCGTGATCAGGTCTTGAACTCCTGTCTGCTGCTTGATGATGGCATTGATCAAGGTCGACTTGCCGACGTTGGTTACCCCAACTACATAGACGTCACGATCGGCACGATGCTTTTCAATCTCAGCCAGCAGCTGATCAATCTGATGGTTCTTTTTGGCCGAGACAAGCAGCGTATCGATTGGCCGCAAACCAGCCAGATTAGCCTGTTGCCGCAGCCAGTCCGTCAATTTGCGCCGGCGCAGCGAACGAGGCAGTACGTCTTCTTTATTTCCAACCAGCAGGACTGGATTGTCATTACCCACAAAGCGGTGCAGTCCCGGAATCAGACTGCCATTAAAGTCAAAGATGTCCACGACATAAACGATTAGGGCGTGTGCATCACGAATATGATTTAACAGACGCAAAAAATCATCATCAGTCAAAGAGACTGGCGCGATCTCGTTGTAATGACGCAGTCTAAAGCAGCGCTGACAGTAAAGCTCACCTGTTTCCAGTCCTTTTTTCAGTGCTGAATTGGGCGTATATCCCAAGCCATCCGGATCCGTTGTCTGAATTATCGCGCCACAGCCAATGCAGCGCAATTCTTCATCATGCATTTCTGTCATCTATTTAAGTTCCTCCTGCCAGTCCATATCTGGATACTGTTTTTGCAAATCCTGCATAACGAATTTTTCCATAAAACGATTTGGCCGCGTCACCCACTTATCGGTCTCAATCAGCGGCTTAACCAAGATACTGCGAATATGAGCATGATTGGCAGCAGCCACGTCGGTCAGCAGCTGATCACCAACCATTACGACCTCAGACGTTGCCAGGCCCAGCTTCTTACGTGCCCTTGTAATGCCAAAGCTAAGCGGCTTAAGCGACCGCGCAACGTATGGCAGATCCAGCTTTTGAACCGCCTTGCCGATTCGCGCCCGACTGTTATTAGAGACAACGATCAATGGAATTCCTGCCTGATGCAGTTCCTCCATCCAGGCCCGCAGTTCAGGCGTCCCGTTTGGATTGTTCCAGGCAATCAACGTATTGTCCAAATCACTGAAGACGGCTCGGATACCTTGACGCTTGAGAGCCGCTGGTGAGATCTCATAAGCGCGTTCAACCATCCAAGTCGGTTTAAACATTTCGAGCATTTTCCACCTCGTAAAAAATTTCTAATTTTAATTATACCGACTAACCGGTAAGGGTTCAATTAACGTGCCATCCAAAGGCAGCGGTAAAAAAATAAGGTCAGAACATTAACTGCTCCAACCTTATCAATGTATTAAACGCAAATTAGTTGAGGGCCTTCTTAGCTTCGTCAACTACGGCCTTAAAGGCTTCAGCGTCGTTAACAGCCAAGTCAGCCAGCATCTTACGGTTCATGTCGATGTTAGCCAGCTTCAAACCATGCATCAGCTTGCTGTAGCTGATACCGTTTTGACGGGCACCCGCGTTAATCCGGGCAATCCACAATTCACGGAAGTTGCGCTTGTTAGCCTTGCGGTCACGGAATGCGTACAGACCGCTCTTCATAACTTGGTCCTTAGCAGTCTTGAACAGACGGTGCTTGGAACCAGTGTAACCCTTAGCCAACTTCATGATGCGCTTACGACGTGCGCGCGTAACAGTTCCACCCTTAACTCGCATAGTGGTATCCTCCTAGATTGTTTAAAAATTATTTAATCGTAAAATGCCCTGATTACTTGGCAGGAAGCATCTTCTTGTAACGTTTTACGTTGGACTTGTCCATCATGGAAAGGCCACGCAGTTGACGACGTTGCTTCTTCGTCTTACCGTGGAAACGGTGGCTGGTGAAAGCTTGGGCACTCTTGAAGCCACCCTTGGCAGTACGCTTGAAACGCTTAGCAGCAGCGCGATTAGTCTTCATCTTTGGCATAACTATTTCCTACCTTCTTAATAATTATTTTTTTGCCTTATCAGCAGCAGGGGCCAGCGTTAAGAACATGCTGCGCCCTTCCATCTTTGGCCGTTGCACAACCGTTGCGATGTCCTTAGTTTCTTCGGCCATCTTTTCAATCATGTCACGTCCGATATCCTTATGGGTAATTGCCCGACCACGGAAACGAATTGAAACTCGCACCTTGTCGCCCTTTTCGATAAACGTCCGTACACGCTTCAGCTTAACGTTGAAGTCGTTGGTATCGATCGAAGGACTCAGGCGGATTTCCTTAACCGTGACCGTCTTTTGATTCTTGCGGGCTTCCCGTTCTTTCTTTTGCATCTCAAAACGGTACTTCCCGTAGTCCATAATCCGTGCGACTGCAGGACGGGCCTTGGGCGCAACCAGCACCAGATCAAGACCGGCCTCCTCAGCCAGCTGCAAAGCTTCACGTTTGGACTTGATGCCCAGTTGTTCACCATTTTGGTCGATCAGACGAACTTCCCGTGCACGAATACCGTCATTGACAATCATTCCTTGAGCTATGGCAACACACCTCCAATTTTACTAGCAGAAAGATCAAGCAAAAAAAGCGGAATGCATACTGCACCCCGCTAAACTCCATTGACAAAGGAATGTCAACGGTCATTTAAACTCGTCAGCCCGGCAACTCTGGTCACCAAGGCGAGAAGCGGGTGCTTCTGCTTTTTCTTTCAACAGATACTAATATACTAAACCACTTTAACAATGTCAAGCAGCAATTTAATTCCCAGCCCGCATGTTTTCGCCTTCAATATAATACTCACGCGACAAGAAACGAATCCGCTGCATGATCCGCTTGGCTTTCAAAGGCTCACGCGCGCCTTGCGCATCAATGGCCAAATGCTGGTCTTCCAGCTGCTGCATGGTGAAGTTGGAACTAAAAAACGTTGGCAGCTCTTCTTGCATTCGGTATTCCAAAATTACGCCCAAGACATCGTCACGAACCCATGCCGACATTGAATCGGCACCAATATCGTCCAGCATCAAAATCGGTGCTTTTTTGATGGCATCCCGCCGTTCATCAACCGTACCATCCTTGATTGCGCCTTTCATCTCAACGGCAAAGCTTGGAAAATGCACCATAGTTGAGATAATACCGCGTTCAGCCAAAGCATTGGCAGTAGCGCCTAATAGGTAGGTCTTGCCAACCCCAAAGTTCCCAGAGAGATACATTCCGGGTTGAAACTGGCCTGGTTGATAACTCCCTACAAAGCTCATCGCTGCCTGCAGAGCATTGACGCGATCGTCATTATCACGAATTACATGCTTAAAATCGGCCTGACGAATAAATTTAGGCATTCGCACGGTCGTCACGCGCTGTCTTAACTCGGCAGCCTGCTGCTGTGCCTTAAGCTGAGCTGTCGGTACATAGACGACGTCGATTCGGCCGGCGCTAACGACCAGCTGAGGGGTATAGCCTGGAGCAATGCTGGTCTGATGATTTTGGAGCAGCATCTTTTCATGGTAGAACTCATAAAGTTTTGACCCGCCCCGCTTGATCTGCTCATCAGACAATTCAGCGCGGTGCTGACGCAAAAAATTCTGCACCTCAGGATCTTGGTAGGCCTTTTTAATCAGTTCCTGATACTGAGGTGAGCCGCTTTGCCCGCCGATAATTGAGTTAATGGTTTCTATGATAGGACGCATTGGCAATCCCTCCAATCATTGTTTTTTATCTGAACTGTTTTTTTGCTGATCAAGTTCAGCCAGCATTTGGTCAATCTTAGCAAGTTTTTCAGCAGATGGCTTTTTATTTTTAACTTTTTCTGGATGTTTTGCCCATTCCGGCAGTTCTTCGTTGATATTGCTGCGGCCAGTTGAGTAATAGCGGCGCTTGGACTTTGATGAAACCTGCCTATCATTGTCCTTTTTATGATTCTTGATTTCACGAATGGCGTCAGCTGCCGTCTTTACTCCCGCCTTGATCCAGGCATTGGCGATCCCATCTGCCAGACTGGCCTTTAAGGTAGTATTTTCTTTTTGGACGATTATATGATAGATCAGTATGTTGACAACCTCGCCAGGCAGCTGTCCCTGCTCAACCAGGCGCGTCAGGGTGTTGCGCTCATTTGGCGAGACATAGCCAGAACCGCTTGACTGCTTGATTCCAGCCAGGTAGTCATAAGGTGCGTACTGGCGTGCCATTTGAATCAAGCTGCGCTCAACCTCGCCCAGGTCAGTTAGATCTTCAGCTGCCGCCGGAATTGTCGGGGCTGGATCGTCTGACCTGCGCAGCGTGCCGGCATAATGGGCTGCAATGCCGCGCTTCAGAGCCTGGGGCTGCAGAATACCGCTTCTAAAATCCGTTGCATCGTAGACCAGGCCGGCCATGCTGCTCTCATCAATACTATACAGGACGCTTTCTGAGATGATCAGTTTTCGCTGCTCTTTAACGCTTTGCAGATCAATGCCGCGATTTCTCAGCTGATCAAGCAGAAAGTTAAAGTCAAAGCTGTTAGACGGTAGTTTTTGGATTGCCTGGCTTTTAGGAACCGCCGTCGCTCTGGCATTATTTAAAACTGGCCGTTCAGCATCCCAGGCCGCACGATCCGGTCGAAAAACCTCAAAGTAGTCATGGGTCAGATTATGCATACGGCTGGTATCGAACTGATAGCGTCTTGAGCGGGCGACCAGTTCGTCAAACCGCTGCTCGCCAATCTGTTGGAGCAGCCGAACGCTTAAAAGGTCATCATTAATAAATTCTTCAGGCGTCATTGTGGGCTGCAGAACATAGACATAGACGCCGCCGATCTCATCTTGCTGATAAAAGGTCTGCAACATTTCAACGCCCTCTAAACTATTACGGGCCTCAGCAAATTGAGCAACTCCCAGATTCAAGCGATCCAGCATGATGCTGTGGGCCTGGCGCTTGGCCAGCATTGGTTCGGGGACCAGCTGACTTTGCAAAGCATAAAAAAGCCCCAGCGCGGTGGGACTTAGCAATGGTTGGTAAAAATCAATAAAAGTCGCTTGGTCAAACCGTACAAAGTCTGACGCAGCGGCCACGATAAAGCCGGTTTGCGGCGTCAAGCGCCCTTGCACTTCAGCCATAACGACTCCTCCTTAATCAGTCTTGATGCTTTTGATGATTCTGGTTGATCATGGCCTCCAGCTCATTCATAAATGCGTCGACGTCTTTAAACTGCCGATAGACGCTGGCAAAGCGAATGTAGGAGATCTCATCAACGTCTTTGAGCGCATTCATAACGTATTCGCCGATCACTTGACTGGAAACCTCATTTTCCCCACGTGAGCGGACGCGTCTTTCAACATCATTGGCGATGCTGGTAAGTTTTTCCATGCTGACGGGACGTTTTTCAGCCGAGCGGACCAACCCGTTTAAGACTTTTTGGCGATTGAATTCCTGCCGTGTGCCATCTTTTTTGATTACCAACAGCGGTGTTTCCTCATAGCGCTCAAAAGTAGTAAAGCGAAAGCCACAGGTTGCACATTCGCGGCGGCGACGAATACAGGTACCATCTTCACTGGGACGACTGTCAACCACGCGTGATCCGTTATGATGGCAGTGTGGACATTGCATACCGAATTCCTCCTGTCAATAGGTTATGCATTTATCTTATCACACTTGCGATCATTTTTGCTGACTTACTCGTTCAACCAGTTTTGCCACTTGAAGTCGCGTTTGTGCAAGTGAACCGTTATTGTCGATCGTCACATCGGCACGCCGCATTTTTTCTTCCAAAGGCATCTGAGCATTGATTCTTTTCAAAGCAGCGGCTTTACTGCAATGATCTCGTTTCATCAACCGCTCAAGCTGCGTTTTGCGATCAACGACTGCCAAAACGGTCAGATCACATTCCTGATCCATCCCGGTTTCAAACAGCAATGGCACATCTAAAACCACCACGGGCAGCCCTTGTTTTTTTAAGCCGGCCAGCTGTTTATCAATCGCAGCCATAATCAGAGGATGCTCGATTTGATCCAGATCGCTGAGGTTTTGGGGATCATCAAAGACCATGCTGCCCAGCGCTGCACGATCAAGCGTGCCATCAGGCTGAAGCACCTGGCTGCCAAAACGGCTTACGATCTGCGCTAGGCCAAGACTGCCAGGCATGACGACCTGACGGGCTGTCTGATCAGCATCAATTACCGGCCAACCGACTTCTTTAAAGATATTGCTGATGGTTGACTTGCCGCTTGCAATCCCGCCCGTCAGACCGATTACCTTAGTCATTTCTGATCACCTGCCCAAGCCTGACAACGCGGACAAAAAGTCGTGCCACGCTGCGCTACCTTGATCTTAACCAGTTTATGGCCGCACCGTTCGCATTTCTCGCCGCCACGGCCATAAACTTCCAGTTGATTTTGAAAGGCGCCGGCTTCGCCAAAGGCATTCATAAACGTATGCACGGTCGTCCCCTTGTATTTAGTCGCTTTGGCAATCTCTTTGATGATGTTGTCATGCAGAATCTGAATCTGCTCGTCAGTCAGCGTATTAGCCGGCTGTTCGGGATTGATGCGGCTCTGCCAAAGAACCTCGTCGCAATAAATATTACCCAGCCCGGCAACGTGATCCTGATTTAGTAAAAACGGCTTGATTTTGCTGCGGCTCTTTTTCAAGATTCGTTTAAAATAGTCAACCTTAAAGTCTTTAGTGGTTGGTTCCGGTCCCATAGTTTTTAAGCCGCCGACCTGCATCTCTTCACCGGTTTTAACCAAGCGCATGCGGCCAAACTTGCGCGTGTCGCGATAGCAAAGCTCCGTACCATCCGTAAAATGGAAAACTACATGCGTATGCTTGTCGATTGGACCATCATTGAGCTGGCGATAATAGCTGCCTTCCATCCGCAAATGCGAAACCATGGTCAGATTATTGGTAAAGCGAAACAGCAAATACTTGCCCCGCCGATCAATCCGTTCAATCGTCTGACCAATCAAGGCTTGCCGAAACTTCTCGATGTCGTTTTCAATCGTTTTCCCATAGTAAACGTCAATTCCTTGAATCTTACGGCCCGCGGCAATATTCATCAACCCCCGGCGTACGGTCTCTACTTCTGGCATCTCTGGCATTTGATCGTCCTCGTTTCTTTTAGAATCATTATCGATTATAGTTGATTTTCAGTTTTCAACCAATTTTTTGCTCAAAATGCATTTCAAAGCAAAAGCCGCGGCTAGCCTTGACTGCCACGGCCTAAAGCTTTATTTATTTTTTCAGATCGTACCAGGTGTCGCCATACTTACTTTCAACCTTTAGCGGTACGTCCAGCTTGAAGGCCGAATCCATGACCTGCGGCACCAGTTTTTCCAAAGTCGGAATCTCTGCAGCCGGCGCCTCAAAGACCAGTTCGTCATGAATCTGTAAAAGCATCCGTGCCTTAAGATTATGAGCCCGCAGCATCTTGTCCATATTGATCATAGCAATCTTGATGATGTCGGCCGCGCTGCCTTGAATTGGCGTGTTCATCGCGGTTCGTTCGGCAAATGAGCGCTTGGCAAAATTCTTGGAATGGATATCATCCAAATAGCGCCGCCGATGCGTCAGCGTTTCGACATAGCCTTTTTCGTGAGCCGATTTGACGATCTCCGTGACGTATTTCTTGACGCCAGGAAATTCCTCAAAGTAGCTTTCGATAAATTCATGGGCCTGCTTGCGCGTAACGTGAATACTTTGTGAGAGGCCATAGTCGCTGATGCCGTAAACGATCCCGAAATTGACCGCTTTGGCATGACGACGCATATCAGGCGTAACCGCTTCGCCCGGCAGCAGATGGAAAATACGTCGTGCCGTACTTTCGTGAATATCCTTGCCATCAATAAAATCCTGCTGCAGGTTCTTGTCGCCGGTAATATGAGCCAAGACCCGCAGCTCAATCTGTGAGTAGTCAGAAGAGAAAATCTTCCAGCCAGGCTCGCTTGGCACGAACGCCCGCCGAATCTGACGACCTTCTTCCAAGCGCACCGGAATATTCTGCAGGTTCGGATCAACTGAAGACAGGCGGCCGGTTGCCGTCAGCGTCTGCAGATAGCGGGTATGGATCTTTTGGTCGCTGCTGTGAATAACTTTCAGCAGTCCTTCGATATAAGTCGACTGCAGCTTGGCGATCTGCCGATACTCCAAGATATGACCAATAATCGGCGAATAACCCTGCAGCTTTTCTAAAACCGCAACAGCCGTGGAATACCCAGTACGCGTCTTTTTAATAACCGGCAGTTTCATCTTGTCAAACAAAATCTCGCCCAGCTGTTTGGTGGAGTTAATGTTAAACTCCGTACCTGCTTCTTGATAGATAACCTGCTCGATTTCGGCTAAGCGCTCCTTTAACTTGCTGCCCATCTCTTTAAGCGTCTGTGCGTTGACCTTGATACCAGCAATCTCCATTTTAGCCAAGACATAGGTTAAAGGCAGCTCGATATCTTCATAAAGCGGCATCTGCTCATGTTCCTTAAGCTGGGCATAGACTGGGGCGCGCAGCTCGTGAATGGCCCGGGCTTTTTGTGCTAAATGAGTAAAGAAGACCTGGTCGTCAGTTGGAATTGCTCGTTTGACGCCCTTGCCATAAACCTCTTCATCGCTTTTGACGTCATAATAGTCATGGGCATGGGCCAGCTCGCCAAGATCATTGCTGTTATCGCTCGGATCAACCAGATAAGAAGCCAGCAGCAGATCAAACGCCACATAGTTCAAGTCAATTCCCAATCGGTGGAGGCCGACGATCTGTGCTTTGGCATTAAAAACGTCTTTCGTATATTGATCGCTGGTTAAAATCTTTTTGACTGGCGCGGTCTGCAGCAGGCTTTCGTCACGACTGACGAGCCATTTTTGACCATCCCCGATTACAAAGCCGGCAAACGTTGAAAGATGATAATTTTCATTTGGCATTTCCAGCTGGAAGGTTACGTGATGATCTAAATCTGCTAAAAGATCCAGATTGTCAGCCGTCAGTTCAGTATATGCGATTTCTTTTGCATCCGTGGCTTCTTCAGTACTTGGCGCAACGTTCATCTTGCTTAGAAACGACTTAAAGTTCATTTCTTGATAAAACTTGATCAGTTCTTCAGTCTGCACGCCTTGATACTTCAAATCATCCAGACCGATCGTCAGTGGAGCATCACGGCGTATCGTGGCCAGATCCTTACATTCACGGGCAATTTTTTCTTCATTGACCAGATTTTCTTTCCGCTTTGACTTGCGCATCTGATCGATATTTTCGTAAAGCCCATCCAGCGAGCCATATTCTTGAATCAGCTTCTGCGCGGTTTTTTCGCCGATGCCCGTGACCCCTGGATAATTGTCGGAACTGTCACCCATCAGCGCCTTCATATCGATAAACTGAGTTGGCGTCACGCCGAATTTTTCTTGAAAATGAGCCGGCGTGTACATTTCGGTCTGCGTCACGCCTTTAATCGTTACGGCAACCGTCGTGTTATCAGTTACCAGCTGTGTCAGATCCCGGTCGCCAGTTACGATCAGGGTCTCATCACCAGCCTGATCGCCGAGTCTGGCCAGGGTACCGATAATGTCGTCGGCTTCATAGTTGGCTAATTGATAGGTCTTGATCCCACAGGCATGCATCATCTCGTGCAGATACGGCAGCTGTTCAGTCAGCTCAGTTGGCGTTTTGGCCCGACCACCCTTGTAGTCAGCATACATTTCCGTTCGAAAAGTCTGCTTGCCAGCATCAAACGCTACCAGAGCCTTATCCGGCTGATAGTTTGCCAGCACGTGATCCAGCATCAACTTAAAGCCATAGATTGCCGCAGTATGAAGACCGTTTTGGTTGGTAAATTTGTCGATTTGATTATGCATTGCAAAAAAAGCCCGAAATGCAATGCTATTGCCATCAATCAACAACATTTTTTCTGCCATTTAAACTACCTCGTTCTTTTATTTTCTTTCTTGATTGTAACAGACTTTCACCACCCCTGGCATTTTTAGGAACCATATCTGTTTCAATAAAAAATAAAGCTCCGCACCATTTAAGGATGCAGAGCCAATCTAAATTTTATTTAATTAGTTAGTCGCGACGATCGCTGCCCATGCCGAAAATCTGCAGCAGCTGGATGAACAGGTTGATAAAGTCCAGATACAGCTGCAAGGCTCCCATAATTGCCAGACCGGTAACGGAAACCTGATCTTGGTAGTTAAGGTAGATGTTTTTCATCTTTTGCGCATCGTAAGCCGTCAAAACTACGAAGATGATTACGGCAATGTAGGAAAAGATGTAGGTAATGGCTGGACTGTTTAAGAACATGTTGATCAAAGAGGCCAGAATCAAAGCAATCAAGGCCGCCATTGCATGAGCACCGAAGCGATCAAGCGAGCGTTTGGTCAGCGTCCCATACAGCGCCATTACGATAAAGATCGCTGCTGATGAGACAAAGGCCGCCGTGATATCGGCACCGGTATAAACGCCGGCCAGCAAGGCAAACTCAACCCCGTACATAATCGACAGCACCATCAGCATAATAAAGCTGCCGGTTGGATTCCGGGTAGCACTGGCACTGATCCCCATCGAAAGTGCAATTGGCAACAATAATAGCAGCCACATCATCCCAGTATGCTGGGTAAAATAGCCAAACACGGCAGCTCTAAAGGTCGTCATGACCAAAAATGAACTGATGGCCGAAACAAAAACCGACAGACCGACAAAGCCATACATCTTCGTCAAAAAGCCATTTAAGCCGGCTTCATTGACGACACGCCTTCTTTGCTCGGGCTCTGGTGTAGAGTTGAACATAAGCTCCCCTTCTTTCATTCAATTAAGCGGTCAAATTAGTTTGACCAATATTGTCTTTCATATAAAAAATGGTAGCAAAAGCCACCATTTTCTACAAGCAATTTAATCATTGGATAATAAATTCTTATATTTATCTTCGTATTTTTCGATGTCACCGGCACCCATGAAAACAACGACAGCATCATGGTAGGCCAAAAGCTTATCCATCGAGTCCATGTCAATGCCTTCACTGCCTGGAATCAGGTCTTCTAAGTCTTGGCTGGAGACATGACCAGCATTTTCACGAATGGAACCAAAAATCGGCGTCACAAACGTCTTGTCAGCAGCACTCAGCGATTGACCAAATTCCTTTAAGTAGGCTTGCAGACGACTGTAGGTATGCGGCTGAAAGACGGCCAGTACCTTTTTATCGGGGTACTTTTGGCGGGCAGCATCAATCGTGGCCTTAATTTCGCTTGGGTGATGGGCATAATCGTCAATCAGCGTCATATCGCCAACATAACTTTCGGCAAACCGCCGCTTGACGCCAGAAAAACTGGCCAGCCCCTTAGCAATATCTTTTAAGTCGACTTGTTCCATGTAGGCAACCGCGATGACAGCCAGACTGTTCAAGACACTGTGCTCACCGTATAGATGAATCTCAAACTCGCCCAGCTTCTCATCTTTAAACCAAGCCTCGAAAGTCGATCCTTGCGGCGTCCGTTGAATATTGACGGCCCGGAAATCATCTTTTTCACTGGTACCGTAGTAATAGATCGGCACGTCCAGTTGCAGCTTGCGCAGATTTTCATCGTCACCCCAGGCAAAGACGGCCTTTTTAACCTGCTTGCCATAGGCTTCAAATGAGTCGCGCACGTCATCGATGTCTTTAAAGAAGTCGGGATGATCAAAGTCAATATTGGTCATGATGGCATAGTCTGGATGGTAGGCCAAGAAGTGATCCCGGTATTCATCCGCTTCAAAGACAAAGAAGCGTGAATCAGGCGTGCCAACCCCTTCACCATCACCGATCAGGTAAGTCGTTGGCGCAACTGAGCTTAAGACATGGGAAAGCAGCGCCGTCGTACTGGTCTTGCCATGTGCGCCGGCAACACCGATGCTGGTATATTGCGCAACCAGTTCCTCAACCGTATCTGGGTAGCTTTGCACCTTGTCGCCCAGTTCCTTGGCCCGAACGATTTCTGGCTGATCGTCGCCAAAGGCATTTCCTTGCACGATGATCATCCCTGGCTTGATATTTGCTGGGTCAAAGTTGTGAATCTGAATACCGGCCTGTTCCAAAGGCGCCTGCGTAAAGGTTTCTTTTTCAATGTCTGAGCCTTCAACATGATAGCCGCGGTCATGCAGTACCCGTGCCAAAGCGGCCATCCCGGTACCCTTGATGCCTACAAAATAATAACTTTTTTCCATAATGCTGATTTTCCTTTCCTTGCCGCCATTTAGGCAAACAGCTGATTGCCGCGTGCAAAGTCAAAAGCATCGCCAGCCTGACCAAAGTCATCAGGCAAAATCAGGCAGCCCGGCTTTTGAGGAGCATTTTTTAGGTTTAATTCACGCGCTGCACAGATCATCCCGTTGCTTGGCACACCCACTAAAGCCCCTGGCCAGATGATCTGTCCACTTGGCATCATGGCGCCAACCTTGGCAACAACGACCTTAACGTGTTCGGCAATGTTAGGCGAGCCGCAGACAATCTGAACCTTCTGATCGCCCAAGTCAACTTGCGTAATGTGCAGATGATCCGATTTTGGATGCTTGGTCATGGATTCAACATAGCCGATAACAAACTTTGGCGTTTCATCAGCCGTTAATTTTTCATCAAAACCAGCTGCTTGAATCTTTTCATTCAGCTTTTCGACCTGATCCTCGCTCAAAAAGACCTGACCGTTTTGCTCCTTGAGTTCTGGCAATACCTCACTGGCTTTCAGAAAATTGTAGCCCAGCAGACTGCCATCCTGAGCACTGACGATCTGAACTACGCCTTGATTTTGCTTGACGTTTTGATCAGCGGCCTGACCAGTTACGACTACCAAAACATCACCCATCTCATTTGGGTTATAGCTTGAAATTAACATCAAAAATCCTTCCCTTGGCATCGCTTTGCAACGGTGCTAAAAATTCTTTTTCGCTTCGTCAAAAACTTTTGACAACCAGACTAAATTGTACCACACAACCCGTGCTCATGGCCCGAGTCCATCAAAAAATGGCGACTTGCCGGCCGCCATTTTTGCTTATTTTAAATTACTCAAGAAATCCTCGACCTGCTGCTTGGTCTTGCGGTCCTTGTTGACGAACCGGCCAATTTCTTGACCATCACGGTAGGCAATAAAGCTTGGAATGCCCATGACGTTTAGTTCGGTTGCCAAATCCAGATTTTCATCACGATCAACGGCATAAAACTTAAAATCGGCAAAATCCTTTTCGACTTCTGGCATGGCAGGCTTGATAAACTGGCAGTCAGGGCACCAGTCAGCAGTAAACATCAAGACGACCTGCCCTTTCAAATATTTTTGCAGCTGTTCAGCATTAACTTTAGGCAAAGCTTCCATCACAGAACACCATCCTTTTACTTATTTTATGTAAGTATAGTCTACTACAAGTTGAAAGACAATGCATAATGATCTGCCTTTGTGTTAAAATTGTTACATCCAATCTACTTTGGGTCAAAATATGGCATAGGCTAAACGAAAGAAGCGATTGAAATGAATGATTCAAATGGTTCACTTAGCCCATGGATGATCCCGCTTACCTTAGGTGCTTCCGGTATTGCGGGCTTCTTTGCCGGCAAGCTGGTGGGCAACCGACGGCGTTCCGCAAACACGATCTTAAAAATGATTACCAATGATTTTAAACGCGAAGGCACAGTTGAGGGCAGCTGGATTGATCATCAGCCGATTCCTTATCGTCAGTTTGCCGTGCGAACTTTGGTATATCGCGGTGGCATCCGGCGCTTTGAAGACGATCAGCTGGTCAGCTACGAATTCTTGGCAGATGCCAGTACTGGTACGCTGCTGAAACTAAAGCGCATTGACAATTAAGCAACACAAAAGGCTGTTGGATTTCTCCAACAGCCTTTTTTTGCACCATCTATCTGAACATGATGCATGGCCGATTGTCATTCATAACTGCCGATTATGATTTAATTGGAATCTTTTGATGTAATTGCACTATAAACTGCGGTCAAAGCAATCAATTTTTACTGAGATTGGAAACATCAATGGCGGAGTGGATGGGCATCGCATTGATGATCTAGATTTATCATTTGGCACGACAACCACTTAATCAGCCAAGCTGCACACTATCTTGACCAAGCAATGATTTGTCATATTGAAGCTTAACATTATTTAATGCGTTTATCGCTATTAATGGAGTCAGCATCTGCATCAGCGGTTGAATGGGGTCCCGCCGAAAACATCGTGCACTAAGCGATTTTTCGTGATACAGCATACTTGATCTGACAAATTATCAACTATTTATCTTTGCTTTTCTAATGTACCCGGACATAATCAGCAGTCATCTTCGGGTTCCCCCCTGAATGACAATTAAAGTATAGCGGTTAAAAACGTTTTGCTCCTATCAAAATCTAACCCTCTTGAGCATGCAAAATTGATAGTTTCTCCGTAAGGTTTTCTGCATAAGCAGTCGTGCGCAGGCGATATAGGCTGGTCCGCAAGCGTTCGATTCCTAAAAAAGGACTATCCAAGGTAATTAAAAAACGCTGGTTGTTTGAATTGGTATCAGCCAAAAGCTCCCAAAATTCATGGTCAGCTAAAATCATGCTTTGCGGTACTTGATTGATATGCTTAAGCTGCTCGGCGCTAAAATAACTGCAGCTGCTGATTTGAAGGCGATTGCCAAATTCTTGACGCACCATTTGAGCCACTACTTCATAATCAGCCCGCGACTTGGTAAAGATATATAACGGCGTGGCAGGAAGCTGTTCTTCAATCAGTGGCAGCAACTGTCGCGAAAAATACTTGACCTGATTATCATCAACCAGATCTGACCAATGATTTTGCCGGCACCATCTCATAACGATCATTTTCACCAGCTGATCGGTCAATCTCTGCGACTTGTTTTCCGTTTGATAGTCCAGCTGACGTTCAATTACCAGATTCTGCAGACCGCCCATAAAGTGCAGGCCAAATCCATTAACCGTTTCTTTAAAGGCTGCCGTTTTGATCAGCGGCTCTCCCCATAACGCGGCAAAAGCATCCGTCAGCTGTCGAATCTCCGGAAGCTGCTGCAGGATCTCGCGAAACGTTGCTCGCTGCAGGCTCCAGGCATCATCACGAAACAGCTCGTTGGCAACCGTTAGATAGACCAGGTATAAATAGTCATGATCAAGCGGCGTCAGTTCAAATGACAATTGCGGCTGCAGATATTCATCAACCATGCGTTCCAATTGCTGATGCGCCTTTTCTCGACAGACCGCCCGCCAGAAATTATCGGTTGGCAATTCCAAAGACTGGTCATGCCGCAGCCAGGTCAAAGCAATTAGATGATCAAACATGGCAAATGCTTGCGGCATCTTGTCCAGCAGCGGTTTTACGCCGGGGTTGGCTGCAATGACGAAATTTTTTACGATCTGCTGACTGACTGAACCGAAATCCACGCAGTCAATGCCATAATGACAGCTTAATGCCGCAATCAAGTAGCGCTTGCGATATTCTTGACCGCAGATCTGACCGCGTCGAATCGTCAGGCCAACCGTCTGCAAAAAATTTTTGCATTGCCGCTGCAGCCGGTAAAAAGTCGGCTCAGAAAAGTAGTGCTCCTGACAAAACGTCGTCACCGAGCGTCCCCGGTGATTGAGCAGATAGGCCATCACCTGCAGTACCTCAGACTTTTGGTAGAGCTGCTTTTTTAGCTCAAACAGCTGACCCGGACTGGTTAAAGAAAGCGAGACAACCGCATCATTGATCTGAATGCATGCTTTCGGCTGCAGTTCTTGATTTAATGTATTCAGTTCCTTTCTAAGCCGGGGCTCGGGAATTCTGGTCAGCTCTGCTAGACAATGCAGCGTTAGCCCTGAACGATCAAACAGCAAGGTCAGCAGATGAACGCTCACCACAACATCATCTTCCAAAAAACGTTCCAGCATCAGTTGGCACCTTTTTCACGCAGTTTCTTAACCAAGCCGGCAGCACTGCCCTGATCAATTACCAAAACGTTGGCATAGCCCGCTTTCAGTGCTCCCGCGGCGGCCTGCGTCTTAGCTGGATTGGCAATTACCATCACACGCTGCGGAATTTTTTTCAGCTGTTCCAGGTCAATACCGATCGTCCGCTGATTGATCTGTGGTGCTACAATGCTGCCATTTTGATCGATAAAACGCGAAAAAACGTCACCAACCGCATGCTGCTGCAGATACTCCTGCTCAGCTTGACTGAAGTACCCTAAATGAAACAGCAGTGCCGAATCTCGTACCGTTCCGACCGTAAAGACCGCGATATCGGCTTGTCGACCAAGATCCATGATGTATTTGATATGCGTATCCTGCTCAACCAGCTCTTTAGTTTCTTGGTGATCAAAAATAACTGGCAGCGGCAGATACTGTGGCAGCGTGTGAAAAGCACTGGCAAAAGCATTGACGCTTTCAAAGGCATAGTTTTTCTGCTTGGTATTGGCAACGCTGCCCTTTAACTGAACCACCGTGACCCCATGCACGTCTTCAGGTGATAGATGCTGGGCAATGGCATGGATCGTTTTTCCCCAGGCCAGCCCAATTGTGTCATCATCCTTAACGATTGTCTCGATGTATTCGGCAGCAGCCGCGCCAACCAGTTCCAACAGCTCGCCACTGGCTGTCATCTCTGAAGGTACAACAATGACTTGATCTAAATGATAATAGTCCTTTAGCTCCGCGGCCAGCTGCTGAGTCGAAACCAACGGATTGCTGATCTTAATCTGGACAATCCCGCTTTCCCGTGCGTATTGCAGCAATCTTGATACCGTGGGCCGTGAAAGATTCAACTCGGCTGCGATTCTACTCTGCCGCCAGTCATTTTGATAATAGAGCTGCGCGACTTTAACGCTTAAAGCCCGCTTATCAGTTTCATCAATCATTATTCCCATCCACTTTCTGATTTTGTGCTGTTTATATCAATTCTACTAAAGAAAAGACGGCCCGTCAGTAACGGACCGTCTTTTTTAGTAATCGATCATATATCAATCAGCTTGGGCAATCGCCGTTTCCAGACTGATTTTGATCATGTCGTTAAAGGTCTTTTCACGTTCAGCAGCCGTTGTTTTTTCTTGACTGCCAAACAGCAGATCACTGACCGTCAAAACCGAGAGCGCTCTAAAATGCAGTTTGGCTGCCAGCAGATACAGTCCTGCTGATTCCATTTCTGTACCGATCACGCCATAATCAGCCAGCTTCTTCATATCAATATCATCATTGTAGAAACGGTCGGCAGCAAAGATATCGCCAACCTTAGGCTCAATCCCCATGTTCTTAGCCACGTGATAAGCCGTGTCAAGCAGCTTAAAATCAGCTAACGGGGCAAAGTGAACGCCAGCTGCAAACGAGTTGGCAACGACTGCCGAATCAGTTGACGAACCCGAAGCCAGGCAGACATCACGCAGCTTGACGCCGGGAGCCATCCCACCACAGGATCCGACCCGGATAATCGTCTTGACGCCATAAAAACGTACCAGTTCATTGATATAGATCGACATGGAAGGAATTCCCATCCCCGATCCTTGAACCGAGATGCGATGGCCCTTGTATTCACCTGTGTAGCCAAACGCGTTGCGCACGCTGTTGACCTGTTTAACGTTGGTCAGGAAATTTTCGGCAATATATTTAGCCCGCAGCGGATCCCCTGGCAGCAGAACCGTTTCAGCATAATCACCATTTTGTGCTTCAATATGTGGCGTACTCATTGGAATTCCTCCTCGTATTTTATAAATAATTCCTATTCGATCGTCTCGTGAATCAAAGTTGGCTGCTGAGCTGACTCTTTAATCGCAACGGCTTGATCCAGCAGTTCTTTGACGTCATCAATATCTTCACGGTTGCTCCAGATCGTCATGATTGATTCGCCTTTTTGAACCGAATCGCCAATCTTTTTATGCAGCTCAATCCCAACCGCATAGTCCAGCTGATCATCGGCTTTTTGACGACCGCCGCCCATCAGCATGCTGGCCATTCCAATCTCATCTGCGGTCAGCTTGGCAATTACGCCGCCTTTTTGAGCAGGATATTCAATTTGATACTTGGCATGCGGCATCAGCGAGTAGTCATCAACCACGTTTGGATCACCATGCTGAGCCTTGATCATTGCCTTAAAGCGAGCCAGTGCCGAACCATCAGCAATCGTCTGTTCCAATTTGGCGCGGGCTTCTGCCAGACTGGCCGCCTGCTGTCCCATCACGACCATACGGCTGCCCAGTTCCAAGACCAGCTCCAGCAGATCTTTTGGTCCTTTGCCCTTTAAAAGATCCAGCGTCTCTTCAATTTCCAGCGTGTTGCCGATTTTGGATCCTAAAGGCTGATTCATATCTGAGATCACGGCTTCACACTTCAATCCAGCCTGCTTGCCGATTGCTACCAATGCTTTAGCCAGTTTCACGGCGGAGTCCTCAGTCTTCATAAAGGCCCCGGCACCGGTCTTAACGTCAATTACCAAAGCATCGGTTCCGGAAGCCAGTTTTTTGCTCATAATTGAACTGGCAATCAATGGAATGGAATCAACCGTATCGGTAACGTCACGCAGAGCATAGATCTTTTTATCAGCTGGCGCGACGTCACGCGTTGCCCCAACGATTGCTAATTTTTCTTCAGCAACCTGCTTGATGAAATCCTGCTCGCTTAATTCAACTTGAAAACCTGGAATAGCCTCCAGCTTGTCTAATGTTCCACCTGTATGGCCAAGTCCGCGACCTGAGATCATTGGTACCGGTATTCCCAGTGCGGCGACCATCGCAGCTAGTGGCAGACTGGTTTTATCGCCCACGCCGCCAGTTGAATGCTTGTCAACTTTAATCCCAGGAATCTTAGACAAATCAAGCCGCTCACCAGAATGCATCATTTTCATTGTCAGCTGCGTCTGTTCACGATCCGTCATCCCCTGAAAATAGATCGCCATCAGCAAAGCACTGATTTGATAGTCAGGCAGCGAGCCGTCGACTACGCCATCGACAAAGAACTGCAGCTGTTCATCGCTCAAAACGCCGCCATTACGTTTTTGGTCAATTACATCCACCATTCGCATGATGAATCCCCCTTTATAATTAGCTAGTTTTCAATTGCCGCCAAAAAACTCGTGCCAACTTGATTGCCGGCAACACCAAAGTTTTCCATGATCGTTGCCCCCAAATCAGCAAACGTCCCACGCGTTCCCAACGACTGACCAGGATGTTTCATTGACGGCGAGTAAGCTAGCAGCGGCGTCACTTCTCTGGTATGGTCCGTACCGCGGAAGCAAGGATCATTGCCATGGTCAGCCGTGATCAAAAGCAGATCGTCTTCCCGCATGTTTTCAAGCACCGTTCCCAAGCGTTGGTCGAAGTCCATCAAAGCCTTGCCAAAGCCTTCTGGATTACGCCGGTGACCATACATAGCATCAAAATCAACTAAATTAACAAAGCAGAAGCCATGAAAATCTTCTTTCATTACATGGTCAACATGATCCATGCCATCCATATTGCTTTCATTGTGATAGCCTTCCGTAATGCCATGACCAGAGAAAATGTCATTGATCTTACCGATTCCAATGACGTCCAGACCAGCTGCCTTCAAATGATCCAGATCAGTCTCACCAGTTGGCTCTAGGCTGAAGTCATGCCGGTTAGCCGTTCTGACAAAATGATCCTTGTCTGGGCCAACGTATGGTCGTGCAATAATCCGGCCAACCGTGTATTCAGGACCATTGACCAGTGTCCGCGCATAACGGCAGGTGCGGTAGAGTTCTTCAACCGGAATCACGTCTTCATGTGCCGCAATCTGCAGCACCGAGTCGCCCGAAGTGTAGACGATCAAATCACCGGTTTTCATCTGCTGCTCGCCGTAGTCATGGATAACCTCCGTCCCTGAATATGGCTTGTTGACAATCACCTTACGACCAGAAAAGGCTTCCAGTTTTTGAATGATGCTGTCAGGAAAACCGTTTGGGAACGTTGACAACGGCTTTTTAACCGGCAGCTCCATCATTTCCCAGTGACCATCCATACTGTCCTTACCGGCCGAAATCTCAGCCATCTTGCCAAAGCAGCCCATTGCTGGATCAGCTGTCGGCACGCCTTGAATCGGATCGGCCGGGCGAATGTTGCTTAGTCCCAGTTTGGCTAAGTTAGGCAATGCCAGCTTGCCTTGATACCATTTGCCAATGTGGCCTAAGGTATCGGCACCATCATCACCAAACTTCAATGCATCAGGTGCCTCGCCAATCCCTACAGAATCCAAAACAATGCCAAATACTCGTTGATACGTCATAATCTTTCCTCCCCTGAATCGATCTTAAGCGACGTTTCAAACCAATTTTATTGCCGAGCAGCTTCTTCTAGAATTTGGACCGAAGCGGAAACTCCCAAGCGGTTTGCTCCTGCTTCGATCATTGCATAGGCTTCATCTAAATGATGAATACCACCCGAAGCCTTGATCTTAAAGTCGGGACCAACTGCCTTGCGCATCAATGCCACATCTTCAGCTTTGGCACCGCCAGTTGAAAAGCCGGTTGAAGTCTTAACAAAATCGGCTCCGCCAGCTACCGTCAGCTTAGAGGCAATCGTTTTTTCCTCATCAGTCAACAGGCAGGTTTCAATGATTACCTTCAAAAGCTTGTGGTGAGCGTGGACAGCTTGGGCAACCTCGCGAATATCCTGCTCAACGATTTCTTGGTGACCAGATTTCAATTCACCAATGTTGATGACCATATCAATCTCATCAGCACCGTTTTCGATGGCATCAACTGCTTCGGCAACCTTGATCTTAGTCGTGGAAGCCCCCAGCGGAAAACCAATGACCGTGCAGGTGTTGACATCCGTATCCTTCAAGCGATCAGCAGTGTGCTTGACCCAATATGGATTGATGCAGACTGAAGCCGTGTTGTATTTGATAGCTTCGTCAATGCATTGGTCGATCATTGCTTGAGTGGCGTTTGGCTTGAGCATCGTGTGGTCCATGTATTTGGCTAGTTGTGCTACTGTAAGTTTCATTTTTGTAACCCCTTTCATTAGTGAACGCTTTTACTATACCACTTTTTGAAATAAATTCCATACTTTTATAGAAATTATTTTCCTGAATTGCATGAACAATTTTTAAAAGCAATTAAAAACGGCTCTGCCATGGGAGTTATCCTGTGACAAAGCCGCTTAAAATACAATCTTCTTTGATTGGCATCTAACGCTTCTGCAGTTGATAAAAATTCAGCCACATCTTTTATTCAATAAATTCTGCATAATGACATATGATAAAACCATCATTACCTGCTTTCTCTCAAACGATTGGTATCGGTCAAGAATGACAGTTTGACGGTTAACCATTTGAACGATTTTAAATCTGCCAGGCAGCTCCGCAAAATGACCAAACCAAAAATCTGGCAGTGATGTTTAATCAATGCCAGACTGTGCCGTTTCAATATTTAAGCAAAGTGAGCCTTCAGTTTGTAGATTGGCTGCCCTTTTGCCGCAAATTTTTGTTCATATTCCGTTTCAACGTTATTTTCATTTTCATCACTGTGATGTAGATCCAGCCAAACGCCATCATACTGCATGCCATAATTATTCATGCTGACCAGTGAAAACTCAAAAAAGCCCATGTTGTCAGTCTTTAACTCAATCGTTCCCTTTGGCACCAAAACCTTTTCATAGTTTGCCAAAAAGGTCTTGTAGGTTAATCGACGCTTGGCATGTCGCGATTTAGGCCAAGGATCGGAAAAGTTCAAAAACAGCCGATCGATCTCACCGTCCGCAAAAAACTCATCCAAGCCCGCTCCATTGGCACAGATAAACTGCAGGTTTGGCAGTTCTTCATCTTCCAGCGACTTTTTCAAGGCAATCCCAGCCACGGTGGAAACCACGTCTAAACCGATAAAATTAACTTCCGGATGCGCCTTGGCCATGCCGATTGCAAACTGCCCTTTGCCCATGCCGACTTCAAGCCAGATTGGCTGCTCTTTAGCAAAACGGCTCTGCCACTTGCCTTTAAATTGAGCCGGATCAGTGGTGATTTTTTCAGGATGGGCCTCAATCAGTGGTTCTGCCCATTTTTTGTGTTTTACTCGCATTGGTTATCCTCACTTTTGCATTTTCTTTTTGAAATAAAAATTAATCAGCCAGTACAGCTCCAGACCGCCTAGAATCAGACAGCTCAATAGACTCATCCAGTCAAATTCAGTACCAAGACTGGCCAAGATCAGCAGCAGACCCAAGCTGATCATGACCTTTTTTAAAAGCGCCTGGAAATCAGTCAGCTGCGTTGTTTGCTCAATCGGGTAGAGATGGGTAAAGACATTGTTTTGGTAATGCTGTGCAAATGGCATCAGCTGCATGGCAATCAAATAAATAAACAGCAGTGCCAGTAAGCAGCGCAGCCAGCCCAATGGCACGAAGAATACGATCAGCATCCCGACGATCGTCAATCTGCCTACCAGGCTGCTGGTTTCCGTATCCCGCAAAAAGCCGCGTGCGTATAGGTAAGACCAAGCATGATCAGGAATCGTCAGCCAGTGAATCAAGCCATTGGCCCAAGTCCGCCGCTTGATCCCACCTTTAACGCTGGGCACGTCGGTAAACAGATTAAAGAAACGATAGACGTCATACATCCGCTTCTGCTCGGCATCAACGGCCGCTCGCCAGTCCAGATCCTGCTTTTGCAATCCAATCTTAATGACCAGATAGATCAACACCGCACTCCCGCAGCCCCAGACCGGCGCAATCAGCCAGCTGAGCATACCGATTAAAAGCGGTGCGATCCATTGTCCCAGCCGTAATTGCTCGGCATGCCGCGACCATTGCAGACTCAACTGGGCTTTGGCCAATTCCATCCAGGAAAGCTTAGCAACAAAGCCTGCCAAGAGCAATTCCAAAATGGTTAGCGCGGTCAGTCTGATGTCAATCAGGGCTAAGGGCAGCGCGATAATCAAAAGCCCCAGCGACATCAGCTCGCCCAATATTAGACTGTATAAAAACGCCTGATTGAGGTATTTCTTGATGCCATCAGACTGCGGCAGCAAAAATACGGGATCGGCTGGTTTCAGCAAAGTAGCAAAGCGGCCGACCTGCATTACCAAGACGAACCATAAAATCAAAAGCCAGCGAATCCACCATATGCCAGGGCTGAGCGTCTTGAGCCATTGCGCATAGGTATAGGCCAGTGCGCCAATCATAAAGAACAGCGCAATCGTGAATTGGTCATTAAATACCAGCCGCCAATACTTCATCAGCCGCAGCAGATGGGCTTGCCGCCGTTTCTTAAAAAGACTATTCATCGCTCTCATCCCTTGCCAAGCGCAGATAAATGTCATCCAGCGTTTCTCCGGCACCAGCGGCTTTTTGCTGCAGCTCCTTTAGCGTACCATGCGCCTTTACCTGACCATGTGCCAGCAGAATAAAGCGATCACAGTAGCGCTGTGCCGTGTCCAAAACGTGCGTCGACATCAAGATACCTGCTCCCTGTGCCTTTTTTTCCTCAATCAGATTCAACAGATCATGAACTGCCAGTGGATCCAGGCCATAAAACGGCTCATCGACAATGAACAGCTTGGCGTCCGTCATAAAAGCACTGACGATCATGACCTTTTGCTTCATCCCCTTGGAAAAGTTGGCCGGAAACCAGTCCAGCTTATTGTCCAAGCGAAAGATTTTCAGCAGCTGATGGGCTTTTTGCCAAGTCAGATCTCGATCCAGGCCATATGCCAGCATCGTTAGTTCCAAATGCTCCTTTAGCGTCAGCTCATCATACAGGATCGGCGTTTCCGGCACATAGGCGATCTGACGCTTATAAGCCGCGGCGTTTTCCTGCAGATTTTGACCATTTAAAATAATTGATCCAGAAAACGGCCGCAGCAAGCCGATAACATGATTAATCGTCGTTGACTTGCCGGCCCCATTTAAACCGATCAGACCGACCAGTTCGCCTGACTGCACGTTAAAAGAAACGTCTTTTAAAACCGGCAGCTGAGAATAGCCACCCGTTAAATGTTCAACTTCCAGCGCCATTGTCATCCCTTCTTTGTCTTTCTTGCTTGCCTAACCGAGTAATTATACCATACTGATTATAATCGACTAAGGGTGCAGTTTTTGAAAAATTCGTTTATACTTAAAAAAAATTGAAAAGAGGTATTCTCAGAATGGAAGATTGTATTTTTTGCAAGATTATCAATGGTGAGATTCCTAGCTACACGGTCTACGAAGATGATGTCGTCAAAGCCTTTTTGGACATTTCGCAAAACACGCCTGGCCACACGCTGGTCGTACCAAAAAAGCACGTTCAAGACATCTTTGAATATGACTCTGACTTGGCAGCTGCCGTATTTAGCCGGTTGCCAAAGATTGCCCGGGCCATTCGCGACTCCAACCCTGACATCAAGGGCATGAATATTTTAAACAACAATGGCGCCGTAGCCTACCAGTCTGTTTTCCATTCCCACATTCACCTGATTCCGCGCTACAGCGACCAAGATGATTTTGGCATTACGTTTTCGGACAACTCGAGCCAATATGATGAGCAGAAGTATCAAGCTGTTCAACAGGCGATTATCGATCAATTCGGTGACTAGTCATGTTCGACGACTTCAAAAACGCTGGTCGCGACACTTTAAGCGCCGCTAAGAATCTCCAGATGCAGCTGGTTAAGCTTAATCAGAGCGTGATCAAGCTGAATCAGGCAATGGATGGCGTCAGTGAGTTTACC
Source organism: Limosilactobacillus mucosae DSM 13345 (assembly GCF_001436025.1). Classification (GTDB taxonomy): domain Bacteria; phylum Bacillota; class Bacilli; order Lactobacillales; family Lactobacillaceae; genus Limosilactobacillus; species Limosilactobacillus mucosae. The sequence goes on along the minus strand of NZ_AZEQ01000006.1, from coordinate 14,532 downwards.
CGCGCTGCCCAGCATGCCATTGATCTTTGGCAGTTTAAAAATGAGCCGCGACTGATCAAGATTCAAAAACTGTTGTCAAAATATCAAGCATAGCCAAAATGGGACCCCCTGCCTTTAGACAAGGAGTCCCATTTTAATTTTTCCAATGCTGCCAAAAAAGGATTGCATATCAGATGCAATCCTTTTTGATTAATTGCTGGAGCTGGAAGCCGAGCTTGAACTCTTGCTGGAGCTGGAAGTCGAGCTGGTTGAACTGGAGCTGGTCGTCAAGTATTCATCCAAGATGTTCTTCAAGTCGCTGTCCTTGATTGAAACATTGCCCTTCTTCAGAACCTTGGAGACAACGTTTTGCAGGAAAGTCGAATCATTCATGTTTTCTTCGACGATCTGCTGCTTCAATTGAGCGATGTGGTTGCTCTTCTTACCCTTGGCTGGGTGCTTGATCATGTAGATGACCTGGTAGCCGCTGTCGGTTTTGACCGGCGTCGTCGTGTATTCGCCAGTCTTAAGCTTAAAGGCTGCCTTCTTGTAAGCTGAGTCAAGCGAGGTATCAGTGTTGTCAAAGGCTGCTACCTTACCACCATTGCTCTTGTTTGAAGTATCCGTTGACTTTTCCTTGGCCAGTTTCTTGAATGCCTTGTACTTGTCGCCGGAAGTGTTGTTCAGCTCGTCAATGATTGCCTGAGCATCAGACTTTGAGCCAACCAGAATCTCTGCTGTCTGAACCTTTGGCTGGTACTTCTTCCATTGCTTGTTCAAAGCCTTGTTGGAGAAGTTGGAGTAGTGGCGAACGGCCGCTTGCAAAAGCAGGTTGGAGCGAATCTGCTGCTTAAGCGTCTTGGTAGTCAGGCCATTTTGCTGCAGAACGGTTGAGAATGATGAACCGTATTGCTTCTTGTAGGCATTGTATTCACTGTTGACCTTGCTCTTGGAGACTTGCGAGCCATACTGCTTTTCCAGCACCTTATCCAAGATCATCTGCTGCAGCACCTGCTTACCAGCAGAAGTCTGCTTCATGCTGCTGTAGTATTCGCTTTCGGTAATCTTGCCACCGCTAGTCGTTGCAACAGCCTTATTGCCACAGGCAGCCAATGGCAGCATTAAAGAAATTCCGGCTAAAATTGCCAAAGCTTTTTTCTTTGCGTTCACTAAATTACACATCCTTTAGTTTATTAAGAATTTACTCGTGATAAATTTACCAATCTAATATAACACAACCGATCCCAGATTAAACCCGGCTTAGACAATGTTTAGCTTTTCTTCAAAGTTTCTTCATTGGTCGGCCGATAAAAGCGACGATTATCCAAGCTGAACAAACGATCCGTATACTCGCCAGGCGCGGTTTGCTTCAAAGCCGTCTGAATCGTCATGATTGAGGCATCCAATTCATCTAGTTGATGCAGAATCTCGGCTTCCAAAAGCTGGGGCCGCGCCGGTGAGCCATATTCCAGCAAACCATGGTGAGAAAGAATCATATGCCGCAGCAGAATTACCTTGGGTGCCTCGGGATCAAGGTCCAGCTCGTCACAGGCCTGCACGATCTCGCCGTCCAGAAGCGAGATATGCCCAATCAGGTTCCCCATCACGGTATATTGAGTCGCGATCGGTCCGCTCAGCTCAATGGTCTTGCCCAGATCATGCAGCATGGCCCCAGTATAAAGCAAGGCCGCATTGATTCCTGAATACTGAGCCGCAACCGAGCGTGCCAGCCGCAGAATCGACAGCGTGTGAAAGGCCAGACCGCCTACAAAAGCATGATGATTGCTCTTGGCTGCTGGATAAGAGAATAGTTTGTCGCCGTGCTTGCTAAACAGATGCCCGGCAATCTTTTTCCAAACCGGTTCATCGATCAGATCAAAAAACTCGCGAAAACCTGCTTTTAATTGGGCCGTCGTTTCTGGAGCCCGCGGAACGAACAACAGCGGATCATGCGGCTCATCGTCACCAGCCAAACGAATCGTTTCAATCTTGATCTGGGGCCGGTCGCGATACGTTTCGCGCTGCCCTTTAACGCTGACGACTTTGCCAGCCTGCAGTTCGGCAATGTCTTTTGGTGCCGCATCCCAGCGCATTCCGCTAATCTCACCGGAAGCATCAGCCAAAGTCAGTGCCAGGTAAGGCTTGCCGGCACTGGTAGTCTTAGCCGCTGCTTCTTTAATCAGGGCAAAAAGCTGCATTTCCTCGCCATCTTGGTATTGAGCAATCAATTTGGCCATTTTTTCACCGCCTTTAAAAAACGGAACCGCAAGCTACGATTCCGTTTTAAAAACTATTTTTCCGCGCCGCCGTTTTGTTCCGGCATAGCTTCGCGATACAGTTCCGCAATTGGTGCCGTAATCGTCTTGCTGATCTGTTGAATCATGTCGTCAAGCTGGCGTTCTTTAACCATCAGATTTTTAATGGCGTCTTTTTGACCAACTTCTTTAGCCAAGTCTTGAACTTCCTTGATTTCTTCTTCCGTCAGCTGAACGCCTTGCATTTGCTTTTGTTGAGCCTGCATCTGCTTTTCTTGGAATTTTTGGAAAGTACCAAATGCATCCTCATCCTTTTTAAGTTCTGCAAAAGCCTCCTTCAATGCTTGGAATTCCTGCGTTTCCCGCATTTGGCGCTCCATTTCGTTTGCCGTGTCGTAGATATTGACAACCATAATCGGCCTACCTCCTATAATTCATTGCTTTTTAGATTGTAACATTATGCACCACTTAAGGCAAAGCTACTGAAACATCGACTGCAAAGAGCTCCACCAATCGCTGGCCTTTTGCTTGAGCGTGCTGCCGCTGTCGTTTAAGTTGTTGGCAAAACTCCTCCACCAACTGCTGCTGGTCTTATTTTGCTTAGCCGTAGCCTTGGCCTGAGCATCCTTGACCGTAAACTGCGTACCGGCTGTTTCTGGCAGAATCGCGCTCATTTCAGCCTTGTAGAGCACACTGATGTTTTTGCTAGTAACGTCTGTGAGCTGCTGAGACTCAGTCGTACTGTCATAGCCTTCCCAGGTTGCAACGACAATGTCTGGCGTATAGCCGACGATCCATTTGTCGCGATCACCATCGCCAATTCCCGAGTCAGTCGTCCCAGTCTTGCCGGCCAGCTTATAGCCGTCTGGTTTTGCCGAGACCCCGGTTCCATGATTGAAGACGCCCAACAGCATGCTGGTCATCTCGTTGCTGATCTTTTTAGAGATGATCTGCTTAGCAGGTTTGGCTCGATAACGCTTGATCACTTTGCCGTTTGCGTCCTCGATCTTGACGATATAGTGCGCAGCTGGCAATTTACCGCCATTAGCAAAGACCGAGTAGGCACGGGCCATCTGCTGAGGCGACACGCCGTTTGACATCCCACCCAGCGCTAAAGCCAGATTCTTGTCGCTCTTTTCAACCGGCAGTCCAAACTTCTCAGCCATCTGGTAGCCGGCATTGACGCCAATCTTGTTCAAAAGCCAGACTGCTGGAGCATTGAGACTCTCATACAGCGCTTTGTACATTGGCACGCTGCCGCTGTACGTGTTGTCATAGTTTTTCGGCGTATAGTGATTGCTGCCATAAGACGTCTTTTTATCCTGCAGCGTTGAGTCATAGAAATATCCTTTTTCCAGTGCCGGTGTGTAGACGACGATCGGCTTAATGGTTGATCCAGGCTGCCGCCGCATTTGGGTTGCCCGGTTGTAGCCTCTAAAGACGTGCTTGCCGCGACCGCCAACGACTGCTGTTACTCCGCCAGTCTTGGGATCCATGGCAATTGAGGCTGATTGAACCATCGTTGAGCCGGTGGAGCTGTCTGGGAAGTTGCTGTCGTCATCGTAGGTATCCTGCATGGCCTTTTGCTGATTTTGATTCAGCGTCGTGTAGATCTTGTAGCCATTGTTCATAATGTCTTTTTCTGACAGATGGTAGGTATTGACGGCCTCGCTGATTACGGCGTCAAAGTAGTATGGATACTTATAGGTGTCAGGACTGGTATAGCCATTGGTAATCGTTAGCGGTGTCTTTTTATAGGCATCAGCCTGCGACTGGGTCAATTTCTTGTTTTCGACCATCAGCTGCAAGACCACATTCCGCCGTGACTTGGTGGCAGCCGGGTGCTTGACGGGATCATAAATTCCTGGCGAGGTCAGCATCCCTGCTAGCGTGGCCGCCTGGGGAACCGTTAATTCGCTGGCGTCTTCGTTAAAATAACGCTTGGCCGCATCCTGCACGCCCCAGACGCCATTGCCAAAGTAGGCATTATTGAGATACATAGTGAGAATCTGTTTTTTGGAGTATTGATTCTCAACTTCAATCGCAATAAAAATTTCCTTGGCTTTCCGCGAAAAGGTCTGTTCCTGACTCAAAAAGGCATTTTTTACCAATTGCTGGGTCAAAGTCGAACCCCCGCCTGAAATATAGTCGCGACCCAACAACTTGTTTTTGACCAGCAGCAGTGCCGCCCGTCCCAAGCCGCGAACCGAGAAGCCGTGCTCTTGATAAAAGCGGCGATCCTCAGTTGACAGCACTGCGTCAGGTACGTTTGCAGAGATCTTGCTAAGCTTGACGTAGGTTCCCTTTTGCGAATAAAGACTGCCGGCCGACTTGCCCTTGCTGTCGTAGATCATGGTCGGCTGTTCCAATCGTCGCTCCAGATCCTTAACATTGGCTGTCTTGGCAACAAACGTCAAATAGATGCTGATCACCAAAAACAGCGACATTAGGACAACGATAATCCAGCGCGTCAGCTGAAAACGATGCCATAAATACTTAAAACGCGTCCAAAAAGCATGCCAGGTCTTGCCCAGCCAGGCTTTAAAACGTAATTTCCAATCAGATGTTGGTTGTTTCATTTAAATTTTCCTCATGTTTGAAATTCACCACGTAATTTTATCACAATCAGTCCTTTTTGGGATCAGTCGCCAAGTCAGTCCATTAAAACTTATCCAAAACGCAAACAATCATGCTTGAAACTCATCATTGAAGATCAGCTGCCGGTATCGTCAATTTATCAAAAAAGCTCCTCACTTCAGTCATTGAAGCAAGGAGCTTTCTTGATTGATTTGATCTGGTCAGAATCGATAATCGTCTGGCTTCAATTGCCAGCAGCTGGCAGCCATTAAGCCATTGAGATTGACTACATTTCGTCTGGAGCCTTAACGCCCAGCAATGCCAGAGCAGACTTCAAAACATCGCTGACTGCTTGAACCAGTGCCAGCCGCGCCAGCTTTTGGTCATCGTCAACCAGGATCCGCGTATGAGCGTAGTATTGGTTGAAGGCTTTGGCCAGTGACAGAGCGTACTTGCCGATCAAGGATGGGTCGTACTTAACAGCTGCCCGCTTGATCGTTTCTTGGTATTGTCCCAAAAGCTTGATAATGTTCCATGATTCTTCATCATTAAGCTTCAAGTCGGCACCAGCAAGATCTGGGTTGCCCGCCTTGCGCAGCAGACTCTCAGCCCGAGCATGCGCATATTGAACGTAAGGACCGGTTTCACCTTCAAACTTAACGGCATCTTCCAGCTTGAAGTTGATTGAATTGGTCCGTTCGTTCTTCAAATCATGGAAGACGATTGCGCCGACGCCGACTTCTTGAGCAACTTGATCGGCATTGGCCAGGTCAGGGTTCTTTTCAGCAATTTGTTGGCGAGCCAGTTTGATGGATTCGTCCAGCACTTCTTCCAGTTGAACGACATTACCCTTCCGCGTTGACATCTTCTTACCGTTCAGCGTCATCAGACCAAATGGAATATGGTGAATCTGCTTAGACCAGGTAAAGCCCATCGTCGCCAGCGTGGCCTTTAATTGTTGGAAGTAGTAGCTTTGTTCGGCACCAACAACATAAAGCGACTGTTCAAAGCCGTACATCCGCTTTCTGAACAGGGCCGTAGCCAGGTCACGCGTCATGTACAGCGTTGAGCCGTCTGACTTTTGAACCATGGCTGGATTCAAGTCGTACTTGGAAAGGTCAACGATGCCGGCACCACGACTCTTTTGCAGCAGGTGCTTGTCGTTGAGCAGCTGCAGGATTTCATCCATCTTGTCGTTGTAGAAGGCTTCACCATTGTAGGAGTCGAATTGAACGTCCAGCATATCGTAGACCTTCATGAAACGCTTCAAGGATTCAGCCCGGAACCACTTCCACAGACGAACGGCTTCTTCATCGCCATCTTCCAGCTTCCGGAACCATTCACGACCAGCTTCGGCATATTCTGGGTGTTCGTCGGCTTCCGTGTTGATCTTAACGTAGTATTTTTGCAGCGTATTGATTGGGTCAGCCTTGACAGCTTCTTCATCGCCCCACATTTCGTAGGCGGCCATCAGCTTACCAAATTGGGTCCCCCAGTCGCCAAGGTGGTCAATCTTGATTGGGTTGTAGTTGACCTTCTTCATGATGTTGGCAATTGCGTTACCGATAACCGTCGAACGCAGGTGACCCATACTCATTGGCTTGGCAATGTTTGGTGAAGACATGTCGATCGTAACGTTGGCTTGGTGACCAAGATCCAAGTCACCGTAATGTTCTGGGTCAGCCAAGATTTCCTTTAAGATCCCTGCGCCGACATTGGCCTTGTCCAAGAAGAAGTTGATGTATGGACCAGCTGCAACGACTTTTTCAAAACCAGTTTGGTCGATCTTTTCAATCAATTCACCAGCAATCATTTGTGGTGCCTTGTGCAGCTCCTTAGCCAAAAAGAAGGTTGGGAAAGCGTAGTCCCCGTTCTTGTTGGTTTTTGGCCGTTCCAACTTATTTTTGATGTCTTCAATGCTCATATCTGGCAATGCAGTCTGCAGCGCCGTAGCAACCTGTGTCTTTTCGTCCATGTTTAACCTCCTAAATAAAAAAACGTCTCCAACGAACCCCAAAGTCCATTAGAGACGAGAAATTTCCCGCGGTACCACTCTAGTTGAATGTGCAACATTCCACTCAAATGATATTTAAATGTCTTACCAAAGCGCGTTCAAGAGACCAGCTGCACCTGCCTTCCAGCAACGCAGGCTCGCTTGCCAGCGGCTACCTCTCTAATATTCTTCAGCTTTTTATACAATTTCAGATTATACCAGTTCAATTAAAAAAGGCAAGTTACATGTTTGTTACGAGAATGAATTTTTTCGCGCGATTCATCTTCTCAGCTCATGCGTTTTTAAGATGCCGAATCTTTCAGTCGGGCGATCCGTTTTTCCAATGGCGGGTGCGTATCAAACAGCTTCATCAGCCAATTTCCTTGCTTGGCATTAAAGCAGATGGCATTGGTGGCCGCATCGTCAGTTGGCATCTGGTGATCATCATTTTTCAATTTCTCAAGTGCACTGATCAAGCCACTAGGATCACGCGTTATTTCTACTGACCCGGCATCAGCCAGATATTCGCGCTCTCTTGAGATGGCAAAAAACGCGATCTTAGCCAATGGAATCCCAACAATAGCAATCAAACCGCCAACTACTGCCAAACTGGCCCCGATCATCCAAAAGATCAGCTTGATGATCCCGGCCCTGGTTTTGACGCTCATCAATCCCAGACCAGCAATCAGCAGCCCCCATCCTGAATAGCGAACCAGCTCAAGCAGCGACATCGCAATCGTGGTAACTCGGATATCATAGTTTTTGATATGCGCCAGCTCATGTCCCAAAACACCGCGCAGTTCTTCATCATTCATCATTTCAAGCAGTCCGCTGGTTACCGCTAAACTAGCATGCTCAGGGTCGCAGCCGGTCGCAAACGCATTGGGACAGTCGATTGGCAATAGATAGATTTTGGGCAGCGGCAATCCACTGGCCAAGCAAAGTTCCGTCACCAGCTCATAAAGACGCGGGGCAGACTTTTCATCGATCCGCCGACCACCATTGATTTTCATCAAAACCGTCGCCGAATGCCAGTAAAACCAAGCCAGATAACCAAAACCAGCCAGCCAAAAGATCCACATCCAATCGGTACCAAATGCCCAAGCAAACACTAAGCCAACCGCCAAAACGATAATTGCCATAAAAATCAGCAGCCAAATCGTATGCCGGCGATTACGAGCAATCTGTTCAAACAGCATTTTTGCTCCCCCCTATGCATTAATTATAATCCAAAAAGAAAACGATCTTACGCCCAGCATTATTTCAAAATATATAGATAGATGCGTTTGCCCAAACTTGTCTGTGATCTGCATGTTGATGGGTAAGCCGTGGTCCTCATCAAGTCTTTTTGGTTGATGAACGGGGCTGTCACCATAAATTCAGTCGTCAGCTGTTTTTATGATCATCAGCGAACTGCCTTTGTGAAGAAAATAGAGACTTAATCGGCTATTGGCCAAGAGATTACCTACTATTACATCGCTTTTTTGAAAAAAGGTAGGTAATGAGATTTTAGTCAGATGTTTTATACAAGATTTTCTGCATAATAATCGTCATGATGGCAGTTTTTGATGTCAGTCAACTAATCTGCTGCTGATACACCATCGTTTTAGATTAAGACGATACTGATCGACTTTCCTAATGTTGAAAGATAAATAAAAAAGGGATGAGCAGTCTGCTCATCCCTTTCAACTAAGCGGGTAACGAGAATCGAACTCGCGACACAACCTTGGGAAGGTTGGGTTTTACCACTGAACTATACCCGCAAAAGCTAAGTAAAAATAACTTACTTAGCAAGTATACCTCATTAATTTAAAAATGTCATCAAGTAATTTGATTTTTTCAAACTAATTCTTGTCGGCTGGCTTTTCAATGCGTACCTTTGAAGAGCGTCGTGCCCGCGTCGCCTTCTTACCAGTCGTCTTTTTAGCCTCTTTTTCGGCTTCTTCTTTCTCTGCTTCCACTTCGGCTTCCTTGTCTTCTGCCGTCCGTGGAACCGCCTTTAACATCTTGGCCTCATCTTTGCGAATGATTGCGCGACCGTTCAATTCGTTGACACCGCTCTGGTCAGACGGATCGTAGTCTTGAATGGCAATCATAATCGAGTTTTCATAAACCTTTTCGACTTCCCCGGAAAAGTCATGATCCATGGGGCCAAACTTCTTGCCTTTGACAATATCGCCAATCTTGTAAAGCATGCAATTCACCTCGTCAATTTTCCCGATTGATAGCAATACATGATAGTTTACTCTTTTTGCGGCAAAATTCAAGCATCACGTATCAAACCCGGTTTTATCAGGTAAAAAATGATAAAATTTAAACAACTAAAACTTTAAAAGAGAGGCCTTTCAAATGATCAAAACCCTAACTTTAATCGATGCCATCTGTGCAATTGCGCTTTTCGTCACTGCTTTTATGGGACTGCATGCCAAAATGGAAAAGCGCGTCAGTGACTGGTTCGTCCTCACGCGCTTGGCATTGATTGTCGCGGCCATTACGGCTCTGGCAACGACGCTAATGTTTTTCCGTCTGCATCCGCTGCTGTTTATCGGCCGCATCATCTGGCTGTTGGTCGCGCTGCTGGCAATCGAGGCCGCCTTTCGACAAAAACGCGAAACCTTTGGCAGTCCCTGGCTGTTTGGGGCTACCTACCTGATCTTAATCATCAACGTCATTATCAATATTTGGTAATCAAAGCCAATTAATCAGGTTTTATCCGTCCAACGCCGCAAGAATGACCTAACGATGCGATCGATCTTAGTCAGTGCCGATACTGTTGATCAGCCGCGCTGCCAATATCCAGCCGTAATCGTATCGATCATTTTTACCAGCTGACGCGTTTCTTCAATGTCATGAACACGCAAGACCCGACCACCATGCAGATACATGTAGGTTTCCGCAATCAGGGTAACGGGCAGCCGCTCATCTTTTGGCAGATCAAACAGCTTCTTGCCAAAACCCTTGCGTGAGATGGCAACCATGATCGGCCGGTTAAGGTAGCGAAATTCATCAATATTGCGCATCATTGCATAGTCCTGCTCACCATCGGCAACTTTAGAATAACCAATTCCTTCATCGATGATTACACGATCCAGGTTAATGCCGGCTTCTGAGATCTTAGCCAGGTTATGCTCAAAGAAGTGCTTCATTTCAACGGTCAGATTGCCATACTCACGGTCCCGGCTGCTGTGCATCGTTACCAAGCCAGCGCGACTGTTCTTTAACAGCAGCAGTTTCCGCTGATCGTCAAAGGCCTGCACGTCGTTGATGATATCAACACCCATTTCCAGAACTCTTTCCATCACCGGCAGCTTATAGGTATCAACGGCAATGGCTACATTGGGGAAGTCTTCCTGCAGCATTTTAATTCCAGGAACGATCCGCGCCAATTCCTCTTCTGGCGAGACTTCTTTAAATCCCCCCGGCTTGGTGGTTTGACCGTTAACCTCGATCACATCGGCACCTGCCGCAACCATTTGCCGAATATGTTCACGCATGGCTTCTGGAGTATTGTAGCGTCCGCCATCATAAAACGAGTCGGGCGTAATGTTCATAATGCCATAAATGATTGGCTTGGCCGAAACGTTAAAGTCAAACCGGCCCGCTCGCCAATATACGGTATGATTGGCCGCAATCTTAGCTAGCGAGCGGCACAGCTCCTCATCAGCCGGCCATTTACTGGTTGCACGGTGAGCCATTAAATGAAAGGCCGTCAGTGGCAGCATGAACTCAACCTTGCCTTTTAAATGCGCAATGGCAGCATCAAAATGATTCAAAAAATGGGCAACTTGATTGGTCAGTTCATCATCTTTGCATTCCCAGGTTAAAAAAAGCATCTGCTGATTATGAGCCAGCTTGTCATAAATTGCTGAGGCCAGCGGAGACAGGTTAGCAATGTTTGTATTTTCAACAATTTTCATTTCGATGTTTCCTCCATTAGGTCTAAAAGATTCTTAACGGCACGGCTGCGATGACAATAGGCAACCCAACTGGCAAAATCCATCTCGGCCAGCGTATGATCAAGACCATTTGGAATCAGAATGCGGTCGAATCCTGAACCCTCATTACCATGCTGAGCCGTGGCAATCGTTCCGCTCAATTCTCCATGAGCAATTTGAACGACTTGACCGTTTCTTGCCAGTGCAATTACGGTTTTCATGACAAAATGTCGGTCATGACCATTAACCAATTGAATAATACCATCATTCATATCGCTTTTGGTGGCAAAATGCGGGGTTAGCTGACGCGCAGTCTCAATTCCAAACTTTTGCGGAAAAGCTTTCAATTCAAGTCCAGAATCATCGGCAATCACGTTTTGATCAGGCAGCAGCCGGCTGATGAACTGGGCTTTTTTTGTGGCGTTTTCTTCGTAGCTGCGCTTGCCTTCTGCTGGAAATTCTTGCCGCACCGTCAATTGATCATAGGCAATTCCACGGGTGCCGTAAAATTCCAGAATTTGACCGATTTCGCGCTGCTTGGCTGGATTATGAGTTGCAATTACAAAACTCTGTGTCGTCATCTTAAATTCTCGCCTCAATTTCTTTGATCAGATAAAACGATCCTGTTACCAGCACCATACCGCTCGGGTCTGCCAATGCAACGGCTTTTTGATAGGCAGTCCAGGCATCATCAATCACCATGGCATCGGGCAGATACTGATGCAGCTCCTCAGCTGGCAGAGCGCGCTTTTGCTGATCGGGAGTTGCCAAAATAATCTGGGCATCCAGCTGCGCGTATTGCTGCGCCATTTGAGCAACGTTTTTGTCCTTTAAAAATCCCAGTACCAAGACTAGTTTTTTGGGGTACCCCAATTGATTGAGCGTTTGAATCAACCGTGATGCCGCGTCAGGATTATGCGCGCCATCCAAAAAACATAAAGGATGCGTACCGATCTGCTGCAGACGCCCGGGAATTGTAATCTGCGCCAACACTTTCTTGATCTGTTCTTCTGTGATTTCTGTACCAGTCTGCTTCAGCCAATCGACAGCCGTCAATGCAGTTTTAAGATTATCCAGCTGAAAAGCACCTAAAAGCCTAAAGCTGCATGTTGAGTCAATGGCTGCCGTCTTGATCTGCAGCTGTGTTTTCGACCAGCTTTGATCCAACACCTTGATTGCAGCCTGCTTTTCACTGTCCAAAAAGTTCACCTGGCATGCCTGCGCCTTTTTTAAAATCTCTTGAAAAGCAGCCGGTTCTTGGTGTGGCGCCAAAATAACCGCTTGACTGCCCGGTTTGATGATGCCGGCTTTGGCCTGCGCGATATTTTTGATGGTAGGTCCTAAAATTCGCGTGTGATCAAGGGCAATGTGCGTAATGATCGCTAGTTCGGGAGCCTCAATCGCATTGGTGGCATCATTTTGACCGCCCAAGCCGCACTCGATGACGGCCCAGTCAACTTTCTGGTCGGCAAAATACTGCAGCATAATCAGCGTCCACCATTCAAAAACGGTTAGATCAGCCGTTGATAGATCATCAGGCAGCTGCCGTTTGATCTTCTCATAAGTGGCAACAAAAGCCGTGCGTGCAATCATTTGACCATTGACTTGAATCTGTTCGCGCTGATCAACCATCGCGGGACTGCTGAAATGACCGACTTTTAAATTCGCAGCCCGCAAAAAATTAACGATCAGACTGCCAGTCGATCCCTTGCCATTGGTTCCAGCAATATGAATGATTCGGTACTGACGCTCAGGATGATTCAGCTTTACCAACACCCGCCTGAGCATGCCTACCCGATCGTTGTCGCCACCACGCATCTGTGGATTTAGACTGGCAATGATTCGTTCATAGCTCATTTGACCAGGTCCTTAGTCTGCATTAAAAACTCTTTGCGCAGTGCCAGGTCATCTTTAAACTCACCGGTAAATTTAGAAGTATAGGTAAACTGACCAGCCTTGTTGATCCCCCGCATCTCCATGCACATATGCCGAGCTGCGACCTTGATTGCAATTCCTTTAGGGTTTAAGATCCGCTGCAGCTCATTAGCCAGCTCAGTGGTCAGCCGCTCCTGCATTCCAGGCTTTTTAGCGACAAAATCGACCAGCCGCGGAATCTTGCTTAGGCCGATGACTTTGCCGTCGCGTGGCACGTAAGCCACACTGACATTGCCAAAGAACGGCAGCAGGTGATGCTCACACATTGAGTAAAACGGAATCTGCTGGATCAGGACCATTTCTGGCTGATCATCAACATGAAAAGTCTTATAATTGCTGAAGTCTTCTGGCTGGTGGTTCAAAGAGGCAAAAATTTCAGCATACATCTTGGCAACCCGCTGTGGCGTCTCTTTAAGGCCCTCACGCTGCGGATCCTCGCCAAATGCCTCTAAAAGCTCACTGACCGCGTGCTTGATTTTTTCTTGATCCATAATTTCCCCTATTCTACTGGACGAATCCAGTTATGATCCGTGGTGTTTTGCAGCAGCCTCTTGATCCAAGCTTGGTGTGCCGGATCATCATCCATCACGTCTAATAACGGCTGCAGGACGAACCGACGATTGCCCATTTCAGGATGCGGAATCTTTAAATTCGCCGTCTGCCATTCTTCATCTTCATAAAGAACAATATCCAGATCGATCGTCCGTGGTCCCCAGTGAATCAGCCGCCGTCGATGCAGCGACTTTTCAATGATCTGCAGCCAATGAAGCAGCTCAAGCGGTGTTAGATTGGTATCCAGCGCAACGGCGATATTTAAAAAATCATCCTGCTTGACACTGCCAACTGGTTCGGTTTCATAGATTGGCGAAACCTTCAAATTTTGATTGGCCGGATTGCGCATCAACAGGTCCAACGCACGCGCCAGATTGTCAAAACGGTCGCCCAGATTGGTGCCGATACTTAAATAGGCCCGCTTAGTCATTGTTAACCCCCGCTACTTCAATTTCCACGTTGTCAAAAATACCATCAATCGGCACACTGTATTTGCGAATTCTTAAAGTAACCTGCTGCAAGCTTGGGTAGTCTGCTAAAATCTTTTTTAAAAGCTGATTGGCCACGCTTTCGATCAAGTCAAAAGAATGCGTCGTAACAAATTCTCTAATGGTACCATAGACATCCGCATAGCTGACGGTTTCGTTCAAATCATCATGCTGAACCCGTTCTTCAATTGGATACTGCATGTCGACGTCAATCTCCAGCTTTTGTCCGAGTTTCTTTTCTTCGGCAAATACGCCGTTATAGGTATGAAACTTCATATTATTGATCCTGATGCGCCCGATGATAATCCTCTCCTTACCTGGTTTCAAAATTCAATACAACCACTATACCGCACCCGTGCCCGATGCAAAATCTTTATGCTAAAATAAATATTGATAAATTTTAAGGAAGTGAAGCCATGTTCTTAATGACCGAAAATCTGCCATCACCGCATAAATCGCTTGGCATCGTTAATGCAACCAGTCACCTGATGCTGCCCAGCGAGGCTATCGATGAATTTGAGGCCTTTGATCAGCTTTTTCCAGCCGTTGAAGAGAAGCTGAAGCAAAAAGCAAGTGAAAAAGGTGCTGATGGAATCGTTGGCGTCCGTTTTACCACTAATGTCGCCAACGTCCAAGTCGCACCTAAATTTCTGGTCTTAACCGGTTATGGAACGATGGTGCAGCTGCTGAATCAAAAAAGTTGATTTTTTTTGGTAAATTCGCTTGCAATATTTTAATATTAACGGTATAGTTAATATCGTTGTCTTAGGCAACAATTAATCAATTAAATTTGAGATGCCCCAGTGGCGGAACTGGCA
>NZ_AZEQ01000059.1 GCF_001436025.1 Limosilactobacillus mucosae DSM 13345 | reverse complement strand
TACGTTGTAGTGATAGTCTACCGAGGACGTTGAAGCCGAGTACAAGTGGTACTGAACCGCAGGCGTTGGTGGAATAATAGTTGATACCATTGCCCAAGTCCAGCCACTGGTATTTCCGTAGTAGTTTGTGGCGAAAGAAAGCTTAACGGTACTTGTACCTTCTTTGATGTCACCAACTGTAGCACCTGCATATCGTGAATCACGGGTAGCATCGTCCCAGTACTCATAGCCATTATCCCAAACGTCTTGCCAGCCAATACCATTGGCATTTTCGGTAATGAGATCACCTACGACCCAGGAATTACCATTACGAGTAACTTCATATAATTTGGTACCAGAAACAAGTGCAAACTTACCTTCGTTTTTTCCATATCCGATTTGGATCTTGTCAGTACCTACATCACTGAAGGCCCAGCCATCATCGTGAACGGTAACCATTGAGCTATCCAGCGTCTTGAAACTAACTGTTCCATCACCATTGACGCCTTCAGTTCGCCAACCTTGGCCAGATACAGTATCACCGGTTTTAAAGTCGCCGTCAGGGCCGCCATCATTAAGACTCGAAACGGCTAACCAGGCATTCTTACCAAACGTGATAGTATTGCCATTCTCATCATAGAAGGTATATTCAGCGTCAGCATTATTGAAACCGCCATACCAAAAGCCTTCTTGCGGTTGCTGATTAATCCACAAAACTGGATCGCCGCTGAAATTGGCTGTTTTATTGTAAGCATGGTACTTAACTACAATTTTTGCGATCTTATGCAATACACCGTTATTATCGGTATAAGACGACTTGCTTAAATTGGTATAGGTAGCCGTAGCAGTAATCTCATTTGAGCCGCTTTCTGGATATACCGTAATACTGTATGTTGATAAAGCCTTGTTGTCTTCACCAACACGTGGCTCTTCTTTAACGGTATTCTTCGCATCAACCGTCAGATTAGCATCAGTTTCCTGACCCAGATCTAGATTTTGTACCACGTCCTGAGTGGAGAGAGAGTTGGCCGTCTTCTGCTTATTCAAACGGTCAGCAATATCAGCCATTTGTTGAAGCTGGTTGTTCTTGTCAGCTTCGATGGACTTGCTATCAATCGTTTGACTGCCGGTATCTTTGACGGCTACACCAGCCGCCTTGATTTTGTCGATTTCAGCCTTAATAGCTGCATTAGCTGAGTCAACGGCACTGTTCTCTTGCTTCTGAGCA
>NZ_AZEQ01000058.1 GCF_001436025.1 Limosilactobacillus mucosae DSM 13345 | reverse complement strand
CCCATGTCCAGGTTGAAGGTGCGGTAAAACGCACTGGAGGACCGAACCCGTATCAGTTGAAAATGGTTGGGATGAGGTGTGGGTAGCGGTGAAATTCCAAACGAACTTGGAGATAGCTGGTTCTCTCCGAAATCTCTTTAGGGGGAGCCTCGAGGTTTAGAATCATGGAGGTAGAGCACTGTTTGGACTAGGGGCCCGTCATGGGTTACTGACTTCAGATAAACTCCGAATGCCATTGATTTTTACTCGGGAGTCACACGGTGAGTGATAAGATCCATCGTGGAAAGGGGAACAGCCCAGATCATCAGCTAAGGTCCCTAAATATATGCTAAGTGGAAAAGGATGTGGAATTGCACAGACAACTAGGATGTTGGCTCAGAAGCAGCCATCATTTAAAGAGTGCGTAATAGCTCACTAGTCGAGTGACTCTGCGCCGAAAATGTACCGGGGCTAAGCATATTACCGAAGCTATGGATGCATCCATCAGGATGCGTGGTAGGAGAGCGTTCCAAGGGCGATGAAGTCAGACCGTAAGGACTGGTGGAGCGCTTGGAAGTGAGAATGCCGGTATGAGTAGCGAAAGACAGGTGAGAATCCTGTCCACCGAATGACTAAGGTTTCCTGGGGAAGGCTCGTCCTCCCAGGGTTAGTCGGGACCTAAGTCGAGGCCGAGAGGCGTAGACGATGGACAACAGGTTGATATTCCTGTACCAGTTGATTGTGCTTGAGTGATGGAGTGACGCAGAAGGCTAAGCGATCCGGACGATTGGAAGTGTCCGGCCAAGCAGCAAGTCAGTTGATGAGTCAAATGCTTATCAGCGAGTTGACAAGCTGTGATGGGGAGCGAAATTATAGTAGCGAAGTCGTTGATGTCACGCTGCCGAGAAAAGCTTCTAGCGAATAATCAACTGCCCGTACCGCAAACCGACACAGGTAGTCGAGGAGAGTATCCTAAGGTGAGCGAGCGAACTCTCGTTAAGGAACTCGGCAAAATGACCCCGTAACTTCGGGAGAAGGGGTGCTGATCGCAAGATCAGCCGCAGTGAAAAGGCCCAGGCGACTGTTTATCAAAAACACAGGTTTCTGCAAAATCGTAAGATGAAGTATAGGGGCTGACGCCTGCCCGGTGCTGGAAGGTTAAAAGGAAGAGTTAGCTTCGGCGAAGCCCTGAATTGAAGCCCCAGTAAACGGCGGCCGTAACTATAACGG
>NZ_AZEQ01000057.1 GCF_001436025.1 Limosilactobacillus mucosae DSM 13345 | reverse complement strand
GGAAGCTGACTCGCTCGCACTCAGTGATGCACTCGTTGAAACTGATTCACTGACACTCAGTGAAACGCTAGTCGAAGTTGATTCGCTCGTACTCAGTGATGCGCTCGTTGAAGTGGACTCGCTGGCACTCAGGGATGCACTAGTTGAAGTGGATTCGCTGGCACTCAGCGATGCGCTAGTGGAAGCTGACTCACTTGCACTTTGTGATGCA
Source organism: Limosilactobacillus mucosae DSM 13345 (assembly GCF_001436025.1). GTDB lineage: Bacteria > Bacillota > Bacilli > Lactobacillales > Lactobacillaceae > Limosilactobacillus > Limosilactobacillus mucosae. The sequence goes on along the minus strand of NZ_AZEQ01000057.1, from coordinate 1,079 downwards.
CTCGTCGAAGTGGATTCGCTTGCGCTCAAGGATGCACTCGTTGAAGTGGACTCACTTGCACTCAGCGATGCGCTCGTTGAAGTTGACTCACTTACACTTTGTGATGCACTAGTCGAAGTTGATTCACTGGCACTTAGAGAAGCACTCGTGGAGGCTGATTCACTCACACTTTGAGATTCACTTGCACTTTGAGATGCACTGGTTGAGGCTGATTCGCTCGCACTCAGTGATGAACTCGTCGAAGCGGACTCACTTGCACTCAGTGATGCACTTGTAGAAGCTGATTCGCTTGCACTCAAGGATGCACTCGTTGATGCAGATTCGCTTGCGCTTTGAGATACACTCGTTGATGCGGATTCACTCGCACTCAGCGATGCACTCGTTGAAGTTGACTCGCTCGCACTCAGAGAAGCGCTTGTCGATGTTGATTCACTTGCACTCAGTGATGCACTTGTAGAAGCTGACTCGCTTGCACTCAGAGAAGCACTCGTTGATGTCGATTCGCTGACACTTTGAGAAGCACTAGTGGATGCTGATTCACTTGCACTCAGAGATGCACTAGTTGATACCGATTCACTAGCACTCTGTGATGCGCTGCTTGATGCAGACTCACTTGCACTCAAGGATGCACTTATTGAAGTTGATTCACTCGCACTCAGAGAAGCACTCGTCGAAGTTGATTCACTCACACTCAGCGATGCACTAGTGGAAACTGATTCGCTCGCACTTTGAGATGCACTCGTTGAAGCAGACTCACTGGCACTCAGTGATGCACTTATTGAAGTTGATTCACTCGCACTCAGCGATGCACTAGTGGAAGCCGATTCGCTCGCACTCAGAGATGCACTTGTCGAGGCGGACTCGCTTGCGCTCAGCGATGCACTAGTGGAAGTCGACTCGCTGGCACTCAAAGATGCACTCGTTGATGCTGACTCGCTGGCACTCAGAGATGCACTGGTTGAAGTTGACTCACTGGCACTAAGAGATGCACTCGTGGAAGCGGACTCGCTGACACTCAGTGATGCACTCGTCGATGCAGATTTGCTTACACTCAGAGATGCACTCGTCGATGCAGATTC
>NZ_AZEQ01000056.1 GCF_001436025.1 Limosilactobacillus mucosae DSM 13345 | reverse complement strand
CCTGCAATTTTAATGATATGTGACTTATAGACCAGACGATCCAAAATGGTTTCCGCTGCGGCTGGATTATGTAGAATTTCTCCCCATCCAGATAGTGGTACGTTAGTTGTGATGATTGTTGAATGCTGCTCATACCGATTGTTAACGAGTTGAAACAGTAAGTTCGCATCATCAGGTTTCATTGGTAAATAGCCAATCTCATCAATGATTAACAGCTCATAATTTGAGTATCTCTTCATCTGCCTTTCCAGAGTTCCTTTACCGTCGGCCGTTCTTAAAGCCAGTAGAAGGTCATGGCAATTGATAAACAGGGTCTTAAAGCCATGTTCACACGCTATCAGCCCTAAGCCAATCGCTAGGTGCGTTTTGCCGACTCCTGGACTGCCAACCAGTAAAATATTTTGGTGATTGTTTAAGAAGCCTAACGATTTAAGCCCCAGAATCTCCTGCTTATTGATTGAAGGCTGGAAGTTAAAGTCGAACTCATCAATTCTTTTGACGATCGGAAACTTGGCTTGCTAGATTCGCTTTTTAATTTCTTGATCCCGTCGGTATTGCAGCTCACTTTCGGTTAATTTTAATAATGCTTCACCGAAACTGAGTCGCTGTTGATCGACCTCCGTACTATAATTTTGATAATTTTCACTGAAATTGTTTAATTTTAATTGTGCTAAATTTGAGATAAGCTGTTCATAGTCCGTCATAAATTCAACTCCTTACAGACAATCGTATGCTTTAAGATTCTCGCTCATATACTTATTGAGCTCGTCTTCTGAGCGGTCCTTAAAAAGATCCGTCTTTAAAATTGCTTTGTAATCATCCTCGTTATAGTTGAATTGCTTATCGGTTAGGTTATGAGATCTAATTTCCACTCCCATATAATAAATTTTGATACTTTTATTGGTGGGACTTAGTTTAATTTCAACTGTTTTTCCTATATACTTAGGATCAACGGAGTACTGATTCTTCCTGAACATAATCATTGAATCTTTCGATACTTTTCGAGTCTGCACGCTGTTAAAGTATCTATCGATGTCATCGTTTAGGGGATTGAGGCACTCCTTTTCTTTTTGCCATAATTCCTTTGGAATTTTATGCGTGCTCTGAGATTCCTCTAAATTCAAATCTCGACAGATCTCATCAACGATACCATCAAGTTCCTTTAAGGTTTTAAATTCACCATCGTAAGGAGCTAGTCGGCTAGTTGTTCTCGCTAGAGATTCCACAACGCCCTTTGTTTGTGGCCTGTATGGCTGACAGGCAATCGCCTTAAATCCAGCATCTTTGCTAAAAGAAAGAAATTTTTCGTTGAATTTAACATGTCCAGGATAACTGGAGAGAGTGTCAATAATTTTGTGT
>NZ_AZEQ01000055.1 GCF_001436025.1 Limosilactobacillus mucosae DSM 13345 | reverse complement strand
AAGAGGCTGGGAAAAAACTCTCAGTCCAAAATGAAAGCCGGACGATGAATCAAATCTTGGTTCATCGTCCGGCTTCTTATGTACACAGGAAATCGTTCCTGATATGATGTAATTACCCCTAAAAACAAACATAAAGGAGCGATTTTCATGTATCAAAATTATATCACGGGACAAACAGAATTCGTACTAAATTATGACTACAATGTGCCAAAAAATCATCTGGTTCGGTTAATTGATACTTTTGTCGATTCCATTCCACAAGAGGTTTTGTTAGAAGAGAACGTGGCCGTCACCGGCCGCCCACTTTCTCACCCTGCACTGATGTTAAAAATTCTGTTGTTTGCGTACTCTCGTCAAACTTATTCTGGCCGGAAAATAGAAACCTTGTTAGAAGAAAACTTACCAATGCGATGGTTAGCCCGTGATCATTCATACAGTTACCATACCATCAATAACTTTCGACGGAGTGAGCACGCCAGGAACTTAATAAAACGTACCTTTGTTTACTTTACTATGGCTCTTACGGACCATGGGCTAATTCAAAATGATGCAGTCTTTATTGATGGCACTAAGGTTGAAGCGGATGCTAATAAGTACTCGTTTACTTGGCGTCGGGCAATAGAAAAGTATCACGCTAAGTTGAGAGAAAAGACGGCTAGTATTTATGATGAGTTAGTAGAAAAGCAAGTCATCAAAGAGATGAAACCAGAAATGATTGAATCTATCGACGGTATGGAATTAATGGCTGAAGAAGTGGAAAAAGAAATCACTAATCTAGACGAAGCCATTAAACAGGAGCCGAAAATAATTAAAGGTGGTTCAGTTAGAAAACGTCGGCGACGTTTTCTAAAGAAGCTTCGTCGTCAACTGAGAGAAGACTTAATTCCACGGGCTAAAAAATATGAACGTGTCGAAGATATTTTTCAAGGACGAAATAGCTTTTCGAAAACAGACCACGACGCAACTTTTATGTGCATGAAAGAAGATCCGATGATGAACCGAGAACTCAAACCCGGATATAATCTTCAGATTGCCACGCATAATCAGTTTGTCCTTGATTATGCTTTATTTTCCAATCCTACTGATACTAGGACTTTAGTGCCATTTCTTAAGCAATTCCATGGCTTGGATTTCTTTACACACGTGGTAGCTGATGCTGGTTACGGTAGTGAATATAATTACACAACACTGCTTGACCAATTCGATAAGCAACCACTCATTCCATACACCACCTATCAAAAAGAGCAGAAGCGTAAGTTCAAAAATGATCCAACAAAACCTCAGAATTGGCAGTACAATGCCGAAGATGACTACTATATTGATCATTTAGGCGTTCGCTTCAGTTTTTATCGCTACAGTAAACGAACTGATAAGTATGGATTTAAGCGCGATCTTAAACTCTATCGTGCCGACACACATCAATCATCAGAAGAGTTAGATCAGTTAGCTAAAACGCCAGGTAAGCGTCAGCGCTACATCCAGGTTAATCCAACTTGGAATTATTACAAAGCAAAAGTCAAAGAGACCCTCTCAAGCGATGAAGGTAAGATGATCTATCGTCGACGCAAGTTCGACGTTGAACCAGTCTTTGGTCGCATGAAGAGGGATTTTGGCGTACGCCGAACTCATTTGCGCGGCCAACGGGCTGTGGAAAATGATGTCGGATTAACCTTAATGGCATTGAACTTAACGAAATTGGGTAAAATGATCAACCAATTAAGACCCTTTTTAGTAAATAACCAAAAATGCGAACTACAATTTTTGATTAAATCAAAAATCATAGTTCGCATTTTCTTAGTTAGAAGCTAGAAAATAATAGTTAATTCCCAGCCTCTT
>NZ_AZEQ01000054.1 GCF_001436025.1 Limosilactobacillus mucosae DSM 13345 | reverse complement strand
CGGTTGTATTTGACAACTCGCCACATACCACTGAACTGAACGTCTAACTAAATGAACCGACACTGGCGATGGTCAGTGCCGGTTTTTTATATGCGAAGGGCGATCCGTCAGGTGTGGCGGACCGCCCTTTTTTTGTGCGGATGGTTGGTAGTTCGGCCGACCTGGGAAAACGGGGGATTTAAATTAGAAAAAATAGTCGTAAATGCCTGTTTGACGCTGTCTGTAGCTGTTAACTTACGATGCCCTAGTGTAACTTTAGTTATGAAATAGGTAACTTTAGTTATGAAATAGTTTTGGCGAACTACTTCACTAACTAAATAAACTAGAGTAAAAGAAAAAGCCCGCTGAAGTATTGGCGTACTTCAACGAGCTACCGAAAAGCTACCTCACTGCCTCTAATGTAATATAATGTAATATAATGTAGTTATTTAATGTATTTATCTTAGGCAAATTGTTAAAAATTTAAAGGCAAAGAGGCAAAATTAATGAAAAGAATCATTACCATATGCTCAGCTTTAATATTAGCTTGTATAGGCTTAACAGGCTGCGGTACTAATCAATCAAATCACAGCGCCGCTAAAGCTGAAAATGCAAGCCTAAAGGCAGAAAATTCCAGCCTGAAAAAAAGTGAGAGCACAAAGAGTACAAGTATTGTTGGTTCCTATAAAGATGATCAAGCAGGTGCAGCCGTAACTCTAAATTCAGACGGGACCGGTCGTTACGTTTACGCTGATCCAACAAATTCTAACACTGACGATCAATTAACCTGGAAAAAGAATTCAGATAACTCCTACACAATAAACTTGAAGGACTCAAATGTAACAAGCCCACTAACAGGGAAATTAACTGGAAAAAAATTAACTCTTTCTGGAGACAGTAATTGGAATACTGAAACCCTCAGTAAGACTAGTAGGACACTAGACTTGGACAAATTCTTAGCAGAAAATACTAAACAAAGTTCCCAAGGTACTTCTCAAGCAGCAAGCAATGCATCGACTCAAAAGAGCAACGCTGGTACCAATGACAATAGTAGTGATCATCCAAGACTATCTGACGGAACCGATGTATATAGTCTTCCTTTATCAGATCCTCGAAACCCAGATGGTTATAAGCAAGGTGAACTGATGGATATTGCAGGAGATCCTAAATATAGAAATCCAGATGGATCAATGAATGATGAGGGCCGTGCCTTGAGTTCAAGTATTGAAGCAACATTCCATCAACCTGAATAAGAAAGAAGATAACAACATGAATAAAAAGGTAATTTTAACATCAGCAATATTATTAGTAGGATTAGCTCTAGCCGGCTGTGGTAATAGTCAATCAAACGACACTACTACCAAGGCAGAAAATTCTAGCTTAAAAGCGGAAAACTCAAGCTTAAAAGCAAAGAAAAATAGTGAAAAACAAGCGAAATACAGTAATCAAGACTATGCATTAATGGCTTATCTCAAGTTACAAGGACAAACCGCTAATGAGCTCAAGCGAAATAAAGATAATATGAATTGGAAACAAGATAATAATAAATTTACTATTGATTTTGGGGCTCATGCCACAGTTATGACTGTTACAGATAAGCAAGTCCAACTCACCTATGATAAGGCAACAAAAGAAGGCATGGGACAAGGAAACGGTCATAAAGTCTATACTAAGCAAGAATTAGCTGAGGAATTTGGAAATCAGAAAAGTACTTTAGATGAAATTCTTGATACCGTAAATGAAAATTCAAATAATAGCTCAAATACTCAGTCATCAGCACAAAATAATCAGAGTCANTACCGCTAATCAAGCAAATAATACAACGGATAATACAACAAGCAATAGTGATCAAGAGAAGCCTTTAGTGAAGGATGGAAATACGTATAGCCCTAAATATAATGCTGATGGACAAATAGATTATTGGCAAGTTACAGGCTCAGATGGAATTACCAGGACAATGGGAGACCCAAGTTCGGGTTGGCAAGAGATTGAGAATGAATATAATAATCTAAATAACAAGTAGGGCACTATTGCCTGTCAAGTATA
>NZ_AZEQ01000053.1 GCF_001436025.1 Limosilactobacillus mucosae DSM 13345 | reverse complement strand
CTTCAACTACGTCGCACTTTGGTAACTCAAATGTTCAGTCCTACAACCCCAACAAGCAAGCTCGTTGGTTTGGGCTCTTCCCGTTTCGCTCGCCGCTACTCAGGGAATCGAATTTTCTTTCTCTTCCTGCAGCTACTTAGATGTTTCAGTTCACTGCGTCTACCGCCTGACAGCTATGTATTCACTGCTCAGGCAATCATCGACTAAGATGATTGGGTTTCCCCATTCGGAAATCTCCGGATCAAAGCGTACTTACCGCTCCCCGAAGCATATCGGTGTTAGTCCCGTCCTTCATCGGCTCCTAGTACCAAGGCATTCACCATGCGCCCTTCATAACTTAACCTTGATGATCTTACGATCACCTCAGTTATTGAGTATGCGATTAATTTCGTTAATAAAACTCAAATAACGCGGTGTTCTCGGTTTAATTGTGAATAAAGAAATAAATATTATTTAGTTTTCAAAGTACAAGCACCAGTCAAACGACTGGCAATGGAGAATAACGGGATCGAACCGATGACCTCCTGCTTGCAAAGCAGGTGCTCTCCCAGCTGAGCTAATTCCCCATATATGGGTCTAAGTGGACTCGAACCACCGACCTCACGCTTATCAGGCGTGCGCTCTAACCAACTGAGCTATAGACCCAACAAGCGAACGATTATTGAGATGAGGTGGTAAACCCCTCAAAACTGAACGCAGTTTCAACGAATGTGCAGGTTTCCGATTAATTCCTTAGAAAGGAGGTGATCCAGCCGCAGGTTCTCCTACGGCTACCTTGTTACGACTTCACCCTAATCATCTGCCCCACCTTAGGCGGCTAGCTCCCCGAAGGGTTACCCCACCGACTTTGGGTGTTGCAAACTCTCATGGTGTGACGGGCGGTGTGTACAAGGCCCGGGAACGTATTCACCGCGGCATGCTGATCCGCGATTACTAGCGATTCCGACTTCGTGCAGGCGAGTTGCAGCCTGCAGTCCGAACTGAGAACGGTTTTAAGAGATTAGCTTGCCCTCGCGAGTTCGCGACTCGTTGTACCGTCCATTGTAGCACGTGTGTAGCCCAGGTCATAAGGGGCATGATGATCTGACGTCGTCCCCACCTTCCTCCGGTTTGTCACCGGCAGTCTCACTAGAGTGCCCAACTGAATGCTGGCAACTAGTAACAAGGGTTGCGCTCGTTGCGGGACTTAACCCAACATCTCACGACACGAGCTGACGACGACCATGCACCACCTGTCATTGCGTTCCCGAAGGAAACGCCCTATCTCTAGGGTTGGCGCAAGATGTCAAGACCTGGTAAGGTTCTTCGCGTAGCTTCGAATTAAACCACATGCTCCACCGCTTGTGCGGGCCCCCGTCAATTCCTTTGAGTTTCAACCTTGCGGTCGTACTCCCCAGGCGGAGTGCTTAATGCGTTAGCTGCGGCACTGAAGGGCGGAAACCCTCCAACACCTAGCACTCATCGTTTACGGCATGGACTACCAGGGTATCTAATCCTGTTCGCTACCCATGCTTTCGAGCCTCAGCGTCAGTTGCAGACCAGACAGCCGCCTTCGCCACTGGTGTTCTTCCATATATCTACGCATTCCACCGCTACACATGGAGTTCCACTGTCCTCTTCTGCACTCAAGTCTGACAGTTTCCGATGCACTTCTTTGGTTAAGCCAAAGGCTTTCACATCAGACTTATCAAACCGCCTGCGCTCGCTTTACGCCCAATAAATCCGGATAACGCTTGCCACCTACGTATTACCGCGGCTGCTGGCACGTAGTTAGCCGTGACTTTCTGGTTAGATACCGTCACTGCGTAAACAGTTACTCTCACGCACGTTCTTCTCTAACAACAGAGCTTTACGAGCCGAAACCCTTCTTCACTCACGCGGTGTTGCTCCATCAGGCTTGCGCCCATTGTGGAAGATTCCCTACTGCTGCCTCCCGTAGGAGTATGGACCGTGTCTCAGTTCCATTGTGGCCGATCAGTCTCTCAACTCGGCTACGCATCACAGCCTTGGTAGGCCGTTACCCTACCAACAAGCTAATGCGCCGCAGGTCCATCCCAAAGTGATAGCCGAAGCCATCTTTTAAATTTGAATCATGCGATTCAAATTGTTATGCGGTATTAGCATCTGTT
>NZ_AZEQ01000052.1 GCF_001436025.1 Limosilactobacillus mucosae DSM 13345 | reverse complement strand
TTGCTTCTGAGCATCGATAGCTTTGTTGATGGCATCGACTTGTGAAGCGTAGTCAGAAGCCGTAGATTTTTCCCAGTTGGCGATTCCTGACTTATCGCTTGCTTGGAACGTTGAAGTCTTGGTTTCGTCTTGCTTGACCGACAAACCTGGTGTGTTTTGGGCCTTCTTAACTGCCTCATCTAAGGCGGTATGATCGCCATTGGCACCGTTGTACTTGTTAATGGTCTGTTGCTGTTCCGTGGCTTCATTCAGCTTGGCCGCCTGGCTGGCGTAGTCGCTTTCGATCTGAGCCTTGGCTGAGTCAACTTCGCTTGGTGCAACGGTTGAGGAAGTAGTTGGCTTTTGCGTTGGGTTCAGTCCAACCTGCTTGGCCGCTTCAACAGCTTGATCCAAGGCTGATGAGTCAACATTGACCGGCTGAGTGATCGTCCCAGCTTGTGAAGCGGTATTGGCGCTGGCGGCTGAAGCCGCAGTGGTCTGCGTAACGGCGTTCCCACCTGTAGTTGCTTGTGCCTGACCGCCATCAGAGCTGGTATCTGAAGTCGTATCAGCGTGTGCCGTGGTCTGCGTCCCCAGAACGAAACCACTGAACATCAGAGTCGTAATCCCGGCCGTAACCAGCTTCTTGCCGTCTTTATACATCTTATAGTGCATTTCGGCTTCGACTGGTTGCGACGTCTTTTTCTCAAGATTAATCATGCGATTCTCTCCTTTATTAAATGATATATGGAGAAGTATGCTCATTTAGGTGATTAATACAAGTTTCGCCACATCGACCAAATGCCCGTGTAGCAACGTTTCTAAAAAATCACCAAAATTTTTTTATTTTGAGAGGAATTATCTATGACCCGATACAGCACCAAACTTTTCTATAAGTATTACAAGCAATGGATTGCCCTGTATAAAGAGAATGCTATTCGACCGATCACCTTAGACAAGTATTACCTGGCGCAACGCAAACTTCGCGAGTTAGCCCCCGACCTGCATCTGAACCAACTCAACCGGCGGACGTACCAGGATCTGATCAATCGCTATGCTGAAACGCATGAACGCAAAACCGTCCTGGATTTTCATCATCATTTGCGAGCCAGTCTAGTGGACGCTGTTGATGATGGTCTCCTAGAAAAAGACCCAACCCGACGAATTATCATCAAAGGAATCGCCAAGAAGCAACGTAAGAAGACCAAGTACCTAAGCATGTACGAACTCCAAACTCTTTTAAAACATCTTAATTTAGGTCCAGAGCTAAACTGGGACTGGTTTATCCTATTGGTGGCCAAGACCGGCTTGCGTTATGCCGAGGCATTGGGACTAACGCCTGAGGACTTTAATTTTGAGACGCAGGAGCTGACGATCAACAAATCTTGGGACTATAAGAGTAGGCATGGCAAGTTTCAGCCGACTAAAAACAAGTCATCGAATCGAACCGTCATGCTGGACTGGAAAACTATGAACCAGTTTCGGCAACTGATTAAGGATAAGCAACCACATCAGCCTATTTTTGTTTCCAAGGGTAAACGAGTCTATAACTCAACGATCAATAATATCTTGAACCGCTACTGCAAGGCTTGTGGAATCCCCGTAATCTCAATCCACGGTCTGCGTCATACGCACGCTTCATTACTCTTATATGAGGGCGTTTCAATCGCCAGTGTTGCCAAATGGCTTGGCCACGCCAACACTACCACGACTCAGCAGACTTATATTCATATCATTCAAGAGCTGGAGAACAAAGACACGGATAAGGTCTTACAGCACCTCTCCAAGCTGGCATAAGACTATACAAAAAGGACACTGTACGCGAATCTGCACAGTGCCCTTTTCTATTACCTATCATGTATCTCTGCAACGATACACTGCATCAACAACTAGTGGTGTGATTGATTTTACAAATCTTTTTGTTTGCCATTCGGCTAATGGCGTAGCTGCAACTACGCTAGGATCGTAACCCTAAAGCCCTATAGATTATCCAACCATTTATCTAAATCGTCAATATTACCGATCGTCTCTACCTGACCATTCTCAAATTCAGTCTTACCCTGTAATGCGGCTTGGCTTTCGTAGAAATCTATTTTGCCGTCTTTTTCGTGGTTCCTGCTCTTTTGATTAACCATAATTTCTGGGTTTACCCTATTAGAATTCACTATGTTTTCCCTTCTTTTTCATCAATTGCTAGTATCTGGATCTTTATCAAAGGTTATTATACCGCTAATTTTCCCTGCCATTTGAAGCTACGTTGTAGTGATAG
>NZ_AZEQ01000051.1 GCF_001436025.1 Limosilactobacillus mucosae DSM 13345 | reverse complement strand
AAGAATTGAGGAGTAAGGATCTGCTCAAAAATCATGCCTTGGCAATGAGCATCAGTGATGTTGGCTGGCGGTCTTTCTTGGGGATGTTGTCATACAAAGCCGACCTTTATGACCGACAATTTATCACGGTCAGCCCTAAAAACACGACCCAAACCTGTCATGACTGCGGTTTTGTAATGGGAAGTGACGGGACCGAAAAGCTGACACTGGCAGATCGTGAATGGATATGTCCACAGTGCCATGTTCATCATATCCGTGATTATAATGCAGCACTAAATATTCTTGAAAAAGGACTCCAAAAACAACAAAAAGCCTAGTCAAAAAACTAGGCTCATTCCTATGGCAACCTGGGAATGTAAAAGGCATTGGTAATTAGATGATCACTGCTCAAGCAACTGCGGCTGTTTGAGTAAATCGTCCGTATCTATGCAAATTGTGGTTCAGACACTCAATATCGGGGTGTTTGCCCACAAGCCATCGACTTTAGCCGATGGTGGTTGACACTCCGGGTAGTAGCGCTCAATCAGGATAGTAGCGCTCAATCAGGTCAATGGCATGGTTGGAGATTTCGATGCCATCATAAGCCTGGCGATAGTAACGAATCAGCCGTTTGAGCCGCCAGTTGAGTTCATCTTGGTTGTAGTAGTTCAAAGTGAAGACATCTGCTACATCAAATAAAGGCTCTGGCAGCATCGTTCCAAAATCATTCAATTGATCGTCTGAGCGTTTCAGATCGCGGCCAAATTCCTTTAAGGCATCAACGCCACCAACGTTTTCAACAATTCCAAATCCTTTGCCGACAATGATTCGTGGCAGATTCTTGGCACTCAGCTCATTTTGATCGTCCAGCTTCTCAATTTTCAGCTTGATTTCCCAGCCATCGCCAAAGTCATAGCGGAATAAGAATTCATCCCCGACATTAAAGTAGTTGAGCCGAAAATCATTTAGGCCAATGTATTTGATTTTAGGTCCGCCTGGAAAACTTGGTACCATGCTGTATTCTTCAGGATTGTTCACCATCACCACGAGACCGTCATCAGATTGATAAGTGAAGTCATACTGATGCTCCGCGTACATTTCAAACATAATTTCCAGATAGTATGCCAGCTCAGTAATTGGAAGATTCTTTTTGATTTTGAATCGTCGCCAGGTTGCGGGTGATCGAAAGTCTTTCAGTTCAGCCTTGATTATATAGGTTGGAATTGGCTTTGCCATATCAGTTTCCTCCAAATATTTGCCTTTGCAGCCATTGCAACGTTTAAAACTTTTGAACTGAGTATATCATAAGGCACCTGCCTGCTAAAATCATAAACTACAGCAATGAAAGCGCTCTATCCAGTTGCTAATGATGGCACAGCACGCTAAAATTAATATATAAATACATATCTTTCTAGCAGATTTTACACACTAAAGGGCTAGGTGCCTGATTGCGCCTAACCCTTTTCTTAAATTCAAAAAGGAATCATTAAATCGCCAATACATATGCGTGTATGCGCTTACTTAAGTGACTAATAAGCACCCTTCTATACGCGAGTCATCTCATGTATAGAAGGGTATTTTCAATTATTAATAATTGTCTTGAATCTGGTTCATAAATTCCTGTAAAGCAGTTTGCCACGTTGGGATGATGAATCCAGTTGTCGATGGCAGTCTTAAAATGTATGAAAATGGCAATCTCAAATTGTACATTTTCGTACATTTTTTTGTATACTCACTTAAAAAATTAGAGATGATGTATACATGAGAAAAGATATTTTTGAAAGGATGCGATTCTTCGTGAAGGAGGACATCAAACCAAACTTTAGTCAGATTGCCAGACAATATGGTGTTGATCGAAGAACGGCTAAAACTTTATATGATAAAGCGGGCCAAGTTAAGGAGGTTGTACGAAAGAAAAGAAACATTCATGGAAAGCTCGACGACTTTAAAGAGATCGTCAAGCTCAAATACGAAGCTGGCTGCACGGCCATGGCAATCTACCGGTTCATTCAAAAGAAGGGATATACAGGCGGCTATACATTAGTAAAAACGTTCTGTCGAAACTATAAACAGGAGGAGATAAAGAAAGCGACGATTAGAGTTACTCATACGATTGGCCTTAGCGCTCAAGTAGACTGGAAGGAGGAAGTCAAACTACGCGATAAGTATGGAAAGGTACACACATTCAACATTTTTCTATACGTACTGCCCTACTCAAAGTTAAAGTTTATTAGTTTAACAATGGACAAAAGCCAAGATACGCTGTTTGAAATGCTTTACAAGGCGTTTCAATACACTAATGGCGTTCCAAAAGAAATTTGGTTTGATAATATGGCAACAGTTGTAGATCATCATTCCAGTTAGGGAGTGTAAAATATTTTGTGT
>NZ_AZEQ01000050.1 GCF_001436025.1 Limosilactobacillus mucosae DSM 13345 | reverse complement strand
ACACAAAATATTTTACACTCCCTCTATGTCCTATTTCGATAGTCGAGTAGGCGAAGGTCCAGTTTGGCAGGTCGTATTGATTATGGTAGTGAGAGTAGGAATAAAGGTTGATATAACAGCATTTACAAAGGGTGCAAGAATCAGTCAATTTAGCGTTGAGAGTTGAGTTAACGAGTATGCTATTCTCATACTCAAGGGGCTATAGAACGTTTTAAACCGCATGATCTTATGGAGAAGCTAAAAAACAGTGGAGTTAAATATACCGAGAAAGATGTGGTATTAGTAGCTAAAAATTATAATGGTAAGTTTTTATGGCTAGAGAAGGGAAATGAATCATCTGGTCTGAAGCATATCGAAAAACAACATCAAAAAGATTTCGGCGCAAATACTAATGTTAAGGATCTATTAATGAAGATTCTGCCTTTAAAACCTTTAAAGCATTTTAGTAGGAAAAAAGGTAAGAAATTAGCGGACATCTATTTGTATAAGAAGAATTCTAAGCTCTATTTGGTTGCCTATGGTGACAATGGCTATATTGTTAGCTTTTATCCATATGAGAAAGGATGATATTGATGTACAAAGTAGTTGCAATAAAAAATTATGAATTTACGAGAGACATTATTGTTGAAAGTCAAAACTCTAAACAGCAATATACGGCTTTTGATGATTCGGATCTAATTGGAAATGATCAATTCTCTTTTGTGAAGGAACAAGAAATTTATGATTGTAAGTTAGGCATATTAGGCGAAGCAAATCCATCAGGGGAAACATTTGATGTTCTATCGAAGGAGAAAGTTGGTAAGATGAACCTGTTAAAGGTGTCAAATTCGGATGGTGATAACTTCTATTTACCAGCTACCGCAGATATAAAGATTGGTAGTCAGATTAAATTAAATGTTAAAAGATATGATTTACTATCGGTTAATAACATCATAAATGATAGGACGTTATGATTTGCCACTCATAGCAGATAAAGATAATGAACATTGGAGGAATTATTATGGCTGCAACAGTATTAGGAAAATTTTTAAGAAAGATAAGGATAGATCGTGATGAGCGATTATATGATATGGCAAAACGTTTAGGAATTAGTTCTGCTTTTCTTTCTGGTGTTGAAAACGGCCATAAGAAAGCATCAGCTACTTTGATTAATAACATTATTGATATCTCACAATTCTCACCACAAAAGCAGGAAGCTGCCTTAATGTTTGCAAGAAAGTTTGATGAACTGACTGACAAACAAATTGATCAGATCAAGAATATTTTAAAAGGGGATGGGGACAATCATTAACTATAAAACTGCATTTGAAGCTAAACTAGAATCTCGAGAAGATTTGCGATATTTGGCTAAATTAGTTCGTAAAGAGTTAGGCATTACCCTTGATAAAAAATATGTTGATATCACTTGGATTTTGGAAAGATTGGATATATTTGATTCAGAATATTCATATGAAATTGTCGATGATGATCAATTAGATGTAGGTGTACAAGCACAAACCGATATTATAAAGAATACTATTTTATATTAAAGAGTCTGTGTATGATGGTGCAATTAAAAACAATGGTCGTGATCGTATGACGATTGCTCATGAAATACTTCATCTTATTTTGCACCAACCAGTAGCATTAACTTTGTATCGTCGTACTGATGATTTACCAGTTTATAAAAATCCTGAATGGCAAGCTGAATGTTTTGCTGGCGAATTATTGATGCCCTATGATCAGATTAAAGATATGACGGAAGAAGAAATTGTAGAACAATGCAAAGTATCAGAAAGAGCTGCTCACTATCAGAAGACGCATATCTAGAAAACAAAAACAGAAAGCAGATTCAAATGAAAATCGTAATAATCGGAAGTTTTCCTAATACAGCAAAAGAACAAAGCTGGCGTACAACAAACAGATCTCGATAGTATTTATCGAGAAAGTGATATTGTCAGTATGCATATTCCCTTGAATGAAAACACAAAACATATGATAGATTCTTATGCGTTTGACAAAATGAAACCTGATGCAGTATTGATAAATACATCTAGAGGAGCAGTCATTAACCAAGAACAGCTCATATTGGCGCTAAAGCAAGGCAGCATTGGCGGAGCCTGTTTGGATGTATATGAGGATGAACCATTAAAGATGGATAATCCTTTGCGAGATTTGAATAATGTAATCCTAACGCCACATACGGCTGGATTGCCGGACGGAGTGAAGTATCATAAAAAGCGTTATGATTTCTTTATAAGCAATATCAGTAAAGTAATGCATGGCGAACTTCCGGAATGCAGACTTAATCATATTTAAATGAGGGTTCAGTTGTAATTGACATGGCACAGAAGTGATTGCCATACATTGCGGCCAAGAATGCTGCGAAAGCCAATCCGGCCTTCTATGCG
>NZ_AZEQ01000005.1 GCF_001436025.1 Limosilactobacillus mucosae DSM 13345 | reverse complement strand
GTTAAGCGATATTCATCGCTGGTCAGGCGAACCGGCTGAGTGGTTGAAGGAATACTTTTACCTTCAATACACGATAAAGACTGCCGGGAAAGAAATTAGCTTGGCAAACGATACTGTTAGCACGGTATCAGATGCAACGGAACTAATTAATTTGGTGATCGATTTTATTTTCGATTACCAGGTTCCGATCAACGACGGCTATCCATTGTTGCCTCGTGATGAAGCATATTTTCAATTCAAGTGCATTCAAAAAAGGCGCTGCTTGATCTGCGGTCGTGCTGCTGACATCAACCACATTGATGAGGTCGGCATGGGTCGTAACCGTAACAAGTTAGACCATACGCAGGCAAGATTATCAGCCTTATGCCGGGTGCATCATACGGAATTCCATCAAATTGGTTATCAAATGTTTTGCAAGAAGTATCGCTTAACTAACTTAGGTGTGAAGGTTAACGCCGAAACACTGAAACGAATCGGCATGAAAGGAAATTACAGAGGAGGAAATTAAAAAATGGACTTCAAAGAAGAAATGGACGCTTATTCACAAGGATTGAGAAGAACGTTATTGCTATCGCCATTGGGCATTGACATTAGCGATGAAGCAAAAGAGTTAGCAAAGGACATCGCTAATTTATGCCGTGAAAGTGGCCTTGACTATGTAGAAATTCAAAAGGCCATTATCCATGCAGATAACAGCCTTTACTATCATGCGAAACCTTAATAATCCCACCGATCATTGTCTAGTTCGTGTTTCGCGTCAATTTGTGAATATTGGTCTGAAATTTGTTTAGTAGCACCAAGAATAAAACAGTTAGTTGAATGCTGATAGATTCCACGTTCTATATATCTATCGTCTGCATAACTCGTTGTTGTTACTTTTAACAATTTCCAACCATGTTCAAGCAGCTTATTAGCGAGATCAATTGATTCAACACTAGCTAAACGGTAAACATTTTTTAAATTCATAAAATCACCACCTTTAAAGTTGATATCAAGATTTTAACAAACAATCAGCATGAAGGGAGCTTATGGCAATGGATAAATACGAAGGAAGCCGACTATTCTTAAACATTCCGGCTGATGTCGCTCATATGCCAAACATTAAAGATAAATCAATCCTATTATTCGGTGAGATTTATTCAATGCTTAACGTAACGGGGAAGTTTTATATGAGCAACAAGGCGCTGGCAGAGCGTTTGCATTGCAAGCCAAGAACGATCACTGATTGCGTAAAGCAACTGCAAGAGTTAGGGCTGATCAACGTAAAGAATGTTTATCAACCTAACTCAAAAGCAATCAAAGGCCGTGAAATAACTCTCAACCCCCTATGGCAAAAAAATGCTAGAGGGTATAGCAATGAAATGCTAGAGGGGTATAGCAATAATTTGCTAGAGGGTATAGCAGCAGATTGCTATGTAAAAGAGCAAGAGAATAGAACAAAGAATAGAACAGTAAAAGATATATATAGTCAGGCAGAGCCTGACGGTGTAGCTGACAAAACGAAAACAATCATTGACTACCTGAACGAAAAAACAGATAGCCACTACAAAGCAACTACACCAAAGACCAAGCAGCTAGTTCAAGCAAGGCTAAAAGAAGGATTCACGGTTGATGACTTCAAAACGGTTATCGACAAGAAAACTGCTACTTGGCTGAACGACAACAAGATGAACAAATATCTACGGCCGTTAACGCTGTTTGGCACGAAGTTTGAAGACTACCTTAACGAGAAAGTAAAGGGCCAACCAGACAAGAACGATCCTTACTACACCGAAAAGATTAATCCGATGACTGGTCAGCCAGACCCTAACGGACTGACGCGGTATCAAATGGACAACGAATACTGGTAGTTTACGGATTTCAAATCCGAAAACATAATGGAGGTGAAACATGCTTAGCGTAAAAGATAGCGCCAAAGAAGGCGTTAAGAGTCTAAAGAAAATCTTTGCCAAAGAAGGCTGGGAACTGCCAGATGTTGATCTGACTGATAAGCAAGCAATGGCTGACTATCTTAAAAAGAAAGCTGAACCGCTGCATGCTGAATGGCGGAAAGAGAATGTACGGCACAACTTTAACCGAGTGTTTAACAAGTCGCTATGGACTGGTGAGCCAATCAAATTCACATATGCTGATTGGCAACCAAAGAAACAGCCAAACGAGCAATTGGCCCGTAATCTAGGCAATCAGTCGTATTTGTTAGCCAAAGAAATTGCGGAAGGCAAACCATATCGGGTTTATCTAGCAGGAAAGCCAGGCACTGGCAAGACAAGCCTAGCGTTGGCAATGGTTGATTTCATCAGAAACAACTCGAACAAGACGGCTATGTTTGTTTCAACTGATGCACTAGCAGAACTGTATGCAATGCGTTTTGACGACAAGCAAGCCCAAAACCGGCTTTATGAGTTGAACGCCTATATGAAGGGCGACAAGCGATTGAAAATTGAGCCGGTGGACGTTCTAATCTTAGACGACTTTGGAACGGAAGGCGGTATGCGGACCGACAAACAAAGTCAAGTCCGAGTTGATATGCAAAAGGGACTGTTTGCAGTAGCAGACGCACGATACGGCAATCAAGCGACGATTGTAACAACAAACAACACAATGGCAGAGCTTGAAGCTATGTACAACGAGAAGTTATTAAGCAGACTGATAACGCGGAATCAAAAGCGCCGACTGGTGTTTAACGGCATGACAGACGTTCGAGCAAGCATGATTTAGAAGGTGAAAAAATGCTGAAAGTAACGAAAGACAAAAAGATTCTGGACACTGAGCAACGTTGCGCTTGGTGTGATGGTTCGGGCTATCTGGACGCAATCGAACGCAAGTGCCCGTTCTGCGAAGGCGATGGCATGCTGCGTATTGACCCGGCAATCGTAAAAATCATGAAGAGTTCCGGGCATTGGGACAGCAACAACGAAGTAGACGCAAGCCTAATGCACGATATGGGGGTATAGAGTTGAAAGTTTTGGTGAAGTTATTCTACGCATTGGCGATTATCGCAATGCTGGCAACAACGGTCGGCTTTTTCTGGGCATTATGGATTAACGCCACTTTAGGTATCAAAGCAATGGTAACTGCTATGTTTAGCGCTTTGATTTTCGCTAGTGTCGGCGAGTCATTAGACCATTGATGATTAAGCTGATCTTACCGATTGAACCGGTAGCACAAGCAAGGCCACGAGCAAGAAGGTTCGGCAAGGGCATTCGGCTGTATGACCCACCTAAAACAGCAGCATTCAAGAAACAGTTGCGAGCATTGGCAACAGAGATGTATCACGATGCACCAGTCGAGGGTGAAATCTATATCAAGGTAGCCTTTTATCGAAAGATTCAAAAGAGCATATCGAAAAAAGAACACGATAGACGGGCGTCAGGAGCGCATAGACCGATTGTAAAAGCCGACTTGTCTAATTACCTTAAATCATTCGAAGATGCCTTAAACGGCGTTTTATGGAAAGATGACGCAATGATCGTTCACGAAGAAATAGACAAGTATTACTCGGACAAGCCAAGAATAGAGGTTGAAATTTATGCAAAAGAAACTTAACGGCCGTAAATGCTCTGTGGTTGGGAATTCTCAAGAAATTACGATTGAAGTTAGGAGTATGACAAATGCTGACTAAAGAGGAACTATCAAAAATCACCAAGCAAGCAATCGGAACGCTGCATTATACCTATATCGTTGGGAAGGTAAGCTCACAAAACAGCTTTGCAATTCAGCTGTATGACGCTATCAGTGAAGAGCTTGTCGCAAACTCGTTCATTTACGAAGGCGATAAGCCAGGCCGGTTCACAATTGATTTCGTACCAGAACGGAGCAACAAGACCGATCGTGAAGTGCTGCGTGATATTAACAGCCAACTGTACGACTATTTCGATGAACAACTAGAGCCGAAATATTATATCAAGCTGCTAAACACCGAATACGGGTATCTGGCAAAGGTAGAAGGCACAGATACGTGGAGCGTAACATCGCTCAAGATTGCCAAGATGAGCAACCAAAAAGTAGCGTTCACGGCTGGTGAAATCAGCGAAATTGCAAATAGCGATTTATGCGCTAACTTGAACCCTATGGATTTATGGCACGCTGCGGAAGAAGTCGAGGAGGATTAAATCATGGTATCAAGCTACAAAGGGACTGAAAACAACGAACAGCCAAAGCGCTTGTTGTTGGCGTTCGAAACGAGCGAAGAAGTTCAAAGGTTTTTCATCAAAGGCGTATTTCGTACCGAAACCGCGCTGATTGATCAAGCAATGCGCAAGGGTACGTTGTATCGCACTACTGGTGAATTTGGCAATATGATCGCTATCGTGCCGAACAAAATCATTAGTTTGTGTGAAATTCCTGACTTGGAACGAGTTAAGGGGCTGATTAAAGATGAAGATCAAGATTGACGACAACTATTACATTACTAGCGACAGTTACAACCCTGCCATTCTAGTTAAGTTTGGTATTAACAAGGAAAATGGCGAAGTCGTTGAGCTGCGGCGCTGGTATTGCGGACGCAAACTAAGTGCTGCGTTTGACGAGTATATCAAGCAGACGGCGAACAACGATGATGAGATTAAGACCATGCAAGGCTATGCTGCGCTAGTTGATAGCGCTGAAAAGCGGATTGCAAAGATGTTGGAGGAAAAAGAATGAAAGCAGCAAAAAGACTATTCGGAGTGTTGTTTTTCGTATCGTGGCTATCTACGTTTGTCGGAGCTTTTATTTATTTTTGGTTTGATGGTTCTAATGCTGCTATTGGCGACAAGGTGTTTTCAATTGCGTTGACGGGTGCAACGGTTTTCGGTGGTGCATATCTAATCATGAAGGAGCAAGAATAATGAGCAGTAAACGGGCACGGGAACATGCAGGGCTTGTACTTGCGTTGAAAGCATACAAGCGTTGCTATCGTGCCAACGGGCCAGGCGTTTCTGGTCCACGTTGGCGAGCATATCGAACGGAGCGAGAAAAGGAAATGAGGCGTTGGCGATGAACTTAAAGGAAATGTCGAAAGAACTAAAAGAACGGTTAGGCGTTGATATTATGTCGGACGCGTTATCTAAGCACGAACGCCAAGAACGAAAAATGAACAATTGCGTTTCAACTGATTATCCGTTAGGAAACGTTAGCGATATGTGCCGTGAAGAACAAGAAGACCCAGAAGAAATCAAGCAGTTAATAGATTGGTACGATTTCAAGTATTGCCCATACTGCGGGCGAAAATTATCTTTTTAGACGCAAAAACGAAAGCGAGGGACCTATGAAAATTTTATATGATTTGATCAAGACGTTCTTGGAAACAGGCCTTTTAGTTGCGATTCTCTTGATAGCGTCTTTTATCGAAAAAACATTTCACATTGACGGATTCGTGGCGTTGATGATAGTGGTACTGGTTTTACAGATTCTTCTAGGAGATAGCTGGCTATGTATTTGGAAGATTTAGAAGATAAACGAGCCGAGTTGGTTTTGCCGTTTGAGTTTTTAGAAAGGAAGATTGCTGGTCTATATGATTGTTTGGTCTTTATTCGACAGCGGTGAGGGTGCATATCAACGCACGATTAACCATTATTTCAAAGGTGCGTTGGACAACTACTCGCTTGGGATTGACAAGTTGCATAAGGGCAATAACTTTATCAACGTTAATCTTGCTGATTATAATGCAATTTTTGGCGATGATACATTGTTTGATACGTTGGATAAATTGCCAAAGCCAGACATTATTTTGGCAAGCCCACCATGTGAGTCGTGGAGCGTTGCCAGCGCTATGAAGGGGGGGAACAGCTGCTACGTTTGGAATACAGGCGAATTGATTATGCGCACAGATGCCAGCATGACAATTAACAACGACCATTCGCCATTTAAGCATATCCCTTGGAAAGTTATGTATACACGGGTTAATGGTGAGTTATGTGCTTACAACACCGTTCGTATTATTCAGCGTTACCAACCTAAGTATTGGGTAATCGAGAATCCATATAGCTCGCATATATGGCTCTACTTGGAACATTATCACGGCTTCAAAGGCTACTTAAATCAAGCACATTACGGGGCTTATAGCGACGATTTTCCCAAGAAACCAACTGGGTTCATGAGCAATGTAAAACTGGTGCTTAGAAAAATGCCCAAAGGTGCTAAAAGCAAGTTCAAGATCGGTTGCGACAAAGATGACCGCAAGCAAATTCGCGATTACAACAAGCGCAGCGACATTCCCGAATTGTTGGTCAAAGACATTTTAGACCAATTAATCAGCAAGGATCACACTTGCCGGAAATTACCGCAAGACAAAACGGAAGGACTGCTGCAATTCGTAACAGACATATTTGAGTAAGGGCGAGGTACAAAACGATGGAAATGAAACAGGTGAAAATCAGATTTCAGCAACGTCAACCTGTAACACTAGGCGATAGGCGTTGGTATCTGATCGAAGAAATAAATTATAACAACGGCGAAGTTATGTTAGATGAGTGTTGTTATGAATTCAAAAAAGATGGTGGGAAATTGGTATCTAAACATTTGCCAAAGGTATTGGCAACAGTTGGCAGCATTGAAGTGCCAGGATTGCTAATGTATAAACCTAGCGATTTAGGTTGGTGGTTCTAATGCGTAAAAATTGGAACGGTTTAGGGGCAGTTATAGTTGGTTGCATTGTATTTTGGGTGCTAGTAGCAATGGTGGTTTTGAAAGTGATAGGCGGTTAGATGGTAGACATGAAAGAGTTTTACTATTTAGAAAACTGGTATCGTACAACGTACCCGGATTTATATATGGAGTACGATTTCTTGGACGATGATGGTTGTCCAGACGGTGAAACAGCAACAGCAAAGTATAAGAGATTGCAAGGCATGATTAAGGAAATGCGAGCAAGCTATCATAAGCCGGGGCGAAGCGTTGATAACTTTTCCATTGAAGCCGAGATTTACGAAAAGCAAAAGGAAGCGCTTGAGCAAGGGAAAAGCTGGCATTGGGTTATCGAGAACGTGCCAATTTCTAGAAGTAGCTACCTTTACCATGTTCGGAAAAATGGTGCATTAAAAGTTATGCACAAAAAGATACCGTCAATCGTAGAAAAGCCGGGAATCAAAATCACTGTTAAAGATCTAAAACTTGGAAAAGTTATGCACTATAACAGTATCCAGGCTGCGGAACGTGCACTAGGTTTCACTCACCACACACTTCACAACTATTTGAAACGCAGACTAAAAAGCCGTATCTGGAACGCTATGAAGTCGAAAGGGGTTAGGCATGGAAATTAAACAAGCTGAACTATTTGACGAAATCGATGAGCAGGCAACCCGCCAAGCGGTGCGTGATTTCTTTTTTGATGATGGATTCAACAAGCGGACGTTTAGCCATATTTTACGCAAGGCGGGGTCAGGCGATATTAAAAGCCCGTCATTATCTGCTGACGGCGGTTTCGGCGGTGGCGGTGGAAATCACAACGAAGACGCTTTTATCGCTCACACGGAGTATTCACGGGCATTAAACGCGGTGTATGACGCAATCAACAATTGCTTGAGCGAAGAAAGCCGGGTTATTCTGAAAAACCGGTTTGTCAAGCGAGAACAGGTTGAAGACGTGAAAGAGCTGCTGCATATCAGTAGCAACAAGAGCTGGCATAAATCAGAAAAGTTTGCATGCTATGAGTTTTCAGAAACGATTGAAACAGCGATTGCAAAATACCAAGTTGAAGAGCTTTTCCCGACGTTTACAATCATGAAAAAAGCAACAGCTTGAAAAGTGGTATATAAGGTAGTACCAATTGGGGTACTAAGAGGGGATTAAACAATCCTTGAAAATGCGATATATTGGTATTGTGCCAGAGATGGCATAGAACCTTTCTGTTCCGATGGTCTTTCAAATTTGTTGGAAATGGAATCCTTTCAAGACGATTGTTTAATTTAGTCATACTTTGATTTCTAGGCTTGCATGCGCAAGAAAAATATTCGCGATTGCGAAGCGACTTTATACCTACTAAGCAAGGAAACTTGCTTTTTTATACCGTATAAGATGGCAAATGATTACTTCCGTAAACCTTAAACTTAATCGCTCCAATATATGATCATTTGCGAGGCGGTGCGATTCCGCCTTACGGTGTTACTACTCGAAAGACACGACGAGTAGTTGGAAGGTCCCAGGTGGGCTTGCTGTTAACGTTACTTGAACGATCTACCGGCGTTAGCAGCATGCAAAAAGTGGTGCGAGTCCACTACCTATCCTTTGCCAGAGATGGCGCAATTTAAATAGATTGCATAATCCTTTGCATATAATCCTTCCGGCAATGGTGTTCCTTATCAACGCCGGCGGGTTGTGTATCCTTAGCTCAATGGCAGAGCATCCTAATCCGAAGGTTCGCAGGTTCGATTCCTGCAGGATACGTTGCCTATGGGCAAAAAATAAAACTACTTTTCGTTGAGTTACACAAAGAATAGTTTTATAGCGTACGTTGACAGTGGTCGTTGGCGTGCTGCTTACGCATCAGTTTCAATTGACGGGTTTCGGCCCGTCTTTTTTATTTGGTCAGGAGAGCGAACGAATGTTTATCACAAAGAAATACGGGCTAGTCAGTAGCCGGTCTGAGTATATCGCGTTGGCTCATGCTGACCGGATATGCAGAGCACGACACAAGGCCGAGAAAGAACGACACAAGCCCGCAAAGACAAAGATTGATAAAAAGGCCAGGTATAGTGTTAAACCGCCTATGATGAAGTTGTGAGGTGCAAAATGGAACGATCAAACGTTATTTATTTGGTTCCTGATATCGAAGGCAAAATGCACGCTATCAACGCAAGCGATATAGAAGGTCTGATAGTCGCTGAAACCTATGGAGATGGCGACACATACGATACGCTTACGGCAAAATGCAAAGATGGCTATGAAATGTTTTTGTTACCGGCTGGCACAATTGAACAGCGATTTGATAGGACGATATGGCGATATAAATATTTAGAAGTGTGATAGCAACGGCTACCACTTTTTATTTTTAATAAAGTGAGGTGTGGTGATATGGTATGAGTGGCACTTACAAAACTAAACAAAATGGTCCTTTTTACGAATTGGACCACCGCCGACAAAAAGCGGTTATGTTATTGTTTGAAGATGAGCTAACAGATGAAGAAATTGCTAAGTCCGTACAGCGGAGCAGGTTTACATTAAATAACTGGAAACATGATGAACTGTTTAGGGCAGCGCAAAAGCAATATCAATCACTTGTTGTCAAAATCGACTACCAAAGCAAAGCAGTCAAGAAACTTAAAGAGTTGTTAGACGCTAAATCAGAAATGGTTCAATTGCAGTCAGCAACCACGATTTTAAAAATGGCCGGTATGTTATCAGATAACGACACGCCGGAACTTACACAAGCTAAGGTTCGTAAGGCAAATGCAGATGCACGGGTTGCAGAGGCACGGGCTAAGGCGCTTGAAGATAACGGGGCGGACGTTGAAGTTCTGATCGACAAGATGCTTACAACAATCGAACATAAGGATAGTGAAGAGAATGCTAACTGATTTATTTACGGAAAAGCAGAATAAGGTTCTGCATACGTACTTAAATAGTGATTTTCGCATTATGATTCTATCCGGTGCCGTTCGTTCTGGTAAGACGTTCATAAACAACTATCTGTTTTTGCTTGAGCTACGGCGAGTAGCACGGCAGGCGAAATTAGAAGGCGAGAAACACCCGCAATACATTTTAGCCGGTGCGTCCAGTGGTTCGATTTATAACAACGTGATTCTAAGCATTGTAAACACGTTTGGTATCGACCTACCACCAGACCGGCACAATCATTATCATTTGTTTGGTGTTGACATTACGCCGGTTTATACTAATTCGATTAGGGGTTTAGCCGGTGCACGTGGTTTTACGTCCTATGGAGCATACGTTAACGAAACAAGTTTAGCTAATCAACGGGTATTTGAGGAAATTAGCAACCGTTGTTCTAAGCCTAACAGCCGTATTATTTGCGACACGAACCCCGACAACCCGCAACATTGGTTGAAAACTGATTATATCGATAAGGACGACCCTAAAGCACGGACAATCTACTTTAATTTTACGATTGACGAAAACACTACGCTTTCAGCCGACTACGTGGAATCATTAAAGGCTGCTAAACCGAGCGGGGTATTTTATGATCGTGATATTTTAGGTTTGTGGGTAAGCGGTGATGGTATTGTCTATCGTGATTTTGACAAACGTAAGATGCTGATCGATAAGAAAGACCTACCAGACGACTTAAGCTACTATTGCGGTGTTGACTGGGGTTTTGATCACGCTGGTGTGATCACGGTCTTTGGTGATGATAGGCAAGGCAACGTTTATTTGATTGAAGAACACACCAAGCAATTCAAGTTCATTGAGTATTGGAAAAGCATTGCGAAGGATATTCAGGCTAAATACGGTCGGAATATCCTTTTTTGGTGCGATTCAGCCCGTCCGGACAACGTGAGCGAGTTTCAACAAGCTGGCATTCAAGCCCGAAACGCTAACAAGGCGAAAATGGCAGGTATTGAAAAGGTCAGCGAATTTATGAAACAAGGCAAGTTCTTTGTTGTCAAAGATGGTGTTGATCAGTTCCTTGATGAAGTTTATCAGTACGTTTGGGACGACAAGACCGGCGAGCCAGTCAAAGAGAATGATCACGTGATGGATTCAATGCGGTATGCGGTATACAACCAACATCGCGACAACCAAGCACGGACGATTAAATCAAGATATTTCTAGTATTAAACACTCATGGTGTGCGTTTAATAGATAGTGAAAAAGAGGTGAGAGAATGGCAATTCAGAAAACGATTAGTGAAAACTGCTACGTTACCAAAGAAGGCGTATATCTGTACGCCGGTGAAGAGCTGGACACAAACAGCTTAATGCAGTTTGTCAATGAAAACCGTCAACGGGCTGCGAAGTATAACCACTACTACGACTTATATAGCGGTAATCACGATATTCTGCACAAACCGCGTTATCGATCTTTTAGACCTGACAACCGTATCATTAGCAACTGGGCTAACTATGTTGTTGATACGTATGTCGGCTATTTTATTGGCAAACCACCTAAGATTGCGTTAGATGACGATAGCACTAACGAGCGACTGCAAGACTGGCTTAACGTCAACTCATTCCAAGACAAGCTGAGCGAAGTTGCCAAGCAAGTTGCTATCTATGGCCGATCATATATGATGGCTTATCAAAACGAGAGTAGCGAAACTGAAATTGCGGTTGCTGCGCCCGATAGTAGTTTCATGATCTACGACACCACGATTAAGCGGAATCCCGTTGCGTTCGTGCGCTATTCAAGCTACAACAACCAGTTAAGCGGTGAAGTTTACACCAAGAAGAAAATTACGTATTTTGGCAACGATGGTAAAACAATAGAACAGGCTAACCATTTGTTCGGTTCTGTTCCTGCTGCTGAATTTTATGCCAACGATGAGCGGTTATCTTTGATCGGCAAGATTGATACGTTGGTTGAAGAGTACGACCGCGCCATTAGTCAGAAAGCTAACCAGGTTGCTTATTTCGACAACGCCTACCTTAAGATTCTGGGTATTCCGTTGCCAACAGATGATGATGGCAATACGGTTTTGAACCTTGAACAAGACCACGTGCTTTACTCACCGAGTGCAGATGCTGCGCAAGGCGAAGTTGATTTCATCACCAAGCCAGACGGCGATAACATGCAAGAAAACATGCTTAGTCGGTTGAAAGATGATATTTTCCAAACGGCAATGGTCGCTAATCTTAACGATGAAGCGTTTAGCGGTAACGCAAGCGGGGTCGCAATTCGCTACAAGCTGTTAAGCATGCAGAACCAAGCTGCGTTTGAAGACCGCAAGTTTGCTATCAGTCTGCGTCAACTGCTGGGCACTGCGTTAGGTCTGGGCAAGGCAATCGGCACGATTAACCGTGTTGATGTCATGAAGGATTTGCAAATCGTGCCAGCGCGCAACATTCCGCTTGATATTGAAAACGAAGCACAAACTGCGTCTACATTGTCCGGCATTGTATCGAAGGAAACCCAGTTAAGTACGTTGTCGATTGTTGATGACCCTAAGAAGGAAATCGATCGTATGCGAGAAGAGCAAGCGGAAGACGTTCGCAACAACTTGCAGGCTATGCCTTCCATGACTGATCAGCAAAAGCAAGACACCGAAAGCGATGATGTAAATGCCGAGTAGCTACTGGGAAGAGCGAGCCAAGCAAGAGAAAGCCTGGCAACTCAAACAACTTGAAAATGATTCTGAGTTTGGCAAGTTGCTTGAAACCTACTACAACCAAGCTATCGAAGACATTAACGACAGTATCGAAAAAGAGCTTAACCGAGTAGGTAAAGACCAAGTAATGCAAATGGACGTCAAAGCGTATGAAACCAAAGCTAAGTCAATCGTGGCTGAGGCTGAGAAAATGCGGGCTAACGGTCAAAAGGTAACGTATGCTGATTTCAGCGACCAGGTGAACCAGCGTTTGAAGGTCTACAACGCTACAATGCGAATCAACCGGCTTGAACATTTGAAGTCCGAAGTTGGTCTTGATATGCTGCGAGCTGGTATCAAAGTCGATTCCAGTCTGCGGGACAAGTTAAGCGGTGATTATCAGAAAGAAGTCATTAGACAAGCCGGTATCATGATGGACAGCGCGCAACGTTCGCCTTGGACCGGAAAAGATGCTGCTAAGATCTTAATGGCACAAACCAACGGAGCAACGTTCAGCCAACGTCTGTGGGCTGATCAAGACGCCCTTAAAGCCAAGCTAGACCAAGTTTTAAGTGTTGGCATGATACAGGGCCAAAACCCACGTAAAATGGCTGTACGGCTACGAGAACAGGTCAAAACAGCGGTTGGCAATCAGAAGTATGTAACCGAGCGATTAGCACGGACTGAGAGTGCGAGAATTCAAACTAACGTGCAACTGGAATCAATCAAAAAGCATGGTTACAACTATGTTCAATGGATTGCTGAGCCGAAAGCGTGCCCTGCTTGTCGAGCAATTGCAAGTCGTGATAGTGGGTACGGCGAAGGTGTCTACAAGGTTGCTAAAGTGCCAAAGATTCCAGAACACCCCAACTGCCGTTGCAGCATATCCGAAACGTGGGTTGAAGGCAAAGATGATAACCTTGTCGGTGGTAAGCAATCTACTAGATTAAAAATGATGCGTAGAAGTACCCATCAACTTAAGGGAAATGACCACGTGCCAACTGATTTAATGAACCAGATACTTGGTTCGTTTATTCGGCGCGGTGGGTCCGTTCAAATGGGCAAAAAAACAGATGAGTGGCTGCGTTCTCAAGGGGCTTCAGCTTCAATTCTTGATAGTTCTACAATTTTAATTGGAACATTTGCTACTGAAATGGCAGTACGGGAAGAAGCATTTCATGCTAATCAACTAAAGCGATATGATGGTGCCCCGTCAGATGAAGAACTTATAAACATGGAAATTGAAGCGCAAATCTATTTGTTAAAGTATGCAAAAGAACACAACATGTCCTATAATGAAATTAAAGAATTAAAACGAAATCTGAGATATTGGAAACGTAAATTAGCTGATTATAAGGGAAGGTGATTGCAATGCTGAAAGTTATAGATCAATTTAAAGTGGCAGGTAAATATGCAATTATCGTCCAAGGGGCTAGATTTATTAAATGGGGTTCGTATTTAGTTGACAAAGATAATCATAAAGTCAAAGTTCTAAGCAGTAATTTCCCGTCGGTTGAAGCAGATAAGAAAAAGATCTTAATGCTTCAAGTTGATGGTGTAGTATCTGGTGATGAATTAAAAATCGAATCGGAATAATAGTTATGAGAACGCGTTAAAAAGCTTAGCTGTTTGCTAGGCTTTTTTATTAATGAATGGAGTGCCTAGCATGAGCAACAATGATTTCTTTACGGTAGCTTACAAGATTTTGAGTTATCTAAAATTCTGTTATGAGAATGGGCAAACGCCAGACCCTAATGTATTAAACGCTGATACATTCAACGTTAGTAAAGTACAGTTTGGCAACACTCTTGAAATGCTTGCTGATCATGGATACATTAGCGGTATTCAATTTCATAGCACTAAGATGGGTAAAACGTATTCGTCATTGTTGGATTTAAAAATCACCATTGAAGGGCTTCAATACTTAGCTGAAAATTCAATGATGAAAAAGGCTTATCGAATCTTCAAAGAAGTTAAAGATTGGTTGCCGTTAGTGTAAAGGTTTAGCCGAGAGCTAGGCCTTTTTATTTTCCAAATTAAAAAACAAAACTGAGAGAACTCATGCGTGGCAAGGGTTCTCTTTTTTCATGCTTAAATTTCGGCCTTTTTGACTTACTTGCAGGCCATAAAGAACAAGTTCGGAATATATAGCCGACCGGGCTTAAAACGAGGGTGTATCTATGTACAAGAAGTTAGTACAAAGCGGGCTTGTTAAAACTCATAGCTTGCCAATGATGTTGCAGTTTTTCGCTGAACAAGGCAACGAAGGTTCGGACGGTGCACCAAATACCGAATCAGAACAGCCAAGCGATAGTGAAGAAAAGCAAAGCGAGCAACAAGCCAAGACTTTCACGCAAGACGAAGTAAACAAGATTGTTAGTCAGCGTTTGGAACGCCAAAAAGAGCAGCTTAAGGCCAAGGAAGACGAGGCCAAGAAGTTGTCCCGTATGAACGCCGAACAAAAGGCTAACTACGAACTAGAGAAGGCAAACAAGCGAGCGGAAGAAGCCGCTGCAAAGCTGGCACGTTATGAAATGCGCGATAGCGCCAAGCAAATGTTGGCAGACGGTGGTTTCAGCAACGCTGATAACAGTCTGCTTGACTTGGTTGTAACTGACACCGCCGAAAGCACTCAGGAAAATGTAAACGTGCTGCTGAGCGCTATTGAGGCGATTCGAGAAGACGAGCGAAACAAACTCTTAGCGGGGAAGACGCCTAAGGTAGGCGGGAAAGAAATCAAGCCGGTATCAGCTCAAGAGCTTGTAAAGATGAGTACGGCTGAACGGGTTAAATTCCAACGAGAAAACCCTGCTGAGTATGCACGAATTTTAGGAGGTAACTAATTATGGCAGATAACATGACGATGATTGCGGACCTGGTAAATCCTGAGGTCAATGCGCCGATTGTCCAATATACGATGGAACATGCAATGCGGTTTACTCCGCTTGCACAAGTTGATTCTACTTTGGTTAACAACGCGGGGGACACGGTTAAATTCCCTAAGTTCACTTACATTGGCGACGCTAAGAACATCGCCGAAGGCCAGCCAATTCCACTGGACAAGCTGGGCACTAAGCAAGCCAGCGTTAAGGTACAAAAGGCTGCGAAGGGTACGCGAATCACTGATGAAGCTATCCTGTCCGGCTATGGCGATGTAATGGGCGAAACCAACCGTCAACTGGGCATGAGTATTGCTGATTTTGTTGATACTCAACTGCTGACTGCTGCTAAGGGTGGCACGCAAAAGGTTACGATTGCGCCAACGGTTGAAGGCCTGCAAACTGCACTTGATATGTTCAACGATGAAGATGATTCTACGGTCGTAGCTATCATGAGCCCTAAGACTGCATCTAAGCTGCGTATGGACGCAATCAACAAGAAAATGGGCAGTGAGGCCGGTGCAAACCAAGTGATCACTGGTACTTACTATGATGTTCTGGGGACGCAAATCGTACGGAGCAAGAAGCTAGCCGACACTGATATGATTCTGATTAAGGCTAACGCAACTTCACCAGCGTTGAAGCTGATCATGAAGCGTAATGTTGCTGTTGAAACCCAACGCGACATTGTTACTAAGTCTACGATCATGACGGCAGATGAACACTTTGCAGCTTACCTTTATGATGACACGAAGGTAGTTGTCGCAACGGTTCAAGATGCAACCCCCGGCAAGTAGGTGATCTATCATGGCAAGTCTTGACGATCTGAAAACAATGCTAGGGCTTGCGACTGATGATACAAGCCAAGATTCTGTTTTAGCACTGATTCTTAAAAACACTGACTTACAACTGCGATTTAAATTGGCTTTAGGCGTTGGCGAGCAAGTGCCTAATGAATTAGCATATATTCCGATTGAAGTTGCTGTACGGCGCTATAATCGCTTAAAAAACGAGGGTATGACTTCATATACTCAGGAAGGCGAAAGCATCACGTTTAACAGCAACGATTTTGACGACTTTCAGGCTGACATTGACGACTGGCGCAAGCGCCATAGCCAAGATGTTTTGATCACGGTTGACCCGTTCTATCGAAAGCGGGGCGATTAAATGCGTTTTGACCACGTTATCAAGTTTTTTGACAAGTCTGAACGGCACTACGACCCCAAAACACACGGCTATGTAGGCGGAGAAAAGCTAGTTTCAGCCTTGCATGGCAATGTTACTGACATCGGCACGGTTAAGTCGGTGCAATTGTTCGGCGACTATAAACAGAACAGTCTAGTGATACGGCTTTATGCTGCACCGCCTAAGTGGTCTTATCTGACCATTGATGACGGGGCGCAGAAGTATGTATTGCAGACAATGCGAAAACCGTTAAAACTGATCACTTTGATAGTGGGTGAAAGCAATGGCTAAAATCACGTTTCAACTTAAGGGCGCTAGGGAGCTACAACGAGCGATCGCCAAGCGACCTATGATGATGGCAACACAAACGAAAACAATTGTAGCCAAACATGGTGCGCTGCTTAAGACGAAAACGGCACAGAACATGCTTGCTGCATATACCGGGCACATGGAAGGTAGCAAATTTGTTAAGGCAACCGGTACTACTAGGCGTTCGTTGTCTACAACGTTCTCTAATGCTGGTATGACAGTAGCCGTTGCACCACATACCGAGTATTTTCCTTATGAAGATAGGGCTGTTGCATAGTAATATGTAACTTAGCACTGACCAAAATCGGTGGAAAACTTGGTCTAACAACGTTTTTACGAATACGGAACGTGATATAATTATAGTGAGGTGATCACTATGGATATCATTGATCTTTCTAATCGTAAAGGTAATGGTTTTAATAATCTAACTGGCAAGCGCTATGGGAGATTAATAGTTATTGGCTTATCCCCTAAGAAGAGCGGAAGAAAATCATATTGGGTTTGCAAATGCGATTGCGGAAACACAATAGCTGTTAGAAGCGATATGTTAAAAAATGGCAATACACGTTCTTGTGGTTGTTTGAAGCGTGAACAAGATAAAGTTAATCTTTCTAAATTTCACAAAGGATACCATACACCAACTCGACTGTATGATATATGGATGAATGTGAAAGGCAGATGTTTAAACCGAAATAACAAAAATTATTATCGTTATGGAGGTCGAGGCATAAAAATTTATCCTGAGTGGATTCACGATTATAGCAAATTCAGAGATTGGGCTTTTAATAATGGGTATAAAAAATATCTAACTATTGATCGCATTGATAATAATGGAAACTATGAACCTGACAATTGCCGTTGGGTAACTATGAAAAAACAATCTAACAATCGCAGAAGCAACCATAACGTTACCTGGAATGGCGAAACACACACACTAATGGAATGGTCTGAAATTTATTCAATTAACTACGGTACATTAAATGATCGTTACCATCGCGGTGATGTTCCACCACGATTATTCAGACCAGTTAAACCAAGAAGACACCGAGGTAAACATCAGAACTAAAGCGCTGATGTCACCGTAGAGCATAGGGATTGAACCTGTGCTTTTTATTTTGCACAGAATAAAAAATCCCCACGAGTGGTTGGCAACCATGAATATGGTTGAAAATGTATGCCGAACTTACAGGCGACTGTAAGAAGTAAAGGATAAAAAGCCTTTACGATAACAAATGTATCTGGAGTACGGTACTCGGTTCATGTCGGCACGGCCTACGCTTAAACCGGCATTTGCATATCAAAGTGTTCAGTTTGTTAACGATCTAAAGAAAATGATGAAGTAAGAAAGGAGCAACGGCCATGATACCTGAGCAGGAACTATTCGATGCGGTATTTTCGAGAGCGCAAGGGCTAGGTTATACCGTATACGATCATTTGCCGTTAGAGAGCGAGAACGCCCCATATCCGTTCATTAACGTTGGTGATGTAAATTCCACCATTAGTCCATATAAGGACGCCTATGGAGCTAGAATCGACATCACGCTTAATGTGTGGGACATTGGAGAGAATCGCTACAACGTTGCAAAAATGATGAACGCCTTGTCTGCTATCGGACGAGGCGTTTTACTTTCCGAAAATTTCCGGTTCGTTGGTAGGCCGTCGCTGAGTAGCAATCAAATCATTACTGATACAAGCGTCAAAGATACTGTGTTAATGCACGGCATGGTGTCGCTTGTGTTTCAGCTAAGTTAGTTAGGAGTGAGAGAATGGCAAACGATTTAGAACAAATCCAGGGTGTTAATATGGTTGTCTATGCCCGTAAGCTGGCGGAGGCTGCTAAGGTGGCTGGTCAACTTATCCCGTATCAGACAAGCTTAACCATTGACCCACAACGAGATTCCGACACCAAGAAAACCAAGTCGGGGTCTGTAACTACCACGTCGAGCTTGGAAACTGATTTCAAGTTTGAATTTGTGAACAACTGGTCCAAAATCGCAGACCAGTTGCTTGATTCCATTTTCGACAACGAAGAAATGGAATTTTGGGCTGTTAACCGACAACGTAAAAATTCCGAAGGGCAATATTATGCACTGTATCTGCGCGGTAAGGTAACCGAAGACAGCAACGACAACGATCCGGACGATGTTTCGAGCCGTGAAACTACTATCACGGTTGACTATGGCCCGGTTCGTGGTTGGGTAACGCTGAGCGAAGAACAAGAAGCCGAATTGGCTTACATTTTCCGTGGTGTTGGTGCAATCGAAGGTTCACCAAAGAACGATGGTACTGATGGCGCTGGTAAGGCTTGGAACAAAGAAACTGACGCTGGTCAAGGCGTTAGCGACAACTAGGAGGGCTTTTAATGCAAATCAAAGTTAACGGAAAGGACGTCAATCTTAACTTTGGCGTCCATTTCATTCGCGAACTTGATCAAAAAGTCGGTTTGACGCTGACAGTTCAAGGTATTAAGCAAAATTTCGGTATGGCGCTAACTAAGGTTATCCCAGCACTGCAAAGCTATGATGTCGCTGTTCTGGCTGACTTGCTTTATTGTGCTGCGTGGGACAACCAAAAGCGCCCGTCTTTGAACGACATTGACGCTTTCCTTGATGACACTAACACCGACATTGATAAGCTGTTTGATGATGTTCAGAAAGAGCTTAAGTCAAGCAATGCTGCGCGCACTGCGACAAAAAATCTGAAAGCCTAGATAGTCAAGAGAACGACCAGACAAGCGAAGAAACATATCGCATGATCTTGGTCAACTGCCTGGCATATCTAGGCTTTAACGATGTAAAACAGGCAGAGCGTATCACGTTAGCTGAATATCAACTAAGGCTTGAAGCGTACGAACTGCGATCAATTCGCAAGCGTGAGGATCAGGCATATCAAGCGTGGTATAACTACGCTGTTCAAGCAACCACTGGTGGCAAAAATCCAAAGTGGAAGTATGCGTCTGTCCAGAAATTTCTCAAAGATGTTGGCATAACCAAGTCATTATCAGCGATTAACGCCCAGTATGGACGTTCTAACGGCAATGATAAGGAAAATACTACGAAACTGTTTCAAAAGCGCTATAAGGAATTCAGAGAGCTTAAAAAGCGCGGGCTGATTGATATGCAAGCATGGAAAGGTGGCGGTTAGAATGGCACAAGAAATGAGTATCGAGGCGATTCTTTCCGCCGTCGATCAAAATTTCACCAAAACGATGGAAAAGGCCGTTGATAGCCTTAGCAAAGTTGTTGGCGAAAGTAATCAGTCTGCAAGCAAGTTTGCTGCAAATGGTGCTGTTTTCGGTGCGAGTGCTGCGGTTGTAACTGGAGCACTTGGAATGATCAAAAATAGCGTTGGTGAAATCTTTTCTGGTCTTGAAGAATCAAGTGCTGCATGGCAAACATTTGACAGTAACATGTCATATATCGGAAAGTCGAAAAGCCAAATCAGCAAGGTTAGGTCAGAGCTTACCAAATATGCTGCACAAACGATTTATTCATCGTCTGAAATGGCTTCAACGTACAGTCAGTTAGCTGCGGTTGGTATCAAGAACACAACGAAACTTGTTAAAGGCTTCGGTGGCCTTGCTGCTGCTTCTGATAATCCAAAACAAGCGATGAAAACATTGTCGCAACAAGCAACACAAATGGCTGCTAAACCAACAGTACAGTGGCAAGATTTCAGACTTATGCTTGAGCAAACACCGGCCGGCATTTCAGCTGTTGCAAAAGCTATGGGCATGTCTACGTCTGAAATGGTTTCTGCTGTTAATGATGGCAAAATCAAAACGGAAGATTTTTTCAAAGCAATTGAAAAAGTTGGTACAAATAAATCTTTCTCAAAAATGGCTACGCACTATAAAACTATGGGGCAAGCCTTGGACGGTCTTAAAGAAACGATTGCCAATCAATTGTTGCCAGCATATATGCAATTGAGTGCGGTTGGAACTAAAGCAATTTCTGGAATTGTCAACGCGATTGACAATGGCGGGCCAGCAATCCAAATCATTACTGGTCTAGGAATTGCTTTAATGACTTTCATTGGTATTGTAACGGCGGTTGGTATAGCGTTGAAACTCGCTTCACTTGCTGAAATGGCATTTAATGCGGTGTTTTCACTCAATCCGGTTATTTTGATCATTGCGGGTATCACTGCATTAATTGCTGCGCTTGCTTACTTTTTCACTCAGACAGAGGCGGGCAAAAAGGCGTGGAAGTCGTTCTGTGATGTCGCAACTGCTGCGTGGAACGCTTTCTATCCGATTATCAAACCGGCGATTGATATGATTGTTGACGCTTGGAACGGTTTAGTGCAAGCGGTCCAAACTGCTTGGCAAATGCTTCAGCCTACATTCAGTGCTTTGTGGCAAGCATTCCAAGCATTTATGCCGATTATCCAGATGATTGCCGAAGCTGTTGGCGTAGTGCTTGTTGGGGCAATCGTCGCGGTTGTATATGCAATTGCCGGCTTGATTACTGGAGTCATGACAATAATCACAACGCTTATGCCATTGATTCAAGCTGCTATCGGAGTTATCCAAGCTGCACTGTCAGCGATCATGTATCTGATCGGCGCAATCGTATCTGGTTTTGCCGGTTCGCTTTCTGGTTTGATTCAAATCGCACAGTCAATCTGGGACGGCGTTGTCGCTGTATTCCAAGGCGGTTGGCAAGTGCTTAAAGGCGTGTTTGATGTCTTTATCGGCATTATCACAGGCGATTGGACGCAAGCATGGAATGGCATCAAAGAAATATTCAGCGGTATCTGGACAGCCCTTTCTGGAGTTGCCAAAGCCGGTTGGGGATCGATTAAGGGTATCTTTAACGCCGGCGTTGGTTTTATCAAAGGCGTAATGCATTTCAGCCTTAGCGCTGAAGGTGAAGCTATCATGAACAGTCTGCTTGGCGGCCTTAAGAAAGCTTGGGAAAGTGTCAAGTCGTTTGTCAGTGGAATCACAAAATGGTTCCCGAAGCATAAAGGACCTATCAGCGTTGACCGGCGTTTGCTGATTCCAGCTGGTCATGCAATCATGAACGGTCTGGGCAACGGGTTAGTTGATGGCTTTAGCGATGTTCAAAAGTCTGTTCTGGCTATGAACAAGCAAATCACTGATGCAATGCAACCTGATGTATCTGGTTTCGCTAACCGTCTGAACGGCATGGCGAGCGATGTACAATCGCGATTCGCCGGTTCGCTGACTATGCAAGACAGCACTTTGCAAATGCAAAACAACGCGCTTTTGCGCCAAATTGCAGGAAAAGATACAACGATGATTCTTGATTCTGGAGCACTTGTCGGCGCGACGGCTGGCAGTTACGATCAACGACTGGGGCAACGAACAGCATTAAAGGATAGGTGGAGTTAATGGCATTCATATTCAGAGATTTACCGCCAACCGAAGTTGACGTTGACACGTTGCCAAACGTTGAAGGTTTCGCTTTCGCCGATTTCGATAGCATTAAATCTGGTTGGTGGTTAACCGAGCGAACGGCACCAACGCCGGAAGAACAAGAAATCACTGAAAGCGTGCCATATCGTCAAGGTAGCTATGATTTCTCGATGATTGATAACGAGCGTTTTTTCAACAATCGAGAAATCACCTACAAGCTGTTATATGTTGGCGAAGAGTATCACAACCGCAAAGGCTTTGAACAAGAGCTGAAACGACAACTAATGCCCCACAACTGGGGCAAGTTGGTTGATACTCACGAGCCAGTTTATTACTGGTGGGCCAAGTGCAAGAGTGTTGAAGTTGACGATAGCAGCGATGATGAAACGCTTGAAGCGTCAATCGTGTTCACTGCATATCCTTATGCTTACACGAACCATAATGAAGGTGCTGATTATTGGGACGATGTTTTCTTTCCGCACTGGATATGGCAACAAGTCAAGTTCAGCGTCAACGGCAGTCAGGACGTCAATGTTTTTAACATTGGCTCACGGCCGGTTTTATCGTCATTTGTGGTAACTGGTAACGTCAAGGCAAAAGGGAGTTTCGGCGAAGTATCGTTAAACGAAGGAAACTACAAACAAACGCAAGTGGTTCTTGATATTGGCGACAACAAGATCAACTTGTCTGGCAACGGCACGATTGAGTTTGTTTTTAAACGTGAGGAGATGGTTTAATGTATCGCATTATCGGCTACAACGAACCAACCGACAAAAACGGCTTTATCGTGCTTGATCAACGAGTTAATCGCACGGTCAGCGAAGGCAAGTTGACAATCAAAGAAACTGATATTGACGATCTGGAGTTAACTGTAAATCGTGATAACTTGCTGTTTGACAACGTTAGGCCAATGCACACACATGTTGAAGTCTACGATGACGATAAACTGCTGTTTCGTGGACGTGCAATCAAGCCGAAGAAAGAAATGCAGTCAAGCGGGCGTTTTATCAGAACTTACACGTTCGAGGACATCGAAGCGTATTTGCTAGATAGCATTCAGCGGTTCTATGAAGCGGTTGGCCTAACGCCAAAAGAGTTCCTGCAATCGCTGATTGATGTCCATAACAGCCAAGTACCCCAGTATAAGCAGTTCAAGTTGCGTAACTGCAACGTTACCAACAATAAAGATGATGCTTATCGGCAAATCGACTATCCAAAAACGCGGGACGCAATCAAAGACAAGCTGATTAACGAGCTGGGCGGTTATCTGGTAACAGAGTACAAGCCGGACGGCCCGAATATCCTTGACTATGTAACCGATATTGGCAACGATCATAAGAACGATACGCCTATCCAGTTAGCAGTTAACATGCAATCGGCTAGCCTTACGATTGACCCTACAAAGGTTATTACCCGTGTAATCCCACTTGGTAAGCAGTTGGATTCGCAAACCGTTGATGTTAGCGGTGAAAACTCAACCGTAACAACTGGCGGTGGGGCTACAACTGCTATTAATGGCGATTGGACGGAAGCTATCAAGCATGCTGCTAAGATGATGAACGTTAATCTTGACCAGAACGGGTTGAACGCTGTTCTAAGGCGTATCAATCAGGAATCTGGGGGTAGCGAAACGGTAACGAACAACTGGGACAGCAACGCACGGGCAGGGCACCCGTCAACAGGGCTATTACAGTATATTCAGCCAACTTTCGATACCTGGAAGGTGCAAGGCTATGAAGACATTCATAAAGGCTTTCACCAACTTTTAGCGTTGTTCAACGATTCGAACTGGCTTGCTGATATTTCGCGTGCCGGTGGTTGGGGCCCAACTGGTACACGGCGGGTTAATGGCCCAGTTAGTGATACCACGACCGAAACGCTCACAAATGGTTGGGGCTGGCCATTCCCTAACGTTGGCGAAGGCAGTTTTAGCCAAGTACAACGGTTCGGCTATGATGGCGGTTATCGAACAAATTCATTCCATGACGGTTTGGACTTTGGTTCGGTTGAT
Source organism: Limosilactobacillus mucosae DSM 13345 (assembly GCF_001436025.1). Lineage (GTDB taxonomy): Bacteria > Bacillota > Bacilli > Lactobacillales > Lactobacillaceae > Limosilactobacillus > Limosilactobacillus mucosae. The sequence continues at coordinate 86,110 of NZ_AZEQ01000005.1, read as the reverse complement.
CACCCAGGAAGTGAGGTCCACGCAATCCACGGTGGCACGGTTGTTTTCAAGGGCTACATGGGCGGGCTTGGCAATTACGTTGTAACGCACAGTACGGACGGTTTTAACATCGTCTATCAAGAGGCATTCAGCAGTGCTGGTCAGATTCGCGTCAATATCGGTGATAAGGTCAAAACTGGCGATGTTATCGGTTGGAGAAACACTGACCACTTGCATGTTGGCGTTACCAAAGCCGATTTCTATGAGGCGGTCAAAAAGTCGTTCACGAACGATGGCACGTGGTTAGACCCACAAGCGCTGATCAAAAACGGCGGTGATGGCTCACAGTCTGAGGACGAAAGTAAGAAAGAAGAGGTCAGCAACTCAAACGCTGCTAGACCGAAGCTAACGATTACTAGCGTTAATGAAGGGCGTGATTATATCGATATACCAGACTTGCAAAAAGAGTTTGGCATTATCAACGGTACAATTGAGTTCAACGAAGTAACCGACGCTAACGACTTGATGAACCAAGCGAAAGCGTGGATTAGCGCGCAACGAGTGCCCGAAAGCTGGGAAGTTAGCGCGGTTGAGTTGAACTTGCCTAACTTTGACCATTTCAAAGTTGCCGACCGGTATATGTTCATCAATCCTTATGTAGCGCAATCGCAACTTCTGCGAGTGGTGCAAAAAGAAGTTGATCTATTGCAACCGCACAAGTCAACGCTGACTATCGGCGATAAGTCGTTAGGACTGACCGACTATCAGTTGGAAACGAGCCGTCAAGCGCAAGACCTAGAAAGGGTTAAGGTTATCGTTAGCCGTGTTGCTGAGATTCAAGCGAGCGGTCAGGCGGACACGTCAAGCACGACTACGATTGTCCAGAGTGGGGCAAGTAGCCAAGACGTAACGCAATTGAAGTTTGATATGCAACAACTGCAAACGATCATTAACGATAAGATACCGGCGGGCTATGTATCGCAAGCGGACTTTAACGTACTGAAAGCCGAAGTTGATAAGTTGAAGGGAGCTAACTAATGGCAACTACCGATGATATGAAAAGCATTGCGGAAACGATACGTAAAGCCCAGTACGGAAAAGATGTTCGGGAAGCTATCGCAAAAGGCTTTGAACTGTTAGCTACAAAGCAGGACAAAGTAGACGGTTTTCTGGATTCGTACGGGCTTGATGAAGACACTTTAAACGAGCGATGAAAGAAGGTGAATGAATGGCATTACGAGAAAAGGCACGGCTAACGCTTGATCTAACACGCTATCAAGACCAAATTCTTGATATTAGCGGTTATTTCAAAGGCCGTGTAGGTGATACGGACGATTATTTGCCAGTGTATATCACTAGCAATAGTCTTCCCGTTGATATGCGGGGTTGGAAATACGAGTACGGCGGTGTTGACAGTCAAGGATATGCGCACAAGCATATCTATCCCGTTGAAGCTAACGATCGCAACGATCAAATCGCATTAGGACGGGTAACGTTGCACTTTGACGAGCGCACATTTAACGTGCCTGGACACTGGCAACAATTTTTTGTTCGTTTCATCGGCCGAGATGGTCAGACGGTATCAACCGTTGACATGGATTTTGATGTAATCGATGATCAGTTTTTCGCACACGTTGGGAATGCTGGCCGAGATTATATTGAAGAGTTTGAGCAAATCCTTAAACAAGTAACCGATGAAGGTAACACGATTAAGGGCAAACTTGATGATGCTGGCGAAACGTATAGCAAGGAATTTAACGATTGGTTGACCAAGTATAAGCAATCATTAAGCGATGCAATGGCGGAAGTGAACGACCCTAAGGACGGTTTGTTCGCACGGTATAACTCGCTGCTGCTTATGACGCAACAAATTCAAGAAACGCTGAAACAAGCCCAGTTCCATGATCGAGCATGGCAATTCAGCGATGTTCCGACAATGCAGAGTTATGCTGCGTTAGCTGCGAACGACCTTGCAATCACCAAAGGTTGGGATAACTACGATGACGGGCATGGCGCTGTTTGGCAAATCCGCGTTAAGCACAAGGACGAAACCCCAGATGGTACTAACGTCATTGCGCTGTCTAACGGCATGGTTGCCGAGCGTAACGCAAGCATGGTTACGGCTGATAGCTTGGAAGATTTACTCTACGGGTACGAAATCACAATCGTACACAATCAAGCGGATTATCCAGAACCAAAAGTTATGTATTACGAATACGCAATCGGCACTGAACCAAACGGGCTTGGGAGTGGTCCGAGCGGTTTTGGGCAAACTAACACAAAGCTAGTTCCGTGCATGGCTACGTATCCAGACGCCAACACGATTAAGGTTCGACTACCGCGTAATTTCTACCTAGATGACGCGCCGAACTTTGAATCGAGTGCTGGTGCTTGGTATGTTCACGACGGCTATAAAACGATTAAAGTCAGTCTGGGTAACGTTAACGCGCAACTGGCACTGACTGGAGAAGATAAAGGCAAGAGCGCCCTTGCAGGCGGTTCAGGCTATTTCAGCAAACCAACGAGCCCCACTGATCTGCGAGCTATCTATATTGATGAGCATACGCAACGGCTAGAATGGCGTAACTAAAAAGGGAGGGAGTTAAGTTGAAATACTATATCTATCAAGGTTTAGGCGCTGACGGGGAACTAACCAAGATTGCGGAAGTTACCGACCAGAAAACCTACACGGTTACTGGCTTGCAAGCAAAAACTACCTATCGCTTTGCCGTAAGCAGTTATAACGGCTTGCGTGAAAGCGCCAAGTCGAACATCGTAACGGTAACTACTAGCCAAATTCCAGTACAATCTATCACGATTGCGATTGATAAGACTTCGCTTGAAGTCGGCGGTACTGCTAAGGTCAGCGTAACAGTAACGCCCGCTAACGAAACGGACGGGAACTACACGTTGAGCAGTACAACGCCAACGGTTGCTACGGTTGATCAGTCTGGCAATATCAGAGCGGTTGCACCTGGTACGACCACGATTAAGGCAACTGTCGGCACTAAGACGTCTAACGTGGTTACAATCACGGTCTATGAAGCACTGGTCAACGTATCTAACCTTACTGCTAGCGATGTTACAACTAACTCTGTCAAGCTGAGTTGGACTTAAGCGGGTGATCTTATGCAGTTTCGCATTGAAGATAGTAGCACGAAAAACGGGGCTGCTACTTTGATTGCAACAACGAGCGCCAAATCGTACACGATAACCGGCCTTAAACCCAGAACTAACTATTGGTTTCACGTGTATTCTTGGAACGGGATTCGAGAAGGAGCGGGTTCCTGGCTGGCCGTCAATACGCATGGCATTCGTATTCGTGTTCCTACTACCTTAACAGTAGGGACAACCTACACTGTAACCTATCTTGAATATCCATTAGGTAGCGTTCCAATTGGGACTGAGCCTAGCGGTTTTTTTGGTGGTGGGAATCGTCAAACGTTGTCGGTTGAAGTGGTTAGTGTTGCTAACGGCATTAGCACGCTTGAGATTCTTTCATCGTTTGATAAATTCTCAGACAACAAACTAATGCAAAGATTAGATGATGGTAGCTTTGGCGTATTCGATGGCGTCAAGGCTATTTATTTTAAGAATTAAGAGGTGAAAAAATGGACCTTACTAAGATTTTTAGCGGAATGGACAAAGGCCCTGAAGCTATTCAAGCTAACTTTGAAAAGTTGAAAGATTTCGTCAATGCAACAACTGTAAGTATTGATCACACTAACAATATTGTTCCTGCAATTGGTAAGTTAAAGGATGGTTATAATCAAGCTGACATTATCAAAGTCGGTACTACGCTTAGCATTTTTATGATCGAGTTCACGTTAATTGAAGTCCCAACTTATAACGAGTGGCAGAATATGAAAATTGGTTCTGTGCCTAAAAGTTTTCTGGGAGGAGCTACTCATGCAATCAAACTGCATTACGGCCTTGCAGTTGGCGAAGGTAATCAAAATAACGGTTTTTACACGGCAGATTTCAATCTAGACACTAACACTGGACAAATCAACATGTATTCTCGTTCTCGTTATCCGCACGATTCTGGGAGTCAGCCGATGGTGAATGTATCTGGTGTGTGGTTGCTGTATTAATCGGAGGTGATTATTAATGTCAAAAAAGATTTATTTTTTCGATTCAACGAACAAAAACGCATTTAGCTACTTTGACATCGTTGAAGATGACGCACAAGTTCCCGCAAACGCAACGACTATCGCGCCATTTGACAACGAAGGTAAGCCGTTGCTTAACCCTACCTGGAACGGGTCGGCTTGGGCCGGTGTAGACGAAGAAACTTGGCGCAAGAGTTTACCGGAAGTGCCACATGAAGAAACAAAGGCAGAGCCAAACTCTGATGATAAAACTATCAGCATGCTTACGGCTCAACTGCTGCAAACGCAAATGACGGTTAATCAGCAAGGAAAGCAAATCGCTAGTCTGACCAGTGCACTACTGGCAAACGCAAAGTCAACTAACTAAGAAGCGAGGTAAAAGCTATGTATTCTATTTTTAAGATGTATTACCCAAAGGGCTATTTCACGGTACAACAATGCAAGGACGCGGTTTTTGTCGGTTGGCTGACCGCCGAACAATTCAAGGAAATCACCGGACAAGATTACGTAGCTGCGTAATCTTTTTATTTTGTCGCCTATGAAAGATAACAGTATTGCATAGCAAGGCGGCAGTTAGGAGTTGGGAAATTGGACGTTATTAAGTATCTTGCTGACGGTCCAGGCGTACCATATCATATGCAATACATGGAGCACTTGCATATGCTTGTCGATAACAAAATCGTGTGGCTGTTTGTCTGGATTGTCGTCGCTGACATTATCACGGGCTTTTTGAAGTCTTTGGTTACCAAGAAAACGAGCAGTCGCAAAGGCACTGATGGCTTGATTCGGCACGGGGTATTGCTGCTAATCATTATTACGCTTTATCCTATGCTTGACATCAACGGATTTCGGAGTGCCGGCGACACGCTGATTATCTTTTATGTTTTGTTTTATGCTGTTTCGATCATTGAAAATCTGGGGCAAATGGGCGTACCCGTTCCCGATTTTGTCAAGCAGTATATCTACAAATTAAGTGATGAGTATGTTCACGAAGACAATAACAAGGAGGTCAAAAATGGCACGCGAAATCATGATTGATCTGGCTAGTTATCAAGCTAACCTGACCGCTAACGACTACCGCGCAATCGGTGCAACTAAAGCAATCGTTAAGGTTACAGAAAGCACTAACTACGTCAACCCTTATATTCAAAGCGAAGTAAATAATGCTGCTGCGGGTGGTGTTAACGGCTTTGCATTCTACCATTTCGGACGTTTCACGAATGACGCCGGAGCAAAGGCGGAAGCTGATTTCTTTATCGCAAACGCTAAGGCAAAGGCAAACGTTAAGCCTGGCACGCTGTTAGTCCTTGACGCTGAAATCAACAACATGCCAACGTCAAGCGTTATCGTGTTCTTGGATATGTTGCGCAACGCTGGTTATCATACCGGTTTCTATACCTACAAGTATCTGCTACCTAAGTTTGATCTGGAAGCAATCCACCCGCACTGCGATTTCTTCTGGTTAGCTGCATACGTACTGGCAAACGGTAAAGCAGACGGCAAAGAGCCTAACTTTAACTACTTCCCAAGTGCCAACTACGTTGACGCATGGCAGTATACTGATAACCTGTTAGGTTACAAGGTTGACGGGTCTATCACGCTGACTGACAACGCTTTGGCGCTGTTTAACCCAACCGAAGTTAAGCAACCGGAACAGCCTGCACAACCGACTAACAAGCCCGCTGAAACGGTCTGGAAGGACGCACTGGGCGACGAATGGCACGCTGAAAATGGTACGTTCACGAGTACAACTGCACTGCATCTGCGGTGGGGTGCTAAAGTAACCGCAACGTCAATCGCTGTCTTGCCTTCTGGTAGCGTGATTAAATATGACGCATGGAGCCGTCATAACGGGTTCGTTTGGCTGCGTCAACCACGTGGCAACGGTCAATACGGCTATCTGGTATGCCGAAATGCTAATACTGGTGAGCCTTACGGCACTTTCAAATAACGATTAGACCTAGCTTAACGGCTAGGTCTTTTTTTCGTATCAAAAGGGAGCTTATATAATGGAACAATTAATTTTTTATCCACGTGTTATCAAAGTCGATGACACAGACCGCACTATTAACGTCATAGCGCTTGTTAATGATGAACGGCTAGAATTTACCGACAACATGACTTACACGCTGAAATTGGGCAATCAGAGCGGTTATATCAAGGATATAGCGTTAACCGAACCTTCATTCAGCAGTCAGGAACTTAAAGGCTTGCCGTCTGATATGTACACCGCTGAACTATGGGTTACGAATGGCGATAAAACAAGAATCTATCCTAACAAGGATAAAGGCTATCTGGGTTTGCAAGCCAATGTAACGGCAATGGTTGGCGAAGTGCTGCCAACCTTAACGGTTAGCGAAATCAAGGCTGAAATCGAATCTAAGCTGAAAAATGCGGGTAGCGGTGGCACTGCTGAAAAAGGTAACGATGGAAAAAGCGCTTATCAAATTTGGCTTGACGCCGGAAACAAAGGCACTCAACAAGACTTTCTGAATAGCTTGAAAGGTACTCAAGGCGAAAAGGGCGATCCTGGTAGCAATGGGAACGATGGCAAGAGTGCCTACCAAACATGGCTTGACGCCGGTAACAGCGGAACAGAGCAAGACTTTATCAACAGTCTTAAGGCGCCGAGTGTCGCGCCAACAAAACGTGCTGCGACAAGCCTTTTTGTTGATATGAACGATTCAAAAAATATCATCGGTCGGTTCGACAATGGCTGTTGGGTTGAAATGCGGACGATGGCAAGCTGGGTCCCGTTGTATGCAACTGGTTCAGCTGGCTATGGTAGTGTAACTTCACAATCGTTTGTTCACGATCAATGTTGGTGTAACGTGCTATCCTATATCAACGGTTTTCTGACCGTAAGCGCAATGCAAAAAGCTACACCAGCGCAGTTCGAGTTGTGGAAGTCTTGCGTGGTGCATGAACCATATGCTGATGTTGATCAGTACGACTGGAGCGCTTGCCGTATTACGTCAACCGGTAGCGATGTCGGCGAAGTCGATTTTGCAAAGATGATGTTTGCGGTTGGCCTTTTCACTGAAAGCACAATCTTATCATTAGGTGCAACGAAAAAATCATAGTGTTTAGTCCTAGCTACGGCTAGGGCTTTTTTTATTTTAAATAAAAAACACTGTAAAGTATTGAATATAGTTCTGTACAGTGTTATAATAAATATATCAATTAGGAAAGGGGGGAAGCAAAATGTCTAAACATAAAGGACATAAAAAGAAAAAGAGCGTAAAAGCTTCACCGCTCGAAACCACATCAGCAATCGCATCAATCATTGCGGCGATTATCGCATTGCTAGATTGGCTAGGAGTTAAGCCTTAACACTCTTTGAAATAGGGGCGCGGGGAAACCCAAACCCTTATTTCCGTATTTTAGAATATGGAAGGGGATTAATCAACTATGACTAAAAAAACAGCACACACTATTGTCTTAGTATGTTCGATAATAATTATCATTTTGATTGTTTTACAATGGTTAGGAGTGAAACCTTAAAATGGATATTGATTTAAATAGCCCAGACATTATGAGCGCAACTGATGCAGCTAAGATTTGGGGAAAAAATATTGCGTATGTTCGTAACTCGATCCGACAAAGCCCTCAAAAATGGCCCAATGGATCATATAGAGTAATCGGGAAAACTTTGGTAGTAACAACTGCGGGAATGGAAGCTGCAACTGGCATTAAAGATCCACGTAAAAAATAAAGCGGTCGTCATATGACGGCCGTTTTTTGTGCAATGAAAGTGCAACGGTTAGAAAATTTATAGGTCATTATATATCGCTGAATTAAGCTGATATGCATATTTGCGCACTATAAAAAACTATATAACATTATACCGACCTTAGCTTTTAATGTTTGAAAGCATTGTTTGATGGCCAACGGGCGCGCTACAATTGGGTTAATTAGATTCAGAAGGGAAGATGGCAACATGACAGCTTTGATTAATCGCAAAACGCATCATATTGGCGGCGTTGAGTTTCGCAATCCGCGCAAATTTCAGCTACTGGCAGTGACGGTTGCCAACAGTGCCGTGGAAGGCTGGGAGCCAACCGATGAACAGATACGGGCATTGGCTGATGCATATGATCACCCGCAGCCTGAATTAGACGCACAATTGGATCGGCTGCGGCATTGGCGGGTTCCGGTTGCTAAGCCGGCGATCACGGATGAGCAGGCCTTAACTCATACTTTTTTAAATCCAAACGGCACCTTGAAAAATAAGCTGGGCATTCATGATAAAGCGGATCTTGATGAGCATGAGTTTGTTCAAGGTTCATTGGTAGGGCTGAGAATGCTGCAGCGCGGTTTTAAGATAGCCAGTGTTGACGATCTATGCCGGATCAACCGGGCCTTGTTTGGCGATCTATACGACTGGGCCGGTGAGCTGCGCAACTATAATCTAACCAAGCAGCAGACGTTGTTTTTGCCGCCGAACGTTTTTGACAATGGCATTCGCTCGGTCAATGCTGAGATTACCGCTTTAAAACGGCAGTCACGACCACAGACAGCCGCATACGCCAAGCTTTTGGATGAGCTGAACTACCTGCATCCATTTCGCGAGGGCAATGGTCGGGCCATTCGTATTCTGATTGAATTATTGGCAAACGAAAAAGGCCAGTATCTTTATTATGACGCTGAGGATGATGAGTTTATCCAGGCGCTGTATGACTCAAAGGTTGACGTTCTAACCCGTAAGCTCCATCTAACGGCTTTGGCGATAGAATAATGCTATAATAATAAGGATATTTTATGACGAGGAGCTTTTTTTGTGAAACTACCAACTGCTTTTATTGAAAAATACCGTCAGCTGTTAGGTAATGAGACCGATGCGTTTTTGGCCGCGTTTGATCAGCCAAGCTGCAGCGGCTTTCGTACCAATCCTTTAAAAAACGGCCAACCGGATGCCACGTTGAAAACAGCGTCAGGTAAGATTGAATATGTTGAAAATGGCTGGTTTGGCAAGGTTGATGGCAAGTCGCTGGATCACGTTACCGGTTGGGTATACAGCCAGGAACCCAGCGCCATGTACGTTGGCGAGGTCGTGGATCCGCAGCCGGGTGAGCGTGTGCTGGATCTATGCGCGGCCCCAGGTGGTAAAAGTACGCATTTAATCGCCAAAATGCATGATGAGGGTCTGCTGGTTGCCAATGAGATCTTTCGCAAGCGGGCCAATATCCTAGCTGAAAATCTTGAACGCTGGGGGACTCGGCATGCAGTCGTGATGAATGAGAGCCCAGCTGACCTTGAAAAACAGTTTCCGCAGTTTTTTGATCGAATCTTAGTGGATGCGCCTTGTTCTGGTGAGGGAATGTTCCGCAAAGAGCCGGCCGGAATTGAGTATTGGACGCCGGATTATCCAAGTGAATGTGCCAATCGTCAGCGCAAGATTCTAAGCTCAGCTATGAAAATGCTCAAACCGGGGGGCACGCTGGTTTATTCCACCTGCACGTTTGCCCCGGAAGAAGATGAGCAAAACGCGGCCTGGCTGTTGGACAACTATGATCTGACCATGGAGCCGATCAAGAAGTATGCCGGTATGGACGATGGCCGACCAGAATGGGCAGACGGCAATCCTGAATTAAGTCGTGCCGTGCGTCTGTTCCCGCATCATATCCAAGGCGAAGGCCATTTTATTGCTAAATTCCGTCTGCAGGGCGGTTCAGTGATGCCGGTATCAGCTAAAAAGAAAAGCAAGAAAAAGGGCAAGCAGCGCGCTAACCATAATTCGATTACCAAAGAGCAGCGAACCTTATTTGAAAAGTTTGCTGCCCAAACGATGCCCAGCTATCAGGCAAATCATCTGCTGACTTATGGTGATCAGCTTTATGATCTGCCAAAGGGAATCGATGAGATCGCGCAGATGACGATTCTGCGGCCGGGACTGCATTTGGGAACGTTTAAAAAGAATCGATTTGAACCCGCGCTGGCTTGGGCCTTAGCCAGTCAGCCCACGGATACCGACCATGTCTTGTCGATTACGCTTGATCAGTGGCGCCAATACGTGCATGGCGATACGCTGCAGCTGAGTGGCGAGCCTGGCTGGCAGCTGCTGGTTTGTCAGGGTCATGTCTGTGGCTGGGGCAAGCTGGTTGGTCAAACGCTTAAAAACTTTTATCCAAAAGGGCTTCGATTCTAGATCGCTTTATTTTCTTGAACGATCATGCAATCAGACTAACGAGAGTCGTAAATAAAAGCGGTGCTGTCCCGAGGTGAGGACGGCACCGCTTTTTAAGATTAAAAAACCTCATCTCATCGGTTGAGACAAGGTTGGAGGCTAATTGTAGGCCAGCTGCATGGCTTGACTTGAGCCGCGACCGTTAAGCTTGCCCAAGAGTTGCGACAGTTCCAGGCGCCGCTGCTGATGAGGAACCAAAACCCCCATCTTATCAGCATTGAAACCCGTCAGCATTTTGTGGCCACTGACGATTAGCGGACTTTTAAGGATCTGTGGTGTTTCTTGAATGGCATCAATCAGCTGATTCATCGTTGGCGCGGGATGTTTGGCGTAAAGTTCTTTGGTTGCCTTGGAACGTTCGGATACCAGCGTTTCAGTGCCATCGGGCGAGAGTTCCAGTAATTGGAGAACTTCATCGCGCGTTAAAGGATCTTTATTCAGGTTGCGGGATTGGAAGTCAAGGCCATGCTTGGTCAGCCATTTTTCCGCGCGCCGTTTGGCAGGATTATTTGTGTGAAAGTAAAATTTAATCATTGGCAATTTCCTTTCATAAACTAGTTTCGTGTTTTTCTTCTTCAAACAAGCCATTAACCGAAATGCGGACGACTCTTTTGATCTGTGCATCGTCGACTTGCGTATTGTTGAGCTTTGCTTGACGCAAAAGCCACATGATTGGTCCCAGCAGCAGGGCACCAACCAGAAACTGGTCGCCAACGACTGCTGATTGACTTTCTTTGCACAGACGGCAGTACAGGCCGCTCAGACTGTTGGTAAACGAGGCGCCTTCCTGCCTGGCAGTTGGCGTAATCAATTCGGGAGCGGCATGAATGGCCATGATATAGTTGGCCTGCAGAGGATATTTTATATACTGCCGAGCAAAATACTCTAGGCAGGTGATTAGTTGTTCTTTAGTTGAGTCGGTTTGGGCCAGCTGTTCGTCCAGCCCGGATTCCAGCTGCTGTTTAGCAGCAACATAAATCTGTGAGAGCATGTCCGTTTTATCGCGGTAGTACACATAAGGGGTGCCGGAACTGATGCCGGCCCATTTGGCGATTTTACCAAATGACAGCCCTGCGAGACCGTCACGATCCACGATTTCAAAAACGGCTTGGATAATTTTAGCTTTTTTAGATTGGTCTTTTTCTCTCATGTTAATCATACTAAATGATCATTTAGTTAAAGTCAATGAAATCTTGAAAAAAACCGGAAAAACTTGTTGATTAATTAAGAAAGCGTTATTATTGATAAACGAATAACAATAATAGGACAATTTTAACGAGCGAGGGATTAATTTTATGATACTTGGTAGTATTGAAGCCGGCGGGACCAAATTTGTCTGTGCAGTTGGCAATGAAAATTATGAGGTAATCGATAAGGCAATCTTCCCCACGATTGACCCAGCAACCACGATTGGCAACTGTATTGCATTCTTCAAAAAATATCCGGAAATGCAGGCGATGAGCGTTGCCAGCTTTGGACCGATCGATATCGACAAGCATTCGGCTAAATATGGCTACATTACTGATACGCCAAAGATCAAGTGGTCAAACTGTGATTTTATCGGAATGCTGAAGCGTGGGCTGGGACAAAACCTGCCAATCTACTTTACAACCGACGTTAATGGCTCGGTTTATGGAGAATACGTCAATCTAAAGGATCAGCTGCCTAAAGCCGACCTGGTCTACTATACGATTGGGACTGGCGTTGGGGCCGGAGCAATTCAAGATGGTCACTTTATTGGCGGCGTTGGGGCACCGGAAATGGGGCATGTCTTGGTAAAGCGGCATCCTGACGATCTGAACTTTACGGGGATCTGTCCTTATCATGGCGACTGTCTGGAAGGCCTGCTGTGCGGTCCGACCTTTAAAGCACGCCTTGGTAAGCGAGGTGAAGACGTAAGCGACGATGATCATGTCTGGGACATTATGGCTTATTATGCTGCTCAGGCAGTAATGCAGGCAACGTCAATTCTGCGGCCCGCCCGCGTGATTTTTGGCGGCAGCGTTTCACGACCACACTTTATGGAAAAGGTTCGCGATCAGTTCAGACAGCTCTACAATGGCTATCTGGAAGTCGGCGATCTGGAAGAATACATCACGAATCCAAGCGTTCCTGGCAATGGTTCGGCAACGCTGGGCAACTTTGCTTTGGCAGAAAAGATGCTTCATCAATAAAAATGAGATCACGGTGCTTGAACGGGCATGCGTGATTTTTTTGGTAACGGGCTTTGGTTTTCCCAGGAAATAATCAAAGCAAGCCGGTCGCATTACATCAAAAACGAAAACTGCACGGGTAATTGACGTGATTTTGGCAAGTGCAGCCTGAGATTTGGCTAGGGCTTAACGTGGCTTGGCTGTCATTTGATGATAAAGTAAATGATCGGGCGTTGATGCTTTCAAGCAGGCTTGTTTGTGAAGAAAAACGAATCTTGAGCAGCTTACAGGACTGGATTTACCTACTATTCTTCGTTTTTGGACCGGAAGTAGGTAAGTGAATATTAAATTCGCCAAACATTACCTACTTGAGACGAATTTTTTCCGAATCGTAGGTTTAGAAACTGGTAGGGGTTGATTGGATCAGACCGACTTTGTGAATTACCTACTATGCATTGATTTTTGATGAAAAGTAGGTAATGAGGTTTTTGTCATATGCTTTATACAAGATTTTTTGCATATCTGCTGGGCATCAATTAACTATTGGCAAAATATTTGAAGAATACATAATCAAAAAGGTCTTTAAGAATCAATAGCGTCACCTCAAGCCGGAAAAACTTGAGGTGACGCTATTTTTATTTGACAGTTGCCATAAATGAAGCAGTTTTGGCTTTATTGCGCTTTTTTCGCGGTGTGCGGTGCCAGTTTATGCTGAACCCAGCCCAGTACCCAGTCAGTAATGATCGCCATTAAAGCAGTTGGCAAGGCACCGGCAAGGATGATGGCCCCGCCGTTGGTTGCGTTGGTCCCACGAATGATAATATCACCCAGACCGCCGGCACCAACAAAAGAGCCAATTGCCGTAATTCCGATGGCAACGACCAGGGCATTCCGAATCCCGGCCATGATAACGGATACGGAAAGCGGCATTTCAACCATGACCAAAAGCTGCCACTTCGTCATGCCCAGCCCGCGACCGGCATCCAGTGAAACAGGACTGACGCTGTCCAGGCCGGCTGCCGTGTTTTTAATGATCGGCAGCAGCGAATACAGAAAGTTGGCAACGATAACGGTCTGGTCCCCCAGTCCTAAGACCAGCATCAGCATTGAAACCATGGCCAAGGAAGGAATCGTTTGAATAATGTTGGCGATACTGATAATCGGCCCATTTAAGTGATGGTGACGAGAAATCAGGATTCCAAGTGGGATTCCAACTAATGCCGCCAGTAAGACGCCATAGACAGAGATGGCAAAATGATGGTTAAACTGCTGCAGAACATAGGTGCCATTATGACCGAGGTAGTACCAGAACTGCTGCCATAGACTCAAACCCTTCATTAATTGTCGCCTCCTTCAAAGTAGTGGTGCTTAACTAAGAAACGGTGCGCAACCGTAGCGGGCTCCAACAGTTCGTCATCAGCCTGATAGTTAAGCTCCTGCATGGTTGATAGACTGATTTTGCCATCCAAGCGGTGCAGGACTTTTTTAAGATGCGGATCATGACGAATGATTGCGCCTCTGACGACTAGTGAGCAGTTATATGGCGGGAAAAAGTGCAGATTGTCCTTTAAGATCTTCAGGTTATAGCTGCGGATTCGTCCGTCAGTTGAGTAGCCTAAAATAACCTGCATTTTGCCTTGTTCGGCCGCATCATAGACCAACCCGATCTGCATTGGGTAGACGCGCTTGAACTTAAATCCATATACCTTGGCAAAGTCGTTGTAGCCATCGCCTTTGCGGTTCATCCAGGAACTGTCGACCCCAGCCGTTAATTGACTGGCAACCGGCTTCAAGTCACCGACCGTGGTTAGATTATACTTTTTGGCATTGGCCTGGGTTACCATGAAGGCATAGGTATCGGCAAAACCGTACGAAGGATAGCGAATCTCATCGTAACGCTGCTTTAAAAGGCGATCAACGGTTTTAGTAGCTTTTTTGGGGTCTTTTTGAGCGGGCATGCCCAAAGTCCCAGTCAAATCAGTTCCCGTGTAGCTGGTCGCCATAATATCAGCATCATTGTTTTGCAGCGCCTTGTGTGAAACCGATGAGCTCCCCAGGTTATTGACCATCTTGACCTTATAGTTGGTATCATGTTCGATCAGATCCTTAAGCATGTAGCCCATGATCTGAGATTCAGTTGAGCTTTGGGTAGCAATCCGCAGCGTCTTAGGCTGATGATAGGTGGTCTCAGTAGAAGAGCTACAGCCGCTGACGCCTAAAACGAGGATAAAAATGCTAAAAAGCAGCGCCCCGATCTTTAAATTTCTATGCCTGATCATTAGCCGCACCTCCCCGACTCGTAGTAGGTGTGAGTTTGCGTTCCACAATGCCCAGCAGCCAGTCAGCAACCAAGGCCAGGATGGTAACTGGGATCGTACCGCCGATGATCAAATCCGGTTCGTAAAGGTCCAAACCATTGAAGATGAAATCACCCAAGCCGCCAGCCCCAATGTAGGAAGCCAGCGTTGACCAGGCAATAACATAGACGGCCGCCAGACGAATCCCGGCCATGATTACGGGCAGGGCTAATGGCAGTTCAACCATCTTGATTGATTCCCAATTGGTCATGCCCATTCCCTTGGCGCTGTCAATCAAGGTTGGATCAACGTCTTCCATGCCGGCATAGGTATTGCGTAGAATCGGCAGCAGGGAATAGATAAACAGTGCTACGATTGCCGGCGTCTTGCCAATTCCTAAGATTGGAATCATCAAGGCCAGCAGTGCCAATGAAGGGATGGTCTGCAGCATGCTGGCCAGCCCAATTACGAATCTGGCAATTTTTTTACAACGCGTTAAAGCAATTCCAAGAGGTACCGCAACAATGATTCCCAAAGCAAGCGAAACAGCAGAAATATAGATCTGCTCCCATGTTTTGACGATCAGTTCGGTCCCATGTGCTTGCAAGAATGCCATCATTATTGCTCACCTGCCTCTTTTAGATCCTTAGCTTGGTCTTTGGCTGGATGGGGATTTTCAGTGGTTCCCCAAACGGCATCATAGATTACGTCAACCAGTGCTGATCGGGTAATGATGCCTTTTAAGTGATTTTGCTCATCAACTACGGGAACGTACTCCCAATTCCGTTCCAAAAGCGGTTCCGTAATCATCTGCAGGCGTTCGTCTTCCTTGATCTTAACCGGTACCGCATGCTTCATGTCATCAATAATCAACTGCGGCTGCTGCTGGTTGCGCAGCGTCTTTAAGTCAAGAATCCCGGTCAGATGATCTTCATCGTCGACGACCATCAGACTGTCGACGTGGTATTGGTGCATTTGGTTCAAGGCATCGCCGAGATTTTGCTGAGCGTGAATCTTGATTGGATTTGGCCGCATGATCTCGGCTGCTGTCAAGTGGTTGACCTTGGCCTGGCGGAGACGTTCTGGACCAATCAGATTGGCAACGAACTCATTGGCAGGGTGAGTCAGTACATCGTCAGGCGAGGCATTTTGAATGATATGTCCTTGATCCATAATCACGATTCGATCGGCCAGCCGAATTGCTTCATCCATGTCGTGGGTAACCATGATGATGGTCCGGCCCATCTGCTGCTGCAATCGCTTAACCAGCCGCTGCAGTGCTTCACGCGTCAACGGGTCCAGGGCACCAAACGGCTCATCCATCAAGATGATCTGCTGATCGGCAGCCAAGGCCCGAATAACCCCGATCCGCTGCTGCTGACCGCCGGAAAGCTCGGAAGGATAGCGATCCAGAAATTCTTCGGGTAGTTCGACCATTTTGATCAGTTCCTTGGCACGGGCATCGCGTTTTTCTTTAGGCCATTTTAAAAGCTTGGGAACCAGCGTGATGTTATCGCGAATCGTCATATGTGGCATCAGCCCGATGTTTTGAATCACATAGCCAATACTGCGGCGCAATTCGATTGGGTCAATATCATGGATGTTTTTACCATCGACAGTAATATCGCCGCCAGTTGGAATCAGCATACCGTTGATCATTCGCAGGGTCGTCGTCTTGCCACCGCCAGAGGTCCCGATAAAACAAACGAATTCTCCACGCTCAATGCGCAGATTGATATTTTCAACAGCTACCTTGCCTCCCGGATAAATCTTGGAGACGTTCTTAAATTCGACCATTGGTGGTTTAGCAGCCATATGCATCCTCCTCCTTACAGTCAAAAATTAAAATTTCCCAGTGCAAAAAATTAGAAATCCCTCACTAACTTTAGTATAAGATTGACCAGCCAAATTGTCATTACTTAAAAAACGTTCACCTGTCGCGCAAGTGAACGTTTTCAAAAAAATATCCAAGTAAAATAGTTTATTAAATATAAAATGTTATTCTAATTATCCGAAATAGTATTTTGAATTATGCTTATAAGCCACGTTGGGTTGCATAGCTGATCAGTTCAGGACTTAAGACTACTTCGGCCTGCTTCAGCTCGGCAAAATCATGACAGCCCAAAAGCGTCAGCAAGCGCAGGATTGCTTCTTGCCAAGTGTCCAGCTCGCGATCTAAGGCGTCGTTGCCCTCATCAAGCAGCGTGTGCAGAAAATGGCCAGCCACGCCGACTGCACTTGCGCCCAGAGCACCAGCCTTAATGACATCGAGTGGCGAAGTAATGCCGCCCGAAGCAATAATACTAACATCGGGATCTTTAACGGCGCGGGCCTCCAACAATGATTCTGGCGTCGTCTGTCCCCAGTCATTGAGCATTGACAGGTCGAAATGATGATTGCGCCGATTTTCGATGGCCGCGAAGTTGGTACCGCCGCGGCCACTAACGTTGATGTATCTAACGCCCAGCTTCTGCAGCCTGGCAATGTTTTTTTTATCCATGCCGAAGCCGACTTCCTTAACGATGACGGGGATGCTTAGCTGACTGACCAGTTTTTTGATGCGTTCCTGCCAGAAAAACTCACGATCTCCTTCTGGCATTACCAGTTCCTGGGCAGCATTGAGATGAATCTCAATGGCATCGGCTTTTAGAATCTCAATTGCCTTTTGGGCCTGCTTTGGATCGACGCTGGCGCCAAGATTGGCAATGACTGGTTCAGTCGGCATCTTTTCGCGAACGATGGCAAAAGATGCCTGGGCCTGGGGATCTTTTAAGGCAACGCTTAAAGATCCGGTTGCCATTGCCAGCCCATGCCGATGAGCAAGTGCTGCTAGTTGGGCGTTGATTTTAGCCGTCTGCATGCTGCCGCCAGTCATCGCTTCGATATAAAAAGGCGATTTGAAGGTCAATTCGCCCAGCTTAACGCATGGATCCGCCTGGCTGAGTGCCATTTCCGGCAGGCTGTTGTGAATCAGGCGGACCTGATCAAACGGATGATTGGCATGGGATTGCGAGTAGAGCTTTTCGGCCAGTGAAACATGTTCATTTTTACGGTGAGCTTGCAGCGATTCCATAATACCTCCTTGAATAGGGTACATAAAATTCGCGCGTCACGAAATAGCGGCGCGCGAATGGATTTATTTGATCTTGAGCTTGTAGCGGCGAATCGAGTTGACAAAATGAACCGCTAACGGCAGCTGTTCGATTTTCTTAGTCTGCCAAGCCGCTAAAAGGCCATCCAGATCAGCATGACCATCAATTGCTACGATGCCGCAGTCGCCGCCGCCAGCACCGGAAGTCTTGGCCGCGCCGCCGAAATCTTCGGCAATGCGACATAGTTCATGCAGAATCGGCGTTTCAATCTGGACTCCGGAATTGGCACCCAGATTTTTCAGCAGCTCGCGGTTTTTGCGAATCTCGCGCTTGATTACGTCCAGATCAGCCTGATGAAAGCCTTCAATCATACGCTGAATGCAGGCCTTGCTTTCTTCCAGGAAATGATGATACTTATCCTGCTGACGGGCCTTAAACAAAGAGATCTTGTCGACCAGCCGCGAAGTTGAAGCCGGGCTGCCGGTCCAGCCGATCAAAAGCTGCAGATTGGCTGGGGCGGTGAGTGATTCGATTTTTAGATCAGGCCATGGCAGGTCCAGCAGAGTCGGCAGATCCAGGTATTGGCGCTGTTCAGCAAGCCATTGCCGATCAAACGAATGGTACGCGATCCAACCGCCATATACCGAAGCCGCCACATCCCCCAATGAACCGTTGCCTTGGACGGCGAAATGGGCGATGGCAGCCAGCTTAAAGAGCTTGTCCTTGTCAACCGGCAGATCATAAAAAAGACACAGCGCCTTGACCGTGGCAACGGTAACCGCGGCGGAAGAACCCAGACCATATTTTTTGCCATTGGCTGAGTCAAGCTGACTGTCAATATAGATGTCGTAGATCTGCAGCTGACGATCCAGGCTGCGGGCATATTCTTCGGTGACGCTGATGGCAGAAAGAATGTAGGCGAACGGGTTGTCGCGCTGATCAACGACCATTTTATCGCCTTGCCGCCGCCAGAGCAGGGAGTTTTCGTGGTACTGCTCACTGATGATGCGTCCCGTGTCGGCAGGACTGACTTTGATTGAACAGGTAACGAACTGGTTTAGCGCAACCAGAATTGCCGGGTAGCCATTTTCAACTACGGCATATTCACCGGCAATATAAAGCTTGCCAGGAGCTTTTGCAGTAATCAATTTTCCATATTCCTCTCAATATTGGTTTATTTTTGATCCAATAAGACTGTTCCTGGTCCGGGCTGGGACACGACCAGATTGTCGGCGCCGAACAGTGGGGTCAGGGCAGCTTGAATTTTACTACGGTCAGCCCGATCGTAAATGACTTTTACGTTCGGACCCGCATCCATCGTATAATAACAGTTTGTACCACTGGCGCGCAAGTTATCGATCGCGTGCATAGCTTGGAGCGTAGCGGCATTAAAGTATGTAAAGCCAGGATCGGCGGCCAGATTCAGGGCATGCATGCGCAGGGCATTTGTCTGAGCAATGTGGCCAATTTCATTGATATCGCGTTTTTCAATGGCCAGCTTGATTTTCTGCATGTCGGCTTGAACGACCTCGCACCAGGATGGGTAGTAAGGCGAGGTCTCAACGACGTGCTGCATACCCAGCGTGCTGGAAACCTTTTTTTGCTCGGTATTGAGCAGGATGGCCATCATTTCAAGCGGGAAATCCACCTTTTCCATAATTGGCTCCGCATACGAGGTGAGGTCATCAACACCGCGATGCCACTCAACCAGGCCGCCATAGATTGAGCGGGTAGCTGAGCCTGATCCGCGACGCGCCAGTCTTGAGAGATCACGGCGCGCCAGTTTCAGACCTGCAGCCGAACTGGCGGCCATTGCCAAAGCAGCAAAGGCTGAAGCCGAGCTGGCCAGACCGGCTGCCATGGGAACGTGGTTGATTGATTCGACCCGGGCAAACTGATTGATCTGACTCATCTGACGCACGATCGACAAGACTTTTTGAACTTTTTTTAAGCCTTTGCCGCTCACCGGTTGACCATCAATAATCAGCTCATCAGCGGTCAGCTGGGCAGAAAACTCAACCTTGGTGTCGGCATAGAACTCATTCAGCGTTAAGGAAAGACTGTCAGTTTGCGGCAGCATCAGCTCACTGTCGCGTTTTCCCCAGTATTTAACCAATGCGATGTTGGTGTGCGCCCGCGCGACTGCACTTGTCATTATTCATCCCCCTTTGCCAATGGCTGAATCCAGGTTTCAACCGCACCATGCTGTTTTAAGATTCCGGCCAGCTTGCGAGCACCCAGGGCAGTTTTGGCAAGTGCAAACATGCAGCCGCCGCGTCCGCCGCCAGTCAGTTTGGCACCTAAAGCTCCATTTTGCCGCGCAACTTGGATCAAGCGTTCAAGTGCCGTGTCGCTGACGTTAAGCTCGGTCAGTTCGTCTTGAGCCAGATTTAAGACGCGTCCCAGCTCATTAGGATCATCGCGGCTTAAAATCGTCCGCGCACGCTCAGTCAGCTTACCCAGATGTGCCAAACGCTGCTGGGTAGTCTGCGGATCAGTGGCCAGCAACTCTCTGACGGCCATGATGGCTTCTTTAGTGGCACCTTTGACGCCGGTGTCGGCAATCACCATTGTGGCATGCAGGTTGAGCTCAATTGGCTGGCCGGGCTGTCCCTTGATGAAGTAAATTGGCTGATCAGAGCTGGTCGTGGCCGCATCCAAGCCGCTGGGACTGCGATGCGTGATCTGTTCTTCAACATCGGCCAGCTTTAATAGCGTTTCACGGTCCAATGGCGTTTCATATAAATCAAAAAAGGCCCGTACAATGGCAATCGCGGTGGCGGCTGAAGATCCCATGCCGCGCTCGGATGGCAGCATGCTGTCGATTTCCAGTGTCCAACCGTCATCTTGACCGTTGAAACGTTCCATCAGGGTGTTGATGAGTTTTTGAATGCCTGCCATGGATTCGGGCAGACTGGTTAAATTTCCTTGGGCCCAGCTGCATTTGACAACGTGACTGGCAGATGTCGTGTCAGCCGTGAGCGTTGCCTTAAGCTTGACGTTTGGCAGCGGCAGGGCAATTGCCGGCTGACCATAGACAACGCTGTGCTCGCCAATCAGAATAATCTTGGCGTGACTTTGCCCAATACCTTGTTGTTTCAATCTGAAACCTACTTTCTTCAAAAATGTTTCTCTAATTATCTTAACCTAATCTGGGGATGTCTGAAAGATTTTTATATTTTTTAGCGCTTTTTGCTGCCAAACATCCAGATGCAACAATGGTCAAGATGACAAATGAATAGTATCATGGTGGTGAGAAATATAACGAAGTACGGTGAAGACAAGTGAAAAAACAGTCAAAAAAGCGCGAGCCGATTTATGCGATCGTTGACTTGGAAACTACCGGTACCAGCGTTAAGCATGGCGATCGGATCATTCAGATTGGCTGCGTTTTGGTTCAGGCAGGCCAGATTATCAATCAGTTTGAAACCAAAATCAATCCGCGCACCAAGATTCCTCACAGTATTGAGCAGCTGACGGGAATCACCAACTCAGACGTTCATGACGCGCCTTGGTTTGATGACGTAGCGGATACGCTGGAAAGCCTGCTTAGCGATACGATTTTTGTTGCGCATAACGTTAATTTTGATTTTCCGTTTTTAAATGCAGAGCTGGAGCGGGCAGGGCATCAATCCTTGGCAATTCCAGCGATTGATACGGTGACGCTGGCCCAGATCCTGCTGCCCACGGCTAAGAGCTTTCGATTGCGCGATCTGAGCTCTTATCTGGCAATCGAGCATGATCAGCCGCACAGTGCCGCCAGTGATGCTGAGGCAACGGCTGTGCTGCTGATTGATCTTTTAAAAAAGGTTCATCAGCTGCCCACGCTGACCCTGGCAAGCCTGGTTAAGATGAAGCTGCAGCTGCCAAAACAGACGGCAGACGTGTTCAGCCAGGAGCTGGAAAAACGCCGCCATCATCCGCAGAATCTAAGCGCTGATCTCTACGTCAGCAATGGTCTTGTACTGCATAAGTCGCGTCCTTTGGCAACCCCAATGGCCCATGACAAGAATGCCTACCCAGCCACCAAAAAGGCCAAGGAGAAACTGTTTGGCGATCAACTGGAGTTCCGTGCCACGCAGTCTAGGATGATGAACAGCATCTATAATCACTATGCTCATGATGCTGAAAAGCCAATGATCATTGAGGCCGGAACCGGGGTCGGCAAGACTTTGGGCTATCTTTTGCCAATGGTCTATCAAGCTTATCCAGATCGGCAAATCGTGGTTTCAACGGCGACCAACCTGCAGCTGCAGCAGATTGAGCAAAAAACGATGCCGCAGCTTAATGCAATGCTGCCATTTGAGGTTGCCAGCGTGGTTGTAAAGGGCAACGATCATTATCTGGATCTTGCCAAATTTGCACACTCGCTGAGCATCGTGGAGGATTCTAAGCTCGTGCAGCTGCTTAAGGCGCGCATTTTGGTATGGCTTTTGCAGACGACCAGCGGCGATATGGATGAATTGAATCTGAATGCTCAGCAGTCGCCTTATTTTACCGAGATCCGTCATCATGGGCTCAGAACGCTGAGTCGCGACAACCCGTTTATCAAAGATGATTTTTTGATGCGGCGCAACCGTCAGCTTCAGCATGCTACGGTCGTGATTACCAATCATGCCTATCTGGCTGCCCACGCGGCTGAGTTTGGCCACGACGCGCTGCGGCCGTATCTGGTGGTTGACGAGGCGCAGCACCTAAGCGACAGTATTTTGAAAAAAGCGCGGCAGACCGTGGATTTTCAACGCTTGACGACGGCAGCTCACGTTTTGGAGGGCCTGGTTAAGGAAGGCAGCGAGCGCAATCTGATTGATGTCTTCGCGCATCTGCCGCTGGGAATCTATAACGTTGAGCTGCTGCAGGGTGATCTGCAGCAGCTGGATCAGGCATTCTTAGATTTTCAAGGAGCGCTTTACCGCAGCTTTATGCTGAACGCAGCGGGCGAAGACGATCAGATTATTGAACAGGTCGTTGATAATGACCGGCTTTATGCACTCCTGGATGCGTCAGGACCGGTCATGATGAATCTTGAACAGTCATTAGCCAGCGTCCAGCTGCATTTTTCCGCGCTTGATCATCTATTTGCCTCGCGCAGTGACAGCTGGCTGACCAGTGATCGCTACCTGATGAGCCAGTTTGCGACCCAATTGGCAGCATTGAACGGGGCTGACGAGGTGCTTCACGAGTTTGTGTCGGCCTTGGATCAGCATGATGAGGCCGCGGTTTTCTGGCTGACGGTTCAGCAGTTGCATGAGCGCAGCACGATGAAATTGAGCGGGGGACTCTTAAACGCCAGTCATTACCTCAGCGAACAGGTCTATCCATTCTTTCAGCCGGCACTGTTTGTCGGGGCGACGCTGTTTACCTCTAAGCGCTCCAACTATCTGTACCAGCAGCTGGATCTGAATCGTGATAACGTCAAGGTCAAGCATTTCAAGTCGCCGTTCAACTACCAGCAAAACAGCCGGCTTTTGATTGCCAAGGACGCGCCGATGCCAGCCGATGCCGATAATGGCGACTACATCCGCTATCTTAGCCAAACCATCTACCGCCTGGCCAACGAGACTCAGTGTCAGACAATGGTGCTGTTTAATTCACTCGTGACGGTTGAACAGGTCTACAGTCAGCTGCGCAGTACCGATCTGTTTAATCAGCGTGATATTTTGGCTCAGGGAATCACGGGCAATCGCGAAAAGCTGCTGAAACAGTTTGCAACGGGCGAAAATTCGGTTTTACTGGGCGCGGCCAGCTTTTGGGAGGGAATCGATCTACCCAACAACCAGCTGCAGCTTTTGATCATTACGCGGCTGCCGTTTGACTCCCCGCAAGAGATTCTTAACCGCGCGCAAAGCAGCCTGCTTAAATCAAAGGGCATCAACCCGTTTTATCATTTAGAGCTGCCTAAAGCGACGATGCGGATGCGGCAAGGAATCGGGCGTCTTTTAAGAACACCGGATGATTATGGCGTGGCCGTTGTTTTGGATCCGCGGCTGAGCGATCGGCGCTACGGGAAAACGATCCTGAATGCCTTGCCGGAAATGATGCCGGTAGCAGCAGCGGCAACTGCCAATGTGATTGAAGAGACAAAAAAATTCTTAAAAAACCATGAACGATCCACGCAGCGCCAGTAGATTTTGTTATAATGCAAGAGATACTGAATTGAATTAGGAAGGAAGGCCGCTATGCAAAGTCGCCGCGAGGTACAAAGAGAACGCAGTCGTGGAACATCGAAGCGGATGATTCGTGATCTGCTGATTCTGATCATCCTAATTTTTTTGGTTGGCTGGAGCATCTATGCTGTCGGCAATCATCCCAAAGCAGAAGCGGAACGTCAGGCAACCACAATTGCCAAGCGTTATGCCAATTTAAAGACGCGCACTGATTTTTACATCTACAACCGAGAAAATACTTATTACACGGTTGCAGGCAAAAACAACAAGGGCCAGCGGATTCTGGTCATCGTGCCGCAGAAAAACGGCTCAGTGCGGGTTGTCAAGCAAAGTACGGGATTAACCGAACAGCAGGCGCTTGCCCAGGTTAAGAGCAATGAGCATCCGAAAAGGGTACTCAAGGCCGTGCCGGGAATCTTTAATGACAAGGTAGTCTGGGAAGTTACCTACCTTAACAGCAAAGGCAATCTCTGTTATGACCTGATCAACTTCAAGACGGGCAGCTATGTGCAACAGATCAACAACTTATAGTTACATTGTTTGGAGGAATTTTTTGTGGAAACCATCAACATTATTGATGCGCCAAAGCACGTCAACGAACGCGTGCGGATTGGCGTTTGGCTGACTGACAAGCGTTCCAGTGGTAAGATCGCTTTCTTGCAGCTGCGTGACGGGACAGCATTTTTCCAAGGCATTCTGCGGAAAAATGACGTAACGCCAGAAGTGTTTGAAATGGCACGGCATGAACTGCGTCAAGAAAGCAGTTTTTGGGTAACGGGCGAGATTCATGAAGATGCTCGTTCCAAGTTTGGCTACGAAATTCAGATTGAAGACATCGAACTGATCGGCGAAAGCGTTGACTACCCAATCGGCAACAAGGAACACGGAATCGACTTTTTGCTTGATCACCGTCATCTGTGGCTGCGTTCCAGCAAGCCACACGCGCTGATGCGGATTCGTGACCGCGTCATTCGGGCTAACTATGAGTTCTTTGGCGAACATGGCTTTACCAAGATTGACGCGCCGATTTTGACGGCCAATGCACCAGAAGGCACGACCGACCTGTTTAAGACTAAGTACTTTGACCGGGATGCCTACCTTTCTCAGTCCGGCCAGCTTTACGAAGAAGCCGGCGCGCTGGCATTTGACAGGGTCTACAGCTTTGGTCCGGTTTTCCGTGCTGAAAAGTCCAAGACGCGTCGTCACCTGATTGAATTCTGGATGATCGAACCAGAAATGGCCTTTATGCACCAAGAAGAAAGTCTGCAGCTGCAGGAAGAATACGTGGCCTACCTGATCAAGGCCGTAATCAAGGACTGCAGCCGGGAACTGGAAGTCGTTGGTCGTGATCCAAAGACGCTGGAACCATTCACGCAGACGCCATACCCACGCATCAGCTATGATGAAGCAATTAAGCTTTTGCAGGATGCCGGCATGGACGTTCAGTGGGGCGACGACTTTGGTTCACCAGAAGAAACCTACCTGGCCAACCACTTCAGCAAGCCGGTATTTGTATTGAACTATCCTAAGTCAATCAAGCCATTTTACATGAAGGGCCACCCAACGCGCGATGACGTCTATGTCTGCGCCGATCTGCTGGCTCCAGAAGGCTATGGCGAGATCATTGGCGGCTCAGAGCGTGAAACTGACTATGACACGCTGGTAGCATCAGCTAAAGAGGCAGGGCTGAACATCGATGACTATCAATGGTACTTTGACCTGCGCAAGTATGGCACGGTGCCACACAGCGGTTTTGGTCTGGGGCTGGAACGTTTCCTGACCTGGATCTGCCTGCAGGATCACCTGCGCGAAGTCATCCCATTCCCACGTCTGTTAAACCGGATCTACCCATAATCGGTATTAGACGCAATAATGTAGCTTAAAATATAAATTAAAGGACCGATGGCAGCGAGTCATCGGTCCTTTTGCTTGGCCTGGATTGGTTAAGTTAATGATCGAACCCGTTTTAAGAGATGAGCGGCATTGCCATGAAGAAGACATTTGAATGAATTGCTGATTGAATGGCTTTGAGACTTGTATAAGTGCAGCCCGTTATTTTAAAATGATTGTTGCATGAATGAAAAAGGGGGATGCTTATGGCGAAGCAGGATTTTTTGTTTTCCTATCTGCAGGCCGGCGAAACTTCAATCAGTAATCTTTTGCTTCATCATTACCGAGAAATCGGGATGACCAGTGGTGAGCTGCTGGTCTATCTGGAATTAAAGTCCTACATCGATCGGGGAATTGAAAACCCCAGCATCACCTGGATTGCGGAAAATCTGCAGACTGATGAGCGGACCGTCTATGACCAGATTCATCAGATGACTGAGCATCAATTGCTAGTGCAGCGAATGAAACGCGATGCTGAGGGAAAAGAAACGGCCTACTATGACTTTTCGCCACTGATCAGTCGTTTGGTTGGTCGTGAGGGACAGATTCAGTCGCAGCAAAAAAACGTCAAGCAGACCACGGCACGTGAAAAACTGTTTGCCGAGATTGAAAGCGAGTTTGGCCGCCCGTTGACGCCAATGGAGATTACCTATGTCAATGACTGGCTGGATAAGGATCATTATGAGATTGAAATGATTCGGCTGGCCTTAAAAGAAGCAGTCGTCAATGGTTCACTGCGGTTCCGCTATATGGATTCAATCCTGATGAACTGGCGCAAGAACAACCTTAAGACGCCCCAAGAAGTCGAACAGGATAAGCAGCGCTATCAGAGTCGCATGGCACAGCAGGGCGGACAGCTGGGCAACCGGCCGATTCCCAACATCCCAATCCTTAAGCTGCCTGATGATTAAGACTCAGCTGACTGCTTGGTGATCATGGCCACGGGAATCAACCGTCTGCTCAAATTCTAATGAGTGCTTGATCTAATCTTTAAGTTTTGGTCAAGACAGCGTTTTTAAAACGAATTCAAGGTATAATTAAGAGGCAAATAATCAGAAAGGCGGTTTGCTAAAGATGAACAAACCAATCAAAATGCTGGCTGGATTGATGCTGGCAGTAACGCTTGCTGGTGCGGCAGCAGTAGCGGCTCCAGCGGTCGTATCTGCTGACACTGCAACCGAGCAGTCAAGCTCATCGTCTTCTACGGCTACGCATACCTTAAGCAGCTCTTACGTGGTTTATGGTGCCGGTGCGCCACAAAGCGTCTATGATCAGCTGAACTCGGTAATGGGCGTGGATTCGTCTTTTAAGAAATTAACGGCCACGGCCAGTGACTACGCTAAATACATCGGCAATGGCACGACTACCGATGCTGCCATGATTAGTTCGGTGGCAATTGCACCAACCGATCCAGGCAGTGGGGTCAAGGTCAACATCAAAAAGTACAACGGTCAAAGCAACATCACTGAGGTTACGGCTCAGCAGTACGCAATGGTTGCTCAGATGGCAGGGGTAACCGACATTACGATCGTGGTCACTGCCAATCGCGCCGTATCAGGTGAATCTGCTTTAACTGGGGTCTACAAGGCCTTTGAAGAAGATGGTCATCAGCTGAACAGTCAAAACACGGCGGCAGCCAACTCGGTTCTGGATGCTACTCAAGATGCCATTGATGCCAATAAGGACGACTCATCCTACCCAGGTAAGCTGATGGCGGCAGTTGGCGATACATCCAAGCAGATTGCTCAGCAAAAACAGAGCAGTGGCGAGCTGGCAACCAAGGCAGATATTCAGGAAATGCTGAACAAGGCCCTGGAAAAACGCGGCATTGCTGATCAAACGACTACGACGCAGCAGGAAAAGATTGCTGGCGCGTTGGTCAACTTCCAAAACTCACCAATTTCTTCCAGCAAGACCTATATCAATAATGTAACCAATACGATCAATAACGTTAAGAATTCAACCGGCAACTTGATGAATAAGGCGAAGAACTGGGCCAACAGTGAAGCCGGCAAGGAAACGGTCAAACAGGCGCAAAACTGGCTGACTAGATTTATTAATTGGGTCAAGAGCTGGTTCTAAACTTAATATAATTAAGCAAACCGTTCGTGAAACTTTCATGAACGGTTTTTTTGCTGAAAAAAAGCATTTTGCCAGAAGAATTTATCCAAAAATGTTAGAATATTTTCTATTGTGATTTGAAATAATTTATGGGTAGGATTTTAAGATGAATAAACAAAAAAATATCGTTAAAGGGATGCTGTGGGCAGGAACGGCCTCAATCAGCTGGGGTGTTTCCGGCACGGTTCTGCAGCTGATCTCACAGAATCTGGCTATCCCTGCACATTGGATGCTTTCAATGCGTACCTCGGCTGCGGGGGCAATTTTATTGATAATCAGCGCGATTTTATACCGCGGTAAGATCTTTAACGTTTTTAAGTCATGGCCATCCGTAATCTCACTGTTCAGTTATGCGGTTTTTGGCTTGATGGCTAATCTCTATACTTTCTATTACGCGGTTCAGACCGGGAATGCGTCCATGGCGACCATTCTGCAGTATCTGTCACCATTGTTTATTGTTTTTGGCGGCTGGTTCTTCCAGCATAGCCGTCCGCTGAAAAGCGATCTCTTATCATTTGTGATTGCCATGGCTGGGGTTTTTCTCTGCTTGACTAAGGGGAATTTTGGTCATTTGGCGATTCCGCTGAATTCATTCTTATGGGGGCTGGGTTCTGGTATTACGGCAGCTTTCTACGTTGTTTTACCGCAAAAGGCTGCTGAAGAAAATTCGCCGCTGGTTGTGTTGGGTTGGGGGACCGCGATTGCTGGGGTCTTGTTTAATCTATACCAGCCATTTTGGGTCAACCCGCCGCACATTACCGGAACACTGGTTGCATCCGTTTCAACAGTGGTCTTATTTGGGACGATTATTCCATTTGGGATGCTGATGCACGCGACCAAGTTTGCCCCTTCAGACGTGGTCAGCATTATGGACGCGCTGCAGCCAATCGTGACGGCAATCCTAAGTGTGATCTTCTTTAAGGAATGGATGAACTGGATCGAAATCTTGGGCATTGTGCTCGTGATTCTGGCCATTTATATTCTGCAAAATGGTCGTCGTAAGGGTCATCTTGAACAAGAATATGATTTGCACTACTAAGCTGTAATTTTGAAAAATACAAAAAGACGATCAGTTCTCAATTTGGGAACTGACCGTCTTTTTGATTATATTGAATTATTGACCAACGGCTGGCTGTGGCTGCTGAGCTGGCTGTTGAGCTGAGCTGGAAACTGCCGGAGCCGAGCTGGAGGCGCTGGAGGCACTTGATGAGCTTTCGCTGGCCGAGCTTGCAGCACCGGAACTGGAGCTGGAAGAGCTGGATTCCGAACTCGAATCAGATGCTGAGGATTCAGATTTGGAATGAGAACTGGAACTAGCTGAGCTGCTAGAGCTGGATGACAGTGCTGAGCTGCTGGTTACGCCTAGTGCCCATTTAGAATCTTTAATAACCAGCTGACGAGTACCGTTTACCGTAACGGCCTCGACCGTGCTTGGCATTGACCAGTTCGTAGCGTGATTCTTGCTGTCAAGATATTGCATCAGATCCTTATACAGCAATTGTGCTGTTGTCTGGTAGGCTTTGGTAATTCCGCTGCCGGCCTGCATTGGATGATCATAGCCAGTCCAGATGGCAATTGAATAGTTCTTAGTGTAACCGGCCATCCAGGAATCCATTTCACCATCGGGATGGCTGGAAGTTGGATAATCCGTCGAACCAGTCTTGCCGGCTTGGTAGACGCCAGAAAGGTAGGCCTTAGTGGCGCTTCCTTGACCGGTAAAGACGCCCTTGAGCATATCAGTGATCATGTAGGCCGTTGCCTTGCTCATGGCCCGCTTGCCGCTTGGTGAGTAGGTAAGCGTCTTGCCATCCTGCGTCGTGATCGAACTGATGTAGTAAGGCTTGTAGTAGGTACCGCCATTAGCAAAAGCCGCGTAGGCAGCCGCAATCTGCAGCGGCGATACGTAGATGCCAATCCCGTTTTGCAGCGTGTATGCCTTGGATTGGGAAATACCCAGGCCCTTTAAGAACTTGGTAGCCCGTGAAATGCCAACGGTCTGCAGCGTTCGAATGGCTGGAACGTTTCTGGATTGAACCAGTGCCTCACGCATCGTCATCGTACCCTTGTATTGGTTGTCAAAGTCATGCAGAACCTTGTTGGTACCAGGGTAGACGAATTTGGTATCTTCAACGGACTTATAGGTTGGCCACTGGAGGTATTGAATAGCTGGGCCATAGTCCATCAAAGGCTTAACGGTCGAACCAGATGAGCGGTCAGTCTGAACGGCACGGTTAAGGCCATAGACAACGTTGCCAGTCTTGCGGCCACCAAGCATGGCAACGATTTGACCATTGTTAGGATCAACGACGGCGACCCCCGTCTGCATCTTGTCGCTTTGGAAGGCTACCGAATTGTTGGCAGCATTGTACAGGTGCTTTTGGGCGCTCAAGTCAAGATTGGTGTGCACTTTTAAGCCGTCTGTGTAAGGGTTGTATCCTTTAGCCACCAGCTGCGACAGAACTTCCTTGACGTAGGAGTCCACCACTTTTTCCTTAACTTGGACGGAATTATCGGAAGTGTTGCCATGGTTAGGATCAAGTCCTTCTTTGATGCTGACTTGCTTAGCGGCGTTGGCCTGACTTTGTGAGATGTACTTGCTGCGAACCATGGCATCAAGTACCTGGTTGCGGCGTTGGGTTGCGTATTTGGCATTGCCAGTTGTTGGGTTGTAGTAGGTTGGCGACTGAGGAATCCCGGCCAGCATTGCCAGCTGAGCCAGACTGAGCTCATTTAGATCCTTGCCGTAGTAGTATTGAGCGGCCGTCTTCATCCCATAGACCCCGTTACCCATGTAGACTTTATTGATATAAAAGCCGAGAATCTGCGACTTGGAAAAATGCCTTTCAACGTTAATAGCCAGCCATGCTTCCTGAGCCTTGCGCTTAAGCGTGCGGTCGGCATCAGAAGTTGAGAAGACGGAAAGCTTGACCAGCTGCTGAGTCAGGGTACTGCCCCCTTGCATGCCGCTTGAGCGATGGGTAATGTCGGCGACGGCAGCTCCCATGATTCGGACGGGATCAACCCCATGATGCTTGTAGAAACGTCGGTCTTCAATGGCAACGACCGCGTTTTTCAAGGTACTTGGAATCTCGCTGCTGCTTGCGTATTCACGCTTTTGTGCGCCCAAGCGTGAGATGACGTTATTATCAGCATCATAAATCGTGGTAGTAGTCTGACTGGCTAATTCATTGCGACTGATCTTGGGCGCGCTGGATGCATAATAGAAAAATACGCATGCCCCGGCAACGACCATTAAAACAAACAGTCCCAAGATCCACAACAGCACGCGCTTGACAATGCTGCCGCGACCAGTCTTTTTCTTACCGGACCGTTGACTGGAACGGCTCGGCCTTGATTGGTTGTTCATTGCTTACTCCTTTTAAAATTAGTGCTTTTTGGCGGCAATCAGCTGGTCAACCGCTGTCAGATAGTGCAAGCGCGGATTTAGGCCATACTGAACTGGATAGCCGTCTTGAATAATAGCGGTCAAGGGAATTGATTTACGTCCGCCATGCAGCTGCCGTTGCCAATATTCAAACAGGCTGGTGGCTGGAAAGACATACATTTGATCGAGTTCGACAAATCTGATCAAGGCAAAACAAATTCCACCCTGATCAACACACTCACGCATATGACGAATCTGATGCTCATGAAAGTTCTTTAATGGAAAAGAGGCCTTATTGCGGGTTTCCTTGGCGTCAAAATCAATGTACCATCCTTTATAGATGCCATTGTAGTCAGTGGTTGAAGGCTGTTTAAAGTAGGCCTCGCGAATAACGGCGGCACTTCTTTTAGGATAATCAACCTTTACCAACTGAACTGGAGTTGGTTTTTTATGAATTACGGCAATATGATTTGCCAGGTAATACTGATTGCTGGCATTGATCTCAGCTTCCAATGACATTCCGCGCTGAGCATAGGATGAACGCAGCGCAACGGATCGAGACTGCGGTCGTTCGTGAACAGCGAGTGGCTTTTGACCACTTGGATAATGAATGCTCATCAGTTTTTCCTCCCCTAACTAGGTGTTATTATACCAGAGTACGAAAAAAACCGGTTAAATCCATACAATAAAATTAATTGCAAACCAAATTCGGAAAGGAACATGATTAGATGAAAAGACTGTGGACGACGGGCTATCGAGCATATGAGCTGGGCGTCTTTGATGAAAAGGATCCCAAAGTTGCGGTGATTAAAGACGTGCTGCAAAAGCAACTGCGCTATCAATTAGAAAGCATGTCAGAGGAGTTTTGGCTGATTACGGGACCACAGATGGGAGTTGAGCGCTGGAGCATCGAAAGCGCGTTGACAATCAAAGCCGACTATCCACAGCTAAAGATTGCCTTGATGGAGCCGTATGCTGATTTTGCCGCACGCTGGAATGAAAACAACCAGGCCAGTTTGGCAGCAATCAAGGCCCAGGTTGATTTTGCCGGTCGGGTCAGTGAGAAGAAATATGAATCGCCAGAACAGCTGCGCGCCTATCAAAACTTTATGCTCCACTATACTGACGGTGCGCTTTTAATCTATGATCCCGAGCGTGAGGGCAAAACGGTCTGGGACTGGCGAGCTATCAATCGCTACCGTGAGCAGAATGCCGATTATTCAATGAGAATGATTGACTTTGATGAGCTGCAGGAAGCGGCTGAAGAATACAGTGAGCGTCTGCGAGAAACAGATGAGGAATAAAATTCAAAATTGACTCTTGCAATAATTTTTGAGTCTGGTAGAATTAGTTAATGTATTACGGATTAAATAAGCAATGAGGTGTTTAAGTTGGATGGCATTAAGTTTACACCGCAAGATATTTTGCAAAAACAGTTCAAAGAAAAAAGCATCGGTAAAGGTTACGACGTTTCTGATGTAGATTCTTTCCTCGATGATGTTATCAAGGACTATGACACTTTTAATAAAGAAATCACGCGGCTGCAAGATGAGAATGCTCGCTTGCGGTCTAAGGTTGATGAGCTTAATCGGCAGGTGGAGGTTGGCTCTTCCATTCCACGCTCGGCAAGCTCGCAGCCAGTTTCAAATGCAACCAATATGGACATTTTGAAACGACTTTCGAATCTGGAACGGCGGGTTTTCGGCTCACAGCTGAACAGCGGCGACCGTGACGATTCTCATTTGCTCTAGTCCGCAAATAAAATTGAAAAAACTAATGCAGGTCTTGGGCGATCGGGCATGATCATGCATCATGTCAGGAAGGTCCATGCTCGCACAGACTGCG
Organism: Limosilactobacillus mucosae DSM 13345; assembly: GCF_001436025.1. Classification (GTDB taxonomy): domain Bacteria; phylum Bacillota; class Bacilli; order Lactobacillales; family Lactobacillaceae; genus Limosilactobacillus; species Limosilactobacillus mucosae. The sequence goes on along the minus strand of NZ_AZEQ01000005.1, from coordinate 52,882 downwards.
ATGTCTGTAGTGTTTGTGCTCGCTGAAAAAATAAGGCGGGGCACCGAGTAAATTCGGTGACGGCGGGAAAACCGGCTAAGGCGCAAGCTATGCCCTAGTATCCCTGAAAAGTGCCACAGTGACGAAGCAGGATTGGAAACAGTACTGGTGGAACGCGGTAAACCCCTCAAGCGGTAAACCCAAACTACGGTAGGGGAGCTTTGGATAGCGAATTGAAGTGATTCCAGGGGAGAGTTTTTACTCTGAGATAGATGATTGCCTCGACATCGTCATGACCTGGTGATGGTGTTACGACAAAACATGGCCTACAGAGATCTGCATTACAGGTGCCCGAGTTTATGCTCGGGTTTTTTATTGCCAATTAATGTAAACGTTTTCTTAAAAAGACTGCGGATGAATTACAGGAAGGTTTGATGTTTGATCTCATGCTTGCTGATTTATGATGATTAATCTAGTTACGGCTTGGCTAGACTCTAAATTAAAGACGCAGTAACTGCTTGTCTGTTTGAATGATTGCCAGGCCTATTAATTGATCATATCCAAAATAAAATTATGGAACGATGCATTTTTATAAATGGAACGAACCAAATAAATTAAAAAATATTCATTTAATGCTGATTAAATCTTGAGCGATGTTGTCAAAATTACAATTCAAGGGGCATATGTTGCCAAAAAAACTGAGAAAAAATACTTTTTTGAAACAATTCGCCAAATCTGTATTAAATTACTAATAATATATTACATATTTAACTAAGTTCGTGTTGTTGAAAGTACTGAGTCGTTTTATACTTTAGATAGTTAAAAGCAGTAAACGAAATTTCTTTTGGAAAAGATAGTTGGCTGATTTTGTTAATTAATTTCTAATAATTAATAAAAATTGCTTTTAGCTAATAATTAGCTATTTTTATGCATAAAATTTACATTCGATTTTGTAAAGGGGTGATCAAATGCTGAGTGAAAAAGATTTGTCAGCCTCGCTGCAGGCCTTTGTCGATGGCTCTAATTATCGTGCCCAAGATGTTTTAGGCGTTCATCGCGAAAAGCGTGCGGAAGGTGAGGGATTCGTTTTTCGGGTCTGGGCACCGCATGCTCAGCAGGTTTGGCTGGTCGGTGACTTCAATCAGTGGGATGAGCATTCGCTGCCGATGCAAAAGGATCAATATGGCGTCTGGAGCATTTTTACCGACCAGGCGCAGGCCGGCCAGCTTTATAAGTTTAATATCAAGCAGAGTACCGGCCGCGAAATCATGAAGATTGATCCATTCGCGGTCTGTTTTGAACAGCGACCTGGCGTGGCGGCCCGCATCATCGATTTTCCCAACCGAAAATGGAAGGACGGCTTATGGCGAGGAAGGCAAAAACGCGAGCATCATTTTAATCGTCCGCTTAATATTTATGAGGTGCATGCCGGCTCATGGCGCTTTCATGAAGACGGTACTCCTTATGATTTTAGTGATCTAACGCGCGAACTGATTCCTTATTTAAAAAAGATGCATTACAGTCACGTTGAGTTTATGCCGTTGATGGAACATCCGCTGCCGGCATCCTGGGGCTATCAAATTATTGGCTTTTATGCGCTTTGCTCCAGCTATGGCACTCCCGAACAGTTTCAAGAATTTGTCGAGAGCTGTCATCAAGCCAACATTGGCGTAATCGTTGATTGGGTGCCCGGTCATTTTAATATCAATGATGACGCGCTGGCTTATTACGATGGCACGGCGACGTTTGAATATGAGGATGCCGATCGGGCTAAAAACATCGGCTGGGGGGCCTTGAACTTTGATCTGGGCAAACCACAGGTACAGTCATTTTTGATCTCCAGCGCGCTGTTTTGGCTGAACGCCTATCATGTTGATGGGATTCGGGCTGATGCAATTTCCAGCATCATCTACCTTGACTACGATTTCGGTCCCTGGAAGCCGAATAAGTATGGCGACACGCGCAACCTGGAAGGCTATGATTTTTTGCATAAGGCAACCAAAGCCATCAAGCTTGAGCATCCCGAGTCGTTATGGATCGCGGAGGAAAGCTCGGCTGGCGTGCAGGTTTCCGGTCGAATCGAGGATGGCGCGCTGGGCTTTGACTATAAGTGGAACATGGGTTGGATGAACGATACGCTGGATTTTTACAGCGAGGATCCAATCTATCGCAGCTTTGACTTCCACAAACTGACCTTCTCGTTTATGTATCGCTTGGCGGAAAACTTTATCCTGCCGCTGTCGCATGATGAGGTGGTTCATGGCAAGCGCAGTCTGATGAACAAGATGTGGGGCGATCGCTATAAGCAGTTTGCCCAGCTGCGGAATCTGTATGTCTGGCAGATGACGCATCCAGGCAAGAAGCTGCTATTTATGGGCGGCGAGTTTGGCCAGTATCTCGAATGGAAATATGATGCGCCACTGGAATGGGTTGACCTAAAAGACCCATTGAACCAGTCGATGCAGCACTTTACCGCGGTTTTAAACGGCCTGTATCATGACAACCCATCGCTTTGGGAACTGGATACTAAAGACAGCGGATTAGAGATCATTGATGCCGATAATAAGGATCAGACGGTCTTGAGCTATATTCGGCATGGTAAGCGCAAGCGTGATTTTTTGATCGTGATTCTGAACTACACGCCGGTTGAACGACGCGGCTTTAAGATCGGCGTTCCTTACGCGGGTACCTATCATGAGATTCTCAATACTGAAATGAAGGAGTTTGGCGGCACCTGGACTCGAAATAATCCTGCCTGTCATACCAAGTCGGATTCATTTAAGGAATATGAGTATACGATTGAAACCACGGTACCGGCATTGGGGGCCTTGATTCTGAAACCTGGCAAGGATGTTAAGATCGCGCGTCGCAAGCCTCGACCAAGAAAGCAAGTTAAGCCAACCAACAAACAACAGCAGCAAGCGGGGAGCAAATAGAAAGGGGTGTTGGATGGAGCCCACCATCCATGATTATGAATGATGAAATGTTAGGGATTGTATTGGCCGGCGGTAAGGGAACTCGGCTGGGCAAGCTGACGCAGAATCAAGCCAAGCCTGCCGTACCATTTGGCGGCCGCTATCGAATTATTGACTTTACGATGAGTAACTGTGTCAATTCAGGCATTCGCAATATTGGCGTAATCACACAGTATCAGCCCCTGGTTTTGGATCGGCACATTGGTAATGGGGCCAGCTGGGGATTGGATCGTTTGGACTCTGGCGTGACGATCCTGCAGCCATACTCCAGTCCAGATGGCAGCAAGTGGTTTGCAGGAACGGCGCATGCCATCTATCAAAACATCGACTATATCGACAGTATCAATCCAAAGTATCTGCTGGTCTTGTCCGGTGACCACATCTATAAGATGGACTACAGCGACATGCTGCAGCAGCATATTGACAACGGTGCCTCTTTGACGGTAGCCGTAATCGACGTGCCGTGGGAAGATGCTTCGCGGTTTGGCATCATGAACACAGATGAGCATGATCGGATTACCGAGTTTGTGGAAAAGCCGGCTGAGCCAAAGAGCAACCACGCCTCAATGGGAATCTACATCTTTAACTGGGCCCGGCTTCGTGAGGTCTTGGTCAACAACTTTACCAAAAACGACAATATGCTCGACTTTGGCAAGAACGTGATTCCATACTATCTGGACAGCGGCGAGCCGGTCTACGCCTACCGCTTCTCGGGCTACTGGCGGGATGTTGGGACGATCATGTCGCTTTGGCAGGCTAACATGGAATTTCTGGAACCAAACAACGGCCTTAACATGCAGGATCGCAGCTGGCGGATCAATTCCCGCAGTCCACTGGCGCCACCGCAGATGCTGACTGATACGGCGGAAGTCTCACAGTCGATGATCGTTGATGGCTGCTACGTGGCTGGTAAGATTCAGCACAGTATTCTGTCAGCCAATGTTCGGGTCAAAGAAGGCAGTCAGGTGATCGACAGTATGATTATGCCAGGTGCCAGCATCGGTCGCGACGTTACGATTCGGCGGGCAATTATTGGCGAGAATGCCGTGATTGGCGATGGCGTAACGATCGATGGCGGAGATGATGACATTGCGGTAGTCGGCAATGGCGAAACGTTAGGGGGAACCTCAAATGAAGAATAATCAAATGTGTGCAATCATTGTCGACGAGCTTAATGATGATGCCTTAAAGCCATTAACCAACGAACGACCACTGGGAACGCTGTTTTTTGACTGCAAGTACCGTTTGATCGACTTTGAGCTGTCCAGTGTCGTCAATGCCGGGATTCGTAACGTTCAGCTGATTGAAGACGAAGACAAGGTGCGGTCCGTCTTTGATCACCTGGGCGGCGGTCGTGAATGGGGACTGGATGCGATCGGCTCCTATCAATACGTCAACTATTTCCAGGACAGTGAAAACAAAAAGGCCGCTGGCGAAAAATATTTCAACAACACGATTGAGTTTTTGGAAAAATCGCACACCGCCTATACGGTCATCATGGGGACGCGGATGCTTTGCAATCTCAATCTGCGGGCAGCTTTAAAGATTCACAAGCAGACCGATAAACCGCTGACGGTAATCTACAGTCGAACCGATGCCGATGAAATTGCCGCTTACGACAACATCTTGAGTTTTGACAGCCTGGGCAACGTGATTACCTGCGATGAGTTTGCCAAGCTGTCTGATCAAACAGGAATCTTCAACCTGTCGATGAACGTCTACATTGCTGATACGCGTTGGCTGATCGACGCCCTGCGCAAGGGACAGCAGCTGGATGCGCCGGCTCAGCTGGACGACTTTTTAAAAGCGCAGCTGCCTAAGCCGGGATTGGCAGGCGGCTATGAATACGTTGGCTATCTGCAGAACATCTATGACCTGCCAAGCTATTACCAAGCCAACAAAGACATGCTTGATTCCAACAAAATGAACGAGCTGCTCTATACCAATCAGCGCATCATCACCCGGACGCGCAATGAGGTTGCTACCTACTATGACAGGCACGCCAAGGTTAAGAACAGTCATCTGGCAACCGGCTGCGATATTTACGGTACGGTTACCGACAGCTTGATCTCACGGCGCTCAGTCGTTGATCCAAAGGCTGTCGTAACCAACTCGATCGTGATGCCAAATGCAAGAATTGGTCATGATGCTGAGGTTCACTGGGCAATTCTTGATAAAAACGTGGTCGTCAAACCGGGCGTCAAAATCGTCGGGACTCCTGACAACATTTTGGTAGTGCCCAAAGATACTCGGGTTGAGGCTAATTTGAGCAGTACGGAAGAAGAGGCGAATTAATCATGAAAATTATGTTTGCGGCCGCGGAATGTGCCCCGTTCTTTAAGAGCGGTGGTCTGGGTGACGTGGTCGGTGCGCTGCCTAAAGCCCTTGCTAAAAAAGGTCATGAGGTGCGGGTGGTTTTGCCGCTGTGGCGCTGGATGCCAGGCAAGTTTCAAGAAAAAATGGAAAGCTGGGGCTCATTTGAGGTCAAAGTCGGTTGGCGAACCGAGTACTGTGGCGTTGAGACGCTTTATCAAGACGGCGTGCGCTACATGTTTTTGGACAACCGCTACTATTTTGATCGGCCTAAGCTTTACGGCTACTATGACGATGGTGAGCGGTTTGCCTGGTTCCAACAGGCAGCCTGTGAATTGATGGGCCGCTACAACTGGGTGCCGGACGTTTTGAACTGCAACGACTACCATACCGCGTTTATGCCATTTCTGCTTAAGGAAAAATATGGCTGGGTTGGACCATATCATCACATCAAGACGGTTTTGACGATTCATAATCTGGAATTCCAGGGTGAATATGGCCGCGAAGTCATGACCGAACTGTTTGGCATGTCGCCGGAACGCTATGACGATGGCACGGTTCGCTATGGTACGGCCGTTAACTTTATGAAGGCCGGGATCCTGTATGCTGATCGGGTCAACACGGTCAGTCCAAGCTATGCGGCCGAGATTCAGACGCCTGAATTCGGCTGCCATCTGGATGAGGTGCTGCGCATGGAAAACTTTAAGCTGTGCGGCATTCTAAACGGGATCGACTATGACGTCAATAACCCGGCAACCGACCATAATCTGGCTGCCAATTACTCAATTAAGGATCTAAAAGGCAAGGCCAAGGATAAGGCGGACCTGCAAAAAGAGTTTGGCCTGCCGCAGCGTCCAGACGTTCCGTTGATCGGGATCGTCAGCCGCCTGACCTATCAAAAGGGCTTCCAGCTGGTCGTCAATGAAATGGAAAATCTGATGAAATTTGATGTGCAAGTCGTGCTGCTGGGAACGGGCTATGCCAATTTTGAACACGACTTCCGTTGGTTCAACGGCGTTCATCATGATAAGTTTGGCGCCAAGATTGAGTTTGATGTTGGTCTGGCCCAGCGCATCTATGCCGGAGCTGACATGTTCTTGATGCCATCTGGTTTTGAGCCATGCGGACTTTCGCAGATGATTTCAATGCGCTATGGCACGCTGCCAATCGTTCACCAAATCGGGGGACTAAAAGACAGCGTCGAGCCATATAATCCGATCACCAATACTGGTACGGGCTTTGGCTTTGAGCAGTTTAGCGGCTTTTACATGATGGAGGCCATTAAAGAAGCCATGGCAACCTATCAACAGCCGAAAATCTGGCGTCATCTGATGCAAAACGCGATGGCTAAGGACTTTAGCTGGGACAAGCAGAGCCAGGCCTATTTGGATATGTATAAGTCACTGTTTTAGTTTTTGATTGCGAAAAACTGAGAGGGGATAGAAATTTGAGTTTAACAAAATCACAGTTTAAGCAGGATTTTAAGCGGCATTTAAAAGATGATCTGGCGCTGGATATTGACGAGGCCTCATATTTTGACATGTATAAGGTCTTGGCAGGCATGGTGAAGTCAGCCTATAACCAAAACTGGCATCATACCTGGCGCAGCTATGATCAGCAGCACAAAAAGCAGCTGTACTACTTTTCAATTGAATTTCTGCCAGGCCGCATGCTGCAAAGCAATCTGTTCAACCTGGGCTGGCTGGACATCGTTAAAGACGGCATGAAAGATCTGGGCGTTGATTTTGAAAAGATCGTCGAACAAGAAAACGACATGGCGCTTGGTAATGGTGGGCTGGGACGACTGGCTTCATCGTTTATGGACGCTTTGGCCAGTGATGGTTTTGCCGGCAATGGTAATGGGATTCGCTACAAATACGGCCTGTTTAAGCAAAAGTTCATCGACGGCTACCAGGTTGAATTGCCAAACAACTGGCTCAATGAAGGCAACGTTTGGGAAGAACGCCGGGAGACTCATTCCGTAATGGTACGCTTCGGTGGGCAGGTTTTCTTGAAGCCGCAAAATGGTCAATTGGTACCGGTATATGAAGGTTCGCAGCTGATTAAAGCCGTGCCATATGATACTGGAATGGTTGGCTATGAAAATGGCGTTGTCAACACGTTGCGGCTTTGGGATGCCGAAATTCCCGAAGATGAGGAAAGCAAGTACCGCACGATTGATGATCTGCGTCGTGTTGAAGATTTAACCAGCGTGCTCTATCCGGACGATTCAACTGAAGATGGTCGCCGGATGCGAATTCGCCAAGAATACTTCTTTGTTTCAGCCGGTCTGCAAAGCATCATCAACCACTATCTGAAAAAGTACGATCAGCCATTGACCAAGCTGGATCAATACGTTGCCGTGCACATCAACGATACGCACCCATCAATGGCTATCGCCGAATTGATGCGGTTGTTGATGGATGAGCATGGTCTGAGCTGGGAAGACGCCTGGAAGGTAACGGTCAACGTAATGAGCTACACCAACCACACGATCATGGCTGAGGCGATGGAACGCTGGGATATCAATATGATGCAGCAAGAAGTGCCACGGGTGCTGCAGATTATTCAAGAAATCGATCGACGCTTTGTCCTGTCTTTGGAAGGCAAATACGACCAAAACTTCATCAACCGTACGCGTATTATTTTCAACAACCAGGTTCACATGGCACACTTGGCAATTATTGGTTCACACAGTATCAACGGGGTGGCCAAGCTGCATACCGAGCTGCTGAAAAAAGAGGTACTGCACGACTTCTATCGGCTTTACCCCGAACGCTTTAACAACAAGACCAATGGGGTAACGCTGCGGCGCTGGATGGCTATTGACAATCCGCGGCTGGCTGCTATTTTGGATCAGGAAATCGGTACTGACTGGCGCGAGAATCCGCTTGAGTTGGAAAAACTGTTGAAGTACCGGAGCAACAACAAGGTCTTGGATCAGCTGATTGCCGCCAAGCAGGCTAATAAGCGTGATCTGGCCAAGTTTATCAAGCAGCAGACTGGAATCGAGGTTTCATCAAAAGCCATCTTTGACGTTCAGATCAAGCGGCTGCATGCCTACAAGCGTCAACTGCTGAATCTGCTGCGCATCGTCAAGCTCTATCAGGATCTAAAAGCCAATCCAAATGCCGACATCTACCCACGCGTCTTCATCTTTGGCGCCAAGGCAGCACCAAGCTATCAATATGCTAAAGCCGTGATCAAGTGCATCAATGAAGTTGCTAACCTGGTCAACAACGATCCCGATATTCACGATAAGCTCAAGGTCGTCTTCTTGGAAAACTATAACGTTTCATTGGCTGATCGGATTATTCCAGCTGCCGATGTTTCTGAACAGATCTCACTGGCCTCAAAGGAAGCATCCGGAACCAGCAACATGAAGCTGATGGCCAATGGTGCTTTGACCGTAGCTACGATGGATGGCGCCAACATTGAGATTCATGATTATGTTGGTGATGACAATATCTTTACGTTTGGGCTCTCATCACAGGAAGTCTACCGCTACTATGCCGACAATTCATATCATGCCAGCGAGTACTATGAGAACGATCCGGTTATTCATCGTGTCGTGGATGCATTTGTTGATGGCACGATTCCAAACATCAGCATGGAAGGCCGCGAGATTTTTGAATCGCTGGTTCAGTATAATGGCGATCAGTTCTTTGTGCTGCGCGACTTTGAATCCTACCTTGAAGCTCAAGACAAGGTTGATCAAGCCTACCGTAACCCTAAGCACTGGGCCCAGATGAGTCTGATCAACACTGCCAATGCTGGCCACTTCTCATCTGATTTGACGATTGACCGCTACGTTGATGATGTTTGGAAACTGACGCCAAACAAGTAATCATGCCAAACAAGTAAGGGGGGACTGCTTTGGGGCAGATCCATTACAATGCCTGGCAGCTGGAGTTCAAGCAGCCTTTTGGGGCACTGCAGGCCGGTAATAATGTTCAGTTCAGCGTTAGGGTTGACTGCCAAAATGTTACGCAGGTCGCGGTTGGCGTTACCAAGCTGGATGAGAACACGGTTTTTTACCCGCTGACTCAAGATGAAGATGAGTCAGACAAATATACTGGTGAGATCAAGATTACGACTTCCGGCTTATACCACTATTATTTCCGAGTGCGCCGCGAAAATGATGCCGCGCTCTACTTGGGACATCTGCATGGCGGCTTGGGTAAAGAAACCACTGATATCAGTAAAGTTGAGCCGTTTCAGCTGACCTGTTACGATCGGCAGGTACCGCGACCGGAATGGTATCGCAATGCGGTTTTTTACCAGATTTTTCCGGATCGGTTTGCAAACGGCAATCCGCATGGTGAAATTGACGGGAAGAAGCCAAATACGTTTTTGTACGCTACTACTGACGATCGGCCGATGTATATCTATGATGAGAACCACAAAATTGCGCGCTGGGATTTTTATGGCGGCAATCTGCGTGGCATCATTGCTAAACTTCCCTATCTTAAACGGTTAGGCGTAACCGCGCTTTATTTGAACCCGATATTTGAGGCCTCAAGCAATCATCGCTATGATACCAATGACTACTTGAAAATTGACCCGATGCTGGGCACTGAAGAAGACTTTAAAATGCTGGTCACGATGCTGCATGAAAACGATATGCATCTGATCTTGGATGGCGTCTTCAATCATGTGGGCAAAAACAGCCGCTATTTCAATGCCGGTCATCTCTACGGCGAGCAGACCGGAGCCGCTAATGATAAAAACAGTTCTTATTATGAATGGTTCAATTTCAAGCATTATCCGGATCAATATGACTGTTGGTGGGGAGTTGATGATCTGCCGACGGTCAATAAGGATAATCCTAGCTACCAGCAGTTCATTTATGGTGAACGGGGCAGTGTCTTGACTAAATGGAATGATCTGGGGGTTGATGGCTGGCGGCTAGACGTTGCTGATGAGTTGCCAGATGACTTTCTGCGAGAAATTCGGCATAACCTGGACCGTTATGATGATCGCATTCTGATTGGCGAAGTCTGGGAGGATGCCTCCAGCAAGGTCAGCTATGGTCATCGGCGTCCCTATGTCAGCGGCGACAATCTGTATGGTACAATGAACTATCCGCTGCGCCAATGGGTAATCAGTTTGCTGAACGGTCATTGCGATTTGATTAAAGCTGGTGAAGACTTATTGACGCTGGTGGAAAATTATCCACGCAATTTCCTGCTTGATTGCCTAAATAACCTTGGGACTCATGATACCGAACGCATTCTGACCGTTTTGAATCAAAGCGTGCCAATGGTAAAGATAGCGTTTGCTCTACTATTTAACCTGCCGGGAATTCCATGTGTCTATTATGGTGATGAGGCCGGTGTGGAAGGTGGCAAGGATCCCGATAATCGGCGCTATTTTCCTTGGGGGCATGAAAACGCTGAATTGCAAAAAGCGGTGCACTACTGGGCAGATATTCGCCAAGAATGCGAATCGCTAAAAGAAGGGCAGACAGGGATTATGATTGCCGGTAATGAAGTCTTGGGACTGATTCGCTATACCGCAGATAGCGCGACGTTGCTGTTGGTCAACCGGGAGAATCAGTACGCGCAAGTACGGGATCTGCAGTTTATGCATGTTCCGGCCAGTTTGCAGCAGGCCATTGAAAAACGGGTTGCCGGGCTGCGGATGGCACCATTTACTACCAGATTTACCGAGTTGAACGTGATTTCAATAATGGCCGATAAAGATAACTGATTAAGAAAAAGCATCGCTACAGTTTTGCGGCGGTGTTTTTTAGTTGCAGTCAAAGCAGAACTGGGGAGCCGAGGAGAGGGACAGATCTGGGTTGACTGATAGCTTTTAATGGCAGCGTGAAAATAATCTCGGGGAGATTTTTGGAAACTAAGGATGTCAACTGGCCTAAAGTTAGTGATGCCAAGCTGAATCGGCAATCGCTGATAAATTTGACTGCTTGGTACTGCCGCTTTCCGAGTGCTGATGAAGGTTTTTGCTGAGCAGATTAAAATTTTTTGAGATTCTTGTTGACAGTCGTCGTCGATTCAGTTAAGATACTTTATGAAAAATAAATTAAAAAGTGCTGAGAAAAGATGAGTATCCAATGAAGACCGCTTAGAGAGTCGTTAATGGTGGAAAGCGATCGGTCAAAGTTGGTGAAGATGGTCTTGGAGTGGTTTGCTGCGTGAGCCTTTGGTGAGCGCAGCACGGGGCGACGCCGTTATCAAAGTTGGGGTTTTCGAATAATCGAGAACTCGCTGAGGAGAATGCTGCAATGCGTTCTTGAAGATGGGTGGTAACACGCTGATCATGAACTGTCAGACGTCCCTGAAAAATGGCTGAAGAGCCGTTTTTTAGGGGCGTTTTTAATTTTCAACAGCACTGAGGAGGATCTTATGAGAAGAAAGCGACGTCGAAACTGGATTATTGCCATCGTTGCCTTATTAATCGTTGCAGCAGGAGCGATTGGCCTAATCTATAAACGGACGGCCAAGCCAAAGACGACCACGGTGCGATTAGGGTTGGTCGGAACTGACTCGCAGCCGGTTTGGAATAACGTCAAGGCGCGGCTCAAAAAGCAGGGGATCAATATTGAATATGTGGTCTTTGATGATTACGTTCAGCCAGACAAGGCCTTGAAGGATGGCAAGATTGACATGCACTCCTGCTTGACCAAGTACTACTTTGAATCTTACAACAAGTCACAAAACGCGCATCTGGTAAGCATTGGTAATACGGTGATCTCGCCATTGGGACTGTACTCCAAGAAATACAGCTCACTTAAAGATCTGCCGGACGGGGCCACGATTGCGATTCCAAATGAACCAACGACTTTGGGCCGCGGACTGAACATGCTGCAGTCGGCAGGGCTGATCATGGTAAAGAAGAGCAGCGGCATCAAGCCATCATTAAACGACATTACCAGCAACCCTAAGAATCTGAAGTTTAAAGAAGTTGATCCAGCCACGGCAGCCCGGGCCTTAAGTTCTGTCGATGCATCTGTAATCAACGGTAACTACGCGGTGGCTGCTAAGCTTAAGCCAGGCAAGGATTCGCTTTACATGGAACCAATCAACAAAAAGGCTAAGCCATACGTAAACATCATTGCCGTACAGGAAAAGGACAAGGATAATCCAGTCTACAAGAAGGTCGTAAAGGCTTACCAGACTGAAGAAACCAAAAAGGCAATCCAAAAGACTTACAAGGGTGCCCAAAAAGCTGCTTGGGATATCTATGGCACGAAGTAATAGTTAGTGACGATTAAACGAAAGGGGCAGTTAAGATGAGTTTTGAAACGGCAATTTTTGCAGGAGGATGCTTCTGGTGCATGGTTGAGCCATTCGATACCTATCCGGGCATTGAAAAGGTTGAATCTGGCTATACGGGCGGGCACGTTGAGAACCCAACCTATGAACAGGTCAAAACGGGGACGACCGGTCATACGGAGGCAGTCCGCATTACGTTTGATCCCGCCAAGGTTTCTTATGAACAGCTGGTTGAGATCTACTGGCACCAGACTGATCCAACCGATGCCATGGGCCAGTTTCAAGATCGTGGCGACAACTACCGCCCCGTGATTTTTGTTAAGGATGAGCAGCAGCGGCAGATCGCATTGGCGTCACGGCAAAAACTGGCCGACAGCGGAATTTTCGATGATCCGATCGTAACCAAGATTGAAGACGCCCAGCCATTTTATCTGGCAGAAGACTATCACCAGGATTTCTACAAGAAAGATCCGGAACGCTATGCCAAAGAGGAGGCTGGCGGACGGGAGCAGTTCAAACAGGAGCACTGGCACGCCTAGCTTTTGAAAAACTAAGGATTCATTGTCTGAAAGGGCAATGGATCCTTTTGTTAAATCAGATAGGTGCGTCTCATTACTGCCTGATCAAAGCAAAAAGTTTTCGTAATTGGTCGGTCGCTGGTAAGACAATTACTGACGATCAGCAATCCGTGTTAAAATTGACCAAAAAGATGAGAGGAAGGATCAAGATGGCCTATATTAAAGACTTGCGCGCCAAAGTCGGCCATCAGCCATTGATCATGACCAGTGCCTCGGGAGCTTTAGTTAACGAAAAGCAACAGGTATTGCTGCAGGAACGGGCTGATACTGGTGATTGGGGATTTCCCGGCGGCTATATGGAATATGGCGAGTCATTTCAAGATACAGTCAAGCGCGAGTTTAAAGAAGATGCCGGAATTGAGATTGAGCCAGTTAAACTGCTGAAGATTTCAGATCAGGAATTCTACACCTATCCAAACGGCGATCGGGTTCAGCCAATCAATGCCTTCTTTCTGGTTAAGGCAGCCGGCAGTCGGCAAACGGCTTTTAAACCGACCGAAACACTGCGGATTCGCTACTTTTCCCTGGATGAGGCGCCGAAGTTCTTCAATCATCAGCACGCAATGATGTGGCAGACGATCAAGGATGAACTGCAATCGTCATCCCGTGCTTGACACCGGCTGCTGAAGTTTCTAAAATAATTTAAGTAATTTAATAAATAAGTCACCTGAAAGCAAATTTCAGATAAATAAAAAATAATGGCTTGCTGACTATGTTTTCCATAGTCGGCAGGTCATTTTTGATTTAGAGGGGAAATTATTGATGAATAAACTAAAGTTACAGACGAGCATCTTTGTGTTAACAGCTTTTTTATTAGGCTGTAATGAATTTATGATTGTTGGAATTATTTCTGATCTGGCTCAAAGTTTTAATGGCTCATTATCTTTGCTGGGCCTGTTGGTTACACTGTTTGGGATCGTTTATGCGGGGACAACACCGGTTTTGACGGCTTGGACCAATCGTTGGCCACGGTACCATGTCTTAATGTGGCTGATGGGAATTTTCTGTATTGGCAATACGTTAACGGCAATGGCGCCCAACTTGTTTTGGCTGTTTGTCTCGCGTGTGATTACGGCTGCGGTTGCTGGGACAATTATTTCATTAGTTTTGGCGTTCGTGAGTCTGCTTACGCCAATGGAGAAGCGGGGAATGACCGTGGCGGCCGTCTTTGCTGGGTTTAGCATTGCCACGATTATTGGCGTGCCGATTGGAACCATGATCAGTGCGGCCTTTTCGTGGCGAGTAAGTTTTGGTGTTATCTCGATTTTGTCGATGCTGGTTTGGTTTTTGCTGGCTAAGATATTGCCGCGCTATTCGGAACAGATGGCTGGAAATTTAAATGGCCAGCTCAGTATGTTTAAGGATGCGCGAATTGTTTGGGGAATCGAAGTCATGATTGCATTAATGGCTGCCGAATACGCGTTTTATACGTACATCCGTCCTTTAATCGTTAAGCAGCTGAGCTTCTCCGTTAATCAGTTGAGTCTGTTGCTGGGATTGATTGGCATCATGTTTATTTTAGGAAATCTGACGGCAGGCCAGCTGATTGAGCGTTATGGCACGCAAAAGATTGGTTGGGTCAGCGGCATGGTTTTGGTTTTGCTGCTGATGCTTACATTGACTGTAAAGAATTCTTGGAGCGGTTTACTTAATCTTGGCCTGCTTTGTTTTGTGTTGGGAATGCCAGGATCGATGCTGCAGGTAATGTTTTTGAATACGGCTGAACGGGATTTTCCCATGGCACTGAATCTGGCATCATCATTGAATCCAATCTGTACGAATATTGGGGTGACGATTGGCTCATTGACGGCCTCGATTGGTATTCGGTACATCAAATTGGCACAGATTGGCTGGCTAGGGTGCGGTTATGCTCTAATAGGCGTTTTGGGTTCACTGAGCTTGCTAAAGGCATTGAAACGATCGAAGGCCAAAAGCTAGAATACGCTTTGATGAAACATTCATCCAGCAAGCCGTTGATTGATAGTTTATGGTAAAATGATGTCAGCAAAATTTTCATGAGGAGTTTTTATATTGCAAAAATTTCATTTGATAGCTACTGCGGCAGCCGGGATTGAAGCCTTGGTAGGCAAGGAGCTGCGGGCACTGGGCTATGAAACGCAGGTCGAAAATGGCCGGGTGCGTTTTGAAGGCGATATGCGCGATATCATGGTGGCCAATCTCTGGCTGCGGACGGCTGATCGGGTCAAGATTATCGTAGGTGAGTTTGACGCGACTGATTTTGACAGCCTGTTTGAGCAGACCAAGGCATTGCCATGGGAAGACCTGCTGCCAATTGATGCGGCTTTTCCAGTTGAGGGCAAGAGTCATCGCTCACAGCTGCATAACGTTCCCAGCGTACAGGCAATCGTCAAAAAAGCAATCGTTGACCGTTTGAGCACCGTTTATCATCGGCGGACGTGGCTGAGCGAAACTGGGGCGACCTATCCGCTGGAAGTTGCCATTAACAAAGATCACGTACTGCTGACGCTTGATACGACTGGCCCCAGCCTGTTCAAGCGCGGCTATCGCAAGGGCAAGGGGGGCGCGCCATTAAAAGAAAATATGGCCGCGGCTTTGGTGATGCTTGCCCACTGGTTCCCTGACAATCCGTTCGTAGATCCCGTTTGTGGTTCGGGAACGATTCCAATTGAGGCCGCCTTGCTTGGTCATAATATCGCTCCTGGCATCAATCGCGACTTTCAATGCGAGCGCTGGATCAATCTGATGCCAGAAAACCTGAGTGATGACGTGCGCGATGAAGCTGATGCCAAGGCTGACTATGACATCGAATTAGATATTCATGGCTACGACATTGACCAGAATATGATCGATATTGCTCAGCGGAACTGTCAGGCAGCCGGTTTGACGCATGACATTACGTTTAAGCAACTGGCGGTCAAGGATTGGCACACTGATAAGATTAATGGCGTCATCGTAGCCAATCCGCCATATGGTGAGCGTTTGAGCGATCAAGAATCAGTGCGTGAGCTGTATCGGCAGATGGGTGAGATCTACCGTCCTATGACGACTTGGAGCAAGTATATCTTGACGGCCGATTTAGAGTTTGAAACCTACTATGGCCAAAAAGCTACCAAACGCCGCAAGCTTTACAACGGTGCCTTAAGAACGGATCTATTTCAGTACTGGGGGAAGAGACAGCGTTAACGGATCAAAAAGCTTAATATTTATAAGTAGAGGCGGGAAAATTAACCGTCCAATCAAAAAGCCAAGCACCGTATCCGGCAGCTTGGCTTTTAGTTTGCAAATTAAGCTTTGGCATCCCATTCCAAGAAGAACTCATTTAAAAAGTCTTCCATGATCTGCTGACGATGAGCGGCTATTTTGCGAGCCGTTTCTGTATTTAGCATGTCTTTGATCTTCAGCAGCTTTTCGTAAAAATGATTAATGACGGTCTCATCGCGTTCCGTGCGGTATTCCTCACGATTCATGTGCTCACGCGGCCTGATCAGCGGGTCATAGATGCGTTCGCCGTGGCTGCCACCGTAATAGACGGCCCGAGTGATGCCGATGCTGCCCAGACCGTCCAGCCAGTCGGCATCCTGGACGATCTGGCCCTCGCGCGAAAGGGTTGGTCGGGCATCGCCCAGCGTATCGGCAAATGACATGTTGGAAATGATATCCATGATTGCTTGGATCTGCTCATTGGTCAGGTCAATGCGCCGCAAGAAATCTTCCAATTCTTCCTCGGCTTCTTTTACGCTGATTACCAGCTTCTCGTCAATCGTGTCGTGCAGGTAGGCCGCGGCAACGGCGATAAATTCATTGGCAGCTTCGGTTTCGATCAGTTTTTTGGTCATCCGTACGACGCGCATGATGTGGTCGAGACCGTGTCCAGTACTGTCACTGCCCAGTTTTTGGATAGTGTAGCGTTTGATGGCCTCCAATTGTGCTGCTTGTTCCATAAATCTTTCCCTCTTAATAATTGTAGTCGCAAATGTCACCACTCGATCGTAAGCCAATTTAAGCGGTTTGGCAAGTAGAAAACCATAAATTAGGGCAATGAGATCGCTTGGCAGATGAATTGGTCTAAGAAACGTTTTGCAACATTTGCTTCGTGCAAAATCGGTCTGGTCATCTAAAATAGAATTAACAGCAGCTATGAGAGGTGAAAATTTTGAATCTATTGTTTTCAATTGACGATCGTTTTTGGCGCCAGATGCTGACGGTCCTAAACTCGATCCGACTTAATTCCCAACCGCGCCCGCTTGACGTATACGTGATCCAATCACAAGAACTGGTGCACACGCCAGAGATCCGAAAAACTTGTGAACTCTGGGGGATGAACTATCATCCGATTATTATCAGAGACGAGGAATTCGATCAGGCACCGGTTACCGATCGTTATCCCAAGACCATCTATTATCGCTTGCTGGCTCATCAATACTTGCCAAAACAGCTGCATCGCATTCTATATCTGGATGCTGACGTATTGTGCATTAATGATATTGGACCACTTTATGATACGGATTTGGATGGCTATCTGTATGCTTCAGCAATTCATACCGGCTTGACTGGTACCACGGAAGTCATCAATAAGATTCGCCTGCAGAACTTTGACGCGGATGGCTATTATAATTCCGGCGTGTTGTTGATGAATCTTGATCTGATCCGGCAGCGGGTTCATGCGGAAGACATCTACGAATATATCCGAGAACACGTCTTGCTGCTGCCAGACCAGGACGTGCTGAATGCCTTATACGGTAAAGATATTAAGACGGTGCCCGATCAGCTTTATAATTTTGATGCCCGCAAAGGCCAGACCTATGAGACGATCAGCTTTGGCGAGTGGACGCTTGATTGGGTCATCAAACATACGGTAATTCTGCACTATTGCGGTCGTCATAAGCCGTGGCTCGTCGATAAGAACACGGGACGCTATACGGCGCTTTATAAGAATTACTTTCAAATGACGCAGCGGGCGCTTAAACAGGTCGCCGTCAGTCAAGCTGCTCCGACGGCTACTGCCCTGCAGCCGGATTAGCGACTTCCCGCATTTCAACATCGATGAAAGGCCGATCGCTGGCATCTTTATGGATGATAAAACGGAAGGTATGCGGTTTTAGCTGCCGGAAGACTAAAAATTTGTCTTTTAGCTTACAAAAAGTTAGTATAAAGCAAATAGTAAATTACTAGTGCAGTTGAAAGGAGATTGCAATGAAAGTTTTTGTCGCCGGAGCTACGGGACGAGTGGGACAAGCCGTAGTCACTGAACTCCAAAAAGCAGGTCATGAAGTAGTCGCGGGTGCTCGTCATCCAGAAAAGATCAGTCAACCAGATATCTTGAAAGTCAAGCTTGATCTGCATGCCTCCATTACTGAACTGCAAAAAACACTGGGTCAAGTTGACGCGGTAATCTTTGTAGCAGGATCACGTGGCAAGGATCTGCTGCAGGTTGATTTAAACGGCAGCGTTAAACTGGCAGAAGCAAGCCGGCAAAATGGCATCAAACGTTTCGTTCAGCTGAGCTCTGCTTTCGCGCTTGAGCAGGATAAATGGGCAGCGATCCCGGCCTTAAAAGCCATTACCGATTACAATATTGCCAAGTTCTATGCGGATCGCTGGCTGATTGATCATCCGGGGTTGGATTGGACGATTATCCAGGCAGGAGTCTTGGATGAGCGGCCAGCTACGGGGATGGTTGCCTTGAATGATGGCAGTTCAGGACATAACGCGATTCCTGACGTTGCCGCCGTATTGGTAAAAAACCTTGAACATCCAAATACGATTGGCAAGGTCATCATGATGCACGACGGCAGCCAGTCAATCGATGCCGCATTAAGCAGCCTAAAGTAGTCTGATCGCCAGAGCTGTTTTTACGAGCGCGATATTGCCTAAGCAATCTGATTATGGATGTACTTTTGTCTGGGCAGCAGATGGGATTTTTGATCGAACAGTGATTCATTCCAGATCGTGCATCGACTTTATAGATTATGTGCCTGTGTCAATACCGTTTGATTTAGAGAGGGGAGATTCACGACTATTTTACCTACGATTTTGAATTTTTTAGCCGAAAGCAGGTAGCTGTATAATCGATTTCGTGAAAATTACCTACTTTAGTGAATTTTGAGGCTGATAGTAGGTAATCTCGCATATTTTACGGCTGAACGGTGTAGACCAGAACTGTAATTTACCTACAATTTTTGATTTTTCGCCCGTTAGTAGGTAAAGTTAGGAATCCCTAACTTGATATACACGAAATTTTACCTACTATACATCAATTTTTCACTGATCGTAGGTAATGACATTTTTGTCAGATGTTTTATGCGCCCTGATTTGAATAATTTGGTGGGTGCATTTTTTTTTGCTAGCCAATAATATCTAATTTGTCTAAAACTACTTGCTGGCTTGAGACGGGCTGACAGCTGGTGATCGATTATAAGTTTGACGGTACTCGCTTTTCACTTCGGGAGGCTGTCGTAAACGGTTGCGAGAAGCTTCCCGTTTGGCTGCCAGTCATCAAGGGCTGTGGAATCATTGAGCGCATCCCAACAGACGTTTAGAGAATACCGTCATGACTGTTTGAGAAAAGTTCAAGTTGGGACGTATCCATACATTGATGTGACCAGATCGTTGCTTAAGACATTCAAAACTTAATTTGCATGATCAAAGGCCGCATCATGATTTCCGATTAGGTCGTGCTGCTTATTTGCCCCATAAGAACTTGATCAAGATCGCGTCGACCTGTGGATTCCGGTGCAAAAGCTCATGTTTGGCATTGGCACCTGTAATGCGCTGTTCTTGATATGATTTGGCGCGGCCAGCAACCAGGTACTTTAAGGCTTTGGATGATTTATTGTCCACCTGGCTGTCGGTACCATCGCCCAGATCGCCATAAATATTTAAGACGCGGGCAGTGGTTGGATAAGTGTGGCGCAGTTTTTTGAGTTTTTGATATGATTTGGTAGCTGGCGTGGCTTCACCGGTTCGTTCGTTATACTGCAGGTTGGCGGGTTGATTCCAGCCAATTACGCCATCAAAGGTACCAGCCATCGCGACTTCTTTTTGCAGCTTGGGAAACTTAGAATTGTTGGCGTTTTGCAGCAGGCAGTAAAGAAACGCCATGTTGCCCATCGAATGCGCCTCAACCTGATATTTTTTGAAATGATAGGTTTGGCAGACTTTTTGAATGGCCGCGGCAACGTAATGACCATCCGTAGTATAGTTTGAGTTTTCATTATCGATCAGGTTGACTTCAATGATTGGGTTGATCGCGCCGTGGGGAATCTTGCCTTCCAGCTCGACGGTACCGTTTTGCGCAACGTTGGCTACGATGACGGTTTTGGTGACGCCGGAATCAATCGCCGCCTGAGCCATGTGTCGTTCGGCATGCGCCCCGCTGCCCCAGCCATGAAAGAAAAAGGTTGGCGTGGTTGACTGAACGTATTTTTGAGAATTCAATGCAGCTGCTTTGGCGGATGAAGTCATGGTCATCATCAGACAAATTGTCAGCATAATTTTAAGCCAGAATTTATATTTCAAGATGTTCGCCTCGTATCATTGTTGATGATGTTATTCTAAGTCTGTTTGTTAAAATTGACCATTTTATTGTCAATTTTTGGCAGAATGTGTTAAATTGATAAACGCTTGATACTTTAAGGAAAGAAGGTTGTGCTATGCATATTGAAAAAGCCGAAATGAAGGATCTGGATCGAGTTGTCGAAATTCTGCGTGATGGCCGCAATCAGCTGGCGGAAAGCGGGATTGATCAATGGCAAGGCGATTATCCGAATGTTGAACATATCCAAGAAGATATTGAACATGGCTTTGCATACCTGGTACATTCCGACGATCATGAAACGGTGGGAGCTTTTGCAATCGTAGCAGCTCCGGACCACTCTTACGATGAATTGGATGGCAAATGGCTCGTTGATACTGACAACTATCTGGTTATTCACCGGGTTGCCATTCACTCTGACCATGCCGGCAATGGCTATGCTTCTGGTTTGTTTACGAGCGTTATCGACTACGTTAAGGAAAATCCCAACGGTGTCAAGTCATTACGGATCGACACCCATGAGGACAACAAGCCAATGCAGCATTTAATTGAAAAGTATGGCTTTACGCGTGTGGGGACTCTGCATGGCGTCTACCGTCCTGAAGAAACCTCATACGTCTACGAAATGCCGATTCAATAAAAGCAAATAAATAATGTGATAAAATCGACTCAATAGATCATATCGATCATTGAAGTCGTTTTTCATTTTGGGGTGAAAAAATGGATGTAAATGCTCAGCTAACCGATCAGCAGCGAGTCGAGCTGGCAGGTTTGGAATATCAGCCGCTGGGGGTTGGCGATCACGTCAGATTATCCAATGGCAAGCGAGTCGGTCGCGTCAAACGAGCTTTCTATAAACAAGATGGCCTGCGGGGCACCATCATTGTCAATCACCATCAGGATCATAAAGAGATTACGGTGCTGTTTCGCGGCTCATCCGGCTTGAGACATGGCAATCCAACGACATGGTCCAATGAATGGCTGGCAACCAATCTGCCCATTGGCCGTTCAATCGTTGAACATCGAGTTGGTGAGATTCCTTCTCAGCTCAAGTCGGCGGCGAGTTTGTTGAATCGGCTGATGCAGCAGGACTTAACGGCACATTACTATATCTACGGCCATTCACTGGGAGCAATCAATGCTCAGTATGCCCTTGCCAACTGCGATTATCCGGCATGCCTGAGTGAGGCTTGGCTTTATGAGGGCCCAAACGTCTACTGGCTGCTTAATGACCAGCAGAAAGCCCAAGCCGCGATTTTGCGCAATAAGATCAATAATTATATCGACTCACTGGACATCGTGACCCTGGGCTATACTGACCTGCATCATGCAATCGGCCGGGTGCGCTACGTTCAGTCGATTCTGCTTGATCCAATCAGTCAGCATATGTGGGGCGGCTATCAGTTCGATCAAAACGGTCGGCTGTATACCAAACCAGTTGCTGAGTATCGGGAAAAAATCGATCGTGAACTGATTGAACATGTCAGTCAAGCCAGCAGCAGTTGGCGTCAATGGCGTCAGGAACAGGTAAAAAAGCGCCAGGAATTGAATCGATGGCTGCCCTATCGCTAGTTCGTTTCCATGATGGTGTCAATCTGATCATATAACAGCATCAGAATTATAGGTATTGGGTCTTGCAAACGCTGGCCGACTGCGGATTGGCGGCTTGTTTAGTCAAGATCGGCTGACGGCTGGATCTCACCGGCATCATTGCAGTGACCGTCGCGATGATGCGCCTGTCGCAGAGCAGCATGTATCTGAATGATAATGCATAAAATATCTTGCTGGTAAAAAGGCCCTGTTAATCAATAGTGGCTTGCGTTAAAATTAATCTCTGTAATCACTTATTCACAGGGGAGAGGAAAATATGCAAGCATCACCACCGGCAACGCGCCAGGAAACCGTGCGCTTTGCTTTTAACAGTTCGTTACCGATTTTTTTCGGTTATGTTATCTTAGGAACCGGCTATGGGCTATACATGCATAACCTGGGCTTTGGCTTCTGGTTTCCCACGATAATGGCAGCGGTAGTTTATGGGGGATCCGTTGAATTTATCCTGGCTTCCATGCTGGTTCAGAGCTTTTTGCCGGGCAACGTTGTCTTGATAACGCTGGTCGTTGGCTTTCGGCAGTTTTTTTATGGCCTTTCAATGCTGAAAAAATATCGCGGTGCGGGCTGGCGCAAGTTTTTTTTGATCTATGGCTTAACCGATGAAACCTTTGTCGTCAACTATAGTCTGTCGATTCCTAAAGAATATGATCGTTACTCAGTCTATACGCTGATTTCGCTTTTTGATCACAGCTACTGGGTCTTGGGCGCATTTTTAGGCGGCGCACTGGGGAGTCTGATTGGCAAAGAGATTCCCGGCATGGATTTTGTCATGACGGCGCTATTTATTGCCTTGGCCGTTGACCAGTTTCAAAAAGAAAAGGATCATCTTAGCTCAACCAGTGGCGTGATCGTTACGATTGCCTGTCTGCTGCTGTTTGGCAAGACGTATTTTTTGGTAGCGACGCTGTTAATTCTAGTGGCTGAATACGCCGTTATCTACTGGCGTCAAGCAAAGAGGGGGGACCAAAATGACGCTGACTGATCAGATTATCTGCATTGCCTTAGCCGCGCTGGCAAACTTTGCCACCCGGGTAACGCCATTTCTGCTTTTTAGAACGGAAGCGGCCACGCCTGATTTCGTAACGGGGCTGGGCAGGTTTTTACCGGCTGCGATCATGGGGATGCTGGTCGTATACTGCTATCGCAACGTTAATTGGCTTGGCGGCACGCATGGACTGCCAGAAGTCATTGCCGGCGTGGTAACGGTAATCGTGCGTTTATGGAAGCACAGCCTGTTTTTAACCTTGATCGTCGGGACGCTTTGCTACATGCTGCTAATCAATTTTATTTTTTAAGAAACAAGAATGGTTGAAAACGCCAAGCTTAGAAAAATGCTGTCGTGGACTTTTGATGAGTCGGCGACAGCATTTTTGCTTTATCATAGTTTGCGCAGCCAGGCGGCCAGATTGTTTGCTTTGAACTGATGAGAGCCGTGAGTCGTGACGTGGAATCCATCAGTGACCTGCAGTCGGCCAGCCCATTTAATGAAATTTGCTTGATAATCATCAGAATCACTCCAGGCAGTTGAGAATGGCGCAATCAAGCCTTGGTATCCTTGAATGGTTTTCAAAAACTCAATCACTGGTGCCGCCACGTTGCCATTCCAGACGGGGCCGCCGACCAAAACGACATCATATTGATTCAGCTGAGGCACGGAATTGATAAGTATCGGCAGCTGGCGTTGTTTTAGCTGCTATTGATAGATGCGACCAGTAGCTTCCATGTTATTTGGATAGACGCTGTCGGCCACGCGCAGACGCAACGCGGGAGCCTTGGTCGCATCTTGAATTAATTTGGCAAGTTTAGTGGTATTATTAAATTGTGAATAATAAACAATGAGTGCTTGCTGGGCCATTATCTACAGCTCCTTTAATCAGTTTTTGACCTTGATTATAGCAATGAATGCTCAGCACGCTCAAATTAAAGGATGTGATGATGATGAAAAACGGCTCAAGCACCAGTGAAAAAGCCCTTAACGTTTTTTTGTGGTTTATTGTAATTTCGATGCTGGTTTCACTGATTTTAACTACCAAAACGGCTTTGACGGCTGCGACAGCCAAAGCAGCAGGGGCCGCCTGGTTTTTGGATCTGGAAATCGTGGCCGGCCTGCTGATTGTTATGCTGCCTAAGTTTTTGGCGATCAAGCTAAAGGTTTATCTGCCGCCGCTGCTTTACGGTCTGTTTTTAATGTTTATCTATGGAGCCATTTATCTGGGCACGATCTATCACTTCTACAGCATTCCATACTGGGACAAAGGTCTGCATCTGATCAGCGGTGCTTTGCTGGCTGGTTTTGCGCTGTCGGCATTTGGCGGCTTGATTCCTGATGAGGGGATCAAGCACGTACCGCCATTTTTTATCAGTATGTATGCCACGGCGTTTGCGGTTTTTTGCGGCGTTTTATGGGAATTTTATGAATTTACCTGTGACTCGTTTGGCATGAATCTGCAGCGGTATATGAAAAACGGTCACTTGCTGTTGGGACGGGCAGCTTTAATGGATACGATGGGTGATCTGTTTGCTGACTTCTTTGGCGCTCTCATTTTTGCAGTGATTGCCTACTTTAAGCTGCGCAAGGACAGTCGCTGGATTGAGAAGTTCTTCTTCCATCGTAATCTGTAATCGAATTAAGCAGTTGCTGAGCATGCGGTTGAGGCTTGATTAAGTCATCAACCGTTTTTTACTTAGTGAACGATCCAATCCATAAATTATTGGCAATTGGATCCGCTTCCGAATTTGCCGTGGCATGATAAAATGCACTATAATATTTCTTATGTATCTTAATTGACTTTAAGAATTTTTTAGTGAGAGGTAATTTTATGCTGCGCGGCAAAAAAGGCTTGCTGTTGTTGATCGGCGCCGTTTTAGCGGTGGCTGGCGGAAGTGGATACTGGTATCACCAGCAGCAGTCAGCATCGACAACGGTTCAACAGACTTCACAAAAAGATCGGGTTTTAAAGAAAAAAATAACGCTGGTCGCGATTGGCGATTCGCTGACGCATGGTCAAGGCGACGATAAAAACGAGCAGGGTTATGTCGGACGGATTAGGAAAAAACTGCAAAAGCACTACCATAATCGCGTAACTACGTATAATTATGGGGTAACTGGCGACCGGTCCGATCAGATGCTCAAGCGGCTTAATGAACAGCCAGAAATGCGGGCAAATCTAAAAAAAGCCGATGTGATCGTGATGACGGTTGGCGGCAATGACTTGATGCAGAAACTGGAGAGCAACCTGTTGAGCAATTCAACCAATAAGATCGAGAGCAATATCGAACAGGCAGGCACGACCTATCAGCAAAAGCTAAATGAATTGCTGACCGCGGTTCGCAAACAAAATGCCACCGCGCCGATTTTTATGTACAGCATTTATGATCCGGTTTACACTTATTTTCCTGATGTGTCGATTATCAACGAGTCCGTCGCCAAGTGGAATCAAATCACAAAACAGACCGTGGCTCAGTATGGCCCGTCCTATTTCGTTGATATCAATCATTTAATGTCATATGGCCAGTATAAAACGCCCAAGCAGCGGCAAAAACTCTCACAGCAGGCTCAAAAAGCCAATAGCGATCAGATTACCCAAAAGCAGGTCATTGCGATTATGAACAATGATACGCACAACCTAAACAACTACATCTCAACTGAAGATAATTTTCACCCTAACAGCAAGGGCTATGATCAGATGACCAATGCTTTATACAAGGTGATGCTGCAGCACGATGACTGGGAATATCAGCAAGAGTAGGATGATTTGAATGAATATGGAAGATAAGTTAAAGAAACAATATAATGGCTGGAAGGCAGCTTTTTGGGTTTTGGTAATCGTCTTAATTGGCTCGCTGCTAACGGTAGTTCATCTAGCCAGCGCACCAGTTAAGACACCAACTGAAACTACGGCTCCCAAAGCCAGTGATACGTCATTGGAACTGGTTTTGAATCAAAAACAGGTCAATGCCTTAGCCAACAGCTACATTAAAAAAATTCAGAAAAAGTCCAAAAAGCCGCAATATCGTTTTATCGTAGGCAATCAGTATGCAACGGTAATCGGCCACGCTAAGTTTTTGGGGGTCAACGTGCAATACGCGATGAACTGCATTCCGGTTAAAACCAGTGAAGGCAATATTCTGCTGAAAGCTAAAGGATTGGCGGTTGGCCGGCTTAACCTGCCGATCGGGTTCGTTATGGGTTATATCAAAAAGAACTATCAGCTGCCAAACTGGGTCTACATTAACCAAAAGAAAAAGACGATTCTGCTGGATCTGAATAAATACACCAAAAATAAGGCAGTGCATGCCCAAGCTGATGAGATCAACCTGGCAGATGGTCAGTTTAAGTTCTTGATTACCGTGCCGCAGGATAACTAACAGGGGGTCGGCAGATGTTTCGTGAAAGCTTCTATCATTTTTTGATGACCTTAAGGCAGCCCAATCAGCCAACTGAGATTGAGCAGTTTGCCAATAATGCTTTTTTGGACTCGTCGTTTCCTAAGCAATCCCAAGATTTTGATGAAATATCTCACTACTTGGAAGAAAATGCCGAATATCTGCCAGGAATGACGATTTTTGATGATGCCTGGCAGCTGTATCTAGAAAAAATGAATTAGAATTTAGGAGGAACTAAAATGGCAACAATTCAATGGTTCCCTGGTCACATGGCCAAAGCATTGCGCCAGATCAGAGAGCAGATGCCTTTAGTCGATATCGTATTTGAGCTGGTTGACGCGCGGGTGCCATACTCCTCGCAAAACCCAGAAGTTGATCTGGCAGCTGGCGACAAGCCGCGTCTTTTGATCTTAACCAAAACCGATTTAGCGGATCCAGAAGTCACCAAAGAATGGCTGCAGTACTTTAAGGATCACGGACAGCCGGTACTGGCACTGGACTCGCGTGCCCGCAGCGTTGCTAAGGCCGTTACCAACGCGGCCAAGCAGGTCTTAGCCGAAAAGCTGGCCAATGAGCAGGCTAAGGGGATGAAAAAACGGGCGATTCGCGCAATGTGTGTCGGCGTGCCTAACGTCGGCAAGTCAACGCTTTTGAATCACCTGGTCAAAAAGAACGTCGCGGCTACCGGTAATCGGCCGGGGGTAACGACCGGTCAGCAGTGGCTGCGTTCGTCGGCTGAATTGGAGCTGCTGGATACGCCAGGCGTTTTATGGCATAAGTTCGCGACCGAAAAAGAAGGCTTAATGCTGGCACTTTCTGGCGCGATCAAGGACAGTCTGTTTGCCAAGGATGACGTGGCCCTGTTTGCACTGCAGTATCTGCGCGCTAATCGGCTGACTGAATTGAAGCAGCGCTACCATCTGACTGACGCTGATGTTGACGAAAGCGTGACTGATCCGGATCTATTGCTGACGATTACCAAAAAGATGGGCTTTCGTGATGACTACGACCGCGGCAGTGAACGGCTTATCTTTGATTTGCGCAAGGGCAAGCTGGGAACGATCTCATTGGAAAAGCCGGCTGATATTAATGCTGAGGGTCTCAATGAATAAGCTCAGCATTAAAGAAATCAAGGACCGCTTAAAAAACGTGTCCACGCTTGATGATCCATTTGTTCAATCAATGCAGCAAGATGAGCGTAAAGGCGTCCAAACCGCGCTGGCCCAGCTAAAACGTCGATTGGAACGGCAGGCAGCAAGCTACGCGGCCTTCAAAGAGCGTTTCAAATATGAAAATCAGCTCTGGCAAGATGGTCAGCAGTACGTTGCCGGTATCGATGAGGTTGGGCGGGGGCCGCTGGCTGGTCCGGTAGTTACGTGTGCGGTAATTCTCAAGCCTGATTTTGACCTGGTGGGGGTTACGGACTCTAAGCAGCTGACCAGGCATGAGCGTGAGCAGCTGTATCTGCAGATCGTTAATGAAGCCCTGGAAGTCAGCATTGCCGTCAATCCATGCACGGTTATCGATCAGCTTAATATCTACGCGGCGACCCAGCAGGCAATGATTCGCAGTGTAAATTCATTGGCGCATCGGCCGTCCCACCTGATTGTCGATGCCGTCCCTCTGGCAATTGATATTCCGCAGACGACCTTGATTAAAGGCGATCAAAAGAGTATCAGCGTCGCGGCTGCCAGTATCGTTGCCAAAGAATATCGTGACCATCTGATGCGTGATTACGACCGGCTTTATCCAGGCTATGGCTTTGCTGAAAATATGGGCTATGGTACCAAGCAGCATTTGCAGGGCTTAGCAGAACTTGGACCATGCCCGATTCATCGGCACTCGTTTTCACCAGTCCAGCAATATCTGCATTAGCAAGTCAGCCACTATCGACTAAAGTTAAGGGATTTCTAGCTGGACATAATTGAATATTAGATAAAAAGAACAGCACTGTCTTGGTTTTGATGAAACTTGAGGCCGTGCTTTTTTAATTGGCTTGTAGGATCGTGTCGTTTCTAAAATTATTAAGACAGTCTATTTCGCAGAAAACAGCCAGTCAGGCAGCTCCTCTAAAATGTCTTGACTGCTTAGGATCGGTCGTGCTCCAGCAGCAATCAGTTCATTGGCTCCAAGCGACATTGGCGAATCGATTGGCCCGGGAACCGCACCGACATTTCGATTATCCTGCAGCGCCAGGTTGGCCGTAATCAGACTGCCGCTGCGCCGACTGCCTTCAACCACCAGACAGGCATGACATAAACCGGCAATGATCCGATTGCGTTCGGGAAAATTGCTCGGGTAGGGCGTAGTTGCCAGTGGATACTCCGTCAGCAAAAGACCAGACTGCGCAATTTGCCGCTGTAAAAATGCATTGCAGCGTGGATAGCTGCCATCTAGACCAGTCCCGATTACGGCAATCGCGGCCCCGCCATCCAGCAGCGTAATCTGGTGAGCCAAGCCGTCAACTCCTTTGGCCAGGCCGCTGACGATCGCGACTTGGCTGCTGACGACTCCTGGTAGTAATTGATTGATCGCTTGTTCACCATATTTAGTGATGTTTCTTGATCCAACTACGGCCAGACAAGGGTACTGCAGCAGTTTTAGGTTGCCATGATAATACAAAACCAATGGCGGATCATAAATTTCTCGCAGACGCTGCGGATAGATCGTGTCAAGCGGCGTTATGAAAGGCATCGACAGATTTTGCTCAGTCTGACGCCGCAGTTCCTGGCTGAACCATTCGTCAAACCACTGCATTCGTTTGTTAAAAGTAATGTTCAAGTGATCAGTTAATTTAGCGAGATTGGTAATTTGTTTTTGCTGAATGGCAGCCATTAAAAGCCGATATTTCATCCGTCGACTCAAACAGCTGCATAGACTCAGCCTTAAGATAAATTCACGCAGATGCATCGCTTTTCCCCCCTTACCATTGCTATATGCCAAAAATTCAGTTTGACACTAAAATTCCACTCGTTAATTTATAAATTCGACTTTTTGGCTAAAATGATTTTATCGTTGCCTTGATTTTTTTAATAAACTCGATTATATTGATACGCTAGTTAGACCATTTTCTTTTTTGAATTAATCTAGGTCTATCTGATCGGTTCATTGCTGATTGAAATCAGCCAGACGGGTTTGACCGCACAAGAGACCATATAATAGTATAGAAGATAAAACCGATCAAATTCATCATGATAGGAGCCTTATGATGGCAACTAAAACTGTAAAATCAACTGCTAAAACAACTTCGGCCACTACGAAAACTGCAAAACCGGCCGCTAAAACAACCAAAAAGACGACTGCCAAGCGCCCTAAGACCAAGAAAAAGCTGGTCATCGTCGAATCGCCTTCCAAAGCCAAGACGATTGGCAAGTATCTGGGACGGACCTATAAAGTCGTCGCCAGTCTGGGTCATGTCCGTGATCTGCCAAAGAGCCGGATGGGGGTTGATATTGAAAACGACTATCAGCCCGACTACATCTCCATTCGCGGTAAGGGTGACGTGATCAAAGAACTGCGCAAGGATGCCAAGCAGGCCAAAGCCG
The DNA here is from genome assembly GCF_001436025.1 of Limosilactobacillus mucosae DSM 13345. GTDB lineage: Bacteria > Bacillota > Bacilli > Lactobacillales > Lactobacillaceae > Limosilactobacillus > Limosilactobacillus mucosae. The sequence goes on along the minus strand of NZ_AZEQ01000005.1, from coordinate 22,741 downwards.
TCTATCTGGCATCTGACCCGGACCGGGAAGGGGAAGCAATTGCCTGGCACGTTGCCAACCTTTTAAAGCTGGATACTAAAGACAAGAACCGGGTTACCTTCAATGAAATTACCAAAGACGCCGTTAAGGAAGCCTTTAAGGAACCGCGTGAGATCAACATGGACCTGGTTGACGCGCAGCAGGCACGGCGGGTTTTGGATCGGCTGGTTGGTTATTCGATCAGCCCGATTCTTTGGAAAAAGGTCAAAAAAGGACTGTCTGCCGGACGGGTGCAGTCAGTCGCGCTAAACCTGATCATTCAAAGAGAACAGGCGATTCGTGACTTTAAACCCGAAGAATACTGGACGATTGATGGTCGGTTCAAAAAGGGCAGTGACGAGTTTGCGGCATCTTTTTATGGCGAAAACGGCAAAAAAGCCGCGCTGCCTAATAACGAGGCCGTTCAAAAAGTACTGGCCAAGATTGATCGCAAGGCGCCATTTACGATTGATGACGTTACGCGTAAAGAACGCAAGCGGATGCCGCAGCCGCCATACACTACCTCCACGATGCAGCAGGATGCCAACCGCCGTCTGAACTTCCGGACGCGCAAGACGATGATGGCTGCGCAACAGCTTTATGAAGGGATTACGCTTGGGCACGGCAGCGCGGTCGGTCTGATCACCTACATGCGTACCGACTCAACGCGGATTGCCTCAATTGCCAAACAGGAAGCCTCTCAGTTTATTCATGAAAACTATGGGGAACAATATGCCGCAATCAAGCCGGTCAAGGGTAAGCTGCCGGAAGGGGCCCAAGACGCGCACGAAGCAATTCGGCCAACTTCGGTCAATCGCACGCCCGCGGAGATGAAACAGTATCTGACGGCTGATCAATACAAGCTGTACAGCCTGATCTGGAGCCGATTCGTGGCCAGTCAGATGACGCCGCAAATTGTTGATACGATGGCCGTTTCGTTGAGCCAAAACGGGGTCGACTTTCATGCCAACGGATCCAAGGTCAAATTTGATGGCTTTACCAAGGTTTACAAGCGTGGTCAGGAAAAAGACAATGTTTTACCAGACCTGAATCAAGGCGACCAGGTCCAAATGATCAGTGATGACCCGGCACAGCACTTCACGCAGCCGCCTGCTCGTTATACGGAAGCTGCCTTGATCAAGACGCTGGAAGAAAACGGGGTCGGCCGGCCTTCCACCTACGCGCCAACCTTGGACACGATTCAGCGCCGCTACTATGTTCGTTTGGTATCGCGCCACTTTGAGCCAACCGAGCTGGGTGAGATCGTCAACCAGATCATCGTCAAGCAGTTCCCAGAAATCGTCAATGTCAAGTTTACGGCCGAAGTTGAAGACGACTTGGACCGGATTGAAGAAGGCAAGGAAAACTGGGTTAAGGTCGTTGACAAGTTCTACCAGCCATTTTCTAAGGAAGTCCAGGCTGCTGAGGAACAGGTTGCCAAAATCGAAATGCATGATGAACTGGCCGGCAGCAATTGTGAGATCTGTGGGGCGCCAATGGTCGTTAAGATGGGCCGCTATGGCAAGTTCCATGCCTGCTCGCGCTTCCCGAACTGCCGCAACACCAAGGCAATCGTCAAGGATATCGGCGTAACCTGTCCTAAGTGTGGGCAAGGAAACGTAGTCGAGCGCAAGTCCAAGAAGAATCGCGTCTTTTATGGCTGCTCGCGCTACCCTGAATGTGATTTCGTTTCATGGGACAAGCCAATTGGCCGTAACTGTCCTAAAGACGGCCATTTCTTGATTGAAAAGAAGGTCAAGAAGGGCAAGCAGATCGTTTGTCCTAATGGCGACTACGAAGAATCAGTCCAAAATTAAAAGATAGACTTGCGAAAGCCCTCTCAATCTGTTATTGTGCAGATTAGAGGGCTTTTGGCATATACCATTGTCCATTGAGAGTTGAAAGGATGACGAGAGATGATTCAGATTGAAAATGAGCAGCTGACGGTACAGATTGATCCATTAGGCGCGCAGATGCACAGCATTAAGCGAAATGCAGCGGGATTGGAATATTTGTGGCAAGGTGATCCAAAGTCTTGGAAACGGCAAGCACCGGTTCTGTTTCCATTTGTCGGCCGGCTCAAAGATGATCAGTACGAATATCAAGGCAAGGTCTATCATCAAACGCAGCATGGTTTTGCCCGCGATCGGGAGTTTAAGGTTGTGGAACAGAGCAGTGAGCGAGTAGTTTTTGAGCTGCGTGATGATGAAAAAACGCGGGCTGCCTTCCCGTTTGCTTTTGTGTTGACGATTGCCTACCAGCTGGATGAGGATCGTCTGCTGGTCAGCTATCGCGTTGAAAACCCAAGCAATGACCAGACGCTGATCTATGCTTTGGGTGCGCACCCTGGTTTTAACGTACCAGTTGATGAACAGGGCAGTTTTGAAACGACTCAGTTCAGTGTTTCACCGGCGATTGACTATCAACAGGTTAAATTGGTCGCACCTGGTCCATTTAATGATCTGGAACATCCAGCGGTTCTGCACATGCAGCAGCCCATTCAACTGGATCATGAGCTGTTTGATGAGGATGCCCTGATCTTTGCAACCAAGGGCATGCCATTTACGGCAACGCTGACGGAACCGCAGACCAATCATGGGGTTCACGTTCAGGTTAACGGTGCACCATTTGTCGGCGTCTGGTCGCCATACCCAGCCCAGGCCAACCTGGTGTGCGTTGAGCCATGGTGGGGGATTGCCGACAGCATCCACAGTGACGGCAGACTCGAAGACAAGCAGGTGATGAGTCGGCTGGCATCTGGCAAGCATGAGGACTATGCATTTGCCATTCAGCCTTTCTAACGACTTAAAAAAGACGTGGTGAGCTTGATCACCACGTCTTTTTGATTATAGCTGAATTGGATCAGCGCAGCAGGTAGCCGCCATCAACTGGCAGCATTACACCGGTTACGTAATCAGATGCCGGACTGGCTAAAAATACCATTGGCCCCATCAATTGTTCAGGACGGCCCCATTCACCAGAAGGAATATGTTCTTTGATCTCAGGCCCTCGCACCGGATCTTCGGCCAGCGCCTTAGTCATATCCGTTAAAATATAGCCTGGTGCCAGACCGTTGACTTGAATGTTGTATTTGGAAAGAGCATCAGCGTAGGCTTTAGTCAGGCCCAGGACGCCATGTTTGGCTGCCGTGTAAGGGAAGATGAACTTGCCGGCACGGTAGGACTGCATTGAGCCAATGTTAATGATCTTGCCGTGCTTTTGCTTAGCCATATACTTGGCTGCGGCCTGCGACATGTGGTAGAGCGCGTTGAGATTCAAATTGATCACCTTGTCCCAGTCTTCATCCTTGAACGCCAAGACGTCATTACGAATCTGAATGCCGGCATTGTTGACCAAAATATCCAGCCCACCCATTTCCTTAACGCATTGCGCGATGATTTCGTCGGCACAGCCTGGTTCAGTGATGTCGTGCTGCAGAAAGCCGATCTTTTGTCCATTGCCTTCAACCGCTTGACGAGTTTCTTCCCAGCCGCGCTGTGAATTTGAAACGACAAAAATATCCGCGCCGTAAAGCGACAGCGCCTTTGAATAGTTTTGGCCCAGCCCGCTAGCACCGCCAGTGATCAACGCAACCTTGCCATTAAGCTGAAAACTTTGTTGGTTAAATGAACTCATAAAAAGCACCTCGATGTTTAAAATTGATTTTAGGAAATCGTTACACCTAATTATAAGCGCTTTCAATACTTTTGCAAGAAGCTTTAGGAAATCGGTTGCCTAAATTTGTCAACAAAATAAAAATCGCATTCAGCTCGGTCTGTAATACCAAGCGATGCGATCATCAGCTTAATTATTTTTGATTGCGTTTTTGCTGTCGCCGATAGCCCAATCCAAAATGAACCAGCGATTCGGTACCATTAAAGATGCGCTTGATGTTGGCACGGTGCAGCCAGATGATTACCACTGTCAAGAACCCGGCAATGGCTGCCAAAATCCAGTCGTGAATGCATAAGGCAATGATGAAAATTGCGGTAATGCCCACCATGCCAGCCGCGCTAGCCATGCTGGTCAACAATAATACCGTCAGATAGATGGCCCAGGCAACCAAAAAGAGCAGCGGGTTATATGCCAGCAGGATCCCGGCACTGGTTGCAACGGCTTTACCGCCATGAAAGTGATCAAAAATCGAGCAGGTATGGCCCAAAACGGCAAATAAACCAATTAAAAGCGGGCTGACGGTCTGACTACAGTGAAAGAAATATGGCTGACAGGCTGCCAGCGTCCCCTTGAACATATCAAGAAACAATACGGTTACGCCTGCTTTAGGTCCCAAAACGCGCAGAGTGTTGGTCGTGCCGATATTGCCGCTGCCCAATTTGCGAATATCCTTGTGGTAGAACACCTGACCGATCCAAAGCCCCCAGGGAATCGAGCCCAAAAGGTAGGCAATGATTGCCATTAAACAGATTTTAAAAATCATAAATCATTCAAAACTCCCTCGATAATAATTGCATAATTGTTATAATAGCACATTGAGTGGCATCGGCAACTTTTGTTTGATGTGTTAAAATAATGGGGCACAAATGTTTGCAAAATTTCTTTGCTAAATTTTGCCAAATCAGTTATATTAAAAAACGTTACTAAAAAATTATGAGGAGGGCCTTTCGTTGGCAGAACAAGAATATCAATATGATGCATCCTCCATTAAAATCCTTAAGGGGCTGGAGGCGGTGCGCAAACGGCCTGGGATGTATATCGGTTCAACGGATACCTATGGCCTGCACCATTTGGTATATGAAATCGTTGACAACGCGGTCGATGAGGCTTTGTCTGGTTTTGGCGATGAAATCAACGTCACGATCGAACCCGACAATTCAATCACGGTCCAGGATCATGGTCGTGGGATGCCGGTAGGAATGCATGCTTCTGGCAAACCAACGCCGGAAGTCATCATGACCGTGCTGCATGCCGGGGGAAAGTTTGGTCAAGACGATGGCTACAAGACTTCCGGTGGGCTGCATGGGGTTGGGGCCTCAGTCGTGAATGCTCTTTCAACCAAACTGACGCTGACGATCGTGCGCGATCACGTTCGCTATCAAGAAAAATTCGTCAATGGCGGCAATCCGGTCGGGACGCTCAAAAAATTAGGCAATACGCGCGCGGGTTCCGGAACGACGGTTACCTTTAAGCCGGATCCAAAAATCTTTTCCACGACGGTCTATAACTACGATACTTTGGCAAGACGGCTGCGTGAATCGGCATTCCTGCTAAAGGGACTGAAGATCACGCTGACTGATAAGCGCGCTGGTCAGGAAAAAGAAGAGGTATTCCAGTTTGAAAATGGCATCAAGGACTTTGTCGGCTACCTCAATGAAGACAAGGATACCTTGGGCCAGATCATGTACTTTGACGGCAAGCAGGATGGCGTTGAGGTTGAGGTTGCGGCTCAGTATAACGATGGCTATTCAGAAAACGTCTTGAGCTTTGTCAACAACGTGCGCACTCCAGATGGGGGAACGCATGAAGCCGGTTTTCGCAATGCCTGGACCAAAACGTTCAATGACTACGCCAGAAAAGTCGGTCTGCTCAAGGAACGCGACAAGAATCTGGAAGGGTCTGACGTTCGTGAAGGCTTGACGGCAGTCGTCTCAGTACGAATCCCAGAACGCATTCTGCAGTTTGAGGGCCAGACCAAAGACAAGCTGGGGACGCCAGAAGCCCGTAAGATCGTGGACTCAATCGTCAGTGACCAGCTAAGCTACATGCTGCTGGAAAATGGTGATGAAGCTCAGCAGCTGATCAGAAAAGCACTCAAGGCTCGCCAGGCAAGAGAAGCCGCGCGCAAGGCTCGTGACGAATCACGCGGCTCCAAGCGCAAAGGCCGTAAAGAACGCAATCTGTCCGGTAAGCTGACGCCGGCCCAGTCAAAAGATGCCGCTAAAAATGAGCTTTTCTTAGTCGAAGGTGATTCAGCCGGTGGGAGTGCCAAGCAGGGGCGCGATCGAAAGTTTCAAGCGATCCTGCCATTGCGTGGTAAGGTTCTCAATACGGAAAAGGCCAAGCTGGATGACGTCTTGAAAAACGAAGAGCTTAATACGATCATCTATACGGTTGGCGCAGGGGTCGGCAGTGAGTTCAACGTCGCAGACTCCAATTACGACAAGATCATCATCATGACTGATGCCGATGACGATGGAGCCCACATCCAGATCCTGCTGCTGACGTTTTTCTACAAGTACATGCGGCCAATGATCGAAGCCGGTAAGGTATATATTGCCTTGCCGCCACTGTATCGCATCCAGTCTGGCAAAGGAGCCAAAACCAAGATTCAGTATGCCTGGACCAACGATCAGCTGACACAAATGACCAAAAAGATTCGCGGCGCTCAGCTGCAGCGTTTCAAGGGGCTTGGTGAAATGAACGCTGATCAGCTTTGGGAAACCACGATGAATCCTGACACACGGACGCTGATTCGAGTGCGGATAGAAGATGCCGAGCTGGCTGAAAAGCGCGTCACTACCTTGATGGGCGATAAGGTTGCACCACGTCGGAAATGGATTGAAGAAAACGTGCAATTTACGCTGAGCGATGACGAAGAGTCTGATCAGCTGATGGAAAATCGCGGTCAAAAGGCCAAAACGCCTACGATCAATACCTGGAATCAAAAGTAAGAGGTGAAAGTCAATGAGTGAACCAAAAATCGAAAATATGACTTTGGAAGACTTGATGGGCGATCGCTTCGGCCGGTATTCCAAGTCCATCATTCAAGAACGGGCCCTGCCGGATATTCGCGATGGCCTCAAACCGGTTCAGCGTCGGATCCTGTTTGCCATGAACAAGGATGGCAACACCTATGATAAAGGCTTTCGGAAGTCAGCCAAGTCAGTCGGTAACGTAATGGGTAACTTCCACCCGCACGGCGACAGTTCCATTTATGAAGCACTGGTACGGATGAGTCAGGATTGGAAGCTGCGTGACCCATTGATTGAAATGCACGGCAACAACGGGTCGATGGATGGTGATCCACCGGCTGCCATGCGTTATACCGAGGCTCGTTTAAGCAAAATTGCCGGTTTAATGCTCAAGGATATCGACAAAGATACGGTTGATATGACGCTGAACTTTGACGATACCGAAAAAGAGCCGACTGTCTTGCCAGCCCGCATTCCCAATCTTTTGGTTAACGGTGCGACCGGGATCTCGGCGGGGTATGCTACGGAAATTCCGACGCATAATCTGGGCGAGCTGATTGATGCACTGATCTACCTGCTTGGTCATCCCACGGCCAGTCTGGATAAGCTGATGGAATTCGTGCCGGGTCCTGATTTTCCAACTGGCGGGATCATTCAAGGCAAGGAAGGAATCAAAAAAGCCTATGAAACTGGTCGGGGACGCATCGTCGTACGGGCTAAGACCAGTATCGAGACGCTGCGTGGCGGTCGGCAGCAGATCAATATCACGGAGATTCCATATGAAGTCAACAAGGCCCAGCTGGTCAAGCGAATTAACGACCTGCGTCTGGCCAAAAAGGTTGAGGGAATCGCTGAAGCTCGCGATGAGACTGACCGCAGCGGCCTGCGCATCGCGATTGAACTGAAGCGCGGCGCCAATGCCGAGGGGATCTTAAACTATCTGCTAAAAAACACCGACCTGCAGATCAACTATAACTTCAACATGGTGGCGATCGATAATCAGCGGCCAATGCGGGTAGGCTTAAAGCATATTTTGACGTCTTATCTGAGCTTCCAAAAAGAGATCATTATGCGGCGGACGCGCTTTGATTTAAATAAGGCGCAAAAACGGCTCCACATCGTTGAAGGTTTGATCAAGGCGCTCAGTATGCTTGATCAGGTCATTCAAACGATTCGGGCTTCTAAAAACCGGGCTGATGCCAAGCAGAATCTGATTGAATCGCTGGGCTTTGATGATCCGCAGGCCGAAGCCATCGTTACCATGCAGCTGTATCGGCTGACCAATACTGACGTGACGGCGCTTGAAGATGAGCAAAAACGCTTGAATGATAGAATTGCCGAATATCAGCTGATCTTAAGCGATGAAAAAGAGCTGGCTAAAGTGCTGCGCCAAGAAATGCGGACGATTAAAAAAGAATTTGCGACACCGCGCCGGACTGAGATTCAAAGCAAGGTTCAAAAACTGGAGATCGACACCAAGGTTACGGTCGCTAAAGAAGACGTGGTCGTATTGGTTTCCAAAGCCGGCTACATCAAGCGCAGCAGTCTGCGGTCGTTTAAGGCTTCCAATGTTGAAGAAAACGGGTTGCGAGAAGACGACTATCCGCTGCTGATCCAAGAAACCAGTACGCTGGCGCATCTGTTCATGTTCACCAATCTTGGCCATCTGATCTATCGGCCGGTGCATGAATTGACTGACGTGCGCTGGAAAGACGTTGGTGAGCATATTTCACAAACGATTGGCCTGGCCATGGGTGAAGAGATTATCAAGGCAATGATTTTTGATCGGCTGGACATGCCAGGAACGCTGCTGATGGGAACCAGCGATGGTCAAGTCAAGCAGACTGAGTTCAAGGAATATCAGCCAGGATCCCGTTATAAGAGCACGGCGACGGTCTACATGAAGCTTAAGGGTGATGACGCTCAAGTCGTTAACGTAATGTATTATGAGCCAAAAGATACCGCGCAGTCGCTGCTGGCAATCAGTCATGAAGGCTATGCCGTTCGATTTGACGTAGCTGAAGTACCGATTGCCGGGGTCAGAACGACGGGGGTACGGGCCATTAATCTGCATGACGATGACAGAATGGTTGACCTGCAGCTGGTTGACGGGGATCAGCATCTGGCTATGGTAACTCAGCGTGGGGCCTTTAAAGAAATGGCCGTAGCCGATATCAAGCTGGGCGCGCGGGCAAGACGCGGCGAACTGGTGCTGCACCGTTTGAAGAAGCTGCCGCACAAGCTGGTCGACTTTTTGCCTTATGATGCTGACTATCAGGGAGCCGTTGAGATCATAACCGATCGGCCGCTGTTCCAGGATGTTTTGATTACTGATCACCATCTGGGAACGGCCCATTCAAACGGTACTTTTGTAATTGATACCGAAAGTCAAGGTATTCCGGTTAAGCTGCGCATCAAGCCCCAGCTGACCGAGACGGCGACAAGCGAGCAGCTCGATCTGACGGATTCAATTTCATAATCTGCATAAATATGCATCTGAAATGAAATTAGATTCCCATTTAAGAGCTGGTCGTGCTAAAATAAAAGGGTATAATTAATTTGCGAAAACGTTGCAGTTAACGTTTTACGTGATGATTGAATCAAAGGAGTTGTCTTTATGAGCAAGGAATTAGTTTTTGGTCATCAAAAGCCAGATACTGACGCCATTACGGCCGCAATGGCATTTTCATACTTTGAAAACGAACTGGGCTACGAAACGGAAGCCGTTGCCCTGGGCGAACCAAACGATGAAACGAAGTACGCTTTGAACTACTTCAACATGGAAGCACCACGGGTCGTTAAGACGGTTGCCAACGAAACTGACAAGGTAATGCTGGTTGACCACAACGAACCACAACAATCAGCTGCTGACATCGACCAAGTTACGGTTACGCACTTGGTTGATCACCACCGGATCGCCAACTTCAACACGGCACAGCCACTTTGGATCACGGCGCGCCCATACGGCTGTGTTTCCACGATCATCACGGAACTGTTCCAAGAAAAGCACATTGAAATTCCTGCCAACCTGGCTGGGATGATGATGTCTGCTATCATTTCCGACACGCTGTTGCTGAAGTCACCAACGACTACTGACCATGACGGCGAAGCTTTGAAGTACTTGGCAAAGGTTGCCGGTGTTGAAGACTACGAAGCTTACGGAATTGAGATGCTGAAGGCTGGTACCAACCTGGCTGCCAAGTCTGACGCTGATATCGTTGATGGCGACGCCAAGACGTTTGAACTGGGCGACGCTAAGCTGCGGATCGGTCAAGTAAACACGGTTGACCTGGATGACGTCTTCTCTCGTCAAGCCGACCTGGAAAAGACGATGCAGCAACTGAACGATGAAAACGGCTATGACACGTTCATCTTGATTGCCACCAACATTTTGAACAGCGATTCTGATCTGCTGGTTGTTGGCGGCAACACGGAAAAGGTTGAACAGGCATTCGGCAAGAAGCTGGGTGACAACCACCGTATGAACCTGCCAGGCGTAGTTTCACGTAAGAAGCAAGTGGTACCTCCATTGACGGACGTCTTTGAAGGCTAATCAGCGCTTAATCAAAACAGCACTCCGCCATTGCCGCGGGGTGCTTTTACTTTGCATAATTAAGTTAATTGATGGTTTGACGGAGGAATTAAGATGAAAATCTGTCCAAACTGTGGTAGTGAAGTTCTAGAAAATGCCCAATACTGTACGCGTTGTGGCTGGCATTTTGAAGCGGTTGACGATCACAAAACGGCTGACCAAGAAATTCAGCCAGCTTCGACAACCGGCGAACACAGTGAGCCACCGGTAACTGAACCAATCAGCGAGTCACGGACAATAGCGGCTGAACGGCCTCAAGCGGCAGCAGGACAGCATGAGCCGCAAACATCAACGGATCCTGTCCATTCACAAAAGACCGCTGAACCGCATCCAAGCGCGCTGGCACCAGGTCGTGACGAAGCTTCAGACATTCAAAAAGTCGCAGAACAGCGGCATCCTTTGGTCAACGATCCAAAAGCAGGCAGCCAGCCGGCCAAACCGGATTCAAAAGCAGCAGTCAGCGCGGCTGGTGAAGCCAAAGGAAATCATGAGTCCGCGTCATTTAAGAGTCGTGCGGAAGCCAGGAAGCAATCCGAATCAAGTACGGCTGGAAACTCAGTTGAACTGACGCTGAATCTCGAGCATACCAAACAGGAATTTAAACGGGCCTGGGACTGGCTGATCGAATCATTGAGACATCCCGGAGCATATCAGCAGCCAAGCTGGCGTTGGACCGGTTTGACGATGCAGATTCTTGAGGCCTTGATTGCGGTTGTGACGATTGGTTGGATGGTTGATCATCTATCGGCTAAGCTTGCTCAACTTGTGTCAGGCTCGGCAATTGTTTTTCACATCAGGGCCATGACGACGGGAAGTTTTTTCTTGCTGTGGCTGCTGATCGTGGTTGCCATGCTGCTGATGAGTGCCGTGGCGTACGTCTTTAAACGCTATGTTAGTGGTATTGAAGGCGGCGATTACGTTGATATGATCAATCGTTTGACGTGGTCCAGCAACTTTAATGTTATTTTGCTGCTGGTCAGCTTGTTGCTGGCATCATTAACCAGCTCGCTCGGCATGATGACTCTGATTGGCGTGATTCTGCTGACTGCTTTGGGAATGTTTGCCCTGGCATTGGCTGATGTGATGCTTGAGGCTGACAGTCAGAAACTTGATCGCATGTATGGCGCACTGATCGTTTTGGTCATCAATGGTTTGATCGTTTTTGCCGCAATCTCGTTGGGCGGTAAGCTGATTAAAGAAATGATCATGGCGCTGATGCTGCAGCTGTTTTAGCATAAATCCAGATAGAATTTAACCCCCAACCGATTCGCGGGTGCATTGCGAATCAATTGGGGGTTTATTACTTAGAAAAGTTTTGTTAACGTCTTGCGAATCGTGGTCGCGGTAATGTCGGGAAAAATCGACTGCATTCTAACGTTGTCGGGTTTAGCCATATATTCAGCCAACGAGTTCAGCTGCTCACCCTGGGTAATGTCAAGGTCAGCTAATGACAGCGGCAGGCCAACGCGAGGATAGTAGGCGCGGATTTCGTTAATCAACGCGGTATCATTTTCCAACGTTACTTGAAACAGATTGCCTAAAGCAACGATCTCGCCATGCGTAAAGCGTTGCGGGCCAATGACCTTGACATAGGCGTTATAGAAGGTATGAGCCGCCACGCTGCGTCCATCCAGGTCTGCAAAGCCATCAACCAATGACGCTGCTAAAAAGATGGTATCGATAAAGTTCTGCAGGTCAAGACCGTTAAGCGACCGCGGATTATCAACATTCAGCATTTCTTCACGACACCGTTCGATCATATCGCGGGCTAAGGACAGCGATAGCGAATGCATTTGATCGTCAGTCAGGCGCCGCCGAATCTCATAGTATTTGGCCAACGTGTCGCCGATGCCTGAACGCAGATATTCAAGCGGCGCGTTTTTTAACAGCTCAGGTTCCAGAATAACGGCATCAACGGGCTTTTTTTCACGGATGCTGGCAATCATCTCATGAGTTGGCGAATAGACGATGCTTTTAGTGGTGAAGGCCGAACAATTAGAAGGAACGGTCTGGACGTTGATCAAGACGTTGTTAAGACGATCGCTGACGACTTTTGCCGTATCCATCAACTGACCACCACCAAATGCGATGATTCCATCATAAGACCTTAACTGTTCGGTTAGACGATCGATTTCGGCAAACTCGCAGCTGCCATTAAAGATTTCGACTGGATACCGAGTCACAAAATCAGCCGGCAAATATTGGGGGATAATTTTTAAAACGGTTTGATCAGTCAAGATGACCGGACTTTTAAGTGTAAATTCATTGATCAGTTCGGGCAGCTTTTTCAGCGCGCTGGGTTCATTGACATAAATACCGGGACTGAGCCGGATCGTACGTTTAAACATCAAATCATTCCAATCTATAAAATTAATGCTTGATTCAAAACCGGTTCAGCATGGTTCAATGCCTACTTGCACCGGTTGTTTTACAGATTTTGTTGCCAAACGGCGGGGTAGGGGTCATCGATGAAACGGTGCGTCGACAGCTGACCATTTTCCACCTCGCCCAGCTGCAGCAGATATGATGCGATGCCGGCTGCGCCATCGTAAAAACCTAGAGCCGCCGTAACGTTTTGCGGGTTCTTGCGTTCAAAAGCCTGCTTCCAATAGGCAAATCGATCATTTTGAGTCGCCCGTTCAACTAAAATCGTGGCAGTCTGCTGAGCATGTTTAAGATAGTCTTGATTATTCGTTACCAGATAGGCGCCGGTAAACAGCTGTAGAATCCCAGCCGTGCCACAGCAGTAGTTGTCGGTTTCCCAATAGCCGGCTGAACGCTTCTGAGGTGCCTGTACGCGCTCAAGTCCCGCGATGGCTGCTTCAAAATCATCCACGGCAGATGCATCTTCAGTTTGTTTGGCCAGTTCATAAAAATAGCGCGCCGTGCCCACGGGTCCACCACAGTAGCCGACGTAGCAGATATGCTCGGTATCGGGATGATAGTGTGGTAGAAGCAGTCCCTCGCCATGATTATAGTATTCGTAAAATTCGCGAATCCCCTTGGTGCCATCAATAAAACGATTCTCACCCGTCAGCTCGGCTAATTTAAGCAGCGTAAACGCCACGCCGGACGGTCCCAGCGGAAAACCGGTATTGAACTTGCCGATGGGGCCGCCCACGAATTTAAGATCTAAGCCGACATAAAAAGACTGTCCGTGCTCATCAACCTGCTTGTGAGCCAAAACATAATCGCCAAATTTGATCAAAGCATCCTGCCAGCCATCGATCAGATATTTTGAGCCAAGTCGCCCCAACAAAAGCGCCGTGCCACCGTCAGCCACGATGCCAATCTGACCGCTCCATGAGCCATCCTGCTTTTGATCGTTGACGATGCCGTTTAAGATTTTGATGATGGCGTGATCAAAAATGGTCTCATGATGTTCTTGATTGATCCAGTCCAATGCCTGGGCCACGCCGCTGAGTCCGGTGGTAAAGGCATAGCGGCTAAAGGCCTTATCCAGCTGCGGATTGATTGCTAAAGCACGAGCGGCTAGTTCATGTCCGGCTGCAACTGCAGTATCCAGATAGCGCTGATTGCCGCTGATCTGGGCCAGTTCCAGGTAAAACTTCACGATTCCGCTGGCCCCGGCATACATGGAAGCTTCATCATAATAGCGCCATGGTCCCTTAAACGACTGGCTGATATCCCAGGTGATGCCATGGTCGGTTTTGATGATATGTTCATCAAGCCAATTGGCAGTTTTGATAGCAATTGGCAGATACTGATTCTTGCTCAATTAGGCAGCCTCCTCTCCAAAGCGCCGTGCCAAGCGTTTTTCTAATAATTTCTGCAGCAGCGTGTAGGCATAGATCATGATTACGTACCAGATTCCCACGACCAGGTAAACGTCGAAGTATTCAAAGTTTTCCGTTGCTAAAAGCTTGCCGGCACCAAAAATTTCCGTCACCCCGATTGAAAATGCCAGTGAGGTTTCCTTCAATAGGCCGACAAAGGTGTTGCCAGCGGGGGGAATGATGATGCGAATGGCCTGCGGGATGATGATCTTGCGGTAGACCAGTGATTTGGACATTCCCAACGCCAGACCGGTTTCCAATTGACTTTTAGCAACCGAAGCTATGCCAGACCGGAAAATCTCAACCAGATAAGCGCCTTCTTTTAACGCCAGGCAGACCGTTGCAGCGATTGAGGCCGGTACCAGAGAGCGACTGTGCAAAAGCTGCGGCAGTCCATAATAGCCGACAAAAAAGATCACCAAAGTCGGAAAGCCCCGAAAGATCAAGACGTAAAAATCAACCAGCCAGCGACTGGATTTATGATGCTGACCAACGCTTAGAATTGCGGCGACAATGATGGAAAGAATCATTGCCGCAACTGCCATTAGAAGCGTTACCGGTACGTATTTGCCGATTTCAGGAAAGACCTTGAGCATATAGGGAAAATCCATATTCGTTCCTCCGTTGACTGGTGACTAGTCGTTGCTGATGGACTTTTTGGTTACGTCCTCACCGTTGTAGTACTTCTTGGACAGCTTTGAAAGCGTGCCATCCTTCTTCAATTTCAGCAGGGCTTTGTCAAACTTCTTCTGCTTGGCTTGGGCTTCGCTGTTTTTGGCAAATGGGAAAGCTGACTTGTTCCAGCCAGCGACACCTTTGAGAATCCGCAGATCCAGGTTTTGCTTCTTGATGGTTTCTTGCAGGAACTGCCGCTGGTTTAAGACCCCGGCAACCGTACCATTGTTGGCATCGGTGAAGACGGCATTGCGATCATCATACTTCTTGATCTTGATCTTGGAATCATACTTTTGCAGCAGGTCAATGTTAGAAGAGCCAACCGTCGCGGAAACCCTCTTGCCTTCCAGGTCCTTGATCGTTTTGTACTTGGAATCTTTTTTGACCGCAATCTGAGCTGCATAGTAGGAGTAGACTGGCGAGAAGCTGTACTTCTTTTCACGTTCAGGCAGGACCGTTACGGAGTTGGCAATCGTATCAATGCTGCCCTTGTCCAGTTCACCAAACAGACTTGGAATGTCGCCAACAACCTTGAACTTCACTTTGTCGCCCATTTCCTTGGCTACGGCTTTGGCAACGGCAACGTCAAAACCGGTTAACTTGTCGCCTTTTTTGTAGGAAGTCGGGTAGGTCTGTGCCGTGGTACCAACCGTCAAAGTCTCGGCATGAGCAACGGGAGCAGCCGCAACGGTTCCGCCTAAGGCAAGTGCGGCAATCAGCAGTTTGATCTTCTTAAATGTCATGTGTAAAACTCCTTTAAAAATTGAATAATAGCAGTAAACCAACAAAAAAGGCCGTGACTCCATCAAAGGAATCACGGCCTGGTCGCCGACCTGGATATGGCAAGCGTTTTGTTGAGGATCAACGCCCGATTACCTAAGTCCAGATTGATTCAGTGATGGCATGCCAAATAGTGCGCGGCACACTACAGTACAGCACATGCATTGACAACACATCATTGAATCAGACTTAATCATGGCGTTGAAATCCTCCTTTCGAAAATCGTTGCAGATAGCATACCGGTTATTAGTGACAACTGTCAACAATAAAATTAGAATTTTCAAAGAATTGTGCATGGCGACAGCTTGACAAACCTTATGATGATTAGGATATAGCTGTTGTACGAGCAGATAAAAAAATTATTTTATTGTTTTTAACAAAAATAGATTATTTAGCGGATACCGTTTCTTTAGGTGAGACAAAATCACGTTGAATCCAAAGCGAGATCAGCATAGCGATCACGTCAATCACAATAAAGGCCAGTAAAGTAACGTAGTAGTTGTGCAGAACTTGGTGCGTAACGGAAAGCAGGACGGGACCGACCATACCGGCAACTGCCCAAGCCGTCAGCACGTAGCCATGAATTGCGCCCAGTTCCTTGGTGCCAAAAACGTCGCCCAGGTAAGCTGGAATAACAGAAAAACCAGCACCATAGCAGGAAAGCAGCAGACACAGAGCAATGGCGAAGATTGCGGGTACCTGGCAGAAAATCAGAATAATCAGCATAATAATGTCAACGATAAAAATCAGGCTGTAGGTTAAAGGACGGCCAATCCAGTCAGAAAGCGTAGCCCAGATAAGGCGGCCGAAACCGTTGAACAGACCTAAGATACCAACCATTACGGCTGCCGTGGCCGCGCTCATTTTGGTCATTTCTTGGGCCATTGGTGAAGCGGCGGAAACCAGGCCGATTCCAGTCGTGATGCTGATAAAGAACATTAGCCACAGGAAAGCAAAAGTTCGGGTTTTAACGGCTTGGTTGGCAGTGAGCTGTTGACCGTTCGTCAAGCTGACCCGAGAGGCTTTTTGGGCAATTGCGGTTGGCAGTTCATTAGGCCGCGGCTTCTTGATGAACTGAGCGGCAATCAGCATTACGACCAGGTAAAAGGCGCCTAAGACGTAGAAGGTAGCGGAAAGACCAATGCCAGCCATCAGCTGCTGAGCAATTGGACCCGTCAGCAAAGCGGCAAAACCAAAGCCCATGATGGCCAGGCCGGTTGCCAAGCCACGCTTGTCGGGGAACCAGCGGATAATCGTGGAAACCGGCGTCACGTAGCCAGATCCGAGGCCCAAGCCACCGATAACGCCGTATGCCAGATACAGCAGCCAAAGTTGGTGCGTATGAATGGCGACCCCGGTCAGCATGATCCCTGATCCGTATAAAACAGCAGAAATAGTACCAGTAACGGTTGGGCCGAACTTTTCGACCAAGCGACCCATGAAAGCGGCTGACATCCCCAGACAGAAGATGGTCAGGCTAAATGCAAATGATACCGAGGCTTCCCGCCAGCCAGTTTGTTGAGCGATCGGCTTGGTAAAAACGCTCCAGGCATAGACGCCGCCAATCATTAAGTGCAAGACGACACCAGCGAAGGCGACGCCATAACGATTCCTTGTCTTAGTCATAGTATTCTCTCTCCCTTATTTTTTAAACACGAACATTAATAAAGTTAAGCTTTATAAAATTCGGTGTATTGCTACATTAACATGCTGAGGTGGCAAAATCAACGGCCAAAAGCGACTTCTAAGCGAACTTTAATCTGGGAACCTTTCCATCGGCTGATCAAGGACGAATTTGCTAAAAAAAGAAAGCTTTTCTATAATTTGACAAAAATAATAATGAGGTGAGCAGCAAATTGAGTCTTCGTTTTGAGACGGCCAGACATGAAGATCTGCGCCGAATTGTCGAAATTTATAATCAAATCATTCCTTCACGTCTGGCAACAGCTGATCTCGAGCCGTTGATGACTTCAGATCGCGAGGCGTGGTTTCATAATTTTACGCCAACCCATCCATTATGGGTCATCAGAAACAAGGCTGGTGAAATTTTAGGATGGGTAGGACTGGAGCCGTTTTATGGGCGGCCGGCTTATGAACACACAGCCGAGGTTAGCATTTATATCGATCAAAACGCGCGGCATCAAGGCCTGGGATCGCAGGCGCTCGAGTTTGTGATTGCCCAGTTGCCAAGTTTAAACGTGACTGCGTTGGCAGCTTATATTTTTGGGCATAACCAGCCAAGTCTTGGTTTGTTTAAAAAGTTCGGCTTTAAGCAGTGGGGATGGTTGCCAGCTGTTGCGGAACTTGATGGTCAGAAACGCGATTTAGTAATCATGGGGCAAAGATTTGACTAGCAAATCAAATTTTATTAAAAAGCCTGAGTCGTAGCAAAGAAACGGCTCAGGCTTTTTATGACGTACTGTTGTTTGATACAAAAAGCATACAGTAATCAAGCAATTCTAAACTCATAACATAAAAAATCTATGACAATTTTAATTTTTTGCATTTATAAGTTAATTGACTAATACTGTGTGAACAATTAAATATTTATTTAAAAATTGTTTTTATTTTATTTGAATGTATATAATTCAACCTTTTACTAAATTGAAAATGGCTGAAAAATAAAAAGATAAACTGGAAAAATGAATAAATTTCATCTGAGATTTTAATTAGTTTGGATCACATTTCTATAAACAAGTAGATGCTAAAATATCAAAATTGATAACTTTTTCATAGATAGAAATATAGTAACGATTGCATTTAGTAAGCGAATAAATAACAGTAAGGTGGATGATTGAGTATTAGTTGGGGAGACGCCATAACTTAAGAGATATGAACTATTAAAAGATTACCGATTTAATTAAAGTAATTAATATGGATATTATAGAAAAACATTGACTTATCAATTAACAAATACTAATCTTTGAAGTATAGAAACAGTATTATATGTAGATTTTAGACTTAACGAAGCGCGTTAAAATATACTTCGTTCACTTAAATTCTTATGTGTATATATGCCTAAAAAGTAGAGTTCGTAATTTTTGAGTTTTGACTCTTTTACTGGATTTTATCTATATGAGCGAGTTCGAACATTCAAGGGAGTGTTTTAACAAAATGGTTGGGAAAAATAATAGTTATCTTAGGGAAAGTAAATTAAATGATCATTTCAAACGATTTTCCCTAAGAAAATTGAACATTGGGGTCGTTTCAGTTGCAATCGCGGCCGGCTTTTATTTTGGCAATGGGGCAACGGCACAGGCTGCTACTACTGAAACGAGTACAGCAATCAAAACTGAACAGGTTGAACAACAGGATTCAAACACAATCGTAGCCGCTACTGCTTCGGCATCTAATAGCGGTTCGGCTAATGCAGTCGTTTTAAAGAGCGATACAGCTCCAGCGAGTGCTGCTTCGCCTGTCAGCACGCCTGTTTCTGAAACGGCTGATTCTTCAACTAGCACACTAACTTCTACCAGTACTAATTTAGCTGATCAAATCAAGTCTGCTGATGCAAATGAAAGTAACAATCAGACGGCTTCTAATTCATCTGCCGGAGCTGCTGAAGCTGTTTTAGCTAATGATTTACAGGGATTGGATGAAGGAGTTTCTCAAGGTACAGCTGTTTCAAATCTTTTATCTTCATCTATGAATACAAATTTAACTGCTGTAAACCAGATAGCAAGCACAAATAATGCAACCTCTTCTGATGAAAAACCAGATGTTAAGCAATGGACTTATAAAGTAGTGGCTAATGGTACGGCTAACGAAATTGTGTTAACCGGATATACGGGGACTAACTACTCTACTATTGTCGTACCTAATGCGGTTGATTTTGCAAATGCAGGAATTTCAATCAGTAATAGTACGGTTTATCTGACCTATGATTTAGCAGAAAAATTGGCGTCAAAATGTTACTATAAATTTATTATTTCAAACACTGGTGATGCTAAAGTTGTTGCCTGTGGCAGCAAAAGTAGTTACAATACTGGAACTATTTCGATTAAAGCTGACTCGATCGTAGGTGATGCTGATTGGTCCTATATATTTGCTGGCGATAGTATGCCAGTAATGGATTTAGATGGGTTGGATACTAGTCAAATTATTAATATGTCACATATGTTTGACGATTGTGTTGATTTAACATTATTAAATGTGTCAAACTGGAATATGTCTAGGGTTGAACGTACGGATATGATGTTTGGACGCTGTTTAAATTTAACGTCATTAAATTTATCAAAATGGGATATGTCTAAAGTTAACTTAATGGATGACATGTTTGAGCAGTGTCAAAGCTTGACTTCATTAGGAGATGTATCAAATTGGAATATTGAAAATGCTACTGATATAGCATATATGTTTGAATATTGTTACAATCTCACTTCACTAAATTTGTCAAAATGGAATACGTCTAATGTTACTTATATGACTGGAATATTTCGTGAGTGTAGAAGTTTGACTTCCTTGGATCTTTCAAATTGGGATACATCTAAAGTTGAAAATGGCGCTATGGAGGATCTATTCATTACTGATCACTACACTATTTTGGAGGTTATTACTAAAGACGCTAAATTACTAGCATATAATTATAAAGAAGATAATCGAATAGCTGCTATTTTCTTTAACGCAATGTCCTCTGATGCAAAGCTTAGCAGCAACGGTGCCGAAACTGATTGGAAATCACTAACAGTCGTATTTACGCCGGAGCAAGCGTATAGTAATACGTTGACGCGTAAAATAGATCAGTTAGCTGCTGACCAAACCAGTAAGTATCAAAATCTTGCTGGAATATATCAAGCAACGATTAAAGCCAATCCCGGTCTAACTGCAATACTTTCGGAAGCATTTGATAAGATTATCGCTGAGACTGCTACAAGACCAGGTTATAATTTTGAGAAATTTTATTATCATGATACTAGAGTGTTAGGAGCCACTGATCCTCAAGAACTAATTAGTGGTGGTTATCTTGCACAATATACTCCTGACCCCCAAACGATGCATATCAAGTACGTTAATCAAAAAACCAACGAAGTTGTTAAAGATGATCCCGTTAACGGCTATACGGATAAAACAGTTGATACTAATAGCAGCGTACCGGGCGGTGGTTGGAAATTAGTTGATGGCCAACAGCCAGCACCTAAACAGATTACGTTTAAAGTTGGCAAAACTCCAGACATCATCATTATCAAAGTCGAGCATGCACATGTGACGGTCTTGCCAACTGATCCTAAGACGCCTCTTGATGAACTGCCAGATAGAGCTTTTGAAGGATATCCGACTGGTGTTGCTGAAAATGACCTAAATAAGAAGATTAAGCGGACAATCAACGTGCATAATCTGGATGGGACGATTACGCCAATTGTTCAAACGGCTCATCTGACTCGGACAGCCGACGTGGATGAAGTAACTCTTGAGGTAACCTATAGCGACTGGACGACTGGTAGCTGGGATAAGTTCACCTCGACACCAGTTGCAGGCTACACTGCTAGTCTGACGGAATTGCCAGCAGTTAAAGTTTATGCAACGACCAACGATGAGATCAGAGATGTTATCTACACAGCTAACAACCAATCAATGCGAATCAATTATGTGAGCGATGATGGTGATAATGTTGGCGAAGTGATTGACTTTACGCCGGTTAATGGTCATACGGATGAAACAGTTGAGACTAATGGAAAGGTGCCAGCTGGATGGAAATTAGCTGATGGCCAGAGCATACCAGCTAAGATTACTTTCAAAGGTGCCAAGACAGATGATGTTTCGGTTAAGGTAAAGCATGCTCATGTTACGGTTCTACCAGACAATCCTAAAACAACGGTTGATAAGTTACCGGACAATGAAAATAAGAACTATCCTACAGGTGTGGCTTACACTGATCTGAACAAGACGATCACGCGGACGATTGAGATTGATGAACCAAACGGCAACATTATTTTCGTGCCAAAACAGGAAGTTCATTACACGCGAACGGCCGATGTGGATGAAGTAACTGGCGATGTAACTTATGGTAATTGGACAACGACTGATGAGTTTGCTGAATTCGATGGAGTGCCAGGAATACCAGGCTATGCGCCTAGTCAGTCAAAAGTTGATGCAATGACACCAAAAGTTGACGATCACGATTCAACGGTTAAGATTACCTACACGGCTAATGAGCAGTCAATGCATATTATCTATGTTGATGGGGAGGGTAATACGGTCAAGACTGATCCAGTCAGCGGTCACACCGATGAAACGGTGAAGACGAACAGTACGGTACCAGCTGGGTGGAAATTAGCTGATGGCCAACAGCCAGCACCTGAAAGGATTACGTTTAAGGGTGCTAAAACAGATGATCAGACTATTAAAGTCAAGCCAGCGCACGTCATAGTTACGGCAGATAAGCCCAAAACCACTGTTGACAAGCTTCCAGATAATCCAACTAAAAATTATCCAAATGGCGTTGCCGAAAACGATCTGAATAAGACGGTTAAACGAACGATTAATGTTCACAATACTGACGGAACAACGACGACGGTTATCCAAAGCGTTCACTTTACTCGGAATGCTGATGTTGATGAAGCCCATGGCACGGTTGAATATAGTGAATGGAAAGCTGACAAGCAGTTTGAGCAGTATATCATACCAACAGTGCCAGGCTATGTATCAGTGGTTGACGGCAAAGAACAGACGATGATTCAACCAGCAATGCCAAGCATTAGCGACCACGATTCAACGATTGAAGTCAACTATCAGGCAGTTGATGGCAGCCAGACGATTGACTACGTTGATAAAAATGATACGGTAGTTGGCTATCAAATTATTACTGGTAAGACGTCAGAAGAAAAAACAGTCAAGAGTGCCGTGCCAACCGGTTGGAAACTGGTTGACGGTCAACAAGTACCAACAACGGTTACAATTAAGGCTAAAGATGTTCCTATTAAAATATGGATCGAGCATGATCACGTCCAGGTCAGCCATGACGATCCACAAGTTGACGGCACGAAGATTCCAGGCGGCGCAGCTGACTTCCATGGCGTAGCGAAGAGCGATCTGAACAAGACGATCACGCGGACGATTACGGTTGTCGACCCACATAAGGGAGCACAGACCGTAACGCAGCCAGCAACGATCCATCGTGATGCCACGGTAGACAAGGTAGACGGGTCAGTGGTTTACGGCGACTGGACAACAGCTGAATGGCCAGCATACGAGGTGCCAGCAGTTGCGGGCTACACGCCAAGTCAAGCCAC
>NZ_AZEQ01000049.1 GCF_001436025.1 Limosilactobacillus mucosae DSM 13345 | reverse complement strand
TATACTTAGAGGGCATTATAGCCGTGTGAATCCTAGGGGGTATTTTGCATTGTAAGTTATTCAACTGTTGAAAAGCTTAAATTACTTCATGATTATCAGAAATCGGATTATGGTTTAACGGTGTACACCGATTACCATGGTGTCCGACCAGCAAACATGAGTAAGTGGATTAAGCAATTCCTACTCGCTGGATTGGCGAGATTAATTAGACCTAAGCATAATCAGAAGTACTCATTAGAGACTAAGTTAACTGCTGTAAAAGCTTATCTTTCTGGCAAGTATACTAATCAAGCAATTCTCCAGCAGTATCAAATTAGAAATATTTCTCAACTACATCAATGGGTTATCAGTTACAATAATGACAAACTCTGAGTTAATCAGACAACGAGAAAGTGAGTCAGAAAATTGGATATTGATTTAATATCGTCTTCTTTTAAATGACAGAGGTCATTACTCTTTTGTAAGAGTGATAATTGATCAATATCGTCATTGAGAAAGTCATACTGGAAAGCATAATTATATGCATTGTATTGCTTAGATAAATCCAATTCGCTTTGATGAACGGTTGAACTATAGAGATGCTCAAATTGATAATCTCGAGTAAGATTTTTTACTCCGGCAGCACAATCCCAAACCACACAATCTTTTTTCCAATCTTCAATTAATCCAGCAGTTTTAGTTTGCTAAGTTGATTAATGATTGCGATGAGTTGACTGAGAGAGTACAGCTTGCTAAAGCAAGGCGTACTTTCCTTAAGATTTAAGGGTAACTATGTTTTTTATGAGAATGACAGTAATTTATTGAGGTTTTATAATAATTGGTATTTACATAGGTTGTTATAGCCTAATTCACAATTAATGGTAATTTTGCAATTATTTAAAACTATGGAAGAGTGTTTGGATATGAAGAAAATATTAGTTTCGTTTTTAGTTGTTTTGGTTGGATTGAGTTTAACTGCTTGTGGTAGCAATAATAAACAAGCAAAGGAAAATTCATCATTAAAGGCTCAAAATTCTAGTCTTAAAGCAAAAGAGCAACAACGCGAAAATAGTTCACTTAAAGCTGAGAACAGCTCTTTAAAGAATGATAAACAGACATCTACGGCATCATCCAATAATACTAGTAATCAAGAAGATAATACTAGCAATCAAGAAGATCCTGCTCGCTTATCAAATGAAGAAGTGGGTAATCGAGTAAAAACTGCAAAAGGAGATACATCTCCAGATTACAATACTATAGTTGAAAATCATGGAGATGGCACCTATGATGTAGAGCTTCGTAGAGATGCTCCTAGTGGACAGAATTCTAATCTTATTGGAGAATACGTATATAATGCCAAAACGAATGCAATTACAACGAAATTTGAGTCAGGTTTAGATTAACAAAAAAAATTAAATATTATTGTCAGTGTTGATCTAATTGATTTAATGAAATGAAGAGGTCGAATTCTCTAATTATGAGTTTTTGATCTCTTTTTATTTTGCAGACTGCTCTTTTTTGTTGCCAATATTAGGCTGCATGATTGGTCTATACCTATTAGAACATAGATCGGGGATGTTTGAATCGAATCGAGTAGTTTTTTGTTTGGATCTGTAGGTGAGTAGGTTAAGACACACGCCACGGCTTTTTTTGTTGATTTTAGAGCCTTTTTTGATCGAAAAATGGACGTAAACGACCAAAAAACAGGGGTGCGTAGTAGCTTTTTGCATTTAGCTGAAAATAGCCCCGATCAGTGCAGTTTTTGGTCGTTTGCATAGTATTTTTGATTGTTCCTGCAGGAGCTGAAAATGATCTAAAAAACGGCTCTAAACCGCTGAAAAACAGGCGATCATGCTAGACATGAAAAGGGGTACAATAGAGATCAAAACTTTGGGACAATATCTACGCCGGTTAAGCGATACTGTTTGCTGCCGTTTACAAACTTCTACAATGTAAATAGTGAATAATGAATTGTAAATAGTAGATTATGCATTGTGAATTGTAAAATGTGAACGTGATAAAAATGGCTATAGAAAGGCCTTTAAGTGATGATGATATAAACTACTACAATGTAAATAGTGAATAGTAGATAGTGGATTGTAAATAATTAATTGTGAATAATAAATTATCATCAATGACCGAGGCTGATAAAAAGAGGATTAAGGGATATTTCAAAATAGTCGATTAGGGCTGTTTAATGGATGCGAAAAATCTTCAGAATCTTCCTTTACTTTTTTGAGCTTGAATCGTTTCTATAAGTGTAAGTCTTAAAACCTTACTAAATTATTCAAAGGAGATGTTCAATCATGGAACGTAATTTCAAGAACTCAAAACTGTCATTTAAGATGGTCTCTGGCGCAGCTACTCAGATGCCATTGAAAAACCAACTGACGATCAGATCAACGGCTGCATCAAGGT
>NZ_AZEQ01000048.1 GCF_001436025.1 Limosilactobacillus mucosae DSM 13345 | reverse complement strand
ACACAAAATATTTTACACTCCCTTCATGTCCTTTTCAACCCGTACCGTTATGGTGTGCTTACAATTTTTTAAATTAAGTCGTGATCTGCTTGTTGTCCGTCGTGGGTAAGCCATTTGCATTCCGTAAGCTCAAAATTAGTAAAAGTTGCCTTGAAAGACGAATTTTCTGGACTGCAGGCATAGATGCCAAACTTGATTGTTCCATCCCCCTTTGCCATGTGACAGATCCGCATTTGTTTAAAGGTAACTCCATCATCGGAACATTCAATACAATAATCATCAGCTCGCCGACTGAATCTGTACCACATTGATTTGATTGAGGCAGGAATCTCAGTAGTTGCCCAATCTGAATATCCTTGATTGGTTACTACGCTGCCTAGATGTTGAAACGTTTCGTTTTCATATTCAATTGATCCTTTCAGCCAATTTTCGCTATCAAGGTACATTACTATGCCACATTGGTCAAAACGGTGCTTGCTTTCAAATGCTGTTTTGACGATAAATGAGAAATATTGCTCGCTTGTCTGCATTTGTAAAACGGGAGCATTGTCATTGCGAAAATGATAATAGGTTCGCTGCCATAAATCAGTATGTGGCTTAGTAACAATTTCTATTTTATCCTTACTTATGGAGTAGGCAGCAGGTTCTCTTGTCCATGCTAAATCGTCTACCAAAAATTTCATTGTTTCCCCCATTTATCCTTGAGAATTCTTTGCTTAACCGTTAATTGCAATATCATCGGTAATTTTCTAGCTGACATCGGATTTTATTTTAAGTCAGCTTTATATTAAGTTGATCAGTTAATGATAACGCCTACTTAAGTCACTTTTCAACGTTTTGCCAGATGCGATAGACAGTACCTTAATACAGTTCTCAATCGTTTAGCGCGCGATGATCTCATCACCTGCTTTCAAATTGATTATTGCGCTTGCAAATTCTTCCAACGCGCCAGATATGAAAGAACTCAGTAAAACGGGATGTTTTTACTATATCGACATTGACTTTGGGTGCTAAGATTATTAGATAATAATTAAAAGAGGTGTTAACAGTCAACTACTACCGATTAAAATCGGTGGCTTGCAGCTCACAAGCCTAACGGCTTAGAAGTAATAACGCACTAACGTGCTCCTTCGGTTGTGGCTACATCATCGGGTGGTTGACGGCACCCGTTTAACCAACGAGATTTACTCA
This sequence comes from Limosilactobacillus mucosae DSM 13345, assembly GCF_001436025.1. Classification (GTDB taxonomy): domain Bacteria; phylum Bacillota; class Bacilli; order Lactobacillales; family Lactobacillaceae; genus Limosilactobacillus; species Limosilactobacillus mucosae. The sequence continues at coordinate 1,333 of NZ_AZEQ01000048.1, read as the reverse complement.
TTAGCTGTTAATTTACTAAAAGACGGGCGTTCATTGCCGCTAATATATTGAGTACCCAAGAGCTGAATGTTCATGGCACCGATACGATCATCATTGGATTGATAGCCACAACGATCACACATGTACAAATGTTCTTGATGGTTACGATTATTTTTCCAGATACGACCACATTTCGGACAACGTTGGCTCGTGTATTTAGCTGAAACTTGAACTACTTCGCTTCCAACTAAATGAGCTTTGTAAGTTAAAAATTGACCTAACTGGTAGAAAGCCCAAGATACTTGTTCATAACGTTTTGCTTTTGCTACTTTTTCAGTTGCGAATCGTACATTAATTAGATTTTCCAAAACAAAGAGAGTATCAGCACCATAATGGTTAACGAGTGTCTTAGATAACTGATGATTAATGTCAGTCATCCAGCGGTTCTCTCGTTGACCAATCTTCTTTAATCGGCGCTTGGCTGATTTAGTTCCTTTACTTTGCAGTTGTTGGCGTAGTCGTTTGAATTTACGGCGCTTGCGTATTACTTCTTGGCCCTGGAAAAACAATGTTTTTCCTTGCTCATCATAAGCAGTTGCCAAGAATCGCAATCCGCGATCAATACCAACTACATGTTGTGATTGTTCCTTTAGGTAGTCTGGCAGTTCTTTGGTTGCACTAATGTGCATGTACCACTTATTGCCAACATGTAATATCTTAGCCATGCCAAATTGCCAAGTACCGTCTAAATATTGATCGAATCCTTGACAAGTAAATGGTGCTTTTATACGACCGTTAACTGTATTGATAGACATTACATGGTTGTCTTTAAGTGACCAATCACGATTACGCTGCAAGTCTAATTGAGGACGTTTAAAGTTAATGGGATACCATAACCAATCTAGAGTACGAGGCTCGTTTTTCCAAATATTGTTGCCATATTGGTCTTGCTTACCCGTATTGTAACGATAAGGCTTTTGAGCCAACTGTGTTTTAATCGTTCGGTAACGAGCAACGACATTACGAATTGCTGACTGAGCCATTTGCGCTTTTAGTCCATAATCGTTTCGCAATTGATGGTACAACGCCTTGTTTAACTTTGCTTGTGCCATCTCAAAATTATGGTCAAACATATATTGGGAAACTGTGTTACATGCTTGTCGATACTGTTCTAAGGATTTAACTAAAACCGATTCATCTAGTGATGATTGTAACTTTAATTTGCATTTGATTGTAATAGCTTGTTGCATTAGGTTCACCTCACTTTCTTCATACATCAATTATATCGTATTGATATGTGAAAATCTAAGAAAGGAAAAAGGCAAAAAAAGAAGAGGCTGGGAAAAAACTCTCA
>NZ_AZEQ01000047.1 GCF_001436025.1 Limosilactobacillus mucosae DSM 13345 | reverse complement strand
AATGTACTTGATTACAGCACGTTGAGCATCAGCCTGGTACGTAACGTTAACCGTTTCATTAACCGGCTTATCGTCTTTAAATGATGGCGTCTTTGGAGCAACCTTAGTGCCTGCTACACCGTTAATCAGCGTCGTGTAGCCTTTTTGAGGTGTTGGCGTATATTCTTCCCAAGCTGAGGCACCATCTGCTTGCCATTGACCGTAAGTAATATGCCCGTTAACCAGGTCTTTCGTGGCAGTCCGCTTGTAGTTAACTGTTTGCGTTTCAGAACTAGTCTTGCCATCTGGCGTCGTAACGTTGATGGTCCGGGTTGCCGTCGTCTTAGCCTCTTTATCAGTATTGGAAACATCCTGGGTGCCATGCTTCAAATAGATCGTAAACTCTTGTGGTGCTTGCGTATCGTTGTCATACGTTGCATCATCAGCAAAAGTATTCTGGTCGACAACATAGCCTAGCTTTTCCAGCTTAGCCAGTGTTTGATCAGCTTCGGTATGGCTGATCTTTTCACCGGTCTTACCAGTCAGCTGAATCGTTTGGTCATCCAGCTGCTTGTGGTCTGTCTCGTCATAGAAGTTGATGGCAGCTTCTTGCGTGTCAGCTACATAAACAACAGTAATGTCTTGACTCAAGTCACTGACGTAATCTGCAGGGTTAAACGTGTAGTTCGTAACCGTCTTGCCATTGATCGTTGGCGTAAAGCCGGGCACTTTTGGAATTGTGACATTGCCCGCCTTGGTTGAGTCGTTTTCATCGTTTGGATACTGTGTGGTCGTCTTGTCCTTAGCTGGAAAGGCCTTGGAATCAGAATCAATAATCAGATTGCCAAGTTTTTCATAAACATATTGAATGTTGATCGTCTGCGGAATGTAGATGCTGTGAATGTCCCAATTAGCTTCATCAACGTGATGAGTATCCCCATATTTTAGAGAGAATTGGTCAACAATATCTCCATCGCTATCAGTGACTGTAACCCACATCTCACCGGTTGCGGTATTAGTTTCTTCAAATGTAGCTTTATACCCATCATGCATGTCCTTTACATAGGTTGCACCTTGCTTGCCAAATGGCGACATGAAGCCCTTGGCGTTTGATGGTTTCTTGGCAAAATAGCCATTGATTACCTTACCGCCCTGGGTTGTATAGATTTGACCATCCAGCCCTTTTTGAACGACTGGGGCGCTGACCGTTTTGCCCTTGCCATCAACATAAGTCGTCGTCTGTGTTTCGACTTGCGGAATCATGAAACTAATGCTGCCATAGTCTCCATTATCCTCACCCGCCTTAGGGTCAAAAACGTTGAACTTTGACTTCCAAGTATCATTGTAAGGTAAAATAACTTTACCGTGCACCAATATACTATGCTTAGAGGAATCAAAAACACCTGACTGGCCATCATTGTAAACCGTACCAAAGCTGCGTTTTGTATACCACTTATTATTAAATATATCTGTAGATTCTTCTGTAATAATAACTTCTGTTGATTTGTTTTTATCAACCGTATACTTACCTAAGACTTCATTATTGCTGCCCAGCAAGAAGACATAAACCTTGCCATCACCATTTCGATCGGTTGAAAGAACCAGGTTATACTTGCCGTCTGAGCTTTGTGCCCACCAGTAGGTATAATGTTTTGTATCCTGATACATCTCGGCTGGATAAGTTGGGTCAGTAACCGTAAATCCGGCTGGTGCCTGTTGATTGGCAACCTTTTGAACAGCTTGAGCACTCAAAATATTGGCTAATTGACTTTCATTGGCACTGGTGGCCGACGTTGGCAACTGCGCTGTTTCTACATCAGCAGCGCTTTGACTGTTGGCTTCACTAGCTGCCTGTGAGTCTTCGCTTACAGTAGCTGCGGCATCACTGGCAACTGAGCTGGATGCCGGCTGACTGCTGCTTTCACTGGCATTGGCAGCTGAAGCTTGGCTGTCTGAAGCAGAACTTGCAGAAGCTGGTGAATCAGAAGCTGCCACTTTAGAAGCGGGTTCAGCACTTACCGGCGCAGCACTGCTTGCAGAAACGGCTGCACTGCTATTAGATGCTGAAGTTGAGTCGCTGGCGGTTGAATTGGCGTCCTGTTGTACAACTTGTTCAGTCTTAGCTGATGCATCTGATTCAGCAGTTGCAGCTTGTGCCGTTGTGCCACTGCCTAAATAAAAACCAGCCGCAACCGCTACTGAAACGACTCCAACGCTCAGTTTACGCAGTGCAAACCGTTGAAAATGCTCATTAGATTTACTTTCCCTTACATAATTATTATTTTTCCCAACCATATTGCTAAAACACTCCCTTAAATTTTGCATTATGGAAAATTTCGACATTATTTCGTCGTATAAAAATCGGTACTCATTGTTGCAATTGGTTCCCAGCCAACCACAGCAAATTTTCCCTGCACAACTCCCCCCTTGCTTTCCTGAAGACTTTGCCGCTTTCAAATCGTCTTTTGACTTTAAATTCTTTTATGAAAATTTCTTAAATAGTTAGGCTTCATTTTTAAACGCTTACACTATTTGCAAAATTAAAAAGAACCAAAACTTAGGAGTTA
>NZ_AZEQ01000046.1 GCF_001436025.1 Limosilactobacillus mucosae DSM 13345 | reverse complement strand
GGCTACACGCCAGTTGATCCAAGTCCAATTACGCCAGCTGATCCAACGGTAGACACGCCGGTACCATACACTAAGAACGAGACGCCAACGACGCCTGATACTCCATCGACGCCGACTACGCCTACGACTCCAGGCGAACCAACAACGCCAGTTACGCCAGCTGAACCTGCACAGCCACAAACTCCTGCAGCACCAGCTGGTCAAAGCCAAGCAACGCCAACGTCAGCTAAGACTGAAGCTGCTAAGGCTGCAACACTGCCACAAACTGGTAACGACAAGAACGAAGCCACGGCTGCAATGGGCTTAGGCTTTGCCGGTATCGCATCAATGCTGGCACTGTTCGGTACGCGCAAGAAGCGTCGTGAAGACTAATCTAAAAGTTTTAAAAGCAGAATCCTGCTCATGAGAAACTAAAATTGAAAAAGGTCGATCACTTTACTATTAAGTGACCGGCCTTTTTGCTGTTTCATTATTATTTTTAAATTAAAACCGTTATCAGCATATAAATTAATTAATGCAAAATCCTTTTCACAAAATTGTCAAAATATCCACAAGTAAACAATTAATTTATTAAATACTTTAGTTATAAAAGCTGATTATATTTAGTGTATAACAAGTTAAATAACCTTGTAAGAACGCGGTCTCCTCTTTATTTTTATAGCGCTTCCATTTAGAATTATTCTAGAGAAGAAAAAACTCTGCTTATCACTAGAAAACATTGAAGGGGTGATTAATGTATTTCGAAAGATGAGCAGCTGCAAGGAACCTTGATATTTGTTTTGATATTGGGATTAATAAATAGAGGGGGCTACATATATGTATTCCAAGAATAATAAATATATGCAGGAACAAAAAAGTGCCACTCGCGCTCAACGCTTTGGCTTGCGGAAGTTAAGCATCGGAACGGTATCGGTACTTTTGGGGACGCTGATGTTCTTTAGTAATGGTCAAGTATCTGCCGACACAACGACCAATACGGATACAAGCGGTGATACGACTAACGTAAACAGTGCTGCTAATGATACAAGCGCTAGTGCGGTTACGCTGAGCAGTACGGATTCTGCAGCTGCCAGTGCGCAAACGGCAACTGTTGCAGAAGCTTCGGCAAACAGCCAATCAGCAGCTGCAACGTCAACTGCGGACAGCTCACAGACTGCTTCTGCGGCTTCAACCGCAATGAATGATGTATCGTCAGCATCCTCAGCTGTTGCAACTGCTGGTAGTCAGGTGACTAGTGATGACGCGCTGACCAGCAAGGGTGAAATTGTTGCTAAAGATAGGCTGAGTGATAGTGATGCAAATCCAGGTATGAGTAATCCTAATGGAGCAACTATTATAGCAGACCAAAGCCAAATTCCGTCTGGCTACGAGGCTGATCCTGCTAATGACCACTATACGTTTGGGATTATGAGCCTGGGTCCGGTAACTGCCTCTGACTTAACAAGCTACAATCAAAAATACAACACGAATTACTACATTCGCGTATCAGTAGCTAAGAATGGGAATAACGGTATCTATGATGATACAGTCTACATTCAGTTAGTTGATGCTAATACCAACACTGTTTTGTGGGAAACCACCTCTGTTCCTGGTGATGCTAATAAAAAAGTTGGTTATTTGAAGAACACAAGTGATAAAGCCTTCTATACGTATTCATATACTGAAACGGTTGTCAATGGCGTATCATCCAAGGGAATCAACTTTAATTCAGGTCTTGGAAATATGTACGCAATCAATGTATATGAGCCTTCAAATCCAACTAAGAATGCACAAGCTACAGGTATTGGTTTCGACTATCCGATTGCAAGTACGCTTGAGACTCGCTACATTGCCAAGGATGCTGCTGGTAATGACGTTATCTTGGCAAATTATGACGCGACTGGTCGCATTGGATATCAATACACGGCTTCTGGAGTAAGAAGTTTTGTTGGCTTTGATTTGACGACTATTCCTTCATCTATTAATGGAACGCTTAAAAGAAACTACAAAGTTGGGGACGTGTACATTACTGGACAGAAAAATCTGTCAGGTACTAAAGAAAATCCTGTTTTACAGATCGCACGTGTTCAAGTAATCACGGCTACTGATGGAACAAGTCGAATTGAGATGCGCGTAGCCAAGGCTGATGCAAGTCTTAGTGATATTAACGATTCCAGTATTTGGAAAACAATTTTTACTTCCGAAGAATTAAAACCAGGTGAAATGTCCACGACTGGAAACAATAATGCAACCTATAATGGCGTGTACTATAGCAATGGTGCATTTGCTGTTAACCCAAGTATAAAAGATGCTGCTGGTAATGGGCTTGGGGTTACTGAATTGAAAAAGGCTGGTTTTACTGAAGATCAACTTACCGGTTGGAATAATTTCGCTATGAATTGGCTGTTGCTCAATCGGCTAACCCTAGGACAAGGGACGATTGATTACTACTATGCTCCACAGGGCCAAGTTCGCATTAACTATGTAACCAGCGATGGTACGGTAATCCAAACACCAACGACGGCTTACGAAAACTCTGGCAATAACACCTCATATGATGTTACGGGCTCAAACTACCGCCCAGAAACAATTACGGTTAATGGTAAGACCTACCGTTACGTCAAGGCAGACAAATCATTGGGAACTGCCGGCACGACGACCGTTAACGGCTTTACGTATACTACAACGCCATCTGACGCTACGGGGACGATCAATTCCAACAATGTTAATGATGTCTACTTTGTTTATGAACAGGT
>NZ_AZEQ01000045.1 GCF_001436025.1 Limosilactobacillus mucosae DSM 13345 | reverse complement strand
CTACCAGGCATCGATTTAATTGCTTCGATGACGCATTTAAGTCTAACATATCATTTGAAGCAAGTCAATAACTTTTTTCAAATCAATTTATTAAACAAGTCATCACTCATCAATCGACAACTTTTATAGTTTAACAAAATCGCATCAATCTGTCAACCACTAATTTGATTTTGTTACTTATCGTCATCAGCTCTACGCCGTGACAACGGTATATAACTATACAGGTTTTAACAGTCATCGTCAATAGGTTTTCGACGATTTTTCAATTTCTTTTGTTTAGGCTGATCAGCAAGCACTTTAGCTGCTAATTTATCATTTAAATTAAACACTAGGCGGGAATTCGGTAATGTTTAAGCGGGAGTATTACATCATTATTTTCCTCCACAAGCTAGTCGACCGGCAATCTTTTCTCAGTACTTTCCACCTCACGACTAAGTCTTCCAGTCAATCATCATTGCAACAGTCACTAAATCCTGTCGGTGGATGCTGTATGTTCGCACTGATCATCAGCCAAGAATTAAGGATTCGCTTCAAAAAGAAAACCCAATTCTGATCGGAAAAGAATTGGGCATAACGAATTAATTAATGATGAGGCATCAATTGCATCTCAGAATTGGGAGTCACTGTTGAATTCTCTGTCACGTAGGCTTTGCGCGTTACTGCTTCATATAAAAGCATTACTGCCGTTCCAGTAATAATCCAGGTAACCGGATAGATCAGTGCCACTTGAGTAAAGCTCGTGAAATGTGGCAGCATGACGGCAATATAAACAACCCGCAAAATGCAGCAGCCTACCAGCGTAATAACGGCTGGTGCCATTGAGTGACCAATTCCGCGCAGACTGCCGCCAGCAATCTCATAAGTTGCCGTCAACGGTTCTAACAGCGCGATAAAGGTAATCCGAATAATTGCATAATGGACGACTGCCGGATTGGTTGAGAAGATATCATCAACCAATGGATAACGGAACAGATAAAAAGCACTTGAAACGATCGTCGTAAATAAAATGGCACTGAACATTGCGACTCGGGCAATTCTGCGACAACGCTGATATTGATGTGCTGCATAGTTTTGACTGATAAAAGTAACCGTTGCCTGGGCAAAACCATTAACAAAGAAGTAGCTGATATATTCAAAATTCAAACCAGCCGAATTACCAGCCACACAGGCCGCGCCAAAATGGTTAATGGCTGCCTGAATAACGATATTGGATACTGAGAAAATCATTCCTTGCAGGCCAGCTGGTCCCCCAATTGCAATGATTCGTTTCAGATAGGTACGATTTAATGCCAACTTTTTCCAATCAAAGTGCAGCATACCGGTTTCCTTAACCAAGAGGCGGTAGATTAAAGCCGCGCTGACTGCATTGGCAATGGTCGTAGCAATTGCCGTTCCATCCGAACTCATCTGAAAGCCAATTACCAAAATCAGGTTCAAAACCACATTGACCATTCCCGAAAACATTAAACAAAACAAAGGTCGCTTGGTATCGCCAACTGCTCTTAAAACTGCATTGCCAAAATCATAAATCATTAAAAACGGCATACCAAGAAAGTACAGTTTTAAATAGCTGACCGCTAACGGCATAATACTGGCTGGTGTATCAAGCAGACCTAAAATCGGCTTAGCAATCAGGCAGCCGACCGTCAGCATAATCAGCCCACTGATCAATGCCACCGAAAAGCCAGTATGCATCGCTGCGTTGACTCGTTCTTTCTTGCCTGCCCCAACCAAACCAGCAATCAATACGTTTGAACCAATTGAAAGTCCTGTAAACAGCATCACCACGATATTGATGACTGGCGCATTGGAACCTACCGCAGCCATGGCATTACTTGAGGCAAAACGCCCAGCTACCGCCATATCAGTCGCGTTAAACAGTTGCTGCAAAGTACTCATCAAAGCAATTGGAATCGCTACTTTACACATTTTACCGAAGATGCCACCCTCAAGCATGTTGAGTTGGTGAGAAGGTCTCGTCGCTTCTTCGTCCATTAGATAAATTCACTCTCTTTTCTCTACAAAATTGCACAAAGGCTAGTGTAACGCTTATTTTGGCGCAATAAAACCCAAAACTGACAATTGGTGCGATTCCTTTAAATCTAAAGCAGCCGCCAATTGAAAATCAGTAAATATTTTTATCTGCCGCTACATTTTAAGCACACCCCGACATAATCATTTTGAAGGTAATTCTAATGGAAGTGAGTCTAATATGACTAAAAAGATAAAAGGTAAAACAGAGTGTTTGTAGAAAAGAGTCTGTCCATTAACAACTGCCAAACATTCAACGGCAGTTATCTCATTTTGCAGGAACTGATTGACGGCATCTTCAACCTGGGCCCGAAACAGTTCTTTTAAAGCCGAATCGTCATCTGCCAGTAGCGCGGTAATGATAAATCTTCCATGGGGAAAGCCTCCGTATTCTGATTGGTTTTTGCGATTTCAATCATACGGGGAGGGCTTTCCCTTTTTCAATTCCTCCTTTAAATTTACACAAACAATTTTATTTACACTCCCTACAATTACCTACTTCTGGAATCAAATCAGCCAATCGTAGGTAATTTGGTCCTCTTTATGCTGTTCACTCAAGCTTTCCTTCACAAGCGCAGCACCAAATCCACTTAATTTTTCTCGTTCGACACCTGCAGATCAATTGAATCTTATTGTCATCAAGCTTTTCAGGTTTGATCAGTCATTGAATCATATCAACTTCGATCTTCCAAAGTTTTTGACTCCCTGATTGCATTCAAAAAATCCCCACTTCATTTTTGAAGCAGGGAATTGATCTTCACCAATATGATTTGACAAAGCCCCATTTTAACAAAGGCCCTCAAAAGTCGATACGACAAAAAAACGTCACGATCATCTGACCGTGACGTTTTTAATTTGCATGGCAATGCCCTATCCTCG
>NZ_AZEQ01000044.1 GCF_001436025.1 Limosilactobacillus mucosae DSM 13345 | reverse complement strand
ATGGCAGAACGGTGTACTATAACAATAAGGGACAAATGTTGTATGGACAACAATCCATTAATGGAAAAACCTATTATTTTAGTATTTGTAACGGCGGAAAAGAAACTGGCGTCGTGTATAATGCTAATAAGAAGGTATTACAATATTATGGAGAAAAAGACGGTTCGTTGAGTAAGGGAACTGTTACTATTGACGGGAAAACGTATGTTTTAGATAGTGAAGGAAATATTTCACTCTTAAATGGTGAGAATCAAGTTAATGGCAATTGGTATCTGTACGATGCATCAGCTAAGAAACTTAAGACCGGTTTCCAGAGCGTATCAGGTAACCGAACCGTTTATTACGCTCCAGATACTGCAATTATGGTCCATGGTGAAAAGCAGATTGATGGCAACTGGTATTACTTTGATAAATGGACTGGTGCTGAAGCTATTTCAAGCTTTATCAATCTTGATGGCGGTCGAGTAGTGTACTATGATGATCAAGGACACATGGTTCATGGTGAAAAGCAGATTAGCGGAAGCTGGTACTACTTTGATAAAGGTAATGGTGCTGAAGCAATTTCTACATTTATTAATTTGAACGATGGTCGTACTGTTTATTATGATGGACAAGGCCATATGGTAAAAGGTTGGCAAAACATTAATAATAATACGTACTATTTTGATTTAGTTACTGGTGCAATGTACACTGGTACGCACTATATTGATGGGACTAAGCATACTTTTGGCTCAGATGGTGTAGAGGATACATGGGGATGGCCATTCCCAGCTGATGGTCGTGGTCATTTCACGGGAGCACAATTATTTGGTGTAAATGCAGGTGGTGAGTTCCGACTGAATGGTTTCCATGATGGTCTTGACTTTGGTTCAATTGATCATCCAGGCTATGAAGTCCATGCGGTTCACAAGGGGATAGTTACGGGAATCGGTTATGCTTCAGGTCTGGACTGGTACGTATTGATTGATACTGGCGAATATTTGACCGTTTACCAAGAAGCTTTCAGCAGTCGTTCTAATATTTGGGTAAGCGTTGGTCAACAGGTTAACGTTGGTGATGTTATCGGTGGACGAACGACGGCTCACTTGCATTTGGGAATTACTCGTCAAAAGAACTTTAATGTTGCCTTGGCAAACTCATTTAACAACAATGGAACATGGATTAATCCATTGACTTTGTTGGGTAACTAAACAGAAAAAGGGGAGCTTTTAAGGAAGCCCCCTTTTTTTAAGAAAATTTGAATTTTTGTGGATTTTTAATTTGGAGGAAAGATTTGAATAACGAACGTCAAAAAGTACAAGCATACCAAAGTGCACAGCAGAAAACTTTAAAAAAATGGACGCTTTTTTCTGGAATTACGTTAACGGCACTTAGTTTTGGATTAATTTTACATTCTGGTACTGCACAAGCTGATGCTACAACAACTAGTAACAGTAGCGTGTCACAAGCTACGGCTAACGATGCTAATACCGAATCTGTAGTACTGACTTCAACTTCCGCATCAACTAATAGTGCGAGTGGTGCCTCATCCTCGCAAGTTACAAGCAGCAGTAGTGAAAATGACGAATCAGCAGCAATAGGGACAAATACTTCCTCATCAGTTTCTGATACACAAACCAGTACTACATCTAATACAGCTTCTTCAACACAAGACAGTACTACTGCACAGCAGACTACATCATCACAAGATTTAAGTAAAAGCAGTTCAGAAAGTACAGCGACTGTCACTAACGATGAAAGTCAGAACGGCAGTTTGGTAACTGATAGTAGTGAGTCTTCAGCAGTGGCAGCATCTTCCACAGCAGTGGTTGTTACCAACACTGATCAAGAAATTGCCTTACAAGCTTTGGCTGCATACAGTACCTCAGCTGATGCAATTGATGTTTCTTCATATCAAGGTGCCATGAGTGTGGGAACTTACTCCTGGCTTAAGAGTCTAGGCGTTAAATATGTTATCGTTAAGCTGACCCAGGGTACTACATATACAAATCCATATGCACAAACGCAGATTAACAATGCCAAAGAAGCAGGCTTGACAGTTGCAACCTATGACTATGCAGTTTTCACTGATTCAGCATCAGCCATTGCCGAGGCCGATCATTATGCCAATGTTGCCAGTTCTTATGGCTTAGATGGTAGTACGCTGATGATTGCTGATATGGAAGACAATGTGACTAAACGCTCCAACATTGCTGCGCTTTTAAATGAATTTTGGAATGAGTTGAGCCGTCGAGGTTATACTAACCATGGTGTTTATGCCAGTTATAGCTATGATCAAACGTACAATGTCAGTTCAACGGTTGGACATAGTAAGACGTGGATCGCTGCTTACTACTATGACTACTGGAAAAATACTATGTTGAATTCGGACTATGGTGCTTGGCAGTATACTGATAGTTTTAATGGCTATGATGGCTCCATTGATATGGGAATGTTTAGCACTTACATGAGTTTAAACGGTGAAAAGCAAGAAAATGGTTATTGGTACCTATACAAAAATGGAGTTCGTCAAACTGGTTTTCAAAGCCTTTCAGATGGTCGAACTGTTTATTACAACAGTCAAGGCCAAATGCAATATGGCGAGCAAAACACTAATGGCTATTGGTACTATTTTGATAAAACGAGTGGCGCTATGGCTACTGGGTTTACCAAATTACCAGATGGTCGTATCGTTTATTATAATGCACAGGGCCAAATGCAATATGGCAGTCAGACTATTAATAATAACAAGTATTATTTCAATACAGTATCTGGCGCTATGGCACTTGGTGAAACAACGATCAATGGCCGTAACTATTACTACAATGTTAATACCGGGATTCAAGAAAAAGGATTAATTTATAACCAAAACACTAAGCAATTACAGTATTATGATTTAGCAACTGGTGCGCTGAAAACAGGTGTAAGTAGTATTTCGGATGGTAACAATACCGTTCAGTTAGACTCTGATGGATCAGTTAATACTAAAGGGTATACTACTGGCATTTATAAGATTGGCAGTAGTTCATACTACTATGGTGCAACTAAAGGTGAGTTCTTAACAGGGTGGCAAACAGTATCTGGTAAGAAATATTATTTTGATACAGATACCGCTCAAATGATTATTGGCGAGAAACATATTAATAATTATTGGTATGATTTTGATACCAACGGTGTTATGCAGACCGGCTTTATAAAATTATTAGATAAGACGGAAGAACGAATTGTTTATTATAATAGCCAAGGGCAAATGCAATATGGGGAACAATTAATCAATAATAAATGGTATTACTTTGATACAACTTCTGGAAAAATGGTGCAAGGC
>NZ_AZEQ01000043.1 GCF_001436025.1 Limosilactobacillus mucosae DSM 13345 | reverse complement strand
CCATCGACGCCGACTACGCCTACAACTCCTTCAACACCAACGACTCCAGGCGAACCAACAACGCCGGTTACTCCAACTGAACAGCCGCAGACTCCTGCATCACCAGCTGGTCAGGGTCAAGCAACGCCGACGTCAGCTAAGGCTGAAGCTGCTAAGGCTGCAACGCTGCCACAAACCGGTAACGATAAGAACGAAGCCACGGCTGCAATGGGCTTAGGCTTTACCGATATTGCATCGATGCTGGCACTGTTCGGTACGCGCAAGAAGCGTCGCGAAGACTAATCTAAAGGTTTCAAAAGTAGAAGCCTGCGCATGAGAAACTAAAATAAAGGCCGATCACTTTATTGTTAAGTGACCGGCCTTTTTTATCGTTAAACATAAATTGAGAAATGATTTTTAATGAGCATTTGATAAGCGGTAATTTGAAGAAATAGATAATTGGAAAAAGGAATTACCTTTAATGACAAGTTTGATTATGATAGCGCTGCCTTAATTGCTATTATAAAGTTTTTATCTTTTGCTATTGGTATATCAATTGATTTTTAAAAACGCTAAATAATTTAAAATGAAGATAAAATATCACTTTACTAAACTTCTTGATGTTATATATCAATTAGGTAAAATAGAAGTGTACCTATCAGTCTAAAAATAGCTGAAGGGCATGCTTTAGAAATTAATTGGATTTTGAGATTTTTAATTTGTGGGAGGGATCTTAATGCTTTCCAAAAACAATACATATTTAAAAAAGAAAAAAATCGCCAATCAAGCTCAACGCTTTGGTTTGCGCAAATTAAGCATTGGTACGGTTTCAGTATTATTGGGGACCTTGCTGTTTATGGGGAATAGTCAAGCGTCGGCCGATACCACTACCGATACTACAAGTACTGGTACTGAGGCAAAGACCGCCAGCGCGACGACGGATTTAAATGCCAGTCAAGTAGCGTTAAGCAGTACCGGTTCTCAGGCAGCTGCCAGTGAAAGTGCTGCGACTGCCAGTCAGGCTACTTCGAGTTCCACGACGGCTACCAGCCAAGCAGCTACAAATTCAGCAACGGCTGCAAGTGACACAACCACGGATACTACCAAAACATCGACTCCAGCCACGTCGACAGCAGCTCAGAGTAAAACGGCGGTAAAAGCAACTGTAACCGCGACTCCAACAGCTGAAACGAATGCTTCTATTGCAACTGCTGAAGCTTCAGCTGCTACGACTGCCAATAGCCAAACAACCAGTGATGATGCGATATCTGCAGGAGGGAAGATTACTGACGAAGGTAAGACTAAAGGCCTGACTGATAGTGATGTTACGCCAGGGATGAGCAATGCCAACGGAGCAAGCCTGGTACTTGATAACTCATCACAGATTCCTAGTGGCTATAAGGCTGACCCGACAAAAGGTCGCTACACGTTTGGGATTGTCAGCTTAGGTGGAGACTTTGTCGCTGACAATACTGGTTCCCAGAATAATGATACTTACAATGATACGCATAGTACAAAGTATTATTTGCGTTTTTCAACCAGCTCAACTGCTACTAATGGTAAATATGATGAAACGGTTTTTGCTCAAGTAGTTGATGGGAATACCGATCAAGTAATTTGGGAAAGCTCACTGACCCCTGAATTAGGTACTGTGGAAGTAGATAAGCTTTCAAATGTGGGTAGTGATGGGATAACGTATCATTATTTGTTGACGTATAATGTGACTACGGTAAATGGGGTTACTACTAAGACAATTGATATCAATACCAATCGTGGTACCCAGTCTGCGAAGGTTGTTTATAGTGCGGATGGCAGCGTTGGCAGTGCACCAGCTTCAGTAGTGCACCTCAATTACCCTAGTGCAAGTACTATTAAGACGGAATACATTGCAAAGGATGCTGCTGGAAATGAAACAATTTTGGCAGAATATGAAGAAACTGGTCGTCAAGGTTATACTTACACCGTTTCAGATCAAAGAACTTTTAAAGGCTACGACTTGATTAGTTCACCATCTAAGACAACTGGTACTTTGTCTAGTTCATACAATGTTGGTGACATAATTGTTTCAATCCAAAAGCAATTATCTAATACGCTACAAATTGCAAGAGTTAATGTTGTTACGAATACTGATGGGACAGCAAAAATTGTTCTCAAGGTGGCTAAATTAGGTGCAAGTATCGATGACATTGCCGATGAAAACGTTTGGAAAACTATTTTATCTACTGAACCAGTAGCTCCAGGCGGTGGATATTCTACTGAGGGTAACTATGATGCGGGTAGCGCACATCCGAATGGTGCATTCTTGCTTTACACTCTGCCACAAGATGGAAGTAAACCAATTGGGGTTAAATATCTGACTGATGCTGGCTTTACTGAAGATCAACTGGAAGGGTACGGTGGTTATCTCACTGCATTCGGTTTATATAATCGGTTAGTTCCTGGTCAAGAACCTGCTAACTACTACTATGCTCCGCAAGGCCAGGTCCGTATCAACTACGTAACCAGCGATGGTACGGCAATTCAAGCCCCAGCTGCAGCCTATGAGAATTCCGGGAAAAATACTACATATAACGTATCTGGATCAGAATATCGTCCAACGACTATCACTGTTAATGGCAAGACCTATCGTTATGTCAAAACCGACAAATCATTAGGAAAAGCTGGTACAACTACGATTAATGGCTTTACATATAATACAACGCCATCTGATGCTACAGGAACAATCAATTCCAACACCGTTAATGACGTCTACTTTGTTTATGAACAGGTAACTTATCACACGGGCACGGACGCTGAAACCAAGGACGTTACGCGGACGATCGAATACTACGACAGTGTAACTGGTGAACAAATTCCAACCAATCTGGAAAGCACGGTTACACAGACGGCAACCTTGAAACGCAACAAGATCTACGACGACCAAGGCAACTTTATCGGCTACGGTACCGTTTCAGCTAATGGTTCCAGCTACACGATCGATGACAGTTGGAAAGCTGATGCTCAGACCTGGACGCAGCAAGACTCTGCTGACCTTTCCGACTACGGCTACACGGCTCCTGATCGCGCTTCTGTAGCTGCAGTGACGGTTGATGGCAACACGACTAACGTGACGGAAAAGGTATACTATGGTCACCAAACGACGCCAGTTACGCCAACTAATCCGGGCACGCCAGGTAAACCAATCAATCCTAAGGGCGATGTTAATTATCCAGATGGCGTTGCCAAGGATGACTTGACTGACACGGTTACCCGAACGATTAACTATGTCGATGCTAAAGGCAACCCGGTTAAAGGTGGGCCCAACGGTGAGGAGACGATCACCCAGACCGTAACGTTTGAACGGACCGCGATCGTTGATAAGGTTACTGGCAAGATTCTGGGCTATGATACTGACAATGATGGCAAGGTTGATACTGAGAGTGGTGATCGGGCCTGGACGCCTCTGCATGGAGAATTTGATGAAGTTGAGTCAAAGAAGCCAGCTGAAGTCGGTTTTGACCATGTTGATCGGGAAAAAGTCAATGTTTATGGCGTCGAACCAGGCGACAGCGATATTGTTGAACAAGTCGTCTACAGCAATGATCCAATGGTAGTTGCCGGTACGATTCAATACGTTGACGATACGACTGGTACTCTTTTAGATGAAAAGACTTTGCCAGAAGGTGAGGTTGGTACTAAGATCAAGTACACTACTAAAGATAAGATCAAGAATTACCAAGATCTGGGCTACGAACTGGTTTCTAACGACTTTAGCGATGGGACGCAGACCTACGCCAAGGAAGGCAATGATTTCATCGTTCATTTAAAGCACGCCACTAAGACGATTACGCCAGAAAATCCAGCCACGCCAGGCGATCCAATCAACCCTAAAGGTGACGTTACTTATCCAGATGGCGTTACTAAGAATGATTTAACAGAGACGGTAAAACGGACGATTAACTATGTCGATGCTAAGGGTAATCCAGTTAAGGGTGCGCCAGATGGTACCAGCTCCTACGTTCAAACCGTAACGTTTAAACGCGCCGTAGTTATTGATAAGGTTACCGGTAATATTCTGGGTTACGACACCAATAACGATGGCAAAGCTGACACGGAAAGCGCTGATCGGGCATGGCAGCCGGCTACACAGACGCTGGTAGCCGTTAAATCGGCAGATCCAAGTTCAGTAGGCTATGACAACGTTGATATTGCTAACGTTTCATCACAGGTCGTTACGCCAGATCAAGACGACACGACGGTTACCGTAACTTACAGCAATAATCAAGTATCAGGAACGATCAAGTATGTTGATGACACAACCGGAGTAGAACTTGACAGCGATCCTTTGCCAAGTGGTGAGATTGGCTCTTTGATCAACTACACTACTAAAGACAAGATCAAGGGCTATGAAAATCAAGGCTACGAGCTGGTATCCAACGACTTCACTGATGGCAGCCAAGTCTACGAAAAGACTGGCAATGATTTTGTGGTTCGCTTGAAGCACAAGACGCAAACGATTACGCCTAACGATCCAAATCCAGCCACGCCAGGTCAGCCAATCAATCCTAACGATCCGAACAGCCCAGTTTACCCAACGGAAGCTGACCGCAAAAACTTAGTCAAGGATGCCACCCAAACGATTCACTACGTTGGTGCCGGTGACAAGACGCCAGCTGACAAGCCTCAAACCCAGAAGGATGCCTTCACGCGGACGGTGACGATTGACAAGGTAACTGGTAAGGTGTTCTCAACGAGTGACTGGGAAGGTACCAAGACATTTGATACGGTTGACACACCAGTCGTTGACGGCTACCATGCCGACAAGAAGGTTGCTGGTGGTTTGACGGCAACGCCTGATAATCCAAACGTGGAAGAAACGGTAACCTACACGCCAAATGGCAAGCTGATTCCAGTAGATGAAAACGGTACGCCAATTCCAGGTGCGGACACGCCGACGTACACGACTGATCCAGATGACCCAACCAAAGTCTTGAATCCAACCGTGCCAAACATTGATGGCTGGAAACCAAAAGATAATCAGCCGGGTGATTCAATTACGCCAAACGGTCCTGGTGAAGACACGAAGGTACCATACGTTCAAGTCGTCTCTGGTACGATCAAGTATGTCGATGACACTACGAACGCAACGCTGGATCAAGGAACACTGCCAGCGGGTGAGGTTGGTACTAAGATCAACTACACCACGGCCGACAAGATCAAGAACTACCAGGACCTCGGCTACGAACTGGTTTCCAACGACTTTACTGATGGCAGCCAGGTCTACGAAAAAGTTGGCAATGATTTCGTGGTTCATCTAAAGCACGCCACCAAGACGATCACGCCGGAAGATCCAGCCACGCCAGGTCAGCCGATCAATCCTAAGGGCAACGCGGAATATCCAAATGGCGTTGCTAAGGATGATTTGACTGAAACAGTAAAGCGGACGATTAACTATGTCGATGC